>JBBRQD010000123.1:0-15697 GCA_038227045.1 Planctomycetota bacterium
ATCCATCATTCTCTTCACCTGTCGATCTGTGACCATTCCGCCCCCCTGATTTGCAGGGAAACAGATTGGCCGATCCCGCCTTAAAAAGCCGGGAATTCTACTTGCCGTCAGGGGGAATTATAATTGTCGTTCATCACACCACGCCGAGTACGTGGCGTGGTCGTCAAAATCGCGGCAATAGAGATTGCCGGATACCGGCCCCAAAATGACCGCCTCCCCGGTAACGTCGCCACGAGCGAACCACGTTCGAAGCTGCGGTTCGCCTGCTCGCCGTGTCTGATAAGATGCCCATTTAACCAGCGGCTTTTTGTCGCGGCCGATTGGTATGATGGACATGCCGCGCCGTGAATACTCCAGCGCGGCCGTTAAGAGAGCGGCGGTCATTGCGGCGCCTCTTCAATAGTTCGCAATAACCCGCCCAATGCGTCGGCATATTCTGCGGGTACGCCGAAGTTAGCGAGACAAAATTCGTTCCAACTCGAGTGCTCGGCTTGCCATAAATTTTTATCGCGAATTACGTTGAGAGCGCGCGCAGTTTTAATTGCGGCAGGTAGGTGCTTATCGATGCGGTCTTTCAATTCTTCCAGCCTTGAATGTGAATCGTCCGGATCTTTACGCCTGAATGCAAAATGTTTGTACTTGTCACAGGCCGCTTCAAAGCGCTGTGCCGGCGATAGGACCGGCGAATTCTCCGCATTTGCAGGCGGTTCCACCAGTTTCCCGGCCGTCATCGGAGTAGAGAGCAAGCGATAAGCGGCGTTCAAACCGGCAACACTTGCCGTTTTGATTTCATCGCGCCGGGTATGCAGCATCATATAGTTTCGCGCTGTGCGCTCGCTGAACGGAAGATTTTCGGCGATCCACGGCACAAACCGCCCGTGCTCTAACTCGGCTTTTTGTTGAGTTAGAATCTCTCCGATACGCAAGCCGTTTTGCAGACTCCGCGCCATTGCGTTCTCGATTTGATTGTGCAAACTGACTATTTCGTCCTGGGGTGGAAGGGTGAGGACATTTTCAGCGTCCATACGCCCGCGATCTTTTTCCATTGTGTTTCTCCTTTGATGCGTGCACGGTTTGTGCACTGGTTATGCGCATGATCTGCACTTCAATTTGGTTTCGATGATTGACGATTGCCGCTCGGCACAGCAATGACCGCGCGCGGCGGTCATTGCTGTGCCTCAGAGCACATCATTGCGATGTTGAAAAAGTTCGCGCCGCCTTGTTCAAAGTCGTTAATTAACTCGTCAAGAATCGCGGTCGGTAGTTGGATTTTTGCGATACAAAAGGCGTCCCAACTTGGATAGCCTTCTGCCCATAGTTTGCAATCCCGAATTGTTTTTGCCGCGCCTATCCAGTCGCTTGCTGCACTCGCTATTTTCGCTTCACATACCGATAAGCGGTTTTCACTTTCGTTTTGGGGTTTGCCCGCCACCATTGGAGAGGAAAGCATTTGATAGGCGGCACTCAAATCGGAAACATTTGCCAATTTGAGTTCATCGCGCCGCGAGTGCAGCGTCATGTAATTACGGGCGGTTCGGTCGCTAAAAGGAAGATTCTCCTTCACCCACGGCAGGAATTGTCCGTGTTCAAGTTTGGCCTTTTGTTCCGTGAGAAGTTCGCCGATTCGGATTGCATTATCGAAACTGTGAGCAAGCGCCGTGGTAATTTCACTATGAAGCCGGACCACTTCGGCCTTGACATTTACATCGGATTTCGCTAACATGCTGCCTCCTTAGTTTTGAAGCCTTATCCGTTACTTTTCGAGAGAGCGGATAGGGCTTTTTTATTGACTAGTGGCACGACCACGTGGCCGTGCACGGTTTGTGCACTGGTTATGCGCAAGATCTGCGCTTGAGTTTGGATTCGATAATTGATGCTTGCCGCGCAGCGCCATGACCCCGGGCGGCATCCTCGGCCTGGGTCCGCTCCAGCGTCCAGCCATAGACAATGGCGTCACGCACCAAGCCGCGGTCGTGCGGGAATGTGGCGCGGATTGAATCGATTCGGGATTGTTCAACGACGGCGGGATCGTTCACGAGAGCACCGCCCCGTCAACTTGACCGCAAGGGCATTTGGCTGCATCCAGCGCTTTAATGACGCGATCAACAGCTTCAGCGTTCCACAAGAAGGCTGCCCCGCATTTTGAGCAAGGCACGCCAGTAGCAAATAGTAGGTGACGGGTGCGCTGCTCACTCAGAAACAGCCGGGTGGCGATTTCTTTGGTTGAGTACCGGGCGCAAGGTGTTTTTGTGTTCGTCGTTTCCATGCCGTGATTAAACACCGGCGGGAACGTGTTGCGTATTACGCAATTGTTACGAGTTTTTTACGCAAAATTTACGCTGGATCTTCGCTGATTCTTTCGGTTCTTTATGTAGCTCGATAATGCCGCGTTTTTTCGTAAACCACTTGTCAACATATGGCCTGTGTCCGTTGTTGATGGCATCTGCTAAAATGCGTGACGGGTGCCGCGTTTTTAACTTAATTTCTTCGTCTTGGTGCTCCGTCATGTGTTCTTGAATCGCCTTGCACCGCGCTTTATATCCCAACGCTTGCACCGCTTCGGCCAAAGCAATCAAAGACGGCGGCGCGTCCGGAGTGCGCCAACATGTAGTTTTGTTTAAAGAAGCTCGCGACGGCAAAACTTTATCCACAGGTGTTGTTTTCATAATCGACTGACGCAGCGATTCGATAAATGCTCTTCCTTTTTCTGTTACTGTTCTTACTATCATAGGATTATCTACCACACAATTCCTCTTATCTTCTATAAAGTTCATACGACGCACGTACTCATCTTTATTTTCCTCGCAGGATACTACCAAATCGTGTCGAAGGCAATAGTCTTGCGCGTGACAATAAATAGCAAAAATATCACGGCCGTCTTTTGACAAGTACTTTTTTTGAAAGGCACGATGTATATTATAGACTATTCTAGGCTCTTGATTCATGCCCCTTTTTTCTAGCCCGTCGAGTTGATTAATATAGAAGCAAGCCCATTCTTCCGATTCGGGATAACTTGGACATTTGCTATTATCCTGAGTGGTGCTATTGATCAGACATAGTTTAACTTTTGGCGGTTTACAACAAACTCTTAATATTAGAGTGCAGTCAGCAACTAAATTCGCTGCAACCTCATTTTTATAATCTCTATCTAACACTGCTATTTGCCTAGCTAATTCTTTCCAATCAATTCCAACCGCTTTCAATTCTGGAATATCATAGGATATAATATCTAGCGCATGTTCAGTATAACATTCCAATACTCTACGTAGTTCATAATACTCGTTTTCATCATAGTCCTCGTCTTCAATAGCCGATTCACATAGGTCTATATAATTTGTTATGCATGAAAGTATTAAGCAAAGAGGTTGAATAAGCTCTACAGTGTTCTTAAGGTTTACATAGTGCGCAACCGACGCACGTATTCTCTGCTTGTAAGTAACCTTATGATCCAGATAACTTGGTTCCATAAATAGGTATAATTCTGATTTAAAATTTGTCATTTTTGCGATGTTCCGTTCGCGTGTTCAAATTGAACCGTGCAGAAAGTAATTGAACTGCTTACCTTATCGCCTGGCCGGGCTATCTGCACAAACAAAACTAACTAAACCCTTTCTTTACGCAACTTATTTTCTGTACTTTGCTACCACTTGAACGGCCAGCGCACGCCGCCCTTACCCGGTGCGATGTAATGCCGCTCCGCAACGAGAGAGCTATTACCCATACAATTGGCTATCTCGCGTGATGTCCAGCCTGCATGACCAAGCGCCGTACCAAACGTGTGACGCCATTCGCTTGGGCCAAACGTCCAGACTTCGGCGGTCAATGTCTTGCCGATCTTGCTCCGCTTGGCTTTCTCGCGGCATTTGTGCCAAGCGTCTGCAAAGGTCGATATGCCGCTCCACATGCCGACTTCCGATTTGACGTGCGGCCTGTGCGGATTGATGCCCACGGCTGAAGGAAATAGCCATTGTGACCGCGCGGCGTCTGATGTGCCGGATTTCTGTTCCTTCTTTCGACGCGCCACATGATTGGCGAGAATCCTTTTCAGTACGGTCTGTTCAATCGGTATTGAACGCTCGCGGCCCGTTTTAGTGCCGGTGATCTTCCGTCCGCTTGACCGCGAAGTTACGCGGATTTGATTTTCGTCCAGATACACGTCATCAATCTTCATCCAAGCCTGCTCGCTCCACCGCGGGCCCGCCAGACACGCCACAGCACACCACGCATGCCAGTATTGGAACGGTTCCAACGCCGTGAAAAAGCCTTGCATGTCGGTCAATCGGCGGATTGCCAGGATGTTCTCGGGATTGCGTGAAACGCCAGAAAGTTTTCCGGTCCGGTCGAATGGGTTCTCAGATAAATCATACTTGCGGATCGCCCATGTGAAAAAACTGCTCAAATATGCTGAGCATTTGCGCTTCATGACCTGCCCGATAGGTTGCGGCACTTTCTCGCCATCGGCAATAACTCGCGTCGTGGTAAGGTTCGTGAGCCAAGAATCGATATGGCCCGCCTTGATCGTCGCCAGCGGAGTGCGATCGCCTGCCGGCAATGAGCGCAAAAAGGAATCGACAGAAGAAAAAGCGTGCACAACCGTCACGCGCGCGCGGCCATCCGGATAGGCCTTTTTCCACTCCGCTACGGCATCGCATACCGTCACCTTGACGTGAACGTTATGCTTACGGCGCAATCGTTCCAATTCATCGGCGGCCGATCGCCACGTCTTGGATTGAAGTTCAAGCTTCTGAAACTCGATTTGCAAATCGATGTAACGCCGCGATTCGTAACCGGCCAAAATCTGCTCGATCATTTCTTCAATTTCACTACGGGATAAATCGGCGGCTTCATCCAAAGCATTGATAATGCGTATGCGTAGCGTTGTAACATCGCTCTGGTCTAATACTGGCGGCTGCGTTCGAACCTTTTTTACATTGTTGGCCGTGTCGGCCCCGAGAACGATTTGCACCGCCATGTCGAGATAGGCGGTTAACCGGTAATCTTTGCGGTCATTTAAAAGAGTCGGGTCTTTGGCTACGGCATCGAAAAGACGCTCAGCGTCGGCGCAATACGCATCGGCGGTGCCCTTGTCCTGTGTAGCCAGTCCAAGCGAAACAACTTTCATATCCTGCAACGGGTGCCGGAATTTGAGACAATACCCCGGACGGCCTACGATTGGTTTTGGAGTGAGTTTCACGCGATACCCCTTTTGAACACCCAATACAACTTTAGTTGTATCTCTGTTGTATCGAGTGTTTTAGCTATTTCAAGGGTCAATTCTGATATACTTCATAGGTAAAACTTCTGTTATCGTATAGCCAGGATGGGAATCGAACCCACACTTGGGGGATTTTAAGTCCCCTGCCTCTGCCGTTGGGCTACCTGGCCTTTTACCCTATTGAAACTGGCTTGTTTTTAACGTTCCGATGTATCGCTTTAGGAAACGTTTGGGAAACGTTTTCTCGGCACCGCATCGCAAAAATAAGAGTTGAATAAAATTTTATACCTTTCCCTTCCCGAACCGAGAAGGCGACTATAACCGCATTCTTTAAGGAAGCAAGGATGCCATCCAACTCAATGATCGGTTGTCGGAGCAAGCAGGAACGATGCCAGCCGTCTCCGAACGTTGTCGAGGTCGGACGTGAGGGAATCATCAATTTTGATTAAATAATTTTTGTGTTATTTTATCAATTACCGAGAATGTGATTTATTTTATTTATCTTGGTGTAGTCTGAAAATATTGAAGATATTGACCTCGGAAAAATTCCCCAAAAAATAGGGTTTTACCCCATATCCGCGCGTTGAAGTGCTTTCTACAGTGGTACTGTGGGGGAATAGATTGTGCGCTTTAAGCCAAGGGGCATTAAAAGCCTCCCTGGCGAAAGACCGCGCCCACTCGATTCTTTTGTTCCATTTATTGTGCCGCAGTCATCCTTGGTGCTAAACAACGATGAAAATACCTGTGCAAATTCCGGGCGATACGCAACGTCTTGACGCACTCTCCCGACCCGGCGTCCTGGAAATTGGGGCGTTGCAGAGGGCGATTTTCAACAGCGCCAATTTCTCAAGCATCGCGACCGACGCGAAAGGTGTCATCCAGATATTCAACGTCGGCGCTGAACGTATGCTGGGCTATAAGGCCGCCGACGTGCTGAACAAGATTACTCCGGCCGACATATCCGACCCTCAGGAACTGATCGTGCGGGCTCAAGAATTGAGCCTGGAGGCCGGAACCTTGATTGCTCCGGGCTTCGACGCATTGGTTTTCAAAGCCTCGCGGACGATCGAGGACATTTACGAATTGACCTACATCCGCAAGGACGGCAGCCGCTTTCCGGCCATTGTGTCCGTCACGGCCCTGCGCGACGAACGGGAACAGATCATCGGCTATCTGCTGATCGGAACCGACAACAGCGCCCGCAAACGGGCGGAAGCGGCTCTGCTTGAGGCAGGCGCTTTGCAGAGGGCGATTTTCAGCAGCGCCTACTTCTCTTGCATGGCCACCGACGAAAAGGGCGTCATTCAATTATTCAACGTCGGTGCCGAGCGAATGATGGGCTACTCTGCCGCCGACGTGGTGAACAAGATCACACCGGCCGAACTTCACGATCCGCAGGAAGTGATCGCGCACGCCAACGCGCTGAGCGTCGAATTCGACACTCCGATAGCACCGGGCTTCGAAGCCCTGGTCTTCAAGGCCTCGCGCGGGATTGCGGACATCTACGAATTGACCAAAGTTCGCAAGGATGGAAGCCGCTTTCCGGCAATCGTGTCGGTCACGGCCCTGCGCGACGAACGAGACCGGATCATTGGTTATCTGCTGATCGGGACCGACAATTCCGCGCGTAAACAGGCGGAGGATGACATCTGCAAACTCAACGCCGACCTGGAGCGCCGGGTGCACGAGCGTACGGCGGCGCTCAATTCCGCCAACCATGAACTGGAAGCATTTTCTTACTCCGTCTCGCACGACTTGCGCGCGCCGCTGCGCGGCATTGACGGTTATGTCCGCATGCTTCAGGAAGATTGCGCCGATCGGCTGGATGCGGAGGGCAACCGTATGCTCGGGGTGGTGAGCAGCGAGGCCAAGCGCATGGGCCAGTTGATTGACGACCTGCTGGCGTTTTCACGCCTGGGCCGCCAGGGCATGGAGAACACGGCGATCGATATGACCGCCTTGGCACACGCCGTGTTTATGACCCAGATCCTTGCCGCGCCCCCACTCAACGAAGTGGCCGAGCCACGCTTGGACCTCAAACCGCTGCCGCCAGCGCAAGGCGACCATGCCATGCTGAGGCAGGTCTTCGCGAATCTCTTCAGCAATGCCGTCAAATTCACCCGCCATCAACTGAACCCCGTCATCGAAGTCGGCGGCACGAGCGGCGTCGACGCGACGACCTATTACGTGAAGGACAATGGCGTCGGCTTCGACCAGAAATTCGACCACAAGCTCTTCGGCGTCTTCCAGCGGCTGCACAGCGAGGAGGAGTTTGAAGGCACCGGTGTCGGCTTGGCGCTGGTCCAGCGCGTCATTCACCGGCACGGCGGAAAAGTCTGGGCCGAAGGAAAAGTCGGCGAGGGAGCTACATTTTATTTCACCCTGCCAATTCGAAAGGAACCCAACGCATGACCAAACTCTCTGAAATTGAAGTTCTCCTGGTCGAGGATAGCCCGCGCGATGCAGAGATGACTCTGCGCACGCTGCGTAAACGCAACCTGGCCAACCACGTTGTGCTTGTGAAGGACGGGCAAGAGGCGCTGGACTGGCTTTTTGGCACCGGTTCATACGCCGGCCGCGACCCCAGTTGTCATCCCAAGTTAGTGCTGCTGGATTTGAAGCTCCCGAAGGTGGACGGCATCGAAGTGCTGCGCGCCATCCGCGCCGACGAGCGTACCAAGTTCATGCCCGTGGTAGTGATGACCTCCTCGCGCGAGCAGCGGGACGTGATCGAGAGTTACAAACTGGGCGTCAACAGCTACATCGTGAAGCCGGTGGATTTCGATGCCTTCTCCGCCGCCGTGGCTGAGTTGGGCCACTACTGGCTGCTCTTCAACCAGGAGCCGAAGTGACACGGCGAAAGGCATTTTTATGAATAAATCTATTCGCGTACTGGTCCTCGAAGACAGCACCCTCGATGTGGAGATGAATATTCGCGAACTGCGCCGCGCTGGGTTCGATCCGCAGTGGAAACGGGTGGAGACCGAAGCAGATTTTCTTGCCGGGCTCGAGACGTTGCCCGACCTGGTGCTCGCCGATTTTTCACTGCCGCATTTTGATGGACTGCGGGCCGTAAAACTGTTGCGTGAGCGCGGACTGGATATTCCGTTCATCCTCATCTCCGGCACTGTTGGCGAGGAAGTCGCGGTGGAGGCCATGAAGCACGGCGCCACCGACTACATGCTGAAGGACCGGATTGCGCGGCTGGGTTCCGTTGTCGAGCGCGCGCTTGCGGAGAAGCGGCTGCGCGTGGAACAACGGAAGGCGCAGGAAAATTTATTGGCTTCAGAGGCGCGTTATCGCCGGCTTTTCGAATCCGCCAGGGACGGGATTCTCATTTTGGATGCCAATTCTGGCGCGATCGTGGATGTCAATCCTTACCTGCTGGAGATGTTGGAGTATGCCCGCACGGATTTTCTTGGCAATCAACTATGGGAAATTGGCTTTTTCGAGGATATGGATTCCAGCAAAGCCGAATTTCTGAAATTACAAAAAGAAGGATTCATTCGCTATGACGATCTGCCGCTTAAAACCAAAGGCGGACGCCCCTTTTGGGTGGAGTTCGTCAGCAACGTCTATGATGTAAACGGGCAGCAAGTCATCCAGTGCAATATTCGCGATGTCACCGAGCGCAAACAGGCGGAGCAAAAAATCCACGATCATCTTGCCGAGTTGACGCGCTGGCAAGCCGTGATGATTAATCGAGAAGAACGCACGCAGGAATTAAAGGCGGAGGTGAATGCACTTCTCGCGCTTCAAAACCAACCGAGCCGCTACCCCAGCCAGGACAAAATATGACAGCTACACTCCGCCCAGACGAAGCGCAACGGCTCGAAACATTGCGCCAATACGATATTCTCGACACGCCAGCGGAACTCGTTTTCGACGACCTCACTGAGCTTGCGGCCCAGATATGCCAGACGCCAATCGCCATGATATCGCTCGTGGACGATAAGCGCCAATGGTTCAAATCCGCAGTCGGGGTAAGTGTCAAAGAAACGCCCCGCGACATGGCTTTTTGCGCGCATACTATTCTGCATACGGATCGCGTTATGCAGATTCAAGACGCGTTAAAAGACGAGCGCTTCCGGGACAATGCGCTCGTCACGTCGGACCCGCACGTCCGCTTTTATGCCGGCGCGCCGCTGGTTGCACGTGAAGGCCTTCCGCTCGGAGCGCTCTGCGTCATCGACCATCAGCCGCGCACGTTGACGCCCGAGCAACTCAGCGCCTTGCAAACGCTGGGCCGCCATGTCGTTTCGCAGCTCGAATTGCGCCGGAGCGCCGTTGAATTGACGCGGGAAATTGCCGAGCGAAAACGCATCGAAGCTCAGCTTCGCGAGCAAAACGAACATTTGGTGCAGAGTAAAAAAGAGCAAAGCAGCATGCTGGAGCTTGACGAGAAATCGCGCGGCGTACTCTTAAGCGTGCTGGAGGATGCGGTGTGCAGCCGCGAGAGAAGCGAGCTGGCGCTAGGTGAATTGAAACACGAGATGACAGAACGCAAACAGGCGGAGTTGTCGCTGCGCGAAAGTGAAGAGCGTTTTCGACAATTGGCCGAAAACATCGATGAAGTGTTCTGGATCGCCAATCCCATCGACGGCAAGATACTCTACGTCAGCTCAGCCTTTGAAAAGATTTGGGGGATGCCGTGCAAAAGTCTTTATAAAACGCGGCAAGTTTGGCTGGATACGATACATCGCGACGATCGCGAACAAGTCCTTTTAGCGATAACGACCAAACAGAATCGTGGCGAATACGACGAAACCTATCGCATCGTGCGCCCGGACGGCTTAGTGCGCTGGATTCACGACCGCGCCTTTCCGATTCGCAATGCGGCTGGGGAAGTATTCCGCGTCGTAGGCACTGCTTCGGACGTAACAGAAAACCGAAACCTCGAGTCTCAATTTCTGCAATCACAAAAAATGGAGGCGTTCGGCCTTCTGGCGGGCGGCGTTGCGCACGATTTCAACAACCTCATGAGCGTCGTGATGGGTTATTCCGACATCTGGCTTTTGAAATTGCCACTCGACTCCCCAGTCCGAATCCCCTTAAAAGCGATCAAGAACGCCGGCGAACGGGCGTCCAGCTTGACAAAACAATTGCTGGCCTTCAGCCGGCAGACTGTCCTGGAGTCCAAAGTTCTGGATCTCAACACGGTGGTTCGAGAAACGGAAAAAATGCTGGGGCGGCTGATCGGAGACGACATCGTATTATCGTCCATCCTGAATCCGGCAATCCCTCGCATAAAGGTCGATCCGGGGCAGATCGGACAGGTGCTGATGAACCTCGCCATCAACGCGCGCGACGCGATGCCGCACGGCGGAAATCTGACGATCGAAACCCGGACAGTAAACTTCGACGATGCGTATGTGCAAGCGCATCTGGGTACGAAGCCAGGCTCCCACGTCATGCTTTCCGTCAGCGATACCGGCAGCGGAATGCCCCCGGAAATTGTCGCTCGCATCTTCGAGCCATTTTTTACCACCAAGGGAGTCGGCAAAGGAACGGGATTGGGCTTGGCCGTGGTTTATGGCGTCATCTCGCAAAGTGGCGGAAGCATCGATGTCGAAAGCAATTTGGGCACCGGGACTACGTTCAAGCTTTATTTTCCAGTCACGCTGGAGAACGTTAATTCGGCAAGCAAATCGGGAGAAATCGAAGTACACGCCGGAATCGAAACCATCCTCGTGGTAGAGGACGAATCAAGTCTCCTCGAAATTGTCAAGGAGAGCCTTGAGTCGTTTGGCTACACCGTGTTGACGGCGAGTTCCGGACCGGACGCGCTGAAACTCGTGTGCGCCAACGAAGGAACCATTGATTTAATGCTCACCGACGTAGTCATGCCCGGCATGAGCGGACGGGAATTGGCGGACACGCTCAAACAGAAGTTGCCCGAACTGAAAGTAGTATTCATGAGTGGCTACACGGACGATTCCGTGGTGCGGCATGGCGTAAATCATGAACAAGTCGCGTTCCTGCAAAAGCCGTTCGCCCCGTTTGATTTGGTTAAGAAGGTCCGGGAAGAATTGGACAAGAATTCCAGCGTGCCTGCATTACAAATTCCCTGACTTTGCCGTTGGGCTAGGCCACGTGTTGTATGCACCTCAATAACACGTGGCCAGATTCCGCAACGATCAGCGCTCATCAATAATCGCGCACGCTTCCGTCCGGCGCTTTCGGCAATGGCCATTTGTATTTTCGTTTCGGATCCGCGTTCACTTTTTCGAACATCGACTCGTCAACTTCAACCCCCAATCCTGGGCCTTGCGGCAGCGACGCGTAGCCGTCTTTGTCCACTTCCCAACTCTTCTTCACCACCCCCGGCGGCATGATATGGCCGTCGAGATACATTTCGTGTATCAGGAAATGCGCCGCCACCGCCGACGCGTGCAGGCTCGCCGTCACGCCCAGTTCGGAGCATGTGCAATGCGGCGCGATCGGCACCGCATAGACTTCGCACAGCGTCGAGATTTTGTTCATCTGGCTTATGCCGCCCGTCTGCCCGCAATCCGGCTGGAAGATGTCGATGCAGCGCTCCTGCAAATACGGAATCACGCCCCAGATCGTGCGATCGCGCTCGCCCGTCGCGATGGGGATCTTGATCGCCTGCTTGAGTCGCTTGAAGACTTCGATGTTTCCCGGCACGGCGGGTTCTTCGAGCCACATCACGTCGTAGGCTTTGATCGCGTCGGCGAATTGAATCATCATCGGAGGCGGAATCGCGCAGTGGCAGTCGAACATCACGCTGCCGGTCGGCCCGACGCGCCTGCGCGCGTCTTCCACCGATTTCACCAGATTGGCGATGTCCGGCGGATCGCCCGAAAACGGATGCGGCCCGCCCGTCCCGACTTTTTGCGCCTTGGGCGTCGGATAGACTCGGATCTTGTCGCGCACGGGCCCGCCCAGCAGGCGGTAGACGGGCACGCCGTACAATTTTCCGGTGATGTCCCACAGCGCCATGTCGATGGCGGCGAGCGTGTCGCACATGAACGGACCGCCGCGCATGTCGCGGTGCGAGCGAAAAATCTTCTGCCAGAGATATTCGACGCGCGTGGGGTTCTCGTTGTCGAGCAGCTCGAAAAGCGACTCGGCGAGCGCGCAGGATACTTTCGGCTCCAGTCCCGTCACCTCGCCCCATCCGAAGACGTTCATGTTAGTCTCGATTTTGAAAAACGCTTTCGGGCCGACGACGAACGCTTTCAATTTAGTGATGCGGATCGCCGAGCCGCGGTCTTCGACTTTCGGCTCATCGGCTTGGATGTCGCGGAGCATCGCCATGCCGGCGGCGGCGGCGCCGACGACGGATGTCTGCAAAAACGAGCGTCTTGAATTCGAATTGTGAGTCATGGTCGCTCCAATGGGACTTTGAATATAGGGTGCCGGTCGCACCCTCTCCCCGCGGGAGAGAGCAACGGCAGTCCGTCCACCTTTTTTCTTTTGCGTTACCACTTCATCGTTGACGGTTTAATCTTAATACAAGAGTCGCACCCGAATTGCCCGGAAAATCTCGCATGAAAACGTTTTTGATTCTCTTAGGAGCCGCGCTGGCGGTCATGCTGCTGCTCGCCGGCGGCGCGATCTTCTATTTCGTGAGGAGCGGAATCCGTAATCCTCTTGAGAGCGTATCGGCTGGCCGGCCGGCGATGCCGCTTCCAAAAGACGCCATTGTTCTGACCGTGGCCGACGGCGCGGAAGTGGTGGCGCCTTTTTTGATCCACGACGAATCCGGCGCGGTCGGCGGTATCGCCGCGTTTCAGCCCAAAGGCTCGCACACCGACGAGCACACAGGCAAAGTCAAATTCACCGCCAAGACTGAAGACGCCGGAACTTACATCGCCTGGGTTCACGCGAAGTGGCGCGACACATGCAGCAATTCGTGCAGTCTAAAAGTGGCTGACGGAACGGATTTCACCGTCGGCAACGACGACGTGTTCAACGTCTGGCACTGGGTACCCGCGTTCAAACACACATTCTCAAAAGGCGACAATCCCGTCACGATTTCAGAACGCGAAGACGGCATTTTCTTCGATCAGATTTTGTTTACCAAAGACGCCGCGTATGTCCCAACCGGTGCGATCACGACGGCGGGAGTCCTGCGCGATATTCGCCGCTTCGCCGACACGTTCTCGCGTTCGCCCGGGCACGGAAACGAGGGTTGGGAATTTGAGGGCAAAGGCAAATTCGAGGTCGCGTTCAGCTTCGATCCCAATCGTATTCCGAATCAGTATGCGTTGGCGGGCGATGCAGCGGCGGGGCGCTGCGAAGCGTTTGTAAAAGGCGCGCCTTGGTACGGGTGCAAAGTCAGTTTCAGTTTCATGCCGACAAGCGATGGCGAATATGGCTGCATGATGGAAAAGAACGACAGCGACGCTGGACTTCCGATGGCATTTGTCGTCAAAGACAAGAATGCTCAACTTTTTTTCGGTAGTCACGATCCGCAATCATCCGGTGCAGATTTGAAAGATCGGCTGCGGCTGAATCAGTGGCATCGCGTAGTGGTCGAACGCTGGGCCTGGGTGACGCGCGTTTGGCTTGACGGAAATGAAGTGGCTCTCAACACCGATATCTACCCAAAGGCCGGTAAGACAGGCCTGTTTGTGGCATCGGGCACCGCTGTCTTCGACGATTTTGAAATCGAGGAAATTCCGTGGATGGCAGACGATGGAAAGAATCTCAAGATTGATTGGACGCAAAGCGATGGAGCCAATTGGTACCGGACCCACATTGAATCGATGGAAATGCTCGTTGGGAAATCGGGCACTATCAAAGCAGGATTGGGCGGCATTCCGTTGCATGAAATCGTGATGATGCCGCCGTATTCCACTGTAGGAGGTCAATGTCCGAAAATTGACGCGCCCGGTTTAATTGAATTGAAGAGCGATCAAATGGCGAAGACATATTGCCTCGCGCCGAATGCCGATGGATCCTGTACCCACGCCACCTTTTCAGTGGCGAATCCTGAAACAGCTTTAAGCAGTGTCGCCCTCCGTTTCGGCCGCCGCATTCCGCGAACCTACAACGTCGGCCCGTACACTTTTTCATCGCACGAAATGGAAGACCCTTCGGATTACCTCGACTTCACCGAGGAAGAATACAAGAAAATGGCCGCGGCCCCGGACGCGATGAAGCTCGCGCGGCAAGCCAAGATCAAGCCGATCATCGGGCACGGCGGCGAAGACGACGAAGGCCCTTGGGGATACATGGGCGGCTACTGGAATATCGATACGCGCGAAGGCTGCCTTAAAGGGCGCGGCCCGGGCGCGCGGTTGCGTCACGCGCAGGAAATTTCCAGCGACATGGAAATGCGTTTCAAAGTGCGCCTCGCCGATGCGGCGTCGATCGCCGAGATCGAACTGTACGCGGGAACCGACGCGGCCTTGCGCGTTCAATTGGCACCCCAGACGGAGAAGCCCGCGCTGCTTCCGACGGGCGTTGCGATGTGTCTCGATGTCAAGGCCGACGAACAGTGGCATGAAGTCACTCTGCGCGTCGAGGGTTCGAAACTCTCCGCGAAACTGGATCGCGCAGCGCTTCGGGAAACCGCGTTCGCGCGCGGCGACGGCGACCGCATCTATCTAAAAATCATGAAAGGCGCGGCCGATTTCGACGACGTGGAGTTCGTCGTGCAGCGCGCGACCGACAAGAGCGTGCTCTACGCGTTCAATCAGCCCGAGCCGGACTGGTGGCGCGAGCCCGCGGAGAAATGGATCGACCACGGCGGCATCGCGTGCGTGCTGGCGTCGAGCTGGATTTCGCTCGTCGCGCCCGATTCGCGCGCGACGATGTGGAACAAGCGCGTGTTCTCGCCCAATGCGCTCGTGGCGTTCAACGTCGAAGAAAACACCGACTGGCACGGCTGGGACAAGCACCCCAGCCACATTCACTTTCCATTCGAAAATATCGAAACGACGCTCGCGAACGAAAAAAATCCGGCGGTCTGCTACACGCTCACGGTAAACGCCGAGCAGCATTCGGCGACGCTGCTATTTCGCAACGGCATAGAAGTCGCGCGCGTCAGACAGGACCGTAAATTTCCACTGCGTTATATCGGGTCGCACATGCCATTTCTGCCGCGCGTCAACCGCATCTGCTTGATCAAACGCGGCGGATTGCTGCGCGGGATTGTCAATGGAAAAGAAGTGCTCACGTACACTGACGCGCAGCCGCTCGATGTTTCAAAGGTCGGAATTGGCGGACACGACACACGAATTAATTTCAGCCACATTGAAATCATGAATCTGGCCGCCGATTCGCTTCAAGCCAAGTAAGGCGCGATTTTGTATCACAACGCGCCAAAAGGCGGCCCATGAGCACCGATCCCAATCCATGGCTTTATTAGTAAGCGTTCGATCAACCCCATCTTCCAATTCCCTGAAGAATCGCTGAAGCTGTGCCGAGGAGGGAAGCGGCATGGATGGCGATGCGAAGACCGGGCGGGAGCGTCGGTGGCGGGGGCATTTGGCGGCGTGGAGTAGGAGC
>JBBRQD010000124.1:0-15517 GCA_038227045.1 Planctomycetota bacterium
GTAAAACGGCGCTTTTTGTCCGGCTCTTCGTTGCGAACTTCAAGCGTTATCTCCTCTGGATAGCGCATGAAGTTCGCGCCTCGATCCGAACAAAAATCGCTCGTTTTCCGCTCGCGCCCGGTTTTGAAACACTCTCTAAGATTCACTGCCGCGAAGTCGGCGATGAGACGCCGGTATAGGGGAGCGGCGAAATTGTACGTGCTGCCTATCGCCGCGCTCGCGCCCGTCGCCAGTCCGGCCAGCAGTATTTCGTCGCGGCCAAAAACGATGTCGAAGCGTCCATCCTGCAGGCGCAAGCACTGTCCAAAGTCCATCAGATTTTCATAGGTGAATTTCACGCCCTGCAAATTGGGAATACGCGGGGAGGATAATTTTAGAAAATCAAGCATGGCCATGTTCACGCCGGTCATCGACGGGATGTGATAGTAGTAAAATGGCAGCGCCGGTGCGGCGCCAGCGACTTCCGCGCAGAATTGCACGAGTTCCTCGACGAGCGGTTTGAAAAAGTATGGCGCGAGGCACGCAAATCCATCCGCTTTGATGGACTGCGCATGCGCCGCCAACGTCTGGCATTCAAGGAGGCTTGCGTGTCCGACGTGAACGATGACCCGCAATTTGGAATTGGCCACGGCCATCCAGCGTTCCGCGACGCACATGCGTTCCGCGGTCGTCAGGGAGGCACCTTCGCCGGTTGTGCCACAGACGAATACGCCGGAAACACCATTGGCGCAAAGCATCGCCGCGTAGCGTTCTATCGGTTCCAAATTGACGCTGCCGTCGGCGTGAAAAGTCGTGAACGGCGCCGCGATGAGACCTTCGAGCCTTGAATACGCCATGTTTGCGTCCTCCATTGTGTTTCAACGCATACACCAATATATTATTATTTATTTTGATAATAATTAAGAGAGCATTATTTATATAATGAAAACGCCCTGTGTCGCACCAATTATTCAAGATTATTTTAAATATTATTTTTACTAAAAATAATATTCAGGTGTAGTCGACATCAACACTGGAGGAGTTTCCATGCGAATGTCAAATGCGGTGCGTGTCGTTCTCTCGTTCCTTATTTCTCTGGCTTTGAGTTCACAAGCGGCTGAGCCGTTCATCGACAAGGCCGACCTCTTCAAGGCCGGCGAAGGCTATAAACTCTATCATATTCCCGGCATCGTGGTCACGGCAAAAGGCACGGTGCTCGCGTGGTGTGAGGCGCGAAAGAAGGGCGGTGATTGGGATGACATCCACGTCCTGCTGCGCCGCTCAACCGACGACGGCAATACGTGGAGCGAGCCGAAGAGCATCGCCGACGTGCCGGGGCCGAAGACGAAGAATCCGTTCTCGCTGCGCGTGGGCAACGTGGATCCGAAGGATGTGACTTACAATAACCCCGTGCTCATCACTGACCCAAACGGCGCAGTACACATGCTCTTTTGCCTCGAATACATGCGCTGCTACTATCAGCGCAGCGATGACGACGGGGTGAGTTGGAGCGTGCCGGTGGAGATCACGAGCGCGTTCGAAGGATTTCGAGCCGCCTACGACTGGAAGGTGCTCGCGACCGGGCCGGATCACGGTATCCAGCTCAAAAACGGCCGTCTTGTCGTGCCCGTGTGGCTTTCCACCGGCACCGGCGGCAATGCGCACCGGCCCTCCGTGACTGCGACGGTTTTCAGCGATGACCAGGGCAAGACGTGGCATGCGGGCGAGGTCGCGGTGCCTTGCACAAAAGAGTGGATCAACCCAAACGAAACGGTAGCGATCGAGCTCGCTGACGGCGGCGTGATGCTGAATGTGCGCAGTGAGTCCAAGGCGAATCGCCGTCTGGTGACGATCAGCAAGGACGGCGCGACGGGCTGGAGCACGCCGAAATTCGACGATGCGCTGTCCGAACCGATCTGCATGGGGAGTATAGTGCGCTACTCATTGGCCAAGGATGGTGGCAAGAATCGCATACTCTTTTCAAATCCCGACAATCTTACGCGCGCCGACGGCAAAGAAGAGCCGGGCAAAAATCGCGACCGCAAGAACGTCTCCGTGAAACTCAGCTACGATGAGGGGCAGACGTGGAGCGTGACGAAACCGGTGGAAACCGGCTGGAGCGCCTATAGCGATCTCGCGGTGACGAAAAGCGGAACGATTCTGTGTTTCTATGGCCGAGGAGAAAAGGGCGGCTTTGCGGGCGATCGGCTGACCGTTGCGCGTTTCAATCTCGAATGGCTTACCGACGGCAAAGATGCGGAGGCTTCGAAATGAATCGGACCGAATCGCATTTGATCTCGCCGGGTTTGTCTCACGGCGATCTGCTGCAACTCAAGCGCTGGAATACGCCGACGATTTACAATGGTTGGGAACAGTTCACGACGCGCGATGCCAGCCGTAACGGCTTCAACATTGAAGAGACTCGCGACTTCATGCCACAGATGGGACCGATGGTTGGCCGCGCGGTGACGGTCGTCGTCGAACCGAGCAATGCGGCGCATCCACGGGCCAACCCGCGGGCGTGGAGCGACTACCGCGAGTTTGTGGCCAGCATGCCGGGACCGAAGATCGTGGTTGTTCAGGACCTCGACAAGCCGCGCACCGTTGGCGCGTTTTGGGGCGAGGTGAACAGCAATATTCATCGCGCGCTGGGGTGTATCGGCACGATTTGCGATGGTGGAATCCGCGATCTCGACGAAATGACAAACGCAGGCTTCAAAGCGCTCGCGCGCCGGTTGTGTGTCTGCCACGCGTTCAGTTGCCCCGTGCGCTGGAATTGCGAGGTGGAAGTGTTCGGCCGGCTTGTACAGCCGGGGCAGCTCATTCACGCGGATAAACACGGATTTCTAGCGATTCCGCCGGAAGACGAACCGCGTTTGCTGGAGGCCGCGCGGTTCATGGACGCCAACGAATGCCTGACGCTCATCCCGGCCGCGCGCGACACGGCTGGCAAATCGGCCGCTGAGATTCTGGCCGCAATCAATGTCGCCGCGCAACATTTCAGGGAACAGGCGCGCGAAAAATTCGGCCGGAAAGGCGAATGGTAATTTGGTATGGCAATCACGAGCCTCACACTTGCCGCGACAGTTGCGTTGGTGGCTCTGGCTACGATTTCCGTCAGTGCGGAAGCGACACCGTCTCCGTTGCGTTGGACGCAGTTGTCGCCGATTCCCGACCGCGAAGGCTTCGCGGGGCCGTTTTCCGGCTGTGCCGGGGCCGGAGGTGTAAGCGGCGGCGCGCTCATCGTCGCCGGGGGTGCAAATATTGCGGGCGACAAGTGGGCCGAGAGTTTTCAAAAGGTCTGGTACGACTCGGTGTTTGTACTCGAGAAGCCGGACGGATTGTGGCGAACCGGTTTCAAACTGCCACGCGCTCTTGGATACGGCGTATCGATTACAGCGAACGACAGTGTCATTTGTATCGGCGGTAGCGATGCGAATCGGCACTACGCCGAGGTGTTTCGGCTGGTTTGGAAGAATGAAGCTATTGAGATTTCAACGCTGCCGAATTTGCCCAAACCCTGCGCCAATGCCTGCGGCGCACTTATCGGCGATACAATTTATATTGCGGGCGGCATCGAATCACCGGCAGCGACCGCCGCGCTCAAGACATTCTGGAAACTTGATCTTGCTGAAAAAAATCCTCGCTGGATTGAGTTGGAACCGTGGCCCGGACCGGGCAGGATGCTCGCGGTTGCGAGTGTTCACGGCGGATCATTTTATCTGTTCAGCGGAGCGGCTTTGAAAGCCGGGCCAGATGGGAAGCCGGTGCGCGAGTACCTTCGCGACGCCTATATCTATTCGCCCACGGGCAAAGGCTGGGAGCGTTTGGCCGATATGCCGCGCGCGGCAGTGGCCGCTCCGTCGCCCGCACCGGTGATCGGTGACAAGGTGCTGATCTTCAGCGGCGATGATGGGACGAAAGTGGATTTTAGGCCGCTTACACAGCATCCCGGCTTTCCACGGGACGTGCTGGCCTTCGATTCAGCGAAGAACGAATGGACGATTGCCGGGACGACGCCGTTCTCCCGCGCGACTGTTCCCGTGGTTGAGTGGGGCGGTTGCATTGTGGTGCCGAATGGCGAGGCGCGTCCGCGCGAACGCACGCCGGAGGTGTGGTCGGCGGAATCGGCCGCAAGAGGCAAATTAAAATGATTGCCCCTCTGGCACTTCCAACGCGTGCGTGGGTTATCGTTGCTTTGTTGTGGCTGGTCGCGCTGTTGAATTACCTCGACCGGCTGATGATTACAACGATGCGCGATCCGATCAAAGATTCGATTCCGATGAGCGACGCGCAATTCGGGCTGCTGACGTCCGTGTTTCTGTGGGTCTACGGCGCGCTGAGTCCTTTCGGCGGATTTTTGGCCGATCGCTTCGGACGCACGCGTGTGATTCTCGGCAGTTTGCTCGTGTGGTCGCTGGTGACGTGGCTGACGGCGCACGCGCGCACGTTTGAACAATTGCTCTGGGCGCGTGCCGTGATGGGCATCAGCGAAGCGTGTTACATTCCGGCGGCGCTGGCGCTGATTGCCGATTACCACCGCGGCCCGACGCGCTCGCTGGCTACTGGGTTGCACATGAGCGGCGTGTATGCCGGAGCGGCGCTTGGCGGCATCGGCGGTTATGTGGCGGAGCAATACGGCTGGCGCGTCGGATTTTCGATGTTCGGCGCCTTTGGCGTGGGCTACGCGCTCGTCTTGATGTTGGGTTTGCGCGACGCGCCAATGGACTCGCGCACTCCACAGACAGAATGCAGGCTGGAAGCCTGCACCACAATTTCGGCCGATGTTGGCGACGCTCTCAATGCGTTGTTTAGTGCGCCGGGCTTTTATGTGCTGCTTGCGTTGAATGCGCTGGTCGGCGCGGCGAACTGGGGCATCAATGGCTGGCTGCCAACGTACTTGAAGGAGCATTTCAATCTGGGCCTTGGCGAGGCGGGATTGTCCGCCACGGGCTACATTCAAATGGCTTCGTTCGCGGGCGTGCTGATCGGCGGTGTTTGGGCGGACCGCTGGAGCCGCAGCAATCCGCGTGGACGCGTTTTCGTACCGGCCATCGGCTACTGTGTCGCAGGTCCGTGTCTGTTTTTGAGTGCCGCGACCGGCACGTTGCCGCTGGCTATTGCAGGCTTGATTGTCTTTGGTCTCGGGCGCGGATTTTTCGATGCCAATCACATGCCCATTTTGCGTCAGTTGGTGGACGAACGTTACAGCGCCACTGGGTACGGTTTTTTGAATGTCGTGAGTTGCGCCGCAGGGGGCATCATGATTTATGCGGGCGGCAAGATGAAGGATGCAGCAATGGATTTGAGCCTTACGTTTCAACTCTCCGCCGCCGGGCTGCTCGTCGCAGGGATCATGCTCTTTGCTTTGAAGCTCCGGACGGCGGCAATTGCAAAAGTGGACATCGGAGCGCAGTAGATGACAATGCAAAGCAACGGCCTGCCCCCTGTGTTGGAACTTGCCGAGAAAATAAAGCTCGATATTTCTCACCGGAAGTTGTCGCCGGGGGACGCCTATCTTAACACGCAACAGGTGGCGCGTCGCTTTCGCGTGAACGGCACGACCGCGAACCGGGCTTTGCAGGTGTTGACCCAGCGCGGCCTGTTGCTGCGCAGACAGCGCGTCGGAACCTTCATTGCCGATTCACAATCGCGCGGCGATTCAGGGTCGATACGCCGCGTGCATGTGTTCGTGCATCAACAATATTTGAAGAGCGAAGGATTGTTGGGCGACGGGATGCTCGTTGGCTTGCAGCGCGCCTTGCCGGACGCTGAACTGGCGTTCAACTACCCTCCCCCGCTCGAAGAAGTTCCCTACGTCGAAAAGATTATTTCCGAAGTGCTGCGCAGCCGCGGGACTGCTTCTGGCTCTGGAAAAGGCACCGCCTCTGGCACCGGCACCACCGGATTTGTGTTGATTCGTTCCTCCGCGCCCGTGCAACGGATTTTCGAAAGCTGTGGAATTCCCACGGTGGTCAGTGGCACGTTGTGGCCGTCGATCCGCGGGCTGGCGAGCATCGATCGAGACCAGCGCCAGATCGGCACGCTGCTGGCCGAACGTCTGGCCGCCGACAAATGCGCGCGCATCGCGATTTTCATGCGCGAACTGCTCTCCGCGGGCGATCACGCCATGCTGGACGGTGTCTTTGCCGAGCTTTCACGGTTGGGCATGCCCGCCGGACACATTCGTTTGCGTTGCCTGACGCACGATGCGGACGCGATCCAAGCGGAAGTCTCCGCCATTCTGAATGAGGACAAATCCCGAGTCGGATTTTTGTGCCGCTCCAAGCCGCTTGCCCACAGCACAGGCGCGGCCTGCCAGAGGCTGAACATTTCACGATCTCGAAAGCCGTCCATTGTGGTAGCCGACTACTGGCGTCGCGATCTTGAAGAACTGCATTATCCGCATATTCAATCGACGTTGAGTTCGGAAATGTGGGGCGAGAAAATCGGGAATATGCTGTTGGAATTAACGCGCAAGGTCCGGCCCGGGCTGCTTCAGGAGACGGTTCCGGTGAAGCTCGTTTAGGTAGATTCACCACAGAGCCACAGAGAACACGGAGAGGAAATTAAATGGAAAAGGCCAACCGATTGGTTAGCCGATTGTCGATTTTATTTTTTGCAATAGCACGTCGGCGTCGACGGGTTTAGTCAGGTACTCCCGCACTCCGACGACCGGCGCGTAGTTGCGGTACATGAAATGGTCGTGCGCGGTCATCATAAACACAGGCGGATGCAGACCCTCGGCCGCAATGGCCTCCAGGATGTCGAATCCGTCCATATCCGGCATGCGGATATCCAGGATCAGCAAGTCCGGTTTGGGGTGCCGCAAAAGCGGCAGCAACTCCTGGTAATTGTGAGCGACGCGAACAGTGTAGTTCTCGGATCGCAGGCACAGCGCAAAAACTTCCAGGATATCGTCGTTGTCGTCGCAAATGACGATCGTCTTCCTGGGTGCGGCTTTAGGTTGCTGGTCCATTCGAAGTCTCTCGTAACGTTAGCACTGCGGCGCGTAATGTCCCGAAACGATTCTCGCACCCTGTATGATATGCGCTTTAGGCTGCGAGTCCATGGGTTGAATTCCGATTCCTCGGATTTGTGACTGAGAATCGAAAAGGGACTGAGTGCGACTCCGTGCGGGTGTAGTTAAAGACGGCTTCAACTCCTTGAAAAATATTGAGCCGTCACGCTGAACCGCGATTAGGGCGCGCATTATGAGAGCAATTGGATTGATTGGGGTTTGGTTTGTGTGTGCCGAATTATCTTTGGCGGCAGCGGCGGAGCCGGCCAGACCCAATATTGTTTTCGTGATTGCCGATCAATGGCGCGCTCAGGCGTTCGGCTTCGCGGGCGATCCGAATGTGAAGACGCCGAACCTCGACCGCTTTGAGCGCGAATGCGTCAACTTCACGCAGGCCGTCTCGGGAATGCCGGTGTGTTCGCCAACGCGTGCGTCTCTTCTCACAGGCCAGCGTCCGCTGACGCATGGCGCTTTTATCAATGATGTGCCTTTGAATCCGAATGCGGTCACACTCGCCAAGGAACTCAAGGCTGCCGGGTATGACACTGCGTGTATCGGTAAATGGCATATTGATGGACATGGCCGATCGACCTACATTCCTGGCGATCGACGCCAGGGTTTCGATTATTGGAAAGTGCTGGAATGTACTCATAACTACAACAAATCGCCTTACTATGCCGACGGCCCGGAGAAGCTCTTCTGGGATGGCTACGATGCGCTTGCGCAAACTCGCGATGCAGCGACGTACCTGCGCAGCCGACCCAAATCCGGCAAGCCCTTTTTGTTGTGGCTGGCGTGGGGGCCGCCGCACAATCCTTATGAGACAGCACCGGCGAAGTATCGTGAGATGTACTCTGTAGATAAAATTGAACTCCATCCCAATGTTCCCGCTTCGGCAAAAACCGCCGCGCGTGCATTTTTGGCCGGATACTACGCGCATTGCACTGCGCTGGACGACTGCTTTGGCGAACTGCTGCAAGTATTGAAAGAGGCCGGACTCGACAACACCCTTGTCGTCTTTACGTCCGATCACGGCGACATGCTCGGTTCGCACGATCAGCAGCGCAAGCAGCGGCCATACGAAGAATCGGCGCGCGTGCCGATGCTCCTGCGCCTACCGCCGGCACTCGGCATCAAGCCTGGCCGAGTGGACGGGACGATCAACACCGAAGACGTCATGCCCACACTGTTGAGTCTATGCGGGCTTCCAATTCCGAAGACAGTCGAAGGCTATGACTTCAGTGCGTATTTGCGAGGTGGCGCGGATCCTTCGGGCGGCGCTGCACTCATTCAATGCGTCTCGCCATTTGGCGAGTTTATTCGGGGAAATGGCGGCAGAGAATACCGCGGGATTCGGACACGGCAATATACCTTTGTGCGCGACCTGGAAGGGCCGTGGCTGCTCTTTGACAACTCGAAGGATCCTTACCAATTGGAGAATCTGGTTGGGAAACCTGAACATGCCAACCTACAGGCGGAACTCGATGTGCTGCTTAAAAACAAGCTCGCTTCACAAAAAGACGAATTCATGCCGGGCGCCAACTACATCGCGAAGTGGGGCTACAAAGTGGATGCAAACGGCACGGCGCCCTACACACCGTGACGGAGAAAGATTGTTATAAAAGGGAGGGCGAACTGACCATGACCTACATTAAATTCATTCTGGCTGTGTGTGTTCTGATGGCCGGGTGTAGCGGCGTGGGGCGTGCTGCCGAGACGACAAAGCCCAACGTCATTTTCATTCTTTCTGACGATCTCGGTTATGGCGACGTGGGCTGCTTCGGACAACAGCGCATCAAGACGCCGTCAATCGACAAGCTCGCGGCGGAGGGTACGCGTTTTACGCAGCTCTATGCCGGCTGCACGGTCTGCGCGCCGTCGCGCTGTTCGCTGATGACCGGCAAGCATACCGGCCACGGGACGATCCGAGGCAACAGTGCTCCCGAACCACCGCTCCGCGCGGACGAAGTATGTGTAGCGGAGGTATTCAAAGCGGCGGGCTATCACACGGCTTTATTTGGCAAGTGGGGCGTGGGTATGAACGACTCCACGGGCGCGCCCAATAAAAAAGGCTTCGATCAATTCTTTGGTTATCTGACGCAGGTTGCCGCTCACAATTACTATCCCGCGTTCCTTTGGAAGAATACGGAGAAGTATCCACTCGATGGAAATGTGGACGGAAAACAGGGCGTTTATACGCACGATCTTTTCGTTCAAGAGGCGCTGAAGTATGTACGTGAACATCGCGACGAGCCGTTTTTTCTATACCTACCCTTGACGATACCTCATACCAACAACGAAGCGAAACCCAATGGCATGCAGGTACCGAGCGACGCGCCGTATTCGGCCGAAACATGGCCTCAGGCGGAGAAGAATTTTGCGGCGATGATTACGCGCATGGATACGGACATTGGAAAGCTCATGGCGCTTCTAAAGGAATTGAACATCGACGAGCGCACGCTGGTGATTTTCACGAGCGACAATGGACCGCACAAGGAAGGCGGCCACGATTCGGAATTTTTTCAAAGCCGAGGCGCGTTGCGGGGCATCAAACGCGACTTGTATGAAGGCGGCATTCGCGTGCCGGCCATAGCGTGCTGGCCCGGAAAAGTTCCCGCTGGAAAGACCAGCGATCAGGTGTGGGCGTTCTGGGATTTTCTGCCGACCGCCGCCGAATTGACCGGGCAGAAGATACCCGAAGGCATCGACGGCGTTTCCGTGCTGCCGGCACTTCTGGGAACAAAGGCGCTTGGGCACGCCCCATTATATTGGGAATTTCACGAGCGCGGTTTCTCCCAGGCCGTGCGCATGGGCGATTGGAAAGCGGTGAAGCCGGGTTTGCTGAAGCCTTGGGAGTTGTATGACCTGTCGAAAGACATTGGCGAAGAGCATGACGTTTCCGGGGACAATAAGGAAGTCGTTGCGCGAATCGAGGAGTTCGTGAAAACAGCGCGGGTGGATTCCGAACTTTTTCCCATCGTCCCGAAGAAGAAAAATGCCACGGGCGACAAGTGAGCGGTAAACCGTTTCTAACTCAGAGTCACTCAATTTCGCATGTCGCAATACATGTTGCGCGATTTCTGCGCGCCATGTAATATTCGTAAATCCGACAATTCATCTCATTTGCAGGAGGGTTCGACCATGCATGCCACACGCTTCACTCTTCGAGTTGCCGTGACGAAATAAGTGATATTTTGGTAATAAAACCAGTGCACTTGCTTATTTACGTCGAATAGTTCAGTGCACTGTCACGTAACGTACTGAGCATCATGAAGCATTTGCATTAAGACAATCCAACACATCCGAAGGAGGGTTCGACCATGCGTGCCACACGCTTCACCATTCAAGTTGCCGTGCTGTTTCTGGCCTCTGTCGCTCTTTGCACCTTGCCGCAGCGTGCGCATGCCGCGAACCTGGACACGGTCGCGGATCATGTTATAGGGCAAAGCAATTTTGCTGGCGCTACCGCCAACCAAGGTGCGGCAGTTTCCGCGACTGGGCTAAATCTCCCCACCGACATTGCCATTGACCGGCGAACCGGACGCATTTGGGTTGTCGACGCTGTTAACAATCGTGTGCTGAGTTATCCGAGCGCTGCTTCCATGGTCAATGGGCAAGCAGCCGATTTCGTGCTGGGGCAGCCGAACTTTACTTCAGCGACTGCCAATAACGGCGGCATTTCGGCCTCGACGCTCAATCAACCTATTGGTGTTGCCGTGGATTCCACGGGCAACGTCATTGTCGCCGACCAATCCAACCATCGAGTATTGATTTACAAGCAGCCGCTGACCACGGACGCGATCGCCGATGTGGTCATCGGGCAGGCCAATTTTACGTCCGGCGCTTCAGGCATAACCGCATCGACATTGAATACGCCGACACACATGGTGCTGGACCAAAACGGCAACCTATTTGTGGCCGATTTTTTTAACAACCGCGTGCTTGAATACTCGCCGCCGTTTATTAACGGCATGAGCGCAACTCTGGAATTAGGGCAACCCGATTTTATCTCGAACACCGCGAACAACGGCGGAATTTCGGCTACTTCCCTGTTCAATCCCGAGTTCCTGGCTGTCGATGCCAGCAACAACCTTTACGTGGCCGATAATGCGAACAATCGCGTGCTGAAATACAATGCCGGTTTCGGGGGTCATGCCGCTGCAAACAATGTGTATGGGCAGGGCGGTTTATTTACGACAATGACATCCGCCGCGGGCGCGTCGGGGCTGAACGCACCGCATGGCCTGTCGATTGATCCTTTCAACAACTTGTACATCGCGGACACGAGCAACAATCGCGTGGTTCAATACAATTCGGGGTCGACTGCAGCCGCGAGCCGTGTTTTTGGCCAGCCCGACTTCGCCACGGTGACGATGAACACGGGTGGGGTAAGTGCTTCCAGTTTGAATAGTCCCTTCGCCTGCGTTAATGACAATGCTGGAAATCTGCTCGTTGCCGATTTCAGCAACAATCGAATCCTGGAATACGACTTGCCGATTACGGCCAGCGTTCCCACGATCTCGTCGACATTTCCAGCAGTCATGGCGGAGGGCAGCGGCGCTTTTGTGCTGTATGTCACCGGCAGCCGTTTTCTCAACACGTCGGTTGTCCAGGTCAATGGCGTGGCGCGTCCAACGACCTTCACGGGGTTCTCGACTCTGACGGCAGCCATTCCGGCAGCCGATGTGGCGGTCGTGGGATTGGCTTCGATTACCGTCATGACCCCGGCTCCGGGCGGTGGCACCTCATCGATCTCGCCACTTTCGATTTACGCTCGGAACCCCAATGACACCATTGCCGACCGGGTCTTCGGCCAGCCCGATTTCACCACGGGCACCTCAAACACGGGCGGAATTTCTGCACATTCGATGTTCACTCCTTACGACTTAACCATCGATAAGACTGGCCGGTTGTGGGTGGTTGATATTAACAACAGCCGCGTTCTGAGTTGGGCCAGCGCCGATGCCCTGACCGATGGCCAGGATGCTGATTTCGTTTTGGGTCAGACGGATTTTGTCAGCAGATTTGGTGGCACCAGCGCCGCGACGGTCAAAAGCCCCGGGGGAGTCCTGGTGGATCCGGCGGGGAACGTGTATGTGGCCGATACGGGCAACGCCCGCGTTCTGATTTTCAACGACCCGCTGCACACCGATGGCGTCGCTGACGTGGTTTTGGGTCAGGCGGATTTTGTCAGCGGCATGGCGCATAAGGGCGGTGCGGTGTCGGCATCGGGCTTATTCGCGCCTTACGGCATGGCCATGGATGCCGGCGGGAATTTGTACGTGGTGGATTACAACGACAGCCGCGTGTTGCGCTATGCTCCGCCTTTCGTCACGAACATGAATGCGACCCAGGTTTTCGGACAGCCGGATTTTGTCAGCAACACTCCCAACAATGGCGGAGCGAGCGCGTCGTCGCTCAATGGTCCGGGGTACGCCACAGTCGATTCGGCGGGTAATCTGTACGTCTCCGATTATGGCAATAACCGCGTGCTGGAGTACAACACCCCGACGACGACGGATACTGTCGCAGATCGTGTGTTCGGGCAGCCCAATTTCACGACCGTATCGATCAACACCGGTGGCATCAGCGCGCAAAGCATGGCTAGTCCCGACGGCTTGGCAATTGATTCCGCCGACAATCTGTATGTTACCGACTCTAGCAACAGCCGGATTTTGGCGTTCAACTCGCCGTTGACGTCGAACGGCATGGCGAATCGCGTCTTTGGACAGGGCGGAATTTTCACCAGCAACAACGGCAACAACGGCGGGCGCAGCGCGGCCAGCTTGTCCGGACCCGTGGGCCTGGCATTTGATGCGAAACGCAACTTGTATGTCTGCGACGTGAACAACAATCGCGTCCTGAGTTACGATCATCCGCTTGAAAATCCTCCCGTGGTGTCGTCCGCCGCGCAAGCGACTCCCTCGACCGTGTTGATTGGCCAGACCGTGAATTTCACCGCGGGCGGCACCGACCCGGACAATGATGCGTTGACCTATACCTGGAATTTCGGCGACGGCACCACCGGAACGGGTGCCGCGATCAGCCACATCTATACGGTCGCCGGGATTATTAATGTAACAGTCACCATCGACGATGGCGTCGGCGGAACTACAACCAGCACTCTCATGGTTACGGTAAAAGCACCCAACCCGCTGGGCGATGTCAAACTGGGCGTGAAGTTGAACTTCGCCAAGGCCAAGTCCGACTCCATCTCCGCCAGCGGCACCGTGGAACTCGTGGCCGGCAATCTTATCGGCAAGGTGGCGACCGTGCAGGTAGCAGACTTGATCGAGACGTTCACCATTGCCAAAACGGCCAAGAACGCCGACGGTTCGTTTACCCTGAGCAGCAAGGGGATTGCCGCGAGGGCGGCGAAATTCAAGCTGTCGCTGAGCAAGAAAACATTCGCGGCGTCGCTTGTTTCCGCGGGGCTTGTGAACATGACGGTTGTCAAGCCGGTCACCGTGCCGCTGACGGTCACGATTGACGGCACTGTTTACCAGACGATGGTGACGCTGACTTATACCGGCACGTTGGGGAAGAGCGGTAAGACGAAATAACACGCATCAGTAGGCAGCCAATTGATTTCAGGTGACAGTGAACTCGATTAATAGTTGAGTTCACTGTCATTTGGATTGCCGAGCGTAGGAATTCATCGTCTACAGAAGTCAAAACCATATGAAGATACTAATCGCCGACGACGATTTGCCCTCGTGCAGTCTGCTGGAAAGGCAACTCAAGACTTTTCATTTCGACGCCATCGTCGCACACGATGGAACAGAAGCTTGGGACGCGTTGCAGAGGCCCGATGCGCCGTGCATCGCGTTGCTGGATTGGAACATGCCGGGAATGACCGGCATTCAGGTGTGCAAGGCGCTTCGCGCCCAAAAAGCCGCTCTGCCCGTGTATGCGATCATGCTCACGTCGCACAAAGAACGGGGGTATGTCGTTGAGGCGCTTGCGGCGGGCGCAAACGATTACATCACCAAGCCGTATCATAGCGAAGAACTGCAGGCGCGGATATCGGTGGGGGTGCGCACCGTGGAACTGCAGCAGGCGCTCACCGATAAAATCCGCGAATTGGAGGAAGCGACCAAGCGCGAAATCCATCTCCAGGAATTGTTGCCGATGTGCGCCTGGTGCCGCAAGATTCGGAGTGACGAACAATATTGGCAAACACTGGAGGCGTTTCTATCCAAAAGCGGGGTTAAGTTTTCTCATGGTATTTGTGCGGAGTGTTATGCCAAAGTGCGGCCGAGTATTAAGAAATAGATTCGTGTGCGCGCCCGTAACTCACGAGGTCATTGAGCGAGTTGAGGAGTTCGTGAAAACGGCGCGCGAGTGGGTTCGGAGATTTTGCCGGGGTTTCGCCCGTGCCATTTTCTTTCGATTCCGGGGTGTCCAAAATCTGGACGCCTGACACGCTGTTGTCTGATAAAGGCGAATTGCAATGATACTCTCTGGTTCTGACAACCTGAACGACGCCGCCGAAAAAGGAGTCCCCCTTGAGGCTCCTGCTGTAAACGTGTTTACATCCCCGTCAAACCGCTGACTCGCCAAATCGCCGACCGCCAACCCGCCGACCGCCAGCTTCGCCCACGCCAGCCCCGACAGCAGGCGACGAACTGACCGTTCTCCTGACGAACGGAAACGATGAGGGCGGTCTGGTTGGTGGAGGAGCGACAGATACGAAAGATGTTCGTTGGCTCCTGCGGGGTTTGCCCGACTGCCGAGTCGAGCGACGAGGGGAATAATTTACTGTGGTCTGTCACTGATTATCAGTATGATAGGGGAAGGAAGGGCTTCAATTATATAGGCAAAGGTATCAACGGTGGAGAGCGCGTATTATCCGCCATTGAAAAGACGACCGATGACGTAGTTTTCTTTTCCGCAGTAGTACGGAAAGAGCTAGAAGCCCTTGGGAGACCGGATGGCCACGTTGAAAGAATCTTGCAAAGCCTTGAAAATAAAGGCAGGCGTCAAGATAAGCATGGCAATCCTTGGCGCGTTTACCAGATGAACCATACCTTGGCCGCAACGCATATTGTAAAAGAAACTAATTGGATGACGGAGCCTTCAATTTGAAAAAGATTGTCTTGATTTCGTGCGCCAGCAAGAAAAGGCCGCACAAAGTAAAGGCCGAGGAGCTTTACATTAGCCCTTTATTCATTGGCAATTTGCAGTACGCGAAGAGACAAAATCCAGATTCCATTTTCATTCTTTCGGCCAAGTATGGATTACTTGAATTAGATAGAGAAATCGAACCGTATAACGTCACGCTTAATGACCTGTCGTCTGCCGAAGTAATGACATGGGCGAAAAATGTGCTGGAACAACTCAGAGCACTGGCCGATTTGCAGGGCGACCATTTTGTGGTTCATCCGACTAACGCGTACTTCACGGTGTGCAATGCGAAGATCTTCAATCGGAAAAACTCCTGGTCCCGGTAGCCGTAGGCTTGACGCTGCATCGTCTTGATTTTATTGTTGAAGCCTTCCAGTTTGCCCGACGAGA
>JBBRQD010000125.1:0-15422 GCA_038227045.1 Planctomycetota bacterium
CATTCTCGCTTGCGGCGGGCGGCGTTGAACTTCGTTGGTCTCGCACGGCGTATCTTCCCAATACGCCTTTGCTCGACCGCCTCGTTCAACTTGCCCGGCGCGGCGCGATAATGACGCTTTAGAAACGCGCGGGCCAATAAAATCAGAAAATATGCGCGACCTTGAAAATGACTGCCATTATTTTACTTCACGGTCTGTGACGTTAGCAAATGAGCACGTTGATCGCGATCCCGTGCCTGCCTCGACGCTCGCGTTGGCCAAACAATTCGGCGAGAAAATGATGGAAATGCCGGGGCTTGACAGTAGCCTGATTTGCTCCGGTCTATGATAGTGAATTTCGGTTATTTCAAATCAGCTTCAGCGGCCCCACACGTTCGTTTTCAATAGCGTGGCACTATCAAAATGCAGACGATGAGCTATACGGCCCCGGAATGGAAACAGCGGTCGCATGTCGAAAATTCTCAATCAGCACAAATCGAATACATGGGACATTCCTCCCATAGCGGAAACAATCTGCGAACTCTTTGAGTATCTGGATGACCTCCAGTTTTGGATCAAAGATCTCCATGGACGGTATTTATGGGTCAACCGCTGTTTCCTGCTCAACTATGCCTTGGAACGCCGCGAACAGGTTCTGGGCAAGACCGATTTCGATCTTTCGCTTCCACACTTGGCGGACCAGTATCGCCTTGATGACCAGCGTGTATTGGCGGGAGAAATCATCTCGGGCCGCGTCGAACTCGTGGGGCGTTTCGATCACAGCGCCGACTGGTCCATTACCCATAAACTTCCCCTTCGCGACAGCCGCGGACATATCTGCGGCACGACTGGAATGAGCCGGAAAATGGGCGGCGCTTCGCCTCAGGTTGACTTTCATGATTCCGCTCTTGGACGCGTGATTGCCCTGGTCCGCAAGAATTGCGCGCGAAGCTGGACCAATCGCGAATTGGCGAAACAGTGTAATCTTTCGCTGCGCGCATTTGAACGGCGTTTTCACACCGTTTTTCAGATGACACCCCATAACTACATCCGCCGCATGCGTGTGCGCCTGGCCAGTCACGCGCTGGTTTACACAGCGGCTCCCATCGCCCGAATCGCTCAGGAATACGGCTTCTCGGATCAAAGCCATTTTAACCGCGAGTTTCGGCATGAAATCGCGATGACCCCTGCCGATTATCGCAGGCGCTTTGGCGTTCCGGGAGCGCACGTACAAGCGGTTAACGCAATGGGACGCCGTTCCCGTTCAAAATCTTGACGTTGCTAATCTATTAACATCACTTGTCGTTGGAGTATTGTATGTAACGTAAATAAGGTATCATTCACGATTGGTTGGAGGCTCCATGAGTTATTCGAAACGTGTTTTATGTATATTACCACTGGCTGCCTTGATGGTATTGGTTTCTCACGCGGAGGAGGCTGCGGCGGCAAAAAGCGCGGCTCCTTCAATTTTCGCGCATGAGAACCTCACCGCCTGGTGCATCGTTCCGTTCGATCTTAAAAAGCGTGGTCCCGAAGAGCGGGCCGCGATGCTCGAGAAACTCGGGTTCAAACATTTCGCCTACGACTGGCGCGCGGAACATGTGCCAACCTTCGAGGCCGAGATACAGGCGTTGCAGAAGCATGGCGTGGAGTATTTCGCCTTTTGGGGTTCGCACGAAGAAGCCTTTAAGCTGTTCGAGAAGTACAACCTGAAACCGCAGATTTGGACGATGCTACCAGTCGCGCCGGCCACTGTTACTGACCCCGGGGAACGGGTGAAGTTCTCCGTCGAACACATCCTGCCGCTGGTGGAACGGACCCGCAAGCTCGGCTGCCCGCTGGCCTTTTACAACCACGGTGGCTGGGGCGGTGAGCCGGAGAACATGATTGCGGTGGCGAAACGGTTGCGTGAGGAGCATGGGGCGGCGCACGTCGGCATTGTCTACAATCTCCACCACGGTCACGAACATCTGGATCGCTTCCCGGCCGCACTGGCGGCGATGAAACCATACCTGCTTTGCCTGAATATCAACGGAATGAACAAGAATGGTGACAAGACTGGAAACAAAATCATGCCGCTGGGGCAGGGGGATCTGGATTTGGAGTTGCTGAAGACGATCCGCGACAGCGGCTATAATGGGCGGATCGGCATTCTCAACCATACGGATGCAGATGCCGAGGCGCGGCTTCAAGATAATCTGGATGGTTTGGATTGGTTGGTTTCTCAGTTGGACGGAAAACCCTCCCGACCCAAACCGCAGCCGCGCAGTTGGAAAGCCCCGACCGTACCGAGCACGCCAAAAGCGCAGTAATTTTCGCTCATTTTGGCTCAACTTTAGGTTACGCACACCATGAAAAACGCCACCGGTTCCACGCTCATTTTCAACGGCCAGCTTATTCCCGGCACCGGAGCGCCCGCCGTGCTGGACGCCGTACTGCACATCGATAATGGGCGGATTGCGTTCGCCGGTCCGGCGGGGAGAGCGCCCGCATTGCCGCCGGACATGCAGCGCATCGACGCGCGCGGCGGCACCATCATGCCGGGTCTCGTCGAGGCGCACTTTCACGCCACCTACTTCAACATCGCCGCGCTCGAAGACCTCGATATCAAATATCCCGTCGAATACGTTTCGCTCCTGGCGTCGGTGAACACGCGGCTCGCGCTCGAATGCGACTACACCGCGGCGCGTTCCGGTGGCTGTCTGTTCAATGTGGATGTGTGGCTCAAGAAAGCCATCGAGGAAGACCTCATCGCCGGGCCGCGCCTCGCGTCGAGCGGTCGCGAGATCTGCTCCGCTGGCGGGCTGATGGATTGGAACCCGGAGTTCCGCAAAATTGGCATGGAAGGGCTCGTCTTCATCATCAATGGCCCGGATGACGCGCGCAAAGCCGTGCGCGCGCTGGTGAAGGACGGCATTGAGTGGGTAAAGACCTATCCCACGGGCGATGCTGCATCACCCGACATCAACGATCATCATACGCTTTGCATGACCTTCGACGAAATGCACACGGTCGTGGCCACCGCGCACAATCACAAGCTCAAGGTCACCGGCCATTGCCGAGCGACGGAAGGCATCAAGAATGCGCTGCGCGCCGGTTACGACACCATCGAACACGGCACGTTCATGGACAATGAGGCGCTGGATCTTCTTCTCCAACGCGACGTGCCATGTATTCCCGCGCTCTATTTTGAAAAGGCCAGCATCGAGCGCGGGCCGGAGTTTGGCTTGCCGCAAGTGGTCATCGACGGCCACCAGGAAACACTCGACGGCGGCTGCGAAAGCGCGCGGCGCATTCTGCGCGCGGGTGGCCGGCTCGGCATGGGCGGCGACTACGGTTTCGGCTGGAACCCCCACGGCGACTACGCACGCGAACTGACTTTTTTCGTGAAGGACGTGGGCCTCACGCCGCTGGAAGTCATCACGTGCGCCACAAAGACCGGTGCGGAAATCATGGGCCGTGGCGACGAGTTCGGCACGCTGGAGAAAGGCAAACTCGCCGACGTGCTGATCGTGGACGGTGACGTGCTGGCGGACATCACGCTGCTCGAAGATCGAAAGAAATTCATCGCCGTAATGCAGGGAGGCATCATAAAATCCGGGCCGCTGGCAAAGCCCTTTCCCACTCTTGTGAAGAACGAGAAATGAATCTTTTTAAGACGAAAGATTTTCGTGGTCAACCGGCGCTGCGCTATGCGGAAGGCGACGCCGCAGATAAGCCGCCGCTCTTGCTGCTCCACGGAGTCACGCGCTGCTGGCGCGATTGGGAACCACTCTTGCCGGTGCTCAACTCTTCGCGGCGCGTCATCGCGCTCGACCACCGAGGCCACGGCGGCTCCGAGCGCGCGGCGAGTTACCGCGTGACTGATTACGTCGCGGATGCGGTGCGTATCGTGCGCGACGAAATAGCCGCTCCGCTCGTCGTCTTCGGCCATTCGCTGGGCGCGTTGGTGGCGGCGGCGGTCGCAGCCGAAGTGCCGCAGTTTGTGTCCGGCGTCGTGCTCGAAGACCCGCCCTTTCATACGATGGGCGAGCGCATCCGCGGCACCGGTTGGCACGCGCAGTTCATCGGCATGCGTGAGACCGCGAGGCGTGGCGGCAGCATCGAGGAATTGACCGATGCGCTCGCCGATATTCGCCTGCCCGCGTCCGCCGGCACGTTCAAACGTCTCGGTGAATTGCGCGACCGCGCATCGCTCCGCTGGAGTGCCGAATGCCTCACCCACCTCGACCCCGAAGTGCTCACGCCGGTCATCGAAGGCCGCTGGCTCGATGGCTACGATACCGCTAATGTTCTATCCCGCATTCATTGTCCGGTGCTCTTGCTCGCGGGAGACCCGATGGCCGGCAGCGCGCTGACCAGAGCGGAGGCTGAGGCTGCGAAAGCGGCGCTGTCGTCATGCCAGAGCGTCAATTTCCCCGGCGCGGGCCATCAACTTCACCGTGACCGTCCAGAGGCGGTGCTCGATGCGTTGCACGGGTTCGCCGCTACTTTGTCCATTAAAATAGGTTAACGGCGATTGCGCGCGCGACATGATACGCGGAACGACTATCACGACGAAAAATTCCACCGTGACCGGAAAGTAATTATTCCCGTTCTGTTTTGAAACACTCTCTAAATGGGATTGGACATGAAAACCGTGGACAGACCACAGCAAAATAGTGCCAAGGTCTGTCCATTATTTTAGAATTGTGGTTGAACCCTAATTTGAGATGAGCGCAGGAAACATACCCACAGTGCGACTGAGTTTGTCGCGAAAGGCTATTCGGCCGGCACTTTATCAAGTTCGGCCTTCGCCTCTGGCAGCTTCGGCAGCGTGACGACTTCCTTCCAGAGCGCAGGACCGCCGATGTATCCCTGTGTGTTCTGTTCGAGCACGTACGCTTTGGATTCCGATTTGGGCAGCACGAAAATACCAAAGGGGCGCACTGCAATAGCGCCGCCGTCTGGTCCGAGAGTTTGAAATGTAGCACGGGCCAGCCGCACCATAATTCGGTGCTCGTCTTCAAATGCTTCCTGCACGCCCAGGCCCCAACAGTTCCAACTGCTTCCGGCGGACGTGACCAGAATGACCTCTTTGCTGAAATCGACGCTGTCAAACGATTGCGGAGCCCACTGCTGTTTCGAGACGGCTCCAGAAAGCTTCTCCTTGTCGTCAAACATTTTCTTTTGCAGCAGTTTCCAATTCTCCAGAGTGCTCACAATAACGGTGAACGGTTTGGACAGGCACGATGCCGAGCCCATTTCGATTTTGCGCGGGCGGAAGGATTGTCCTGAAGGAACATCTGAACCATTCTTCTGTTTGAGCTCATTGCCGGTCGTGATTTCGTAATAAGCCTTTGCGTCTTTGCCGTCGGTCACTTCGGAGGCCGGTTTCAATTCAACCGCCCAAACTTTCTTGCCTGCTTTAGCGCCGATCTCGGCGAAACTCATACGATTCCAAAATGCGCCGACGGACTTCGACCAGAGCGTCTTATTGCTCTTGGCCTCGACAACGACGAGATCGCAGGTCAGTGATAGATATGCCTTCACGCCCTGCCATTCGATGCCTTTATCGACTGCGACTCTGCCTTCCGATGTATCGACCCAACCGGTGCTCTCACGCGATTTCCCATATTCGATAGCGGGAATTTGTTCCTCGCCGGCCGGGCAACGAGCGGCGAAGAAAAATACAATCAGGAGCGTCGGGAAGAAATAACGCACGGGATGTCCTTTCAAGTGAGGTATCGGATTGTGTCCTTTTCGATAATAAGTAGACCTTCACTTTTGGGTTTGCCCTGTAACGGGATTGTAACTTCGGCGTTCGGGGCAGGACGCGATTGTGCCTGCCCCGGGAAATATTAAATCGCGGATCAGCAGAAATGGGCGCCGATCGCCTCGACGTAAACGGAATACAGCGACTGGCTCGCGGTCATGAAAAGACGGTTCCGTTTTGGGCCCCCAAAGCAGACGTTGCTACAAATTTCGGGAAGCACGATCTGCCCGATGCGCTGGCCGTCCGGCGCAAAGATGTGGACGCCGTCGTAGCCTTCTCCGGACTCGGCCCAGCCCGCGCCGACCCACACATTGCCGTCCGTATCGCAGCGCAGACCGTCGGCGAATCCAGTCACCTTCACGTTATTCACCGTCATTTCCATTGAAGTGAACTGGCGGCCATTCGCGAGGGTCTTGCCCTCGACGACATCCCAGATCTGGATGTTTTTCGGCGCGTCCTTGTAGTGCGAGGCGCCGGTGTCGGCGATGTAAAGCGTTTTGTAATCGGGCGTGAAGCACAGGCCGTTGGGCTTGAAAAACGCATCGGTGACGAGCGCGATTTTTCCGTCGGCGGGATCGATCCGATAGACGGCTTCCTTGAGCAGCAGGTCGCCCTTGAATCCTTCGTAGTTTCCGACGCTGCCGTAGCCGGGATCGGTGAACCAGATGCCGCCGTCGGGATGGACCACGATGTCGTTCGGCGCATTGAAAGGCTTGCCGTTGTATTTTTCCGCGACCGTTGTGACGGTGCCGTCGCGCTCGTACCGCACGACGCGCCGCGTGCCGTGTTCACAGGAAAGCTGCCGGCCTTCGCGGTCGAATGTGTTCCCGTTGCTGTAATTGGAGGGCTTGCGCAGCGTGCTGATGTGGCCGTCATCGTTGAGCCAGCGGTGTTGAGCGTTGTTTGGAATGTCGCTCCAAATGAGGTATCCGCCCGTGCTGCTCCAAGCCGGTCCTTCCGCCCACAGCATTCCCGTGTGCAGCCGCTGGATGGGCGCGCTGCCGATTTTGTATTTCTTGAACCGCGGATCGAGCGCGATGACATCCGGTTCCGGGTAGCGCACCGGCGGCGCGTTCGGACCGTAGTCGCGGCCGAACAACGGGGTGGCAACGGCGAACGCACCGAGCGCTCCGAGGAACGAACGGCGAGTCGAGGATGAGTTGGAATTCATAGTCAAAGCTCCTTTATGTTGAGGATGATGAAGAAGTCAGATCAGTTTTTTGAACGCTAACGAACGAAACGAAGATTGCTCCCAGTAGGTAACAGCCGGCGAGAAACTGCAGGCACACCTGATCGCTGAACCCGTGCGCCTTGAGCCAGCCGAAGTTATGGTTGCCGAGGTAGCCCGCGACGTTGGCAAACATATTGATAAAGCCGATGGAGACGGCCGCGGCTGAAGCGGTGAGCGTCACTGTAGGCAGCGCCCAGAATGGCGGGGGCCAGAAAAATGATACGAAACCGGTCAGAAGAAGCCACGCCATCACGAGCCATACGGGTTGGCCGGGAAGGGTGCTCGCCGCGAGAAACAAAGCCGTCGCGACTTGACCGGCAACACAGTGCCACTTGCGGTCACCCGTGCGGTCGGAGGAACGTCCCGAGAGAAAAACGCCCGCGATTCCGCACGCGTAGATCAACCCGCTCCACAACAATACGTCCTGTGTGGAACCTCCGGATACGCCTTTCACCGCCGTCGGCAACCAGAAAGCGAACGCATAACCGCCGGTGTTCGCGGCGAAAATGCCCAAGGCCAGCAGCCATACGTTGGGCTGTCGCAACGCCTGCCAGATGGACGCGTTGCCGGCATCGCGTTTAGCCCGCGCCTCGGCGTCGAGTTGCGCGGTGAGCCAGTCGCGTTCGTGCGGCTGAAGCCACTTCGCGTCGCTCGGGCGATCGTCGAGCAGGAACAGCGTCGCCACGCCGAGGAATAGAGCTGGCAATCCTTCGAGAATAAAGAGCCACTTCCACCCGGCGAAACCAAACCAGTGAACGTCCAGCAAAAGCCCCGACACGGGCGCGCCGAGCGCGAGGCTGAATGGAATCGCCATGACAAGCCCCGACAGCGCGCGCGCGCGATCCCGGCTGGTGAACCAGTGCGTGAAATACACGATGATGCCCGGGAAAAATCCGGCTTCCGCGACACCGAGAAAAAAGCGCGCGAGATAGAACTCCGTTGGAGTCCGCACGAAGGCCGTGAGCGCGGAGACGAAGCCCCAGGAGATCAGGATTCGCGCGAACCACTTGCGCGCGCTCCAGCGTTCCACGAGCAGCGCGCCGGGAATTTCGAGAACGAGATAGCCGATGAAAAAGATGCCGAAGCCGAAGCCGAACACATCGTCCGAAAACTTCAGGTCGTCGGCCATTTTAAGCTTGGCAAATCCGACGTTCGCCCGGTCGAGATACGCAACGATGTAGATCAGGAAGACGAATGGCAGCACGCGCCACGCAATTTTCCGGCGCAGGGCGTCGGGGTCGATGGCGGCCGGAATGAGAGTGTGCGCGGGAGCGTTCATCGTGTACCGATCGTGGAGTAGTGACACGCGTTCTATTCGTCGAGCGCCCGCACGGTCGTGAGCGACTTGATCAGGTTGTGCTGGTCGTATTTCCAGACCACTTTTTTATCGCGGGTCACTTCGAACACGTGAGCGCCTTTGCCTTCTTCGCCGCGCAGAAAATTGCCGATGAGCAGGTTGCCGTTTTTAAGCTGCTGGATGCTGGACGCCCACGTCAGATTCACCTCGGGTGCATCGGCGGCGGCAAATTCCCAGACGATCTTTTTTTCAGGCGTCACTTCGATGACGCGTTTCTGCGTGCCGCAGGAGATGAGCGTGTTTCCGTTGGAGAGGCGTTGCGCTTCGCCGGCATTCGCGACCCCCGTGTATTCCCAGACCACTTTGCCCGCCGGATCGACTTCGCGCACCGCACCTTCACCCTCGTGCGCGGCGAGGATATTGCCGTTCGGGAGTTGATGGATGTTGCGGACCTGCTGATGGAAATGCGCATAGTTCGTGCTCAGTGGCGTGATATGCACCACTTCGCCTTTGGGGTTGACTTCGACGGCCTGAGCCGGACCTTGTTCGCCGATCACGGTGTTGCCGTTGGGCAGGCGCGTGCAGCCGAGCACCTGCGGCGATTTGCTCGTGTAACTCCACACTTCCTCGCCTTTGCGCGTGACTTCGCGCGCGCCGGTGGGCTTGCCGCCGAATGCGTAAAGCACGTTTCCGTTGGGCAGCACCTCGAAAATGACGGCGATGCTCGGCGGTTTGTGCTCCCAAACCACCTTGCCGTCCGCATCCAGTTCGAGCATGCGATTCGGGCCTTTGCCGTATTCAAAAAAAATCAGACGGCGTCCGGCGCCCGGTTCACCGGCGCGCGATGGCACGACGCAGAAGAGTGCCGCGAATGACGCGGCGATGAGTAGCGTTCGATGCATGGTCAGACTCATGTTGGATTCGACGGAAAACCGTTTCGTGTGCCGGTTGCGCGCGCCGCGTATCGACGTTTTCCCGATCGGCTGTTTTTCATTTTTTCGGTATACCGTAATGTAATCGGTACACCGTATTGGACAGCGCGGCAGAGGGAAAATATTTAATTTCCAATTGTCATGTTTACCATTACGGTGTACCGTTTAGTGAATAGTATACCAAAAAATTAACACCGTATCGGGCGTGGATTGCATCACGGCTATTCAGTTTTTGCGCCTGCTTAAATGAATGGGGAATACACCCGCTTGGGTAACGCCATGAATTCACCCTCACTGTTCGATCTGACTGGCCGCGTGGCCGTCGTTTCCGGAGCCGCAAGCGGAATGGGGCGCGCCATGGCGATCGCGCTGGCCGGGGCCGGCGCGGACGTGATGCTTGCCGACGTGAACGCAGCCGGGGCGGAAAACACGTCGAACGAAATTCAGAAACTCGGGCGGCGGGCCGTCGTCGCGAAGTGCGATGTCTCCGACCCGGCGAGTATCCGCGCGATGTTCGCGCAACTCGACCGCGACTTCGGCCGGATCGATTTTCTCGGCAACGTGGCCGGCGATGCGGCGCTTGGCCGCCCGGAAGATATTTCGCTGGATGCCGTCGAACGCACGTGGCGAAATCTCGTTTACGGCCGCTTTTGCTGCTGCCAGGAGGCCGGCCGCCGCATGCTCGCCGCAGGCCGCGGCAGTATTGTGAACATCGGCTCGCTCGCCAGCATCACGGCGCTCGGCCGCGGGCATATTGCCTATAGCATGGCCATGGGTGCCGTCGCGCAGATGACCCGCGAACTGAGCACCGAATGGGCGGGCCGCGGCGTGCGCGTCAACGCCATTCTGCCGGCGCAGGTCGTCAATCCCGGACTGGAGCAGCGCATGGCGGCCGATCCGGCTCTCCGCGAAAAGTATCTCAGTGCCATTCCCGCTGGACGGCTCGGCCAACCCGACGACATCAAAGGGCTCGCGGTGTTTCTGGCGTCGGATGCATCGAGTTGGATTACGGGCGCGTTGATTCCGATGGATGGCGGGAATCTGGCGGTCAATGCCGGAGGATCCGTCGGCCGATGATGAATCTTTCCGCAACCGAACTTCTTTCTCTTTATCGCTCGATGCAGACGATCCGCCTGTGCGAGGAGCGCCTGGCGAAATCCCATCAACGGGGACTGATTCACGGCGCGTGTCACACCTATGTCGGCCAGGAAGCGGTCGCCGTGGGCGTGTGTGCGCATTTGAAGCGCGAGGACGCGGTGTTCAGTACGCATCGCGGTCATGGTCACGCGCTGGCGAAGGGCTTGGAGCCCGGGGCGCTCATGGCGGAGCTTTATGGGCGCGAAACGGGCTGTTCCCATGGCCGCGGCGGCAGCATGCATTTGTTCGCGCCCGAGATCGGCTTAATGGGGACGAGCGGTATAGTCGGGCCAAGCATTCTTCAAGCGGCGGGGGCGGCTTACAGCTTCAAGCTATTGAAGAACGGGCATGTCGGCGTCGCGTTTTTCGGAGATGGCGCATCGAATAATGGCGCATTCCACGAAGGCTTGAACATGGCGGGCATCTGGAAACTTCCGGCGCTTTTTGTCTGCGAAAACAATGGCTATGCGACCGAAGTTCCATTTACGTATTCCGCCGGAAATCCCGGCGTGGCCAGCCGCGCGGCCGCGTATGGCCTGACGGGCGTGGAAGTAGACGGAAACGATGTCTTCGCGGTTCATCGCGCGGCAGGGGAGGCGGTCCGCCAGGCTCGCGATGGAGGCGGCGCGACGCTGCTTGAATGCAGGACGTACCGCACGCGTCCGCACGCGGAAGGCATGGGCGATTTCACGTATCGCACGCGCGAGGAAGTCGCGGAATGGAAAACGCGCTGCCCGATCGCGCGGCTTAAACATTCGCTGTTGGAGGAACGAGTCGCAACCGCGAATGAACTCGACGCCATCGACGTCGAAGTCGCGGCGGCGGCGGAAGCGGCACACGAATTTGCCAACGGCAGCCCGTGGCCCGATCCGAAGACCGCCACGGCACACGTCTATTCCAGCGCCGTGCGAAACGAAACGACTGGTCTCCAAAACGGGAACGGTGCCGCGCCTGCAAAGCCGCGCGAATTGTCCTACATGAAGGCGACGCTTGAAGGGCTTTCCGAGGAAATGGCCAGGAATCCCGGCCTCTTCGTGCTCGGCGAAGGCATTGGAAAACGCGGCGGAAATTTCAACACGACCGCCGGTCTGTACGAACTATACGGGCCGGAGCGGCTGTGCGACACGCCGATTTGCGAGCGCGGATTTGTCGGCCTGGCCGGTGGCGCGGCGATGACCGGCACGCGGCCCGTGGTGGATTTCATGTTCTCAGATTTCGTCCTTGATGGGGTAGGGGAGATTATCAATCAGATCGCGAAGATGCAATACATGAGTTGCGGACGGCTCAAGATGCCGCTGTTGCTGCGCGGTTGCATCGGCATCGGCCATGCGGCGGCCACGCATCATTCGGGAAATTATTACGCGATGTACGCGCACTTTCCCGGATTGCGCGTCGTGGTTCCGTCTTCGCCGTATGACGCGAAGGGGCTGCTCAAGACCGCGCTCAATTGCGACGACCCCGTGCTTTTCCTCGAGCACAAGGAACTGCTGGGTGTCAAAGGCAATGTGCCGGAAGGCGAGTATTTCATCGAGTTTGGCAACGCATCGGTAGTTCGCGAGGGTACAGACGTGACCGTCGTCGCGCTCGCCCTCATGGTTCACAAAACGCTCGCGGCAATCGAGGTGCTGGCCAAAGAGGGCATTTCCGTCGAACTGATCGATCCGCGTACTGTCTCGCCGCTCGACACGGAGACGATCGCGCACTCCGTCCGCAAGACGGGACGGCTGCTGATCGTGGATGAAACGTTTGCGCCCTGCGGCATTGGCGCCGAGATCGCCGCGCAACTCGCCAGCCGCGTGTTCGACGATCTCGATGCGCCGATCCAGCGCCTGAATGGGGCGTTTACGCCCACGCCCTACAGCCCGACGCTCGAAGCAGCCGTTGTTCCCAATGCGGACACCATTGCACAGGCAATACGCGATTTAGTTGCAGAATGAATAAGTAATATGAACGATGAAGGACGAACGATGATGGATGAAATTCGTTGTTATTCATCCTTCATCTTTCCTCATTCATCCTTCGATTTGTCCCCCGGAGACTGGCCCATGGCCATAGAAATTACAGTACCGCGGCTGGGCTGGACGATGGAAGAAGGTATTTTCCAGGGCTGGCTCAAAAAAGACGGCGAACGCGTGAGCGAGGGTGAAGCGCTTTTTACGCTCGAAGGCGAAAAGTCCGCACAGGACATCGATTCGCCCGGTCACGGCGTTCTGCAAATCGCGCCCGACTCGTTAGCGCCGGGATGCACCGTGCGCGTGGGCGCGCTTCTGGGCTATCTGGTCGCGGAAGGCGAAAGTGTGACTTTCGGAAAAGCTGCAACTGTTCCAGCGGAGGTATCGGCGGTTGCGCCGACAGGGAGAATGCAGGAATCGCCGGGCGTGTCATCTGCGCCGGCCGGTGCGTCCGGTCTTGAACAGGCGGGAGGAACTGCAATCAGCCCGCGCGCCGCGCGCACGGCGTCGGCGCTCGGAGTCGATATTACCAAGGTGCGCGGGACAGGCAGCACGGGACGGATTCGCGAGCGCGACGTGCTTGCGGCGGCGGCTCAAAATCGTTCGCCCGATCGTCCCGCACCGGTGTCGAGCGAAGTCGCGCCGTCCGATTTGCCGGGGCGCACGCTGCCGATCTCCCAGACGCGACGCACTATTGCCCGGCGCATGTCCGCGGGAGTACACGACGCCGCGCCGGTGACGTTAAATGCGCGTGCCGACGCGACCCACCTCGTTCTTGCGCGCAGACGGATGAAAGACGCCGTGGCCGACGAGGAGCGGGTGCCCAGTTTCAACGACATTCTTGTGAAGCTCTGCGCGGTGGCGCTGGAGAAACATCCGTTGCTGCAAACACAGTGGCGCAACGATACCCTTTTCGTTCCCGATTCCATCAATATCGCCGTCGCGATGGATTCGGACTCGGGGCTGACGGCCCCGGTTATCCGCGATGTGACCGCGCTTACGATTTTGCAAATTGGCGCCGCGTCGCGCGCGCTGGCCGACGCGGCTCGCGCGGGACGTCTTTCCGCTGAGGATTTGCAAGGCGGGACGTTCACGATTTCCAACCTGGGTGCTTTCGGGATCGACCATTTTTCGCCCATCATCAATCTGCCGCAAAGTGCGATTCTGGGAATCGGCCGTATCGCGCGCGAACCTGTCGCGGATGGAGACCAGGTCGTTTTGCGCGAGATCGTGTCGCTCAGTTTGACGTTCGATCACCGCGCAATTGACGGCGCGCCGGCCGCGCGGTTCCTGGAGACGTTTCGGCATCTCATCGAAAACATCGAAAACCCTGGAAAGCATCTCAACCCCTAAACACTATGAATCAGATTGATCTCGCGAAACGAAAGGCGGTCGTGACGGGCGGCGCGCGGGGCATCGGGTATGCGATCGCCACGCGGCTGCTGCAATCGGGAGCTTACGTGAGTCTTTGGGACGTGGATGCTGCCGCCGTGGAGCATGCCGCGCGGGAGTTGTCAACGCTCGGATCGGTTCACGCGGCGCACGTGGATGTGACGGACGAATCGTCGGTGAACGCGGCGACACAGAAAACGGCCGACGCGCTGGGTGGAATCGATATTCTCGTCAACAACGCCGGGATTGCCGGATCCGCGGCCAAGACATGGGAATTGCCCGTGGCGGAATGGCGGCGGGTTGTGGAAATCGATCTGATCGGGCCGTATCTCTGCTGCCGTGCGATAGTGCCGCGGATGCTGGCGAGCGGTTACGGCCGCATCGTCAATATCGCGTCCATCGCCGGCAAAGAAGGCAATCCTAATGCCTCGCATTACAGCGCCGCAAAAGCCGGTGTGGTGGCCCTGACAAAGTCGCTCGGCAAAGAACTGGCCACGTCGAACATTCTGGTGAACTGCATTACACCGGCCGTGATTGAGACCGAAATCTTGAAACAAGTCGGGGCGCAGCACATCGATTACATGCTTTCCAAAATACCGATGGGCCGCTTTGGAAAGTCTCACGAAGTGGCTGCGCTCGCGGCCTGGCTGTGTTCGGAAGAGTGCTCGTTTTCCACCGCAGCCGTGTTTGATTTATCCGGGGGCAGAGCCACTTATTAATACGCCGAATTTGAGCGCTTAAGAGCCGCGCACGTAAGTAAGCGGCCAAGCAAGTTAAAGCCGCTTACTTACGTGCGCGGCTCTGGTAGCGCGACTGAACGCTTTTTATCCGTTGTCCGCTTGTCCTGGAATAGGGAGCATAAGCGAAGCCCATGTACTCCGATATCGAATCCAAAAACCGGGCGACTGCCACCGTCGTGCAGTTGCGTTCGGACATAATGCGGGGAGCACTGGCTCCAGGTGCTTTGCTTGCGGAAGCCACGGTCGCGCGGCGCTTCGGGGTCAGCCGCGTGCCGGCGCGGGAGGCGCTGTTTGCGCTGGAGCGCGAGGGCTTGGTGGGCTTCAGCCCCACGGGCAGGGCCTATGTCAAGGAACTCTCTCCACAGGACTTTGAAGAATTGTTCGTATTGCGGCTGGCGCTGGAACCTTTGTCCGCACGGTTGGCGGCGTCCCATTTGCGCGCCGATCCGTGGGGGTTGGAAGCGAACGTCGCGGCTACGGAGAGTGCCAAGTCGATTGCGGACGTGACGCGGCTGGACCTGGATTTTCACCAGATTATTCTCGCACGCGCGGGCAATTCGCGGCTGTTGAAATTGTGGCGTTCTTCGCGCTCGGAATTGGAACTGTGGCTGGGGCGGCTGCATCGCTCGCACCAGATAAAAAAACGAAACACACGCGCTACGACGGTCGCGGAGCACCGCAGGATTATCGAGTGTTTTCGTCACCGCTCTCCCGCCGCGTGCGAACGCCTGATCGAGCAGCACATACAGGGTTGGCGCGATTGGCTGCCGATCGCCGCATCAACCTCTAAACGCAAATAGCGGCCACGCTTCAAGCCCGCTTCTGACCTCCAAACTTCAATTGACATCCCCCAAAAATATACATACTTATTGGCCCGCGCGTTTCTAAAGCGTCATTATCGCGCCGCGCCGGGCAAGTTGAACGAGGCGGTCGAGCAAAGGCGTATTGGGAAGATACGCCGTGCGAGACCAACGAAGTTCAACGCCGCCCGCCGCAAGCGAGAATGA
>JBBRQD010000126.1:0-15366 GCA_038227045.1 Planctomycetota bacterium
CAAAATCAATTATTGGCAGCGCCAGCGGAAAAAAGCAGCCGTCTCGCATCGACGTAAAGCCCTTCGCCTGTTACATACGAATGGCATATACTTATGGCAGCTTACCAAATGTTTCGGTGCTCAGTTAGCGTTGTAGTGTTAATTATCAGGCCATAAAGGTTACCGCCATGTCCCCCGAACCGGGTTCCACATTAAATATGAGTCCTGCAAGCATAGTTTTAACCTTGAGCAGCGCAATTAACCCTGCTTCTGTCAATTCAGACACTGTTCACCTTTTGCGGAGCGGTCCGGATGGGATCTTCGGAACAGATGACGATGCGCTCGTTGTACCGACCTCTTTATCCGTCATTAACGGTAATCAGATTAAAGTCGATCTGACGGGGGTCAGCCTGCCAGCCCAGCAATATCGGATAGTTGTCTCAGGCAGTCTCGGGGCGGGTAATGCGCTGCACTTCGACACTGGCAATTATGCGCTGGTTCCCAACTTCGGCACGGTAGCACCCACGGATGAAATTACCGTTGAATTCTGGCAAAACGCCTACACATCGTTTTCCAATCCTGCCACGTTTGGCATGGGTCCCGACGTTGGGACAAATCGCATAAATGCGGCAGTACCATGGCCAGACGGCAATCTTTATTGGGACTTCGGCTCTAAAAGGTTGACGGATCAAATCGGCAGTATTTACAACACATGGCATCATTTCGCATTGGTTTCGAGCAAAAGCAGAAACTATATGCGCGCTTACCGCGATGGAGTTCTCGATGCGTCCAATACAACACCAGGGACATTTGTGCGAGGCGCGTATGACTTATACTTGGGAAACAACGGCGTGCCGCATCACTTTGTTGGCGTATTAGATGAATTCCGAATCTGGAATGTTGCACGCTCTCAAGCTCAAATTCAAGCGAGTATGAAAGGATCGGTAAATGGAAATGAACCGGGCCTGCTGGCATACTACAATCTCGACGAGGGCACCGGGCAAGCCACCAACGACCGCAGTCCCAACGGCTATAATGGAACTTTTGCAACAAATGCCAATCCCGACTGGGTCGTTTCCGGCGCGGGTATTATCGCCGGCATCAGCGACATAAACGGAAGAATGTTGGATGGCGAGTTTGCCGGCTCGTTTCCATCAGGCGATGGCAATGCCGGGGGTGATTTCATAGCGCAGTTTGCACTTGTGCCTCCCCCCGTATTGAACATCACCTCTATGTCCCCAGCGCCGAATTCAATCAATCTTACAAGCCTGACCAGTATTACAGTTGATTTCAGCGCGCCAGTTTTGGCAAGCAGCATTAATCCCGCTTCCGTACTCTTGGTTCGCGCCGGTCCCGATGGTATTTTCGACACCGCTGACGACGTCGCGATTTCGCTGCAAGCCTTCCAAATCCAAATGACAACTCCGAGCAGGATGACCATCGACGTCAGCAGCTACTCGCTGCCCCCCGACAAATACCGCGTCAGCATCATCGGTGGCATCAAGGGAGCCACGAGCAGTTCGAACGCTATTGTTACCGTTCCGAATTTCGGCATTGTCGCGCCGACAGACAATTACACCATTGAGTTTTGGCAGTATTTCACGGGTGGTCAATTTCATTTACCCACCACGTTTCAATTAAATCCGATTGTATCCGGGAATGTGTATCAGTTCCATTCGCCCTGGAATAGCGGGCCTGACTATATTTTCTGGGATTTGGGAGGCGACCGTAACGGCGTCACGAACATCAACACGCGATCCGTCTGGGCGCACTTCGCGCTCGTCAAAAGCGGCACCACCATCAAGGTGTACTACAATGGGAACCTGGTCATGACGAGCACCCTGACCACGCAATTCACGAACTACCAATCCGATTTACAATTGCCCGCGAGCAATCCGCAACCGTTCCTCGGGCGCATCGACGAATTTCGCATTTGGAACGTGGTCAGGACCGCGGCGCAGATCAAGACATATATGAACCGTACGATGAGCGGCAGCGAATCCGGCCTGATGGCATACTGGGATTTCAATGAAGGATCCGGTACGGTGGCCAACGATAAGACCGGTCACGGATACACCGGTACAATGGCCACACCGGTAGCGTGGACCCCGTCCGATATGCCGCTGATCCCGCCCGTAACCGATCAATTCAACAACGTTCTCGATGGTGAATTCTCGGGCAATTTCCCATCCGGCAATGGGATCGCCGGTGGCGACTTCAATGCCCAATTCACACTGGCATTGACAGTGCCACCATTCACTGTGACCGCCATGACCCCCGCTCCCGGCTCGCTCCAAACTTCAGCCGTCAATTCCATTCAACTGACTTTCAATTCCGCTGTGGATTCAACGACCGTAAGCAACAATTCAATCGTCGTTAAAAGCGCAGGCCCCAATGGCATCCTCGACGACGGCGATGATGTCGTTGTCTCGCCCACGTTGCTCACCGTCGTAGGCGGCAATCAGTTGCAAATCAACCTCCCGTCGCAAACCAACACAACCGAAAAATATCGCCTCACGCTCAACGGCACGACGTCGACTGTCCTCAAAGCTGCCAATGGCGTAATCCTGGACGGCGAGTATTCGGGCACGTTGCCAAGCGGCAATGGAACAGCCGGCGGTGACTTCACAACGACCTTCCAGGTCAATTTGCTGGCAACCACCGTGGCCGTGAATGCGCCCGCTGCAATTGGTTACGGCGCCACAACTACTGCACTGAGCGCCACAGTGAACTCAAGCCAATCCGTCAATGCCGGGAACGTCACGTTTCAGCTTATGAAAAGTGGCTCGCCCGCCGGGCCGGCGATCCCCTCGGCGACTGTCTCGAACGGATTCGCCAGCGTCAACTATGCAATCGCGTCGGGCACGGCGGCGGGAGACTATACCGTCGCCGCCAAATACAACAACGCCGCTTCATTTGCGGGAAGCTCGGACAGTTCGCAGACGCTCACCATCAACACGGCACCACTGAGCATCACGCCCGCTGATTCCAGCATCGCCTACGGCACGGCCAATCCCACACTGACCGGGAACATCGTCGGCATTCAATACAGCGACAACATCACCGCCACGTACTCCACAAACGCTACTGTCACCAGCCCGCCCAACACATATGACATCGTTCCCACGCCCGTTGACCCCGGTGGCAAGCTGGTCAACTATACTTTGACTGTGAACAACGGCATATTAACCGTGACCAAGGCCCCGTTGACGATCACCGTCAACAGCGTGCACCGCCCGTATGCCACAGCCAATCCCACGTTCACGGCCACGTATGTGATTCTCAAAAACGGCGATGTGCTCGACTCCCGTTTCACCACCAGCGCCACGCAATCAAGCCCCGTCGGCAGCTACACGGTGACTGCGTCGCTTAACGCCACGCCGGCCGCAACGGAGGACAACTATGCTGTCACTTTCGTTGACGGAACGTTGACCATCGACAAAGTCCCTCTCTCCGCCGCCGCCTTCAACGTCATTCGAATTTATGGCGAGCCAAATCCTGTTTTCAGCGGCATTCTGACCGGAGTTGTAAATGGCGACAACATCCTCGCCGTTTACAACTCCGCTGCCACGCCTGCCACGCCCTTCGGCAATTACGCCATCGTACCCAGCCTCATCGACCCTGATGGCGCCGCCGCCAACTACACCTTCACGGCATCCAACGGCACGCTGACGATTAAGGGTGCTTTGAGCGTCGCGGCGAACAATGTGACAAGGCCAATTGGCGCGCCCAATCCGATTCTGACCGGCACCATCACAGGAATTCAGAACAACGACAATCTCACCGCGACCTATGCGACGACAGCAACTATCGACAGTCCTCTTGGCCAATACCCCATTATTACCACGCTCCGCGATCCGGATTCCAAATTGACCGACTACGTGGTGACAGCGATGAATGGCACGTTGACTGTGGTAGCGGCGACTCCCGTCGTCATCTCCAGTCTGCTGAGTGCCTCGGGCGAAAAAGGCGTGCCGTTCACCTATGTCATCACCGCCGTCGGCAGCGCGCCAATGACTTTCGCAGCCGCGGAGCTTCCGTCTGGCTTGACGTTCAATGGCAACACCATCTCCGGCATTCCCGCCGTCACGGGTGTGTTCAATATTTCGTTGAGCGTCACTAATTACACCAACACCGATTCGAAGTTACTCAAGCTCACTGTGATTCAACCCGGCGTCAATCACGCGCCCGTGATCAGTTCACCGCCCACAGCCTCCGCCAATCCCGCCACCACAGGAACGCCCGTCGCCTTCACCGTCCAGGCGAGCGACGCCGACGGCGACAATCTCGATTACAACTGGGACTTCGGCGACGGCACGACGGCGCTCGGCGCATCGGTCTCAAATACATTCGCCGTGGCCGGCGTGTACACTGTCAAATTCACCGTTTCGGATGGCCAGGCCAGCGACGCACAGAGCATTAATCTTGTCGTCAACGATCAGCCGCCAGGCGGAATATTCACGATCGAAAGAGCCAGCATCACATTCAATTTTACGAAACCTGCCAACGACAGCCTGATGCTCAGCGGCCAACTTCCCGCAAGCGCTTCCCCCAAGAGCGTCAGGATTCTGATCGGCACCCTAGATAAAACTTACGCGCTGAATTCAAGAGGTGATTCGGAAAAAAAAGCCTTCCACCTGAAAGGCAAAACAAAAGGCAACAGAGTCGATTTCTCATTTGCCTTGAAAAAGCAGGATATCTTCGCGACGCTGGAAGACTTGGGCTTCACCAAAACGACGAACAATCCAAGCGTGGATTTGCCTGTCGCGATTGTGCTCGACACGACCGCCTACGTCACGCATGTCACGCTCAGCTATTCCGTGAACGCCAAGAAAGGCGTGCCGCAAAGCGGCAAGGCGAAGAAATAACGGTCGGAAAATAATTTCCACAATAGCCGGGTTGCCCAATGCTGCTTCTTTAAGCCTCTGTTTCGATCTCCATTCCCTGCGCGCGGTCATGTGCACCGGGAATGTGCTGGGACTTTTTGGTTTCACGGCAAATCCGGTTGTCGCCAAATCTTCCAACTTGCCACCTCCAGCGGTCCGGCGAGATCACCAGGCGGCGCTGCATCGGGTTATTGTGTATGTACTCCAATTTCGTCCAGATATATTTTTCGGACCAGACATTCAAATGACGACGCAAAGTTACCGATGAAAGGTTGGATTTGATTCAAACGCGCACTTCCGATCCGCACTGGTAGTAAGCACCTGTCCAAGAAAGATCAACCAAGTATTTGCCGTATCGTATAAACGGTGGCGCTGCTCCAAGCCGCCGAGCACTTGCTCCACAAAACCCAGCGGACAAGCCGCCTGTAAAATCTCGACACCCGCCGCCTTCAGTTCGTTCGCATTCGACCGTAAAAAAGTGCAGTTCGAGATCGCTCCAATAAACCTTCGCCGAAAGAGTAGATTTAACCAGGACCTCAAAATCCCCTTGGCGCCTAGGCGAAATCACGTTGAAGAATGTCCGTGTGATCCAGTTCCAAACTGCGGTCATAACCTTTGGCTCGACGGAGCCGCACAACCTTCATATTCCGTACGCCACTGACAATTTTCAAGTTAAGGCGATTGCCGATGCGGCCTGTGCCCGGGCTTGGGTTCGAGCGCGGTGGCGGCGGCCTGGAGCCATTCGCCGCGCAGTTCCCTGGCGTCGAGGGGCTCGCCGCAACGGGTACGCTTGGCTTCAAGTCTCTTGAGCTAATCTTCGCCACCTCGTCCTCGCTGTACTTGTTCAATCGACAATCACGCCACCCACCCCTCGCACAACAATTCCGCCTGATCCATCACCGTTTGCGTCGCCTTCTCCTGCTTATCCGGCGGATAGCCGTACTTGCGCAGAATACGCTTCACGAGCACACGCAGCTTTGCGCGGACGGATTCTTTGACGGTCCAGTCGATGCTCGTGTTTTTGCGGACAGTCTCTACCAATTCGCGGGCGATCATGCGTAGATTGTCGTCGCCCAACACTTTGACGGCGCTGTCGTTGACTTCCAGTGCGTCGTAGAACGCAGCTTCATCCAGGCTCAGCCCCAATTTCTCGCCGCGCTTGTCAGCAACGCGCATGTCCTTCGCCAAGGCGATAAGCTCTTCAATGATTTGCGCGGTTTCGATGGCGCGGTTGTGGTAGCCGCGCACGGCGTTCTCCAGCATTTCGGAGAACGAACGTGCTTGAACAAGATTGCGTTTGGAGCGAGTCTTGATTTCGCCTTGAAGCAGTTTGCGCAGCAGTTCGACGGCAAGATTTCGTTGCGGCATCCCGCGCACGTCTGCGAGAAATTCGTCCGAGAGAATCGAGATGTTCGGCTTCTTCAGGCCGGCGGCGGCAAAAATGTCGATGACTTCATCAGAGGACACAGCCCGCGAAACAATCTGACGAACGGCGTGATCCACTTCGTCAAGGGATTGATGTTCGCGTGTCGAATCACTTTTCGCGAGTGCAGTTCGCACCGCCTGAAAGAAGCCCACGTCCTCTTGGCGTTTGATTGCTTCCTCGTGTGGCGTGGCGAGGGCGAATGCCTTCGTTAAGTCCGCGACGGCCCGCAAGAAATTCGCTTTGCCGTCGTCCTTTTTGAGAATGTGTTCCTGCGCGCCGGGCAGCAGACCCAGTTTTTGGCCTGGCGTGCCGGTCTTCCAATTCGAGTAATCGAAGTCGCTGAAAAAGTCCGCGCACGCGCCGAATTTATTCAGCAATGCGACAACCGCTTCGTCTTTGTCGATGGTTGGTCGGCCCTTGCCTTCGCTCTCTGTGTAATCCTGCAAAGCGCGCTTCAATTGGTCCGCGAGTCCAAGGTAATCGACGACCAGCCCGCCCGGTTTATCCTTAAAGACGCGGTTTACGCGCGCGATGGCTTGCATCAGACCATGACCGCGCATTGGTTTATCGATGTACATCGTGTGCAAACACGGCGCGTCGAAACCCGTCAGCCACATGTCGCGCACGATCACGATTTTGAAACTGTCCTTCGGATTTTTGAACCGTTTCGCTAGCGCCTCGCGCCGAGGTTTGTTTCGGATGTGCGGCTGCATCTCAATCTTGTCCGTCGCGCTGCCGGTCATCACGATTTTGATCGCGCCGCCGTCGTCAGAATCATCGTGCCATTGCGGCCGCAGCTTCACGAGCGCGTTATACAATTCGACGCAGATTCGGCGGCTCATGCAGACGACCATCGCCTTGCCGTCCATCGCCTCCAGGCGTTTTTCAAAGTGATCGACCAAATCCTTCGCGATCACTTCAACGCGTTTCTCCGCGCCGACGATGGCCTCCAGCGCCGCCCACTTTGACTTCAGCTTTTCCTTCAGCGTGTCTTCCTGATCCTCGGTCGCGTCATCGAATTCCGGATCGATCTTCGGCTTCAGTTTCTCGTCGAGCTGCAGCTTGGCCAATCGGCCTTCATAATAAATCGGGACTGTCGCGCCGTCTTTTACCGCGCGTTCGATGTCGTAAATGCTGATGTAATCGCCGAACACAGCACGCGTGTTTTTATCCGTCGCTTCGATGGGCGTGCCGGTGAAGCCGATGAACGATGCGTTCGGCAACGCGTCGCGCATGTTTTTGGCAAAGCCATCGATGAAATCGTACTGACTGCGGTGCGCTTCGTCGGCGATCACGACGATGTTGCGGCGGTCGGAGAGCATCGGGAACCGGTCGCCCTTTTCTTCGGGCATGAATTTCTGGATCGTGGTGAAGACAATGCCGCCGCTGGCGACTTTGAGCAGTTCGCGTATGTGCTCGCGGCTCGTCGCCTGCATCGGCGTTTGGCGCAGTAAATCCTGGCAGCGCGAGAATGTTCCGAAGAGCTGATCGTCGAGATCGTTGCGGTCGGTCAACACGACAACGGTCGGGTTTTGCATCGCCGGGTGCAACACGATCCGTCCGGTGAAAAACGCCATCGTCAAGCTCTTGCCCGAACCTTGTGTGTGCCAGATCACGCCGACGCGCTGATCGCCGGACTCTCCGCCTGACCGCTTTTTGGCGTAATAATTACCCTGTTCTTCACTCACCGATTCCGCTATAGCAGCACACGCGCGCAGCGTCTCTGCAACGGCGATATTTACAGCATGAAATTGGTGGTAACCGGCTATCTTTTTGACGACGTTGCCGCTGCCGTCGTCCTCATACACAACGAAACAGCGAAGCAGGTCCAACAGCCGCTGCTTTTCAAACACGCCTTCGATGAGCACTTCCAGTTCAAGCATTGAATTCGGAGCAACTGACTCACCTTGAATCGTGCGCCAAGGCATAAAGCGCTCTTTGTCAGCGGTCAATGTGCCGAGGCGCGCGGTCAAACCGTCGGATATCACCAGCAATTCGTTGTAGATGAAGAAGGCCGGCAACTGCGCTTTGTACGTCTTAAATTGATTGAACGCCTCCCAGATCGTGGCGTTCTCGGCGGCGGCATTTTTGAGTTCAAAAGCGGCCAGCGGCAGCCCGTTGACGAAGAGCACGATGTCGAAGCGCCGCGTCTGCTGGCCCTCGATCACGACGTACTGATTGACGGCCAGCCAGTCATTATTGTCCGGATTCTCGAAATCAAACAGCACCGCGTGATCGCCTGCAATCGAACCATCCTTGCGATTATATTCGACCGGCGCACCATCCACGAGCATCCGATGAAACGCGCGGTTGTTGACCAACAGCGACGGCGAATCTGGAGTGAGAACCTTCCGCCGCGCTTCGTCGAGCGCATTGACCGGAATCTGCGGATTGAGCCGCGCCAGTGCGTCTGTCAGGCGCCGCTTGCAGACGACTTCGTGAAAATTATCGCGCTCAGCGTCGATCTCGCCCGGCGCGATTCGGGCGGCGGGCAACACGGTCCAGCCAAGCTGGCTGAACCATTCGAGCGCGGCGGATTCGACGTCGGATTCTGCGAGGTTCATGGCTGCTTACCCTCAATCCGTTTAATCTCCCGGTCGAAATCAGAGCTGTAATCCGTGTCCTGCTTTTGGCGGTACACTTCGTATTCCTGTTCGGCTTTCAGCCTCGCTTCCAGCGCGCTTACTTTGCCCTTGTCTTGAAGAATCGGGTAGTTCGACAATTCCAGGAAGCTGTTCAGGAAGCCCGCCCAATCGGCCATCTTCATCAGCGTGCCCCGCTCGGCCCGGTTCTCGGCCAAGTCCAGGTACGCGGACACAATCCGGTTCAACTCCCGCACATGCGCCTGGCTCAGATAATTCTTCGCGACCGAAACATCGGATTTCAAAATCTTGCCGTCCGGGGCGTGCTTCCACGTCGTCAGCCCCATGTAAATCTTCGTCGCGTCGGCGGATGAGTAGATCAGCTCCGCCGCCGTCTGACCGGTGATCGCCCAATGCAGCTTGTTCTGCACCGAGGCGAAGAACGTCGTTGTGATCGGCGCGTCCTTCTTGTAATCCACCGAGAGCGCATAAATGTCGGTGATCTTCTGATAAAAACGCCGTTCGCTGGCCCGGATTTCCCGGATGCGTTCCAGCAGTTCGTCGAAATAATCCTTGCCGAAAACCCGTTTGCCCTGCTTCAGCCTCTCATCATCCAGCACGAAGCCTTTGACGATGAACTCCCGAAGCGTCTTGGTCGCCCAGACGCGGAACTGCGTGGCCTGGTAGCTGTTCACGCGGTAACCGACGGCGATGATGGCGTCGAGGTTGTAGAACTCGACCTCGCGAGCAACCTCGCGCTCGCCTTCAGATCGAACTATTTCCATTTTGGAAACAGTTGCCTCCCGACTCAGTTCCCCTGATTCAAAGATGTTTTTCAGATGCTTGTTGATCGCCGGAACCTTGACGGCGAAAAGATCGGCCAGCGCCTTCTGCGTCAGCCAAACCGTCTCGTCCTTGCAGAATACTTCGACTTTCACCGCGCCGCCGGGCGCAGTGTAGAGGAGGAACTGCTTTGAATCGCTCATGCGCCACCCTTCCGCATCGCCTGCACAATCTTCTCCGCCAGCCGGCTGTCGAGGCACGTGCCCAGCCCGCCGTGCGCGGGGTCGAGCTTGAATTCGGCCAGCAGTTCCTTGGGCACTTCGGCGATGTCGGCGGAGACGCGGGTGACTTTGACCTGGTATGGGAAGCGCTTGCCCCAGGCTTTCGGGACGAGGTTGCGGCCGCCATTGGTGCTGGCCTGCCACAGCCCGAAGACGGCTCCGGCCTCGTAGTGGTGCAGCAGGCAATAATCGCCCGGCGCGATCTGTAGCGGCCACGGCTGGTCCGAACCGAAGACGCTTTTCTCGATGCAGCCGATGTACGTCTCGCTGCTGCACAGGAAGACGTAGACTTTGGGCAGCGCGGTGCTCATGCGCTCGCCTCCGTAGCGGCGGGCACGCGGATTTCGCCGCTCAGGAGTTTTGGGAGCAGGGCGTCGCGGAGGGCGGCGAGAGTGCGGGATTGGTGGAGATTCGTGGTGATATGAGCGAAGTGCAGCGAAACTCGGGCTGTGAAAGCAGCCATAAGTTCCATCGTCGGCAGCACAACCGGAATTGGTCGGAAGTTCTGTTTGCTGATTTCTGCGAAGGTCGTGCCGGTTGCGCGGCTTTCGATCTCGGCCATGTTCGACTGGCACCAATTCAACATGAAGAAGTTTGAAGCGCGTTCGTTGCACTTCATCGCAATGAATCCCTGATTGATGGCGACGGGCATGACGGCGATAGCGAGATAGCCGACAGGAGCGCGGGAAGAAAGCAGCAGTGTGCCAGGGGGAAGTAATCCGGAGGAAATTTTCGCAATGCCGGCGTCGGTGATCTTGCGGTCGGTGTCGAGGAGTACCGGTGCCTGTAATGACGAGAAATCTTTCGGTGTGGTCCAGTGGTGCGTCCCACCTTCCCAATACATCGGCTCGGCGGTGCTCGGTGTTCCTCCGCCAACACAATCAACGAAATCACCGACCGGTTCAACCTTCCACCCCTTCGGAATCCGCCCCAATTCCGAATCCTGAAACCCGTCAGGAAACAGCGCCGCCACGTCCGCGCTCATGCCCGCCGGCTTGCGCCCATCCGCTTTGGCGCGGACGGGGTCGAAGTCCACGAACCAGCTCTGGAACAGCGCCCGCGCCAGCGCCTCCAGCGTCGCGTTCATCCGCCGGTTCAACTCGATCTTGTCGTCCAGCGCTTTAAGTATTGACGCAATCGCCCGCTGCTCGGCGGGCGGAGGAAGGCAAACGTGAAATGCTTTTGCTTCCGGGTAATAAATTGTTTGGTGTGTCGTACCGCTGGCGAATCGCCAGAGGGCTTCAGTTTCCGCGAATAAGATGTATTTCAAAAAGTATGGATCAACGTTCGGCCCGCAGACCCAATTTACGAAATCTTGGCTCGTAGCCATCGAACGTCCCATGACCACGACGAACCCTACCGAGGCAGTGCGCGAAAGACAAACTGTATTCGCTGGCAGAAGTCGAGCGGATGAATTCTCCAATCCCATTTCGGAAACGTGTTGGAGCGTATCGTAGATTGTGCGTCCATGATTTTCTGTTGCGTCCTTGATACCGATCCACGGTACACCGCCATCCCAGTATTCCGGATGTTTACGGCTTGGCGTGTGGCCACTTTCAAGTTGGGCGACACTGCTCAACGGAGTCCACTTCCAGCCGTCAGGCGGCGTTAGATCAGGCATTCCGACGGAAAGCGCATAGCGACCGGGAATGACTCCAGTTGTCGCATCTCGCCCGCCAGTTCGTCCTGTTCCTTCGCTGACTTCACCCGCCATAGTCCAGCCCCTTCAATTCAGTCCCAGCATCCGAGTCGGGTGTAAGCTTTATCCAATTCTGAAATTGCCATGGAACTTTGGGGCCAAGTCCAGAATGCAAGATTGCTTTGTTGGCCCACCAATTCGGAGAGAATGGATATTCGGCAAAGCTGTTGTGATAGAAACAGAGCGCCAAAACGCGTTCGTGAGTGTCGCCTACCCATGCCTCGTGCAGCGTGGCAATTGCACTTAAATGGGTGTTTTTATTCAGCCGCATTTCCGTATTGTTGTTCGGGCCAAAACCACGTTCGACGACCGTAATATCCTCAGGAACTTTGGGTATGTGAAAGGCGACTCGCTCGAAACCGTGCATTGCGGTTTGAATTGTATAAGAGTCGGTATAGCCATTTTTTGCATTGTCAAAAAGCACCAAAATTGCTGGTCTTGCTGGCTGGCGCTCAAAAAATGATTTAAATTGACTGCGACTCGTCTTTATGTGATTGCGAACGCGCTCCGCAACATCATCCGGATTTCGACATTGGGATGCCACACCGTCGCGTGCAAACGCCTCGGCAAAACGCAAATCATCTTCGTTGGGTTCGATCTGCTTTATTTCGACAACAACATCGCTTCCGCAGACGCTCAATTCATAGTCCGGCTGTTTGTGTCCTGGAATCTCTGCTAGTCGCGCGCATTTGATTCCTTGCTGTTCGCAAAGCTCTTCAAACAACTCCTCCGATTTCGTTTTCTTAGGCGCCATATCCCAACCCTTTCAAATTCCCCCAAATCGACTTCTCCAGCTTCGCCCCTTCCGCGCACTGCTCTTTAAGCTGCGCCGTCAGCCGCTTCATCTTCTCTTCGAACGGCTCGCCGTCGTCTTCCACTTCCTCCGCCCCGACATAGCGCCCCGGCGTCAGCACGTGGCCGTGCGCGCGGATGTCGTCGAGCTTGGCGCTCTTGCAGAAGCCGGCCACGTCCTCGTATTTCAGCTTGCCCTTCTGCGCCTTGTCGCCGCGCCAGGCGTGGTACGTGTCGGCGATGCGCGCGATGTCGGCGTCGGTCAGGTCGCGGTGCACGCGGTCGATCAGCGTGCCCAGCTTGCGCGCGTCGATGAACAGCGTCTCGCCGCGCCGGTCGCGGTACTTGCCGTTTTTCTTGTCCTTTGCGATGAACCACAGGCAGACGGGAATCTGCGTGCTGTAAAAAAGCTGCCCCGGCAGCGCGACCATGCAGTCCACCAGGTCCGCTTCGACGATGGCCTTTCGGATCTCGCCTTCGCCCGACGAGTTGCTTGACATGCTGCCGTTGGCCAGCACGAAGCCCGCCACGCCGGTCGGCGCGAGATGGTGGATGAAATGCTGCACCCAGGCGTAATTCGCGTTCCCCACCGGCGGCGCGCCATACTTCCAGCGCGCATCCTCGCGCAGCAGATCGCCGCGCCAATCGCTGTCGTTGAACGGCGGATTGGCGATGACGAAATCGGCCTTCAAATCCTTGTGCAGATCGCGGTGGTACGAGTCGGCGTGTTCGATGCCCAGGTTGGCATCGATGCCGCGAATCGCCAGATTCATCTTCGCCAGCCGCCACGTCGTCGGATTGGACTCCTGACCGTACACGCTGATGTCGCCAATCTTGCCGCCGTGTGCTTCGATGAACTTTTCACTTTGAACGAACATGCCACCCGAACCACAGCACGGATCAAACACGCGACCTTTGTATGGCGCAAGCATCTCAACCAGCACACGCACAACGCAACGCGGCGTATAAAATTGCCCGCCCTGCTTGCCCTCTGCACTGGCGAATTCGGAGAGAAAGTATTCGTACACGCGGCCGAGGATGTCCTTACCCCGACTTTCCTTGTCGCCCAGGCCGATGGTGCCGATCAAGTCAATCAGTTCGCCGAGCCGGTGCTTGTCGAGGTCCGGCCGAGCGAAAATCTTCGGCAGCACGCCCTTCAGGCTCGGGTTGGATTGCTCGATGGCGATCATGGCATCATCGAGTGTCTTACCGATGGTCGGCTGTTTCGCGAGCCCTTGAAGCCGCGTCCAGCGCGCATCCTTCGGCACCCAGAAGATGCGGTCAGAGATGTACTCGTCGCGGTCTTCCGGATCAGCGCCGTCCTTGCGCTGCGCTTCAAGCTGCGCGTGCCGCTCTTCGAACGCGTCGGAGATATATTTGAGGAAGATCAGGCCCAAGACGACGTGCTTGTACTCCGCAGCGTCCATGTTGTTCCGCAGCTTGTCCGCCGCCGCCCAAAGCGTGGCCTCAAAGCCCAGTTGCGCGCCACCATTAGACGCCTTCTTTTCAGCCTTCGGCATTATGGCTCCAAATATGTAAGGGAGTTCAATACGCTACAACGTAACTGCAAAACACGAAACGTCCAGCGAGGGGCGAAAACAAGTGTCACTCACAGGGTTTGTGTCGCGTGAAAATCAGGAGGAGGAAATTCTCCTAATAATTCGGGCTCAAAGGGTGAGCGTGGAGTCGCACTAATGCCAACAATAAGTAAAGGAACTTTTTCATCCAAGGCTCATTATAATTTGTCGAAAAATACTATTTTTCGAAATATAAGCGTGCATAATCCTAATATTAATTAGGGTCCGGGTTCTTCGCGATTGAATCGTTAAGAGAACGGAACAGAAAGGGCGACAGCATGGGACAGATTCCGCAACAGATTCACACCGGCATGAAGATCGAGATGCGAAAGCTTTCGGAGATCAAGCCGTACGATAAAAACCCGCGCATCAACAACGCGGCCGTCGATGCCGTGGCGGCGTCGATCAAAGAGTTCGGTTTTCGCGCGCCGATCGTCGTTGACAAAGACGACGTGATCATCGTGGGCCACACGCGCTGGAAGGCCGCCGGCAAACTCGGGCTCGAACGCGTGCCCGTCCACGTGGCCAACGAGCTTTCGCCGGCGCAGGTCAAAGCGTATCGCAACGCCCTGCAAATGATGGAGTGCACCGGATGACCGCACTGCACCTGCACACGAACAAAAAAGTTTGGATCCCCGCCTTGGCCGGATTCCAGGCGATCGTTCCCAGATCGCCGACCATCGCGGACCCGGAGCGCCGCGCTGCTGGAAAAAAGCATCTACGCGCTTTTAAAAAACTCTATTTCCCCTGGCTCGACGACACCGGCAGCCATTTTCACGGAGAGTACCTGGATTTACTCAATGATCTGATTCACTCCAAGGGCATCTTGAACCAATCGATTGCCGCTAAACGCGGCATCGGAAAAACGTTCGACACCATTATTGGTGTGATCTATGCCAAATTTTATCGATTCCGACGTTACCCTGGCTGGATCTGCCGGAAGATCGATTTTGCGTATGACCGCATCGATCGTGAAGCCCATCAAATCCTCTATAACGAACTCTTACAGGCCGATTTTCCCGAGCTGTGTGCACCGTTCCTCGGGGTCGATGTTCGCCAGCTTAAGGCACCGCTAGCGATGACCAAAAGCGAACTGTATTTACCGAATCACACTTGCACTAGGGCGTTCTCGATCGAGTCCGCTTCACGCGGATTGGCGTTGGCCGATGGCACCCGCCCCGATCTTATTCTGCTCGACGACGTCATCGAAACCATCCTCGGCTCCGAGGTCGAAACGGAGAATCTTACACAGCTCATCGAATCGCTGGCCGGCCTGCCAGAGAGCGGCGGTAACATGGTGACGTTAATGCAGCTCACCGTTCCGCAGGCCGGCGGCGTGGGCGACACCTACACCGATTCAC
>JBBRQD010000127.1:0-15069 GCA_038227045.1 Planctomycetota bacterium
GTTCGGCCGCATACCGGACGATAAAGCTCATGTTCACAATGGTCCTCCCCCCGTGGAAAGTTGTCTGCAAACACTTCCTCGGTCAGGGGGGATTTTTGCTTTAACGCTTTTGGTTTTTCCTTAACTATGTGCCATTCGGGTCTGTCCCAGTGCATAAACCTCGCCTCCGCGCGGGGAATCGAAGGCAATCTTTGTTGTTGCCGCATGAGAATTCGACGGAGCAAATAACACGCCGACGAAAATTACGAAAAACCATCCGACAATAACTGAGCGATTGAAGTGCATTGTCATACCCTCCCGTTGTTTTGGTCAAAAACTCAATACGAATATTATTACTCTCTTTCTCAATCCTTCGCAACACGATTCCCGCCGAGTAGCTTTGAGACGAGTATTCCAGACCGAGAATCGGGACTTTGCGACAGATGTGACCGCTTAACTTGATTGCCATTATTTGCGCTTTTTATTATCGGGTCGGGAGGAAGTTCGTTTCCTCCACATCGAATAGGTCCGTGACTCCAATTCCCCGTGCGGCGACAATTTAAAGATCGTTCGTACGCTCGTACAGGGCTGACAGATGGAAATGACGCATCGAATGGACGCCATAGCGCCGATCCAAACCCGCATGACGGAGCAGGCGTTCGAAGAGGTGTCGGATGCCTCTGGTTTGGAAGGTTCCGCCTCGTTCGCTGACGAACCTTGACGGATAGATCGAATCTGTCGGCTATTTCGCTGGGACGAATGAGTCTTTTTTGACCTGAAGGAATAAGTATGAAATCTTTTCCTGACCAACTCCCCAGAGAGCGGTACAATCAACGTTGGCCGCATCCGGTACGGCGGCAACCTCGTGGTATTCCGGGTGTTCAGATCGTCTGAATTCACTAAAATCCTCGTTCACCATTTCAAGCGGCCTTCCAGGCGCGCGTCCATCGGATTGAAATTCACGTAATGCGCTCCGGCTACATCCGAACTGTTGCGCATCAGTGATTTGATTTCGAGCAAGCTATGGCCGCTGAGCGCCAACAATGTGCCGAATGTGTGCCGCCATTCGTCCGGTCCGAAAGACCAAAGTGGATCGTCCTGAAATCCTGCGGGGGCGCGTTTCCTGGCCGCGTCCCGCGCTCTTTTGAAGTAGCGGTAGAACGTCTGATAACTCCAGCAATTGTTCGTTGAATCGTCATCGTCGCCATGCCGACGCGGCGCGAGTGATTCCCATACATGAACTTGCGCAGGTTTCCAAGTCGCAGCGTATTCTCTCATAATTGGAAGTAGAATCTTGCTCTCAATGGGCACCACGTTGCCAACGGTTTTTACGTCGGCTTCGTCGGTCGCTTGAATCGTCGCTCGCGGCGGTTGTGCTTTCAAATCCAGCGAACTGCAAAGCAAATTTTGCTGTTCGTTCCAACGCGGTCCGGCAAGGCAGGCAAAGGCGCACCAACTCTGCCAATGTAGACCCTCGCGGTCGTCCGGCAATTTTTCCGGATCAATGAAGCTGTTCAGGAATTGAATCAACTTTTCCGCGTCTTTGATCGCGGGCGGAGCACGCTTCCGCGCAATTGCGAGCAGATCGCCGCGAGGTTTCGTCACGCCTCGTCCCATCGGGGAACTGGACAGGCGGTACAAGCGCCGGCACGTGTTGAAGAATACTGACAGGTTGGCCGCCAGGTGAATTCGAGTGATCTTACTTTCCGTAGGATAATCATCGATCCATTTGTCGATTTCCGCGGGCGTTACGCTCACCAGAAGTCGGCCATCGCCGCCTTCGAGACCGGCAATGGATGGTCGGCCCTTGTATTTGCCTTTTTCCGGCGTCTTGCTCCCGTAGAGAAACGAGCGCACGCGCGATTCGACGTTCTTCTTCGTGTCTGAATCTGGCTTGTAGTCGACTTGGAAATCGGCCAACGCCTCTTTCAACGTTTTATGACAGTGGGCGTTCAGTCTTCGGTCCTTTTCCTCGCAAGCGCGCTGAAGGTCGCCGATTCGCTGCTCAAAATTTTTCTTTTCGCGCTCAAGTTCGTCGACGCGGATCGTGAGTCTATTGATGCGAACAAGATACGGTGTGAGGTCGTCGTACTTGCGCGCAAACTCGTGAGCGTCAGGTTCCGGAACGCCCTCAGCCGTGACAACGCCATCCGCTGCAATTTCAATTTCGAATCCTTTTTGCTCGCCCAATTGTTCGATAGGCTCGAAATATTTGTCCATGACTTCCTGACGCAGGCCAACTGGCGCTGTGTCACGCGTCCGCGGCTTTTTCTCTGAGAGGATATTTACGTGGGCGAGAATGATTGCCTGCTCATCAGCAGTCTTACGCTTCAGGCGGATGTTGATCGGCTTGCCGTAGCCTTTTTCGTCAACAACCCAATAATGCCGGAACTGAATCCGATCATTGGCGCGGAACGAGATGACAGAGTCTTTTGGATCGGGGGAAAGAGTGTACAATAAATGACTCCCAAAAAACGGACTTTGTAGTCATTTTTGTAGCCAATTCAGACGTGTTTTCAAGGAAAAAGTACGTAAAGTCTTTAAAATCGGGCGCTAGAAACCTGTTTTGCAAACCATCGCCTTACCACTTGGCTACGGAACCGTGGAGCGGTGAATCGAATGCGACAAAAATCCCATACGGCTGCGTGTATGGGGAGAAAACAGGATACGGAGCGATGGGTGAAGTTCAAGTGTAGATGTGGGGAATTAAGTGCATAGCCCTACTGTTCAATGCATTAGCCCCGAATTGGAAGCACCAGTGCGTGTGCGACAAGTGCCGTTTCCGCGAAGAGTTCCATTTTTATCCCGCAATAAGTCAGGCTTCGTTTTATGTAGGAAGAGCGAATTCGCGAAATGGGCTTTTTTACGAGGAAAAACGATGTCTCTGAAATCCAATTCGATGGTGATGGTGATGGTGATGGCGCTGACCGTGTCCCTATTGGCCGGGTGGACTGTGGCGGCGCGGGCGGACGTGAAGCTCCCGGCGCTCTTCGGCGACAATTGCGTGCTGCAACGCGGCATTCCGGTGCTAGTCTGGGGAACAGGTGACGCCGGCGAGGCTGTCAGCGTCAGCATCTGCGGGCAGAAAGTCGAGGCGACAACCGACGCGAATGGCCACTGGACGGTCAAATTGGCGGCGCTCGCGGCCGGCGGGCCTTTCGAGATGACCATCACAGGCAAGAATACCATCGTGTTGAAAAATGTGGCCGTGGGTGAAGTCTGGATCGCGTCTGGACAGTCGAACATGGAGTATCCGCTCAAGTCGTGGTCGCCGCCCGAAAGCGAGTACGGCAAGAAGGCGCTCAAAGATGTGGCCGAAGCCAACGACCCGATGCTGCGCATGTTCGCCGTGACCAAGAAAACCGCCGACAAGCCGCAGGACAACGTCACCAGCGTCAAAGGCCAGTGGGACGTCACCACGCCGCAGACGGCGGCCGGGGGCGGATTCACGGCGGTGGGTTATTTCTTTGCGCGCGAATTGCGTGCGAAATTGAACGTGCCGGTGGGCATCATTCACTCTTCCTGGGGCGGCACGCCGGCGGAAGCCTGGACCAGCCGCGAGGCGCTCGAAGCCGAGCCGGAATTAAAGGGGATTTATGACGCGTGGGAGAAGCGCATCGCTTCCTATTCCGAATTGAAAAAAGTGTACGACGAAAAGACCCTTCCCGATTGGAAGACGGCCGTCGATAAAGCCAAGACCGACGGAAAACCTGCGCCGCGCAAGCCCGACGGTCCAGCCGACCCCAACAATCCTCACCGTGCGGCGACGCTCTTCAATGGAATGATCGCGCCGCTGATTCCGTACGGCATCGCCGGGACGGTCTGGTATCAGGGCGAATCCAATGCCGGCAACGGAAAGCAATACCGCAAGCTCTTCCCGGCCATGATCCAGGATTGGCGCACGCGCTGGGCGTTGGGCGATTTCCCGTTCTTCTTCGTGCAGCTCGCCAACTTCCAAAAGCGCCAGACGGTGCCGAACGAAGGCGGGTGGGCACAACTGCGCGAAGCCCAGACAATGACGCTGGCATTGCCGCACACCGGCATGGCAGTCGCGATCGATCTGGCCGACGCCGACAATCCCGGCGACATCCACCCGCACAATAAACGCGACGTCGGAGTTCGTCTCGCGCTGAATGCGCTGGCGACCGTCTACGATCAGAAAGTAGAGTACGCTGGGCCGCTCTTTAAGGAGGCGAAGTTCGAAGGCAACGAAGCGCGCCTGTCGTTCACGCACGCCGACGGTTTGGTCGCGCACGGCGATAAGCTCGAAGGGTTCGCCATTGCCGGCGCCGATCACAAGTTCGTCTGGGGGGAAGCGAAGATCGTGGGCGAGACGGTGGTGGTCTCGAGCGAAAAAGTGCCGCAGCCCATGGTGGTGCGCTACGCATGGGCAATCAACCCTCTCGGCAACCTCTACAACAAAAGCAACCTTCCCGCCTCGCCCTTCCGGACGGACCCGGATTCGCCGCAATAGGCGGTCTGGCGAAGTCGAGGTATTGTGCTCCCTGTCGTAAGTGGTGACATCGTACTTGCCGGTGCGGATGTGCTACAAGCCTGTCAAACTGAATCACCCGCGAATTATCTAATATTTTCAAAATGTGGAACCAGTAAAATAAGGGAATCTCTACCGATGAAAACACCTCTCTTTTTTCTATGGGCCGTTGTGACTGTATGCACTGGCTGCATTGACGCGGCGGAAGTGGCGGACGAATACCGTGTTCTGAGCAAAGATGTCGTGGGTGGCGATGGCTCCTGGGATTATCTCACAATCGATCCCGATGCGCGCCGTCTTTACATTGCGCGCGAGACCCGGGTGATCGTCTTCGATATGGACACGCACAAAGTCATCAAAGAGATTGACAAGACCAACGGCGTGCACGGTGTGGCGCTCGTTTCCGAATTCAACCGGGGTTATATCAGCAACGGGCGCGACAACACGATTACGATTTTCGATCTCAAGACATTTGAAAGGATCGGCGAGGCGAAGGCCGGGCCCAAGCCCGACGCAATTGTTTACGACCCGGGTTCGCACCGCGTTTTTGCGTTCAATAACGGCGGGACGACCGCAACGGCCATTGAGGCCGAGACCGGCGCAGTGGCCGGAAATATCGAATTGGGTGGCGCGCCCGAATTTGCGGTGTCGGACGGCAAGGGACACATGTACGTCAATCTCGAAGATAAAAGTGAAATCGCCGAATTTGATCCGGCCACGCTGAAAGTCCTCAATCACTGGCCGCTCGCACCGGGAACAACACCGACCGGTCTCGCCATGGACAGGGAGCACCGCCGGCTTTTCAGCGGATGCCGTGGGAGCAAAACCCTGGTCGTCGTGGACGCTGACACTGGGAAAATCATTGCGAGCCCGCCAATCGGAGCCGGAGTGGACGCGGCGGCGTTCGACGCCTCCACGCAAACCGCGTTCAGTTCGAACGGTGACGGTACTGTTACCGTGATCCATGAAGACACGCCGGACTCATACAGCATCGTGCAAAACGTTGTGACACAAATCGGTGCCAGAACGATGGCATTTGATCCCAAAAAACATCAGCTCTGGTTGGTTGCGGCGGAGACCAAGCCGCCTCCGGAATCTGAACCGAACAAACGCAAGAAGGTCATTGTCCCTGGAACTTTCAGTGTGATTTGCGTGGGAAAGTAGGCATTGTTTGACTGATATCTTCAATGAATCACGATAATCCGTCTCCGTGAGCACTGGCAATTAAGGATTTTCAATTGCTCAAGATGATGACGGTCGGTGCAAGCAAGTTTCAGTTCAATCTTGTAGCCATTATTAACAGGCATTAATTTTTATCTAATTCGCTGCTAATCTGTGCCTGTCATAATATACTTACACAAGCGGCAGGGGCCGTTCACCATTTTAAGGAGTCATGTCATGCAGAAGTCATTGTTTGTTTGTATCCTCTTGTTGTTCGTATCCGCGCAGGTCATGGCCGAGGAAAAGGACGGGAAGAAAACGACGGGACAACATGAGGACAAGGACGAAAAGATAGCCATCAAGGATCTGCCCAAAGTAGTTGTGGATTCCGTAAATACCGCGCAACCGGGTGGGACCATCACTGAGGCGGACAAGGAAACCAACAAGGATGGTACTGTCGTTTACGAGGTGGACGTGACCAACGGCGGAAAGAAATACGAGGTTAAAGTTGACGCGGCCGGTAAAGTTCTTTCGAACAAAATTGACGACGAAGACGAGAAGGACGAAAAGAAGGAAAAGAAATAGGCTTATGAGCGCGGCATGGGTTCTCGCCCGTGCCGCGCCATTTCACATTTCCAATTGAGGCAATGACATGCGTGTGCTGGTCGTCGAAGACTCCGTGCGGATGGCGCAAGTGCTAAAGAAAGGCTTGACCGAGGAATGCTACGCCGTGGATGTAGCCGCGAATGGGGTGGACGGTCTACAATTGGCGGAGAGCGGCGAATACGATCTGGTTCTGCTGGATGTCAATCTTCCTGGACTCGATGGCTTTGGATTCATGCGGAAGTTGCGCGTGCTCCGATCCGATGTCCCCGTGATGATGGTCACCGCGCGCGACAGCATTCAGGATCGAATCGACGGACTCGACGTGGGCGCCGACGATTATCTGGTCAAGCCCTTCGCCTTCGGAGAACTCCTGGCGCGCATGCGTGCGTTGCTAAGGCGTCCCGGCGCTCGCGGCGAAGCCATGCTCCGCTTTGCCGATATTGAAGTCGATCCCTCCAGCGGGCAAGCCAGCCGTGGTGGGCATCAGCTGGCATTGTCGGCCCGCGAATTCGCGCTGATTCGCGTGTTGCTGGCAAACGTCAATCGCGTCATGACGCGCGGGAGATTATACGAGGCTGTTTGGAACAACGAGTACGATGGAATGTCAAACGTGCTGGATGTCTACATAAATTATTTGCGAAACAAGCTTGAGGAGCATGGCGGCCGTGTGATTCATACGGTTCGCGGTCGAGGCTATTTGCTGGGTGATGAAAAAAATGCGTGAACCCCCGTCACCGCGACCGGGACGATCTCTGGCGACGCGCATTTCACTCGTTGTTGCCGCAATCGTCGCGCTTGTAGGCGCGGCGTCTGGTTTTGGTTTATACACGAGCGTCCGCCAGTCGCTGAAAACAGAGTTCAATGCGCGTCTTGATGCACACTTGGATTGGCTGCAATCCTCCATTGACTGCGAAGACGAACATCTTGAATTCGAACCGAAAACGTCCCGTGCGCAAAATTCAGACGCGTGGCGCATCCAGATCAAAGATGGAGATCTGCTCTGGTCGCAGAATTGGCGCGAGCATGAAAGTGGCTTTAAATACAAATCGCGCATTATTGCAGTGGGTGAGACAAATGGCACGCTTATTCAGGCGCACAGCCTTCCCCCGTTCGGAAGCGAATCGCTGGAAAAGAGCGCCTTTGCCAGATTCCGGCTGCCAAGCCATCCGGGGCGCATCGAATTGGCATTGACTACCGGCGCATCTGAAGCGGATTTGAAGCGCGAGCTTGGCCGGTTGGCGCTGGGGCTCTGGACGGTGGGTCCGTTGACGATTCTGTTCGTATCGTTCGTCTTGTCTTTTTTCATTCGCTGGCAACTGGCTCCGCTGGCGCAGATCGCACATGCCGCGTCCCGGATTGGACCCGAGAGCGCCGAGTCGCGCATTGGCCCGGCGGGCACCGCGGCCGAATGTGTCGCGTTGCGCGATGCGCTCAACAGCATGGTCGCCCGTTTGGCGGCAGGGCTTGACCGCGAACGCCAATTCGCGTCGATGGCCGCGCACGAGTTTCGAACTCCTCTGGCGCAATTGCGCACAAATATTGAAGTGACGCTTCGCAAAGAACGCGATGCGGACGACTACAAACTCGCGCTTGAGCAATCGCTCGCCGATGTTGAGCGCCTGCAAAACCTGGTTGCGGGTCTTTTATTGCTCGTTCGCAGGGAAGGCGCCGAAGCGGAAGCGTCCACGGCCTCGTTGAAAGAAGTTGTCTCGAAAGCCATCATCGAGTCTGGAGTCTCCGCCCAGCTTGACGGCCCAGTGCCAGGCGTGGACGTGCGCGGGAATTTCGAACTGCTTTCCACCGCCCTCAAGAACGTATTGGAAAATGCAAAACGCTACGCGCCGGGGGCTCCGCCTGTTTTGAAATTTACTCGCGCTGCCGCCGCGATTCGGCTTGCGATCAGCGACTCGGGCCCGGGGATTGACCCGCAAGATTGTGAACGAATTTTCGAACCGCTTGTGCGCCTTGATCAAGCGCGTTCAATTGGTGAGGAACAGGGCGGATTTGGTCTGGGTCTGGCAATCGCGCGCGCGGCCGTGCGCGCATGCGGCGGCGAAGTATTCTGCGAATCGAATTCGAATGGGCAACACGGAGCTGTATTCGTTTTTGAACTGCTTCTCTCAGATTCCGATTCTAAACCGGTGTCTTGAGAGAATGGGTTCGAGCCGTCAAATATTAGAACGCATTAATTTAGAGGATTGCAACTATACATGCGAAGGGCTATGGGCTAAGAGCGTGTACAAGAAGTGGACGCTCTTAGAGCCATTAGTGCATTCGATTAAGTCCCGGCTGTTGAGAAATTCAAATACTCGTTTTGGAGGAAATACCCAATGGTCCTAGCACGATTTCTAATGACGGCGATTGCGGGTTTATTCATCGTTGGATTCTGCCACGCTGCCGACGCTGCCCCCAAGTATGACATGGCGAAGTACAAAGCCATTGCGGAAGACGCTCTGAAACTGGTCAAGGCCGGCGATTATCCTGGCGCTCAGAAGAAAACCGTCGAACTGGAAACGGCTTGGGACGATGACACCAAGAAATTGAAAGAAGCGAACCGCAAAGTCTGGAAGGCGACCGATGACCAAATGGACGTCGCCATGAAGGCCTGCGAAACCGCAAAAGATGCCGCTGGCGCGGAGAAGGCCACAAAGGCGCTCAACGATTTCATCGCAAAACTTGCCGACGTGGAGAAGCTGAAGTAGAGTGGGTGCGTTCCATCAGTTCTCCACCTAATGAGCGAGCATCCGTCTCCGGGCATCCATCGCCCGGAGACAATGGCGTCTTATGATTAAAAAATTCGGAAAGAGGAACAGCGCCGCCATTCTGTGCGCCCTCTTGGCGGCATGTCCGGGCTGCGCGAGCTACAAGCCGGAGCCGCTCAGTCCCGTTGCAATCCAACAGCAGTTGCGGCGTTATTCGCTTGCCGATCTAGCCTCTGAATATTCCAGGATCAAACCGTCGGAAAAACCACCCGATGTATCGGAAGGACTGGGCGTTGATGAAGTAGGCCTCGCGGCGCTTGTGCTGAATCCGGCGTTGAAAGCAAAGCGTCTCGGCATGGGCGTCGCGTGCGGGCAGCTCGTCACCGCGGGACTGTATCCAAATCCAACGTTGGACAACAAGTCCCTGTTGGGCAGCCAACGCCCCATTCACCGAAAAAGCATCGAAGCATCGATTTCAATCGAAGTGCTGCGTTGGCGCGAAATCGCCGCCGAAAAACAAGCCAAGCAGGCCAACGTTCAAGCGGTGCAATACGAGATTCTGGCCGAAGAGTGGAAGACCGTCAGCGATGCGCGCGCCGCGTATTGGACGGTGGTGGGTTCGCGAGAAAAGTTGCGCTTGAACAAAGAGGAATTGCAATTGTCCGAACGCGTATTGTCGAGCGTCAAAGCGCGCATACAGCACGGTGCGGGGACCGCGCTGGATTCCACGCTCGCGGAATTACAACACGTGAAATTGCAGGCGGAGACGCAAAAGCTGGAAGCCGACGCAGCCTCTGGAGAACGCGCTTTGCGGCTGGCAATCGGCTTGCCTTATGACGCGGAATTGAAGCTGCGCATTCCTGAAAAGCCGCTGACGCTTGGCCGCCGGGCGTGGACGCGTGAGCAGTTGGTGGCCTCGCTAACCGATTCCGCGACGATGAAAGCGGCGGAGTGGCGCTACACCGTCAGCGAAGGCGATTTGCGCGCGGCCGTGGCCCGCCAATATCCGGGCTTGAAACTGGGACCTTCCTCCACGTTCGATTTTGATGGCAATGTATGGTCGACACTGACCGGCTTTGTGGCCACGGCGGACATTCCGATTTTCCATCGCAATCAGGGCGAGGTTCGAGAGAAGACCGCCGCGCGCGATGTGGCTCGGGCGGAATACACCGCGAAATTGCAGTCGGCCGAGGCTGCGCTGGCCGACGCGGCGGCGCAGGTCGAAAGCAACGAAAAGCGTCTCGCGATTCAGGAAAAAGAGCTGCTGCCCAAAGCGGAAGAAAGCATCCGGTTGACTGAAAAGGCGTACAAAGCGGGTGATGTGTCCGGCTACGAATTGCTGACCGCGCGCTCGCTTTTGATTGAGGTCCAGAAGAGCCATCTCGATCTCTTGATCGAACTCAGGCAAAGCGTGCAAGCGACAGAAGCCGCTTTGGGCAGGCGTTTGGACGACCTCTCTGGCGTTGGGAAGAATCCATGAAAGCGGTGCGAATCACGATTGGAATTGTTTTGGGTGCCGCGCTGATTGGCATGGGCTGGGTGGAGCTGTTTCATTCGGAATGGCTGAAGCCCGCGCCAAAAAGCGAAGAGCCCGAACCGGTGACGGATGTGCCCGTCCATGTCGCCAAGGTCTCGCGCGCGACGCTGCACAAATATGTCGAATGCTATGGTAGCGCGGGAGCCGCGCAGCTTTACGCCGACGGGCAGCCGTCCACCGCGCGCATTGCGTCGCCGGTGGCGGGCGTCGTCACAGAGGTCACGTGCTCAATCGGCCAGCACGTCGAGAAGGGCACGCCGCTATTTCAACTCGATGACCGCGTAACGCGCGCGGAGGAAGCCAAGGCAGAGGCCGCGCTTGTCTCGGCGCAATCTGCAAAGGCATCGGCGCAGGCAACGCTGGCAAAACTCAAAGCCAGCACGCGCCCGGAGCAGCTTGCCATCGCCGAAATCGCGTTAAAAAAAGCGCGGCAGGCCGCAGCCTACGCGGCGCAGAACCACGAGCGCCAAAAGGCTCTCGCGAAAGATGAACTGTCCTCAGCAAAGCAGCAGGAAGAAACCGCGTCGGCGCTGGCCACCGCCCGCGAAGACCAGACGAGCGCGGAGAAACAATTGGCGCTCTTAAAGAACACGCCACCACCGGAAGAACTCGCCGAAGCCGAGGCAAAAATTACGGAAGCCGCCGCGAAAATTACTGAAGTGGAAAAGGCGCTGGCCGCCGCACGGCTTCAGCGTTTCTTGCTCGCGGTCAAGGCGCCCATCGCCGCCACGATTGTCAAGCTGAACGTCTATCCCGGCGAGTGGGTCGATGTCACGAACGTCATCATCGAGTTGGTCGATTTGAACCGGCTTGAAATCAGCGCCTTGGTTCCGTCGAGCGAATTGAAAGTGCTTAAGCCGGGCCAGCCGGTGGAGATTTTTTGCACCGTCGCGACGACCCCGGCTCAGGATAAAGAGAAGAATGACGAGGACGTCGGCGACGCAGTGGCTTTCAAATGCACGCTGACCGCGCTCGGCAAACAAGTCGATTCAAAAACCGATTTGGCGACCGTGCGCGTGGCCCTTCCGGCCAATTCAGGAGTTCAGCCGGGACAGGTGGCGCGTTTGCGGATCATGGTTGAAGTGCACCGCGACTGCCTGGTCATTCCCGAAGAATGCGTGTTCCGTGACAAGACCAGCATCGAGGTGATCGCTGTGGTTGAGAATGGAAAGTCCGGATTGCAAAACGTGAAACGGGGATTGCGTGAAAACGGACTGGTTGAGATCAAAGGCGAGGACATCAAAGAAGGTTTGATCGTCGTCGCCGCCGGCGCGTACGGATTGCCCGAAGAAACGAAAGTTCACATCCTCCCTGACGACAAAAAATCTCCCGCTCGGGAGAAGCACTAGATGAGCGTCGGTGCTGGAAGTCTCGAAACAAAAATAGGCGGCGCGGGCGGTTTCGCCGTCCGCCATGCAAAGGGCATTTTTTTCATCGTTCTGGCGCTGAGCCTCGCGGGAATCTTCGCGGCACGGACCATGCCCTCGTCGGTTTTTCCACAGACCAATTTCCCGCGCGTGGTGATTGAAATCGACAACGGCGTGATGCCCAGCGACGAGATGATGGCCACTGTGACCCGCCCAATTGAAGAGGCCATGAAGGAAATTCAGGGCGTCACGAGCGTGCGCTCATCCACGGGGCGCGGCTCCGGGACCGTCGATGTTTTTTTCAATTGGAACACCGACATGACGCAGGCGGAGCTGTTCGTTCTCAGCCGCCTGTCGCAACTCCGCTCCTCATTGCCCGCGACCGCATCGACCAATGTTCACCGCCTCACGTTTTCCGCGTTTCCGATTTTGGGCATCAGCCTGACCAGCAAGACGCGCGGCATCTCCGAACTATGGGAGACGGCGCGCTACACGATCAAGCCGCGTTTTTTGAGAATACCCGGAATCGCGCGCGTCGATTTGACGGGCGGAAGCGCTCCGGAGTTTCACATCGTCGCCGATCCCGCGCGGCTGGATTCGCTGCATCTCAGCCTGAATCAAATCAGCGACGAATTGGCCAAAGCAAATCTCATCGCCTCGGCTGGATTGCACGAAGAAAATCATCTTCTATATCTGACCGTCGTGGATGGGCGCGCGCGCACCCTTGCCGAAATCGAGAATCTCGCGCTGGCGTCCCTTGATGGCCATCCGGTGCGAATAAAAGATTTCGCGACGGTCAAGCCCGGCAACGAGCCGGTCTATACGGTCGTCACCGCCGCGGGCGACAACGCCGTGCTGCTCAACGTCCGCAGCCAGCCGGACGGCTCCACGCTCGACATTGCCGATCAAGTCAAAGAAGAATTGAAAGCGCTCAGACACGATTTGCCGCCGGGTATGAAGCTTGAATTTTTCTACGATCAATCGCTGCTTGTCCGCGCGTCGGTCGAAAGCGTTTGGGAGGCGGTGATTTTTGGACTGGTTCTGTCGATCGCAATTTTATTTTTGTTTTTGAAAAATTGGGGCACGACCCTTGTCGCCGCCACGGTCATTCCCGTCACGGTGCTGATCACGTTGATCGCGATGAAGCTGCTGGGCATGTCATTTAACTTGATGACAATGGGCGGAATCGCCGCCGCGATTGGTTTGGTGATTGACGACGCGATCGTCGTGATTGAGGCGATTTACGCAAAGATGGCGGCCGGGCATCCGCGATTAGACGCAATTCACGAAGCATCCCGCGAAATCCTTTTGCCGCTAGTCGGTTCCACACTCACGCCTGTCGTGGTGTTCATTCCGATGGCATTCCTGGATGGCGTGCCCGGCTCGTTCTTCCGGGCTTTGGCGATTGCGATGTCTGTCTCTCTGCTGGCCTCGCTGCTGCTGGCCGTGACGTTCACGCCCGCGCTCGCGGCGTTGATCGTCCGCGTTGGTTCGAACGCCGGGCAGCCGGGCGGCACGGCGCATGACGAGGAACAAGGTGGCTTCATTCTTCAGCGCGTCATCAAATTATATGCGGTAGCGCTGCGCTGGGCACTGCGGGATCTTTGGATTGTGCCCGGACTTTGCGCACTGGTTTTGCTAGGAAGCATCGCAATGTACTGGCGGTTGGAGAGCGATTTTCTGCCTGAAATGGACGAGGGCGGGTTCGTGATTGATTACGTTGCGCCACCGGGGACGAGCTTGACCGAAACGAACCGGGCGTTGCTCGAGGTCGAGGCGCTGTTGAACGAGACGGCTGAAGTCGAAAGCTATTCGCGGCGCACGGGAACGGCGCTGGGCTTCCAGTTGGTCGAACCCAACGCCGGCGATTTTCTGGTCAAGCTGAAGCCCGTGCGAAAGCGGCACACCAAGATCGTGATCGCTGAACTCCGGGAAAAGTTGGCCCAGTCGAAACCGCACATCGAATGGGAATTTCCCGGCATTCTGTCCGATCTCATCGGCGATTTGAGTTCCTCGCCCGAACCGATCGAAATCAAACTGTTTTCAACGGACCTCGCGTTCCTGAAGAAAAAAGCCCCGCAGCTTAAGACCGCGATTAAGAAGGTGGATGGTGTCGTCGATGCCAAAGACGGCTTGATCGTCGCGGGTCCGGCGATCGGCTTGCACGTGCGCAGCGCCGATGCCCAGGCATTCGGCATCAACGCCGATGACGTGTCGAAGACCGTCAACACAGCGCTTGTCGGACAGGTGTCGTCGTCAGTATTGCAAGGCGACCGAGTCGTCAGCATTCGTGTGACGCTGGACCGCGCCCGCTTCGGTACGATTTCCGAGCTCAAACAACTGCTCCTGCGCACGCAAAGCGGCGCGTCCGTGCGCTTGTCTCAAGTCGCGGATGTTATCGAAGAACCGGGCGAATTGGAATTGCACCGCGACAATTTGAGGCAAAACGTGTCCGTCACGGCGCGTCTTCAAGGCCGCGACCTTGGCAGCGCCATGGATGAAATCCGCGCAAAATTAAGCAAAGACGACACACTCCCGCCCGGCTCCATTGAATATGGCGGAATATACCAGCAACAACAGGAATCGTTCCGAAATCTGATTATCGTTCTGGTCGTGGCGGTGATTTTGGTGTTCACGGTTTTGCTCTTGGAGTTTCGCACATACCGAAAGCCGATGGCGATCGTGCTCGGCTCCCTGCTGGCGCTCTCCGGCACGATCATGGCCCTATGGATCACCGGCGCAACGCTGAACATTATTTCATTTTTGGGAGCGATCATTGGAGTCGGCATCGTCGCCAAGAACGGAATCCTGATGCTGGATTTTGTCGATCATCTTCGCGATCAGGGAATGAGTCTGGACGACGCATTGATTCGCAGCGGCCAGCGCCGCTTGCGTCCAGTGCTGATGACATCCATGGCCGCCGCGTTGGGCATGTTGCCGCTGGCGTATGGCATCGGTTCCGGGGCAGACATGCTCAAACCGCTGGCCATCGCCGTGATCGGCGCACTGTGTATTTCAGTGTTGCTTTCCCTTATCGCGACTCCTGCGCTCTACGCACTGATGAAAAAGATTTCAATCTATTGACCCGCGCGTTTCTAAAGCGTCATTATCGCGCTGCGCCGGGCAAGTTGAACGAGGCGGTCGAGCAAAGGCGTATTGGGAAGATACGCCGTGCGAGACCAACGAAGTTCAACGCCGCCCGCCGCAAGCGAGAATGATGCTTTA
>JBBRQD010000128.1:0-14981 GCA_038227045.1 Planctomycetota bacterium
ATCATTATCGCTTGCGGCGGGCGGCGTTGAACTTCGTTGGTCTCGCACGGCGTATCTTCCCAATACGCCTTTGCTCGACCGCCTCGTTCAACTTGCCCGGCGCGGCGCGATAATGACGCTTTAGAAACGCGCGGGCCAATATACCGTATGGGAGTTCCTCTTGCCTCTGCTTTTCCGCAATGCCGCCGCTCAAAAAAGAGCCGCATCAGGGCCGATGCGCCGGCCCAATTTGCTTCAAGAGTTCCTCGACCGCCGCATCAAGCTGGCTATCCCGCCCGGTGTAACTTTCGCCCATCGGACGAATGACTCCGATATCGACCGGGCGCGGATGCATCTCCATCGGCTCGCCGCTTGAGGTCGTCACCTTTATAAAGGGGATGCGCAGGACCGAGCCGTCGAGCAGCGCTTCACTGGACGTGTAAACGATCCAACCGGCCGTCGGCTCTCCTACGATTTTGCCGAGTTTCAGACTGCGATAGCCTTCGGTAAAATCCTCCGCGTCCGACAGCGAATGCTGGTTGCACACCAGGATCGTCGGCGATTCCAGCGCCCGCTGTCCCAGCATTGTGCGCGCCGGCGAGGCGCGGTGCCCGCGCACCGTCATCGTCAAATAAGGCCGCCGCGCGAGCACGTCGATGGCGTAGGCGTTTACGAAGCCGCCATTGTTGTTGCGAACGTCCACCACGACGCCATCGCGCGCGTGGTTCTCCGCGTCAAGATCGACGTATAACTGCGACAGCGAATTCTCGCTCATGTCCGCCATGTGAATGTAGCCCAGGCGTCCCCCGCTCACCCGCGATACATAGGCGCGCCGTTCCTCGACCCACTGGCGGTAGAGCAGCGGCTTTTCGTTCGCCGAACTTACCGGCCGCACCGCCACTTCGCGGCGGATCGCGGCGTTCGCGACGGTCAGCATGACGCGCCGGTTGATTTTGTGCAGCAGCAGCTCGTCGAGATTGGTGCGCGCCGTGACCGTCGTCCCATCGACTGCGACAATGGAGTCGCCGGTCTTTATATTGGCGACGGCCGCCGGACCGTTGACGATCGCTTCAGTCACGCGCAGATGGCCGGACGACTCGTATTCGGCGCGGTCGAAGCGCAAACCCAGGCGTCCCGCGGCGGGCTCGGAACTGGCGGTCGGAGCGGAGATGCCCATGTGCGACGCGTTCAATTCGCCGAGCATCAGCGAAATCAGCCGGCGCATTTCATCCGACGTTCGAGCACCCGCGATGCGCGGCTCGTAGACAGTGCGCACCGCCGCCCAATCGACGCCGTTGAATTTCTCGTCGAAAAAATTGTCGCGCAGATACGTCCAAGCCTGATTGAAGACGGCGATTTTCTCCTGGCCGAAGTCCACGTCCAGTTCCGCCGTCACGTTCAGCGCGCGTGGAACCCGCGTGTCCAGCGGGACGACGTTGACGCGGCCCTGTTCGAGAAAATAGACTTCCTTTCCGTCCGGTGAAAACTGCGCGTCGGATTTGTTGCCGGTGGTCGATGTCAACTGCCGCGCCACAGACGTGTCGCGGCCGTATTCGTCGAGCGAATAGGTATAGAGGTTGTGCTGGCCGGACGCGCCGGCGATCAACACAACCGTCTTGCCGTCGGGGCTGATCGTGGCGGAGTGCGCGTCGACGCCGGCCGGCAGCAGGTTCAGCCGCTGGCGAATGTTTTCGAAGTCGATATCGACGCGCTTGGGCGGAGCTTTTTTCGGTTCGTCGGCGTGCACCGGTTCTTTCGGCGTGACGGTGGAGACATCCTTTGGCGGATCGGCGGGCGGAGTTGTGGTTGAGGGCGCGCGCGCGGTTCGCTGGGCTTCGTCTTTGAACAGTTCGCGAAATTGATCCTCGCGAAATTTCAGATGCCGCGCGGTCAAATCGATGCGCGCGATCTGCCCGCTCTCGGTTCGCTGGCTTGAGTGAAACAACAGGAACGTGCCGTCGGGACTCCACGATACCGCATTGCTGAACACGTTCGCCAGAAAACTGATCTGCCGGCTTGTTCCCCCTTCGGCGGGCACCAGATTGACATTGCGAAACGACTTGCTCGACGGGGCCGTGAATGCCAGCCAGCGGCTGTCCGGAGACCAGGCGACCGCGTGCTTCGAATTCAAGGGCGGGTGGTCGAAATCACCGGACGCGACGACATGTTCCTGTTTGGCGGCAATGTCGAACACGCGCAATTCGCGTCCGCCGCGCTCAAAGGCCAGCATCTTTCCGTCGGGCGAAAATTGGGGCTGGGCATCGCCCTGCGCATCGTTGGTAAGCTGCGTTTCGGTGTTGGACTGAAAATCGAATGAAAAAATGTGGGGCGTTCCAAACCGCGAGGAGACGTAAGCCAGTTTTTTACTATCGGGTGCCCAAGCGGGATTCTCTTCAGCCGCCACGGTGCGCGTCACGCGCACGGCGTCGCCGCCATCCTTTGCCGAGGCGGCGAAAATATCGCCGTGCACCACGACGGCCAGTTTTTTGCCGTCGGGAGAAAGCGCGAGTTCCTGAAAGCGGCTGGTCAACGTCAGGTGCTCGACAGCCGGGCCGGCCGGGATGCCGCGCAGAATGATGGGGACTTCTTTGACCTGGCCGGTGGCGACATCAAGCATCCAGATGCCGAAATTGCGCTCGAACACAATCGCATTGCCGTCATAGGAAATGCTGGGCCACAGGACGCGCCCGTCTTGAAACGCCGTCACCGCGCGCGTGCCGCCGTTCAAGCGTTTCACCCAGATATTCTGCGCCGCGCCGTGGTCGGAGACATAGAAGAGGCTGTTGCCATCGGCGCTCCACATCGGCCACATTTCTTTCGCGCCGCCGTTTGTGATGCGTTCGTAGGCCGGCGCCGCGCCTTCGCGCCGCACCCAGATTTCGCATTCGTCGAGATGGCTGTGGCCTTTACGCCACCACTGGCTCGACGCGATGCCGCGCGCGGTGAATGCGAGCGCAGTGCCATCGGGAGACGGCGCGGAAAAGAATTCGTTCGCGTAGCGATCGGCGCTGACGGACATCGGCGTGCCGCCTTCAGAACTCACGCGAAACACGTCGTTCATCGACGCGATGTCCTGGTTGTTCGATGAAAAATAAAGCCATTTGCCGTCGCGCGACCAGGCATCGAGCAGGTCGTGGCCATCGGCATACGTGATCCGCTTGAGTTCGTTGGTGGCCAGAGTCAATACGTAGATATCGCCGTTTCCGGTGCGTGTCGAAACGAAGGCGAGCCGTTTGCCATCCGGAGAATAGAGCGGCCGGGATTCAGTGGCCGGATGAGAAATCAGCAGGCGCGCCTCGCCGCCCGCCGCCGGGACGGTCCATATATCGCCGCCGGATACAAACGCGATCTCCAAGCGGTCGGGAGAAAGCGCCGGTTCGCCCAAAGAGGGCTTCGCGTCGATGGATCCGGCCGCATCTCCCTCCGCCGCCTCGCAAGGGGCGATTGCGATCATTGTGAAAAGCAGCGCTATGGCGAGCCCATAAGAGCGCAACGAAATGCAATCGAACATGCCGACTCCCCCGAATTTGAATCGTTAACGTTACCCAGTTTACGGATTGATTGCATCTTTAAAAACACCGGTTGCGACAGAACTTATTTATCTTTAATTACGGTATATGCTTCGAGTACATCGTATTCGTCGGCGCCGATCGTCGCCTTCGCCTTAATATCGACTGGCTTATCGCCGCCGCCAATTTCCGTGGGAACATATTTCATGACGGTCTTGTTCTGCAACGTATATTCCGTATATTCCGGAGAAACCAAAACCTTTTTTTTAATTACTCCGGCATCGGCTGGTTTTGCTGCAATTGGAGCCGTGCCGGTTGCGGGCTTAACATTTACCTTGGCGTCTTCATCCTTAAATGAAGCCGGAACTGTCTTGGTTGCGCTGGAAATAATGGTCTTGAGGGGGTTTGTTTTTTCGTAGAGTACGAAGACAGTCACTTTGCCTTTAGTCCATTTGTTCATGGACAACGTTTTGCCTGCTCCGTCTTTGAGCTTGAAATGCATATCCGGATCGGAATCGACGAGGGACTGCACCGTGTCGTTGTCCAGGATATCTTCCGCGTCTTCCGCATGTGCTTTCCACGCCGCAAACGGGTGCAGCAATAGAGACAAAATCAATAGGATGAGACGAACTTGCGAGCACATGTGGACTCTCCTACGTGATCAAAAATGCGTAGCTTTATAATGACAAGACGAATATCCGCGTCAACGATTACGCATAAAATTGAAGGTTGCACATGTGACCTTTACATCCCCTGATTCTAACTAAAACCCGGCCCTTTGCGATTAAAAAGTCGTACTATCCACATGGCGGCTTTGCCATCGATGCGCATTCGCTAGAGCAATTCGCGATCGAAAATAGCTCGCCCCGTTGGGGCTTTGGGTATCTTAAAACCTCGCGGACCCAGGCCTGCGCCGGAGTACCGGCTCCAGCCTGGGCTATCATAGTTCGCGCCGTTGGCGCTGAAGGCAAAATGCATTCAATCGTTAAATGCTCTAATTGGAGATTCACATTTTGAACGCGTTTAGGTGGCTGTCTGTTCTTTGCATCGCGTGTCTCGCCGGATCGGTTCGCGCGGGTCAGATTCAAGGATGTACTATTTTCCCGCCGGACAATCCCTGGAATCTGGACATTTCCAATGCGCCGGTGCATCCGCATTCGTCTTCTTACTTATCCACTATATTGACTGGCGGCAACAAATTCCTACACGCCGATTTTGGCTCCAATTTGGCCTACGGTATTCCTTTCGTCGTGGTGCCGGGTACTCAAGCGCTCGTACCCATTGACATTGTGGAATACCCCGACGAGAGCGATCCGGGGCCATTTCCGGTTCCGCTGGACGCGCCGTTCGAAGGCGGCGATCCCACTTCCGGCGACCGCCATGTTCTCGTTCTGGACAAGGACCATTCAATACTCTACGAAATGTACCATGCCGTGCAAAAAGGCAGCGGGTGGCAATGCGGATCGTCGGCCAAGTTCGATCTTACGACCAATGCGCTGCGCCCCGACGGCTGGACGTCGTGCGATGAAGCCGGGCTGCCTATTCTGCCGGGGTTGGTGCGATACGATGACGTGACGGCGGGCGTGATCGACCACGCGCTGCGCTTCACCGTTCATACGACTCAGCGGGCCTATATTCATCCGGCGACGCATCTGGGCACGACCGACGGAGCGGATTTTCCGCCGATGGGTTTGCGGCTGCGTTTAAAGGCGGATTTCGACACCTCACCATTTACGGGACAAGCGCTTGTGGTTCTGACGGCGCTGAAGAAATACGGCATGTTCGTCGCCGACACCGGAACGGATTGGTTTATCAGCGGCGGTACCGATGCGCGCTGGAACGACGACGATTTGAATCAATTGAAAACGGTGCCCGGAAGCGCGTTCGAAGCCGTCGATACCGGCCCGATTCTGGGTGCCGGCAATTCCGGGGGCAGCGGACCGCCGCCTGTGAGCAACAGCGCGATTGACATCGATGGCGACGGTTTTTCCGACGAACTTGAGGCGGCGCTGGGATCGGATGCAAACAGCCCGTCGTCGACGCCGCTTAACATTCCAGCCGGGACGCCGGCCGCGCTCAATTCTCCGCATGTCGCGATCAAACTCGATTTTACACACAGCGGCAACGATACGGTCGCGCTGAATTGCTTGCTGGATGTTCCGGCGGGAACGAGCGCGAGCGGACAGGACGTCGTCGTGGATATTGGCGGCGTAATTCAGCACCTCACGCTGTCGTCACACGGCCGGGCCAACGGTGGCGGCGGGTTCGTGTCGGTCAGAATTGGACGGAGCGGCCCGGCCAAAGTGCAGGCGAAATTCAAAGGTTCGTTTGCGTCTAATCTGAGCGATGAAGGGCTGACTCAATCCAATGGCAACGCCGCGCCGACGGTGACGGTGAACGTGCTTTTCGCCGGAACGCATTATAGCGCCGGCGTGTCGCTCGGTTATTCTGTAAAGAGGGGCAAAGGGTCGGCGAAGAATTGAGCAGTCGCGGATCTTTTGCGCCCACTCTCAAGAAGTTGCTCTCGAAAAGTGAACCGGCAACCTTTATACTGCGTGAACGTTTCGTTTTTGCGTTACGATTCCGCACGTCTGGCCCGGGTTCCGAATCATGAAAAGCATTAAAGGCATTATCCTCGCGGGAGGCACCGGTTCGCGGCTGTTTCCGCTGACGCGCGTGACCAACAAACATCTGCTGCCCGTCGGCCCCAAACCGATGATCATGCATTGCGTGGATAAGCTTACGGAAGCCGGCGTCACGGAGATCATGGTCATCACCGGCCCGGAGCACATGGGCGCGATTGTCACGCTGTTGGGTTCGGGGAAGGATTTTAAATGCCATTTTACGTATCGCGTGCAGGACGAGGCCGGCGGCATTGCGCAGGCGCTGGGATTGTGCGAAGCGTTCGTTGGCGCGGACCATTGTTGCGTGATTCTCGGTGACAATATTTTCACGGCGCCGCTGAAACCATACGCGGAGCGCTTCAAGAGCGTTGAAACCGGTGCCATGCTGCTGCTGAAACAGGTCCACGATCCGGGCCGTTACGGCGTTGCCGAATTGTCAGCAGACAAAAAAATGGTCGTCGGCATCGAGGAGAAGCCGAAGAAGCCGAAGACGGACTATGCGGTGACCGGGATGTACTTTTACGACGCGTCGGTCTTCAATGTGATCAAAACGCTGAGGCCCAGCGGGCGCGGCGAACTTGAGATTACGGACGTCAACAATTATTACGTGCGCCAAGGCGCGCTGCTCTGGGACGAACTGCCGGGCGAATGGACCGACGCTGGCACGTTTCCGTCGCTTTTGAAAGCGAATGAGATCATGGCGCATCTGTTTTGAACGGGAAGGCTGAATGAGGAAGGATGAATGCAACGAACACTCCGAAAACTCCTTCATCCTTCATCCCTCATAATTCATCCTTCCTACACGTTTCGTTCTCTTCGGATTTAAGGATTTTTCATGAAGCTATTGGTTACGGGCGCGGCGGGTTTCATTGGTTCGAGTTTCGCGCGCTTGAGTGTGCAGCTTGGGCATGACGTGATCGTTCTCGATTCGCTTACTTATGCGGGCAATCTTGCGAACCTCGATCCGATCAACGGCAATCCGCGTTTTCAATTTGTAAAGGGCGACATTCGCGATGGTTCGCTTGCGCTGGAGTTGCTAATCGCTCATAAGCCCGACGCGCTCGTGAATTTCGCAGCCGAAAGCCATGTGGATCGTTCGATCATGGACGCGTCGCCGTTCGTGAGCACCAATATCGGCGGGACTCAGGTGCTGCTTGATGCGGTGAAAAAGTCGGGCCGCGCGATGCGTTTCCTGCAAGTCTCCACCGATGAGGTCTATGGTTCGGCCGACGACAAAAAGCCGTTTACCGAGAAGCACTATTTAAAGCCGTCCAGCCCTTACGCCGCGAGCAAGACGAGTGCGGATTTGTTCGTGCTGGCGTTTCAACACACGCATAAAATGGATGCGCTGATCACGCGCTGTTCGAACAATTACGGGCCGTATCAATTTCCCGAAAAACTGATCCCACTCTTCACGACGAATCTTTTCGAAGGAAAAAAAGTGCCGGTGTACGGCGACGGCATGCAGATCCGCGATTGGATTCACTGCGACGACCACAGCCGCGGCGTTCTGGCGGCGCTCGAGAAGGGCCAGAGCGGCGAAGTCTACAACCTCGGCGGCGGCAACGGCACCGCGAACCTCGAGATCACCACGCAGCTTTTGAAACTGACCGGGCGCGACGAGTCGTTCATTCAATATGTGCAGGACCGTCCCGGCCACGACCGTGTTTATTTGATCGACCATTCGAAAGCGACGCGCGAGATCGGCTGGCATCCGCTGGTTTCGTTCGCGCAGGGATTGGCCGACACGGTACAGTGGTATCGCGAAAACCGGCCCTGGTGGGAGGCGATCAAATCCGGCGCGTATTTGGAGTATTACGCGAAGCAATACGGGAAGTAGGTTGAACCGCGAGAGGACGCAAATGTTCGGAGTTCAGCCTTCAGGCTGTACAGCCTGAAGGCTGAACTCCGAACAATTCTCTGCGCGCCTCTGTGTCCTCTTGCGGTTAAAAAACGTTTGGAGAAAACATGCTCGGCAAGAAAGTTATTTTGATCGGCAAAGGACATCTTGGCAGCTATCTGAAAAACCTCTGGCAGATTCCCGACGAACTGCATTGGACGCGCGAGATGGCCGACTTAAATGTCGAGACGCTTCAGCGTCTGCAACCCGAGGCCGTGATTAATACGGCGGGCAAGACCGATTTGCGCTGGTGCGAGGACAATGCGAGCGAATGTTTCCGCTGTAATGTCAGCGCGCCGATTGCGGTTTACCGCGCGGTGAAGGCGGCGTTCAACAATCGCGTGCCGTACATCCATCTCAGCAGCGGTTGCGTGTGGGACGGGCCGTTTCGCCCCGACGGCAAGCCGTTCGGCCCGACCGATCCGGCGACGCCGGCGTGCTTCTACGCGTGGACGAAAGCGGCGTGCGACGCGCTGCTCGTGGCCGAAGCGGCCGCGCCCTTGATCGCTCTGCGCCCCCGGCAGGTGTATTCGCCGCTGCCCTCGGCGCGCAATACGTTGACGAAACTCAATAGCTATCCGAAGCTGCTCGACACGCCCAATTCGATGACCAGCGCCGATACCATCGCGCACACAATCGAAACACTTCTCGCGTTCCCGCATTACCTCAATTGGCCGTTTATCCTGAACGTGTACGAGCGTCATTATTCGTCGCCTTTTGAAGTGGGCACATTCCTGGCGCAAGCCGGCTGCCGCCAACTGCCCGAGAAATTGACGAAGAGCGAACTCGACACGTGGCATAAACCGAAGCGTGTGGATGCGGTGATCGAGGACAAATACTTCGAAGCCACATTCAATCCGCCGACGGTACAGGACGAGTTGAAGCGGAATATCGCGCTGTTCGCGGCGGCGATCAAGAAGTAGGAATTTTCAATTCATCTGTTGCCGTTGCGCAAAAAATGCGCAAACTTAAGCCATCATGACCATCCCATCGCGCCCGTTGCCACCCAATCCATTGATGTACGAAATCAACACCCGTGTGTGGCTTCGCGAATTATCCGCGCGGTTGAACCAGCCCGTGCAGCTCGATACCGTCCCTGAGGACGAACTCGACCGCATCGCCGAACTCGGCTTTCACGCGGTGTGGCTGATGGGCGTCTGGACGACCGGGCCGGACGGGGTGGAGGTGGCGCGGACCATTCCGGGGCTGCTGCACGAATACCGTGCGGCGCTGCCCGATTTCACGCTGGAGGATTGTGTCGGCTCGCCATACGCGATCTCGAATTATGTGGTGTCGCCGAAGCTCGGCGGCCCGGCGGCGCTGGCGCGGCTGCGCGAGCGGATGGCGCGCAAGGGCATGAATCTGATTCTGGATTTCGTCTGCAATCACACCGGGCGGGATCATGGGCTGCTGGAGACGCGGCCGGACGTGTACGTGCTGGGGACCGATGCGGACTTTGCCGCGCATCCCGACGCATTTTTCAAGACGCCGCGCGGCGCGATCGTGGCCTGCGGGCGCGATCCATTTTTTGCGCCGTGGACCGACACCGCGCAGATCAACTACGCGCAGCCGGCCGGGCGCGACGCGATGCTTGCGACGATCCTTGACATCGCCGCGCAATGCGACGGCGTGCGCTGCGACATGGCGATGCTGATCATTCCGCAGATTTTCATGCAGACGTGGAATGGGTTTCTGGGGTCCAATCCCATTGCCCAAAGTTTTTGGGCGGAGGCGACCGCCGCGATCGCCGTGACGCACCCCCATTTTATTTTCCTGGCCGAATCGTATTGGGACAAGGAAGCCGAATTGCAGGCGAACGGCTTCCACTTTACTTATGATAAAACGCTTTACGACCGGCTTTTGAAACACGATTTTAACGGCGTTCGCCAACACCTGCGCGGCGATCTTTCGTTTCAGCGAAAATGCGCGCGATTTGTCGAAAACCACGACGAACACCGCGCGGCACAGGCGTTCGGCGCAAGACGTTCGATCAGCGCGGCGGCGGCGACGCTGTTCACGCCCGGCATGCGCTTCATTTACGAAGGCCAGCTCGAAGGCCGGCGCGTGAAGGTGCCGGTGCAGTTGTCCCGGCGCGCCGCGGAAGCGAACGATCCCGAAATCGAATTGGCGTACGAACGGATGCTCTGCGCGCTGCGCGATCCGATTTACCAGACCGGGGATTTCTCGGTGGTGGACGTCAATCCCGCCGGTCCCGGAGACTGTTCGAACGACGCGTTGATTGCGCTTCAATGGACATCCGCAGCGCACAATGGAAATCCCGCGCGTTCGCGCAAGATCGGCTGCCTTATCGTCGTCAACCTAAGCGGCGCACGCGCCTACGGGCGCATTCCGTTGTCGCGGCATCAATTTGCGGACGGCAGGCAGTACGTTTTCGACGATCGCTTCAGCGGCAAACGCTACGACCGCGAGGGCGGGGAACTGCTCTATCCTGGGATGTACATCGCGCTTGAAGCGTTTCAGGCGCATATCTTTGAAATGAGCGACAAGGCTTGAAGATGATGGGGTGACAAGGTGAGGGGGTGATGGGGTAAAACGGCAGATTCCACCGAAAGATAAAGCCGTTTCACCCCCTCACCTTGTCACCCTTCATTTTCGAAAAGGGACGGACCCAGCCACGATTTTCAATTTTCAATTCTCCCCGTCCGCGTAAAACTACGGCCATGTTCAACGACGACCTTAAACGCCGCGTGCGCGATGCCACCAATCTTGTGGATGTGGTGCAGTCCGCCGTGGGGAAGCTCACGCGGGCCGGGCGCAATTGGAAGGCTTGCTGCCCTTTTCACAATGAGAAAACGCCTTCGTTCAATGTCAATGTCGAGGGGCAATTTTTCAAATGCTTTGGTTGCGGCAAGAGCGGCGATGTGTTTACGTTCGTGATGCTGATGAACCGTTGCGAATTTCCCGAAGCGCTTAAGTTGCTTGCCGACCGGGCGGGCATTCAGATGCAGGCCGCCGATCCGCGCATGATTGAGCAGCAGCATAAGGAGAAGGAGTGGAAGAGCTACCTTTATAAGCTCAACGCGGCGGCGGCGGAGTTTTTTCGCAAGCAGCTTTTTGCGCCGGCTGGGAAACACGCGCTGGCGTACCTCTCGAAGCGCGGTTTGAACGATGAAATCTGCGAGCACTTCGATCTCGGTTATGCGCCGTCCGGCGGTTCGCCGCTGCTTGCGCAGCTTACGCGGGAGAACAAAGCGCCGGTGCGCGCGGTGCTTGCGGCGGGACTGGCGTCGCAGCGCGAAGAGAACGGACCGGTGCGCGATTTTTTCTATGACCGCTTGATGTTTCCGATCAAGGACATTGAAGGGCGGGTGATCGCGTTTGGCGGGCGCATTCTCGGCGATGGCGAGCCGAAGTATCTCAATACGCGTGAGACGCCGTTGTTCTCCAAGACGAAGACGGTCTATGGGATTAATCTTGCGAAGACAAAAATCGTCGAGACGCGCACGGCAGTTCTCGTCGAAGGTTATACCGACGTGATGATGTGCCACCAGTTTGGGATCACGAATGTCGTAGCGTGTTTGGGCACGGCGATCACGTCGGACCATATCCGGCAGTTGCGCCGTGTGGCCGATGAACTGGTGATGCTGACCGATTCCGACCGGGCCGGCGCGGAAGCCAGCGAACGGAGTTTGGCGGTGCTGATGTCCGAAGAGATGCCGGCGAAAATCGTGCGCCTTCCCGGCTCGGGGAAAGACCCGTGTGATTTTTTGCTGGCGCAAGGACACGATCCGTTTGTGGAGGCGCTCACTCATTCGACCGAATTGTTCGAGTTTAAATGCGAGCGCGTGCTGAAGGTGCACGACGTGAGCACGGCGCTGGGTGTGAAAAATGCCGTGCAGGAATTAATGCGTTTAATTTCGCTCGTTCCGGATTCGATTGTCAGAAACGAGTACCGACGGCTTATATCCGTGCGGTTGAATGTGGGGGAAAAAGAATTGGAGTATGAGACGCGACGCGACGCGCCTCAGAGAAATGATTCGGACGCGCGCGCGCCAGCGCCGGAAACGGACGCTTATGCCATTGGCGAAGTGCCTCCGCCGGAGAACGATTTGGCCAAAGCGGAACGCGAATTGCTGACTTTTCTGTTCCATGAGCCGGCGTGGATGGACGATGCAGTAGGACAGTTGGACTTCACGGCGTTTTCCGGGCGGTACGAACGCACGTTGGGACAAGCTATTTTGCAGGCAATGAGTGAAGGAACATTACCGCCTTCACCATCCATCATCACGGAAGACGGCGCAGCGTGCATAGTAGCGCGTGAAGTGCTTAAAAAGTTGGACGATGTGCCGGATGGTGGTGTAGAAGTGGGGTCGTACGCGAAACAGGTGTGTATCGATCTGGCTGGCAAGGGATCGAAGAGCACGAAGTTGGAGCCTGAATCGCGGTTCGGGATGTTGGTGAAACAGGTCAAAATGACGAATGTGAATGACGCCATAAAGGACGCCAATCGGCGCATGTTGGTGGCGCGGTTGAAGGGTGACAGCGAAGCTGAAGAAGCGGCGTATCAGGAAGCGAGTTTGTTGCGTAAGGAATTGAAGCGGTTGACGATGCTGTGAAAAAAAACTTCAGATTTTCGGAATAAAATTGGGTATTCGAGCGTCTAATATACGGACGATGTTTGGTAATAAGAAGCAAGCATATATAGTGAATTTAAAGGCGATTTTTGCACGATGTGCAACATTTGTAATGAAATGTGCGATGAAGATCGAAATTTAGTTCGCGCCTTTGGCGCTGAGGATAAAGCGGCTCGGATTCATCGGCACCGAGAACATTGTGCATCTTTTATAATGTGGCGCTAATCGTACACGGTACGATTGGAGCGCTTCGTTAGATTGGTTTGGATTGTTGACAATTTGATGGCATTTTGAGTAATTGAGATTAAACTTTTTCGTTTTGTTTTAATGCAACCCCTAATTGTTTGCGGGGTATGCCGGAAGTAATTGTAGAGGAGCACGGAAATTGGTTCAGGCACATTCAGTTTTGTCGTCCAAGCAGGAAGAGGATCTCGAGAAGATCATCGAGCGGTACCGTGAAACGGGCCTGCTGAGCTATGAGGAACTCGACCAGCAGCTCCCGGCCGAAGTACAGGCGCCGGACACGATCGATGCCATACTTACGAAAATCGAAGAGCAGGGCATCGAACTGGGCGACGAAGCGGATATTCGTGCGCGCGAAGCGCTCAAGGATCTTGGCAGCGATGAAGGCCCCGTGCTGGTCGATGACGGCGAATCCATCGTGGACGAAGAGGCCGAGGGGCGCGAACTGCACGATCCCGTGCGCATGTACCTCAGCCAGATGGGTTCGATCCCGCTGCTGACGCGCGATCAGGAAATCAAACTCGCCAAAACCATCGAATTGATGAATACCGGCTTTCGCCGCAAAGTGCTGACGAGCGATTTCGTGATTGAAAAAGCCATCGAGATTTTCGAAGCGCTCAACCGCGCGGACTTGGCGTTCGACCGGACCGTGCAGACCTCCGGCTCGTCGGGCGTCGAACGCGACGATATTTTCGAGCGAAAAGAAGGCCACATCCACACGCTCCATTCGATTCTCAAGCGCAACGCCGAAGACCTCGCGCTGCTCAAGGAGTCGCATCTGCCCGAGCACAAAACGCGGACGCTCAAACTGCTCTTAAAGGAGCGCCGCCTGAACGCCGCGAAGCTGCTCGAAGAGCTCGGCCTGCGCACGAAAAAATTATTGCCGCTGATGGATAAAGTTCGCGAACTGAACAAGCAGTCGCAGAGCTACATGGCGGAGATCCGCAATATCGAAGGCAATCCGGACAAAGCCGACAAGCTCGAACGTCTTCGCCGGCGCGTCGACCGCATCGTCGAACAGATCAAGGAAAGCCCGGAAGAGCTGGCGCTGCGGATGCATTTGATGGACCGCCGCTACGCCGCGTTCGAAAGCGCGAAGAAGCAGTTGAGCGCGGGCAATTTGCGGCTGGTGGTGTCCATTGCGAAGAAGTACCGCCACCGCGGCTTGCAGTTCCTCGATTTGATCCAGGAAGGCAACACCGGCTTGATGAAGGCGGTCGAGAAGTACGAATATCAGCGCGGCTACAAGTTCTCGACATACGCGACATGGTGGATTCGCCAGGCGATCACGCGCGCGATCGCGGACCAGGCGCGCACGATCCGCATTCCGGTGCACATGATCGAAACGATGAGCAAGCTGCGCAAGATCAGCAAGCAGCTTGTGCAGGAATTGCATCGCGAACCGATCGTCGAGGAACTCGCCGAAGAAGCGGGCTTGTCGATCAGCGAAACGCGGCGCATTCTGAAGATCAGCAAGCACCCGATCTCGCTGGATCGCCCGATTGGCGACAGCGACGACAGTTACTTCGGCGATTTCATCGAAGACAAGTCGGTCGAATCGCCGGTGAGCGTCGCCAGCTACGAGATGCTCAAGGACAAAATCGAGCAGGTGCTGGATACGCTGACTTTCCGCGAGCGCGAGATCATCAAGCTGCGCTACGGACTGGGCGACGGCTACACGTACACGCTCGAAGAGGTCGGCCGGAAATTCAAAGTCACACGCGAACGCGTGCGCCAGATCGAGGCGAAAGCGTTGCGCAAGCTGCAGCATCCTGTCCGCAGCCGGAAGCTGGAAGGGTTTTTGGAGGAGAGCACGCATTCGTAGGCGTGTTTCTCATTCCCGAACCATCGTTTTTAAGAATTTCTCTCTCAATTAATTTGGGCGAACACACAACTCTAAATCCCGTGTAAACCGTCCGCAACGACACGTGTTCTCAACTTGATTTCGCCAGCCTCGCGGTTAAGGAAATGCCTGCGCGTTTCGATTTTTCTTTATTGACCCGCGCATTTCTAAAGCATCATTCTCGCTTGCGGCGGGCGGCGTTGAACTTCGTTGGTCTCGCACGGCGTATCTTCCCAATACGCCTTTGCTCGACCGCCTCGTTCAACTTGCCCGGCGCGGCGCGATAAT
>JBBRQD010000129.1:0-14951 GCA_038227045.1 Planctomycetota bacterium
AAAACACGAACGATTTGCGCACACGCCTGCATGGCGAACTGACCCATCTGCGCAATCGGAAAGACCTGCTTGCGTCATTCGTCCAGCATTCCAGTCCGCTCTTGGAATGAGCGTCTACTTTGACTATGCTGTAGTCAATAGTTCTTTTCTGTTTTTCTTTGCGTCTTTGCGCCTTTGCGAGAGAACAATTAACGGTCCTACTTCACGTCCGCCCGCGTTGTGGCGATCTTGTCGACCAGACCGTACTTCAAGGCCTCTTCGGCGCTTAGCCAGAAGTCGCGGTTTGAATCGATTTGGACTTTTTCCGCAGTGGACAACCCGATTTCATCGGCCACGATGACCGCGTAGCGCTTGCGCGTGCGCAGGATTTCCTGAGCGGTGATTTCCATGTCGCTGGCCTGCCCCATTGCCGATGTGGACGGCTGGTGCAGCAGGAAGCGCGAATTGGGGAGCGTGAAGCGCCGGCCTTTTGTGCCGCCCAGGTAAATCAGCACGCCTGCCGACGCGCACAGTCCGTTGCAGATGGTGCGGATCGAGCATGAAACGAACTTCATGGCGTCGTAAATTCCGAAACCGCTGTCGGCGGAACCACCCGGCGAATTGACCAGCACGGTGATCTCTGACTTCGGATCTTTCTGCTCCAGATATAGCAGCCGCGCCACGACCGCGCGGTACATCTTGTCGTTGACCGGCCCTTCGACGATGATCGTCCGGCTTTCGAGAAGCTTTAGTTCAAGATTATCGGACTTCGGCTCGGGTTTCTTGTCCTTCTCGTCCTTCTCGTCTTCGCATTCCTGCCGCCAGTCCTGCTCCGCCGCAACTCCATCCATTTCAATCACAGGCATGATCCTCGTGTTATTCGAAACAAATCACTAGACGCGAGTTTATAAGAAGTCTTCGAAATGCAAAATGAGAATTGAGAAAAAGGCGAACGGCTTATTCTCTCGCAAAGACGCAAAGGCGCAAAGAGCAGAAGAGTTAAATGCGGACAAGACATTGGGATCGCCTGTCAACACATCATTTTGCCGTTCTTTGCGCCTTTGCGTCTTTGCGAGAGAAAAGAAATGGGGCTGAACGGTAACCCGCTTTGTAATTCTCACGTGCCGGTGTAATCTTCGTGCATGAGCAAACTATTCTTCGCCGTCGCTGCGTTTTGGCTCTCTCTGAATGCCTTTTCTGGCGAGAACGCCATTCTTTTGACCGCCAAAGGCGAACGTCTCGAAGGCCCGATCTCAAGCGCCGGCGGGAGCTGGCGGATTGGGCCGACTACGGTGGCTTTCAAAGACGTCGCGCTGCTGCGCTTTTCGCCGGAGCCGCCGCCCTCGCATATCGATTCGGGGATTTTTCTGCGCGGCGGCACGCTGCTCACCGGCACATTGACGAATTTGATTGGCGATCAGGCGGAGGCGTCGAGCTCCGCACTTGGCAACCTCAAACTCAAGCGCGAGAACCTTGCCGGAGCCTTCTTCCCCCTCCCTTCCGGGCAGGCTGAAAACATGCCGGCGCTGACGCATTACTCCGGCGTCCTGGCCGCGACGCTGGGTTCGTATGGCGCGCCTTTTTCGCCCGGCAGCGTGTGCCGTGTGCGCTTCGCCGGACTGGATGAAATGCTCGCCGAAAAACTCATGCGCGTCGGTTCCGACCAGATTCTTCTCACGAGCAAAAACAAGTCTATCGAAACCGTGAAACGGCAGTTCGTGCGCATGGTCGAGCTGAACGCGCCGCCAGCCGCCGCGCCCACTCCCGACGACGAGAAGCTCGGCCCTGAAGCGGTCGTGCGCTTGAAAGCTGGCGATCTGCTGCTGGGGCGCGTCGTCAAGATGACCGACAAGGCACTGACGCTCAAGCTTCCGAGCTTGGGCGAGAAGGATATTCCGCGCGGATTGCTGGCGCTGGTCTTTCTTGCCGGCGGCGGCTTGGAGAACGCCAGCGGCCTGACGTGGCTCTCGTCGATCAAGCCGGAGAAATCGGTGCATACGCCGGTCTTCGATGCCGTATTCCCCGCGCGCTTTGACGCGACTGTCGATGGCGGCGATATGCAGGTGCTGGGACAGCCACTTGAACGCGGCATCGGCGTGCATTCGAAATCGGAACTGGTCTTCAAACTCGACGGCAAGCCACGAAAATTCTTCACGGTCTGCGGCATTGATGCTGAGACGAACGGACGCGGCGGCGTGACCGCGCGCGTGCTGGCCGACGGCAAGGAAGTCTGGAAGTCCGGAGAGATGACCGCCAAAGACGCGGCGAAAATGGTCAGCGTCGATCTCGGCCCGGCGAAAGCGCTGACGCTCGAAGTCGATTATGGTGCGGACGGGGACGACAGCGGGGATCATTTTGATTGGGGCTGGGCGGCGGTCATCAAGAATTAATCGACGGTTTGACTTAATCGCTGATGAACGCGGATTCTCGCAAATTACCGCGGATAGGATATGAGGGAATTTTAAATTGCTCGACGCACCGTCATCCATCCACGTCGCGCTGGTTCAAATGAGCTGCTCGCCTGATCTTCGCGCCAATCTCGACACCGCTCTCGGCCGCGTGGCGGAGGCTGCTGGAAAAGGCGCGGCGATTGTTTGTCTTCAGGAGCTTTTTCGGTCGCAGTATTTTTGCCAGGCTGAGGACGATGGCTGTTTTGCGCTGGCTGAATCGATTCCCGGACCGACCACACAATTGCTTTCCGCTGCCGCAAAAAAACACCACATCGTTTTGATTGGAAGCGTTTTTGAAAAGCGCGCCGATGGACTTTATCACAACACTGCGGTGGTTTTCGACAGCGATGGATCGCTTGCGGGGACGTATCGCAAGATGCACAGTCCCGACGACCCGTGTTTCTTCGAGAAATTCTATTTCACTCCCGGAGACGCCGATCCCGGCTTCAAGAGCATTGACACGTCGCTGGGCAAGATCGGCGTGCTGGTATGCTGGGATCAGTGGTATCCGGAAGCTGCGCGGCTGGCGGCGTTGAGCGGCGCGCGCATCCTGTTCTATCCGACGGCAATCGGCTGGCATGTTGCTGACTCACTCGAAACCAAGCGCGATCAAGCGGACGCGTGGGAGACCATTCAGCGGTCGCACGCCATTGCCAACGGTTGCTTTGTCTGTTCGGTGAATCGCGTGGGACGCGAAGGCAATCTGGATTTCTGGGGCGGCTCGTTTGTCGCCGATCCGTTCGGCCGAATCATCGCCAAAGCGCCGCACGATCGGGAAATGATTTTGATGGCGGAATGTCCGATGGAAAAGATCGACTGGACGCGCCGGCATTGGCCATTCCTGCGCGACCGGCGGGTGGATGCGTATTCGAATTTGACAAAGCGCTATATAGACTAATGGTTGAAGGTTAAAAAGTTGAAGGTTGAAGGTTTTTAACTTTCAACTTTCAACCTTCTAAACCTTCAACCGCTTTTCCTACTTCTTCGGCAATTCCTTAACCACCACGTTCTTGACCCATACTTCGCTGCCCAGATTGTGCTGCTGGAATGCCATGTGGCCCTTCATGAAGGTGTTCTTTTCGTCGACGTAATCGACGGCGACTTTGTCGTTCACCTTGATGATGATGTGGTTGCCTTCCGCGATGACTTCCTGTGTGAACCAGGTGTCCGGCGGGACCAGCATTTCCAGCACGTTTTTGAAGTTATACAGACTTCCGGTGCGCTTCGGATCGCCGTGGGTGCTGTTGACCTGTGCTTCGTAGCCCTTCGGGAATCCATTGCCGAACGCGGTGCGGAAATACTGGCCGCTGTTGCCCTTGTCTTTGATCTTAATTTCGGCCTTGTACTGAAAATTTTCGTAGTCGTCGCGCGGGCTGAAAATGTGGCTCACGCCGCCTTCGGCATGCAGCACGCCATCTTTGAATTCCCACTTACCGTCCTTTTTGGGATCGCCGCCGTCAATCTTCTTTTCCGCGCCGCCATCGTCGATGATCTTCGACTTTGCGTCGCCCGCGGCGACTTTCCAATCCTTGAACGATTTCTCGTCGAGGATCGTCACCCAGCCATCTTTCGGTTCTTCCGCGCGAGCAGCAAACCCGCCCGCCACGATTGCCAGCGCGACCATCCAGCCACAAAAACTTCGCATACCCGATCTCCTTGGAATTTTCGATGGACATCCCAGTCCATACGTGTGCCACGACACAGACGTTCAGAATTGCTGGAGTGAATACACCACGGGTTACTTTGTTTTGTAAACGCTCTTTGGGTCGAAGACTTTATCGCCAGCCTCACGCGCGGTCCACTCACCGATTTTATTTTTTTCAATCACGTAGGCAAAACAGGATTTGAAGCCGAGGTGGCAGTTGCCCTTGATCTGCCGCACTTTTGCGACGAGCGCGTCGCCGTCGCAATCGGCGCGGAGTTCGACGAGGTGCTGCACGTGCCCGGATTCTTCGCCTTTAAGCCAGAGCTTTTTGCGCGAGCGCGAGTAATAGTGCATCAGGCCAATTTCGAGCGTTTTTTGCAGAGCCGTCCGATCGGCAAACGCGACGCCGAGCACTGCCAGAGATTCGCAATCCTGCGAGACGATTGTGACGAGACCATGCTCGTCCCATTTGAGCGCGTCGAGAAACGCCTGCATGCCAGATCGCCCGTTAAGGCGCTCGAAGAAATCTACTCCGCTGGACATCGACACTCCGTTTCAGTTCCGCCAGAGCCGCGCACGTAAGTAAGCGGCCAAGATTGTCTCGCGCGCAAGATAAGCCGCTTACTTACGTGCGCGGCTCTATTTACGGTTTAGCATCGAGTACGGGTGAGTTCAAGACGGATTCGGGCGTGGGTTTCAAAAGCGCTTGTGCGTGCTTTTTCGTTTTGATGCCGAGCCGAATGTTTAAGCCGAATCCGATCACACCGGCGGCGATCAGCGGCCATGCCCATATTCTGTAAGTGGACATGCCGTATTTCTCGGATTCCGACGCGATCAAGATGGCCGCGCCCAAACCCAGTAAAGCGAATGCGGAGACGCTCAGCATGGCGGCGAAGATGTGAAGCAGCCGCGCACCGGTGCCGTTCGCGCCGCTCAGCGTTGCCGTGACGATGCCCGACACAGCCGCGTACAGAATCCATGCCGCGAGGGTTGGACTTAAGAACAGGCCGAGTTTCAACGCGCCGGGCGTGGAGAGCACCAGACCGTCGATCAGACCGAACGTGGTTGTGATTGCGAGCAATTCGAGCAGGCTGCATTGCAGGCGCAAGAGAAGGAGATGGCCGAAATAAATGCAAAGCGCCACGCCGAGAAGAGCCACGAAATTAAGGCCCACCGAAATGAGTTGGGGTGTGAAAAGACAGGGGATAAGAGTGAACATCAATATAGTGATGATAATTCGGAAAACACCCATGTCAAAACGTGTGTCCCACCACGTCGCCTTGAGCCATTTCCAGAGTCTCTGTGGAATTCGATTGACGATGAACGTTCCATTCCAGAACCGCTGTGGCACACGATATACGATTATTGCGTAAAGTGCCGTTACCGCCACAGCGACCGAGTAATAGCCCCACCATGCATCGATGCACATCTCTTCCGTCGGTTTTTCTGGATTAAAGTCAAAAAGTTTCAACAGGGGTGCGCGCACAAGCATCAGTAACACGGGAATAATTATGAATAGCCAGACGATCAGCCACGATACGCGCGGCTTTTTAAATTCTAAAAATCCCACTTGAAGACCTCTCACTTTCTTACTTCTTTTTTATTGGCGGCAAAAAGAAAACGATGTCGTCGCCCACCATCCTGCCTGTATGAATTTGCTCGATCGACGTCGGGTTGTGTCCGTGCTCATCTTTCCCGTTTCGTCCAAATGAATATATTCGCAGCGATCCATGCAGATTGTATTTCGGTGCCCGTGCGCCGAAATAGAGCTCGGTCTCTGCTTTGTCGACCAACAAAGCCAGCGGTTTACGAGTGAAAAAGTCGACAGGCACGGTGGGAAGAAAGTCCGGAACCAGTTCGTCGAGTGAATTGGGGTCGCGCTCGTGCTTGATTCGAAAATCCAGCACCGCCAGCGCGGTATCGATGCAAAGCCGGCTGTCGGCCTCTCGTGCCATTGCGCATTGCGCGCGCGTAAACCCCGGCATTGTCATCATGCTGAATATCGCTGGCCCCTTTTGATTGCGCTGGAGAATTTTTGTGTAGATTGATTCCGATAGCCATTCCCCGTTCCGCGCGCACTTCAAAACATCTTCTTTGATCGCTTGCTGCGTCTTGCGCTCCGTACCATAGATCAGCCTGAAGGTAGTCGCCGTTTCCATGGGAATTCCGAGTGAAGCTGCCATCGAATTCGACGTGTCGTCGGCTAAGCGATCGGTCATCTCCGCCTGAAAAATTGTTTCGCCTTCGTAGACACGGCAAAATTCGACACTCGGATCAGTCGTGAATTTCATGACGTTTCGATATGCACCGATTTCATTTTCCTGTTTTGTCGTGTCGTGAATTATGATGGATTGCAAAGTCGCGTCGACAATTGCCTGAATTGAAATGACGTCCAATTCATTGAGTAATGTTCTGTCGCCCGACAAGTGCCGCGCCAGCATGTTCGCGCGTTTCAAATCGGCTGCCGCTCCCAGATGGTCGTCCGAATGCGCGCGAATGCGGGCGCGAAAACAGAGCATCCGCGCGCACTGGCGCATGCCCGAATAATGCGAAGAATTCATCAGGAATCCCTGCGAGTAATCGAGATTCCAATTGCAGCGTTGCTGATCCGTCGCCGCTTCGAGAAGAGTGTATGCCGCCGCATTTGAAGTTAGGAATGACGCGACAGCCGGCGTCTCGAAATAAGCGCTTTCTCGGCCGAGATTCATGACGGGGTCGTCATTCCAGGGACCGGGGAATCCGACGAATGCTGTGAACGCTTTGCGATAGTTCAACGCCGCGTTTTCAGCGTCCGGCACCGGCGGCGGAGCCAGGGCCAGCAGCGCTTTTTTCGATTCGATGTGATTCTTACGCGGGTCTTCCGCATCGCCGCGCAGCATCAGAATCGCGAAGGCGAGCGCGAGCACGGGGGTGAACAGGAATTGCCAAAACCCGCGGTGCAGGTTTGAGAGCCGCCAGCGGGCGAGGCTTTGCAGAGCGGTTGAATCGGTCATGCTATTATTCTCTCGCAAAGACGCAATGAACGGCGCTCGTAAAACAGTGAACGCCGTGATACACAGCAATACGAGCGGCCAGGGAGGGATTTCTTGTTCGCTTCGCTCACCCAGCCCAAATTGAGTACAATTTCGGCTGGGCCACCCTCGGCACTATCACAATAAGAACACGCACTCACGGCTAAAACATGTGCCTTGCTTTTCTTTGCACCTTTGCACCTTTGCGTCTTTGCGAGAGACAAAATGATTGCGCAGGTTTTGTCCCTTTTTCGGACTCATTTGCGGGTACACATTCTATATACTGTAGCGTCACCTCAATTCATTGAAAAGGGTTTCCATGCGAAAGCAATTGCTGGCCGTAACGCTCGTGTCCTTGTTCGTTCAATCCATCCTTGCCGGTGAGGCGATTGACGATCCGTTGAAGGTGAAGCGCATTCCGCCGCCGGGGGCGGTGCTTAAGGCGGAGGATCGCGCGGAGTTGGAGAAAGGTGTTGAGGCGCTGGGCAAGGAGATTGCGGCGCTTAAGGAGGAATTGAAGGATAAACCGCAGTTGGCCGAGTTGCTTCCGGACGTGCAGATTTATTTCAACGCGGTTCACTATGCGCTGAAGTATGACGAGTTTTTCAATATCAAGGAGCCGGCGAAAGATGTCGCCGCGGCGAAGCTACTTCTGATGCAAGGTGGCGAGCGCGCGAAGGCGTTGCGCGCGGGGTCCGCGCCATGGGCCAGCGTGCCCAGCGCGAAGGGCCGGATTGTGCGCGGGTATGTGTCGAAGATTGATGGATCGGTGCAGCCGTATGGGCTGCTTGTGCCGGAGTCGTTCGATCCGAAAGCGGAGACGAAGCACCGGCTCGACATCTGGTACCATGGGCGCGGGGAGGATTTGAGCGAGCTGCGGTTTATCATGGGGCAGCAGGGTTCGTTGGGGGAAGTCACGCCGAAGGACGCGTTCGTGCTGCATCCGTACGGGCGCTATTGCAACGCGAATAAATTCGCCGGAGAAGTGGATACGTTCGAGGCGCTCGACGACATCAAGAAGCATTACAAGATTGATGAGAACCGCGTCAGCGTGCGCGGGTTCTCGATGGGCGGGGCGTCGTGCTGGCAGATCGCGACACATTTTCCGGGGCTATGGGCGGCTGCTGCGCCCGGAGCGGGTTTCGCTGAAACGCCGGAATTCACGCACGCGTTCGATCCGAAAAATACGGGACCGAAGCCGACTGATTTCGAGCAGAAGTTGTGGCACATTTACGATGCGACGCACTACGCCGAAAACCTCTTCAATCTACCGACGATTGCGTACAGCGGCGAACTGGACGGGCAGAAGCAGGCGGCGGATATCATGGCTCGAACGCTGAAGGAATACGGGCTTGAATTGAGGCACATCATCGGGCCAGGCGCGAAGCACAATTATGAAGCGAAAGCGAAGGAAGAGTTGAATCGGCAGATTGATGAGATAGTAGCGAAGGGGCGGAATCCGGTTCCGACGCACATCAAGTTCACGACGTACACGCTGCGGTACAACGAGTCGTTCTGGATTACGATTGAGAGTCTTGGAGAGCATTGGAAAAAGGCGCGGGTTGAAGCGACAATCGAGGGAGATACGATTGTCGCAGCGACTGAAAACGTGATGTCGCTGACGTTCAATTTTGCGCCGGGGCTTTCGCCTTTTCTATTGGGCGTCAAGCCGAAAGTACGGATTGATGGCACTGAGATTGCGTTGGGCGAGGTCAAGGCGGATCGTTCGTTTATCGCCCATTTGTATCGCGGCGATAAATGGGAAGATTTCGATGCCAAGCCCGTGCAATTCCCTGCGGATAGAAAGCGGCATGGCATGCAGGGCCCCATCGACGACGCCTTCATGGACAGCTTCGTGATGGTTGCGCCGACCGGCAAAGCGTTTAATGAAAAAACAGGCGATTGGGTAAAGGGGGAGATGGCGCACGCGGTTGAGCATTGGCGGCGTACGTATCGCGGCGAAGCGCGCGTGGTGGACGACGATCAAGTCAGCAACGACGCGATCAAGTCGAATCTGGTGCTTTGGGGCGATCCTTCGAGCAATAAGATGATTGCGAAAATTCTGGATAAGTTGCCGATCAAGTGGGACGAAAAAGGCATTGTTATTGGCGGCGAAACATACGCGTCGGGGCAGCATATCCCGCTGTTGATTTTCCCGAATCCGTTGAATCCGAGTCGCTATGTGGTGTTGAACAGCGGGATCACGTTTCGCGAAAATGAGTATTTGAACAATGCGAAGCAGAACGCGAAATTGCCGGATTGGGCGATTATCGATGTGAGCGAACCGCCGACATCGCGCTGGCCGGGGAAAGTTGTTAAGGCGGATTTTTTTGATGAGTTTTGGAAGGTTAAGAAGTAGGGACGGCTCATTTGTCATTTGTGATTTGTCATTTGTCATTTTCCATTTGATGCAGTCGCGGCGTCGATGTGCCATTCAAATGACAAATAACAAATGACAAATCACAAATGACAAATGGCTGTTAAAAACAGGGCAAAGCAAATGACCACCGAATGGTTCACCGTCAAAAACATCGAAACAATAGACTCCCCCGCCCTGCTGTTTTATCCGGAGCGGATTGCGGAGAATATTCGGCGCACCGTGGCGATGGCGGGCGGGACGGGGCAGTTGCGGCCGCATATCAAGACTCACAAATGCGCCGAGGTTTTACGCATGCAGATGGCGGCGGGGATTTCGAAATTCAAATGCGCGACGATTGCCGAAGCGGAGATGGCGGCGTTGGCCGACGCGGCGGATGTGCTGCTCGCGTACCAGCCGTCGGGACCGCGTGCGCGGCGCTTCGTGCGGCTGGTTGAGCAATTTGCGCTGAAGTCGAAGTTCGCCTGTATCGTGGATAACGATGCGACGATGCGCGAACTCGCCGGGCTTGCCACTGCGGCCACTGGACGATTGCGCGTGCTTGTGGATATCGATTGTGGCCAGGGGCGCACGGGCATTCCGGCGGGGCTGCGCGCGTTTGAATTGTACAAGCAGATTTGCGCACAACCGAAGTTGGAGGCGTGCGGACTGCATGCTTATGACGGCCACATTCACGACAGCGACTTTGCCGCGCGGAAACGGAATTGCGACGAGGCCTTCATGCCTGTTGAGGCGCTGCGTAATGACTTGATCGCGGCGGGAATGAACGTTCCGGCTATCGTTGCGGGCGGAACGCCGACGTTTCCGATCCATGCCGCGCGCGAAAAGCGGGCGCATTTGGAATTCAGTCCGGGCACGAATATTCTTTGGGACGCCGGCTATGCAAAAGCGTTTCCGGACCTCGATTTTCTTATTCCCGCCGTGGTGCTGGCGCGGGTGGCTAGCAAGCCTGGAGAGACTCGTTTGTGCCTGGACGTCGGGCACAAGGCCGTGGCTTCGGAAGGCCCGCAGCCGCGCATCGTCTTTCCGGAATTGATCAATAGCCAAGTTCTCATGCATAACGAAGAGCACCTGGTCGTTGAGGCCGAGAATGGACGCGATTTCAAAGTCGGCGACGCGCTGTACGGATTGCCCAAGCACATCTGTCCGACGGTGGCGTTGTACAATGAAGCGACGGTTGTCAGAGATGGGCTTGCGGGCGAGCGCTGGAAAATTGCGGGGCGGGACCGGCGGTTGAGTATTTAAAAGAGCCGCGCACGTAAGTAAGTGACCTTGTTTTGTGCCGCGACACATCTTGGCCGCTTACTAACGTGCGCGGCTCTGGCTATTCTTTCAATTCCACGTCCCAGTATGCTTCTTCGAGGAAGCGTTCCCAGGAGGGCTTGCGGGTGCGGCCTAGTTTCACCCCGACGCGCGTGGCCCATTGCGGCTTAACGGGCTTTTTCAGCAGCTTCATGTGAATCTCGCTGAGCAGCCGGTCGCCTTTGCGCATGTTGCATTTCACGCAGGCCAGAACGATGTTCGTCCACGTGCTTGTGCCGCCACGGCTGCGCGGCACGACGTGATCGAGCGTCAAGTCGCCGCGGTCGAATTTGCGTCCGCAATACTGGCAACTGTTTTCGTCGCGTTCGAAAATGTTGCGGCGCGAGAAGCGCACTTCCTTGCTGAAGCGTCCGTTGAAATCGGATAAGACGATCACTTCGGGGACGCAGATCGAGGTGGATGCGGAGTAAATGCGGCGGCCCGATTTTGCCTCGCGGCTGGCTTCGATCCAACCTTCGAAATCGTAGGTGGCGTAATCGTGAGGGGCGACGATTCGGGCGGCGTCCTGGAACACCAAAGTCAACGCGCGACGCACGGTCGCCACGTTGACGGCAATCCATGAGCGGTTGAGCACCAGAACCTTATCGCAGAGGACGGAATCCATGCACGCTGCGCGCCTTTCCGTAAACGCAGCGCACCAAAAGTTGCTTGGATTTGCTGCAATTTACTTTAAGGGGTAGTATATCACAGTACGAAAAAAATGCAAATTTAGGATTTATTATGCCGCGAGGCGCACGGTGTTTCGTCCGGCCTGTTTGACTTCGTAGAGTGCGGCGTCGGCGGAGGCGACGAGTTTTGCGGGAAGCGCGCCGCCTTCGCCCGGCATCGTGGATGCGACCCCGACGCTGACCGTGACGGACGTGCTTTCGTGGGAATTCGGGTGCGCGATTTTGAGCGCTTCAATTTTTTTGCGGATCGCTTCGGCGCGTTCGGTGGCGCCGGTGGAGTTTGTGCCTGGCAGAATCACGGCGAACTCTTCGCCGCCGTAGCGCGCGACGACATCGGCCGGCCGGCGCAGGCTGGATTGGATCGTCTGCGCCACTTTCACCAGACACGCGTCCCCAGCTTGATGGCCGTTGAGGTCGTTGTATTTCTTGAAAAAATCGACGTCGATCATCAGCAGCGACAGCGACGATTTATCGCGCAGCGCACGCTGGAATTCCAGATTCAATATTTCGTCGAAATGGCGCCGATTGGCGACGTTGGTGAGAGCGTCGTGGCGCGCAATTTTGTTGAGTTCGATATTCATGCGCTCCAATTCGCGGCCATGTTCGACGACTTGCCACTTCATGCGCAACAGCCGCACGCCCAGCGACGCGGTCAGCCAGATCAAGATCAGCGACACGACTCGGTTGACGAGCAAAATGTACGCGGCTTGGTGTAAATCGGGCCGCGCGATATTGTGCGACGCCGCCATGCCTGCCAGCGTCAGGGCGGTCAAAGCCCACGCGGCTCGCCACGTGGTGCGGGCGTTGTCGGCGAGCAGGCTGAACATCGCCACCGTCACATAGAGCGCGCCGCTGGCAATGCCCATCGGCGCGGCCAAATCGAGTGTCAAGATTAAGATCGCGAGGATGCTGCAGACGCAAACGATATCGTAGCGTGGCCGGGGCGCGGCAAGCGCTGGAGTGGATGGCAATTCTTTTAACATAAGCGCGGGTACTATATGAGGTTTTTGCACGAGTGCAATAAAAAACATTATCGGAAGTTGCGAATGACAGGCTCTCCTTGTTTCCTTGTCTTTTTCGCCTGCGGCGTTAATATAGGAAATTGCAATTGAAGCCCCTACCCGGAGTCTACCATGGCTGAGCTTGACGAAAAATCCAAATTGTTGCTGAACATCATGCAGGACGATGTTCCGCTGGTTGACCGGCCGTACAAGGCGCTGGGCGAAAAAATCGACTGCACCGAAGACGAGATTGTCGAGCGCGTGCGCATGTTGAAAGAACAGAAAGTGCTGCGGCAGGTGTCGACGATCTTCGATACGCGCAGCTTGGGTTATCAATCCAGTTTGGTGGCGTGCAAAGCGCCCGAAGGGCAGGCCGACGCGGTGGCGGAGGTGCTCAACCAGCATCCCGGCGTGTCGCACAATTACGCGCGCAAACACGATTTCGGACTGTGGTTCACGATCGCCGTGCCGGGCGAAAATCTGGCGCGTTTGCAGGCGCACATGGATGTGTTGCAGCGCTTGAGCGGCGCGCAATCGATCCGCCTGATGCCGACGCTGCGGCTGTTCAAGATCGGCATGAAACTCGACATGACCGGCGGCCAGGCGAAGAAGATGGGCCTCGACGAAGAAGGCCCGATGTACTCCGACAAGCAGCGCGATCTGGAAAAACCCCCTCTCTCCGAAAAAGACATTCGCTACGTCCTGGCCCTGCAGGAGGACATGGAAGTCCGGCCCGACCCGTACGCGCCAGTCGCCGCGAAACTCGAAACGACGACCGACGAGATGTTCGCCTGGTGCCGCAACTTCATCAAAATCGGCCGCATGCGCCGCGTGGCCGGAATCATGAACCACCGCCACGCGGGCTTCCGCGCCAACGGCATGGGCGTCTGGAACGTGCCGAAGGAACGCATCGAAGAAATCGGCACATTCTTCGGCCAGCAGGGCCCGATCACGCACTGCTACCTGCGCCCGCAATACCCCGACTGGCGCTTCAATATTTTCACCATGGTCCACAGCCAGAAAGTGCAATCCTGCGACGAGTATCTTACCAGCTTGTCGAAGCAAACGGGATTGGAGGATTACGAGACGCTGTATTCGTATAAGGAGTATAAGAAGATCCGCCTACTCTACTTCACCGGCGAAATCGAAGCGTGGGAAAAACGCAACGGCATCGACGCCCAGAAGTACCAATAAAATTGCACCGCAGGACGGACTGCCAAGTCCGTCCTGCACTTTCCCGCCGACTCCGCCACAACCCCAATTCCCTCCACGCCTTCAAAAATGCACATTGCGTCGCCTCTCGGGTGGCCCAGCCCATCGGGCAAGGTGCCTAAGGCACAAGAAGCACCACCATGATCGCACGACTTCACCGAAATCGAACGGCTTTCAGCTCCTTTCCATTACAACAAATGCACATCATGTCATCAACCAGATTTCCAATCAACATTTCCGTTCCACAAAATGCACTACGTGCACTATTCGCGCTCTAAAACACTATTATATATCAACTACCAGACACCAATCATTGCCCATATATTAGACGCACAGCCACCCTATTTTATTCCAAATTTCTGAAAGAAAAAAAAGAAAATCTGCGAATCAAATAAAACACTGACACTTGCGATAAGTGCCCTACCCGCGCAAACGCATTTAGCCCCGAATGGGGCGAACTTCTATAGGCCAGGCCGGGTAGGCCTGGATCCGAACGCCACCAATCCCAAAAAGCCCCACCGGGGCGAACTAAATTGGGACGCAATTTTCCTATCACTGAATTCCCCGAGTTCGGCGGATACAGGCGAGCAGATTCGGAATCAAGGCAAACGTTACAAAGCATGTAGCGACGTCGCAAAAGCGCTGATGGAATACTTGCGGGAACAAGCGAAGCATTGACTTAGGAAAAGTGATTAATTCATACCATCAAGAATTAGGAATCACGGTTCGTGCAAGCTACAATTCACGAAATATTTCGTGCACGCCGTTATAATTCAGGTGCTCAATAGGTTGTTTAAAAATTTATTTGAAGTGAGCTTCACTTATTGCGTCGATATCTGGTGTCAATCCTGTGTTCACATTAGAAAAGGAGAAAACCGTGAGTGCAGCAACCATGGAAGACCTTGATGGTGAAACGCAAATTCTTAACTTTGCGCCGCCAGAACCTAGGGGGCTAGGGCCGTTGGGACTTGCACCGAAGTTTTTCAATGTTTCAGAGCAAGTCAATGCACTTGCAAACGAAAAACTTGAATACGTTATTCAACGGCAAATTCACATCGATGGCCGTTCCGAACGATTGGCGCGAATCCTCCGCGTGGAGTTTTTGCGATTCTTCGCCCTGTCATTCGTTACTGAACGCATCATTTCTGTCCAGCGACAATCATTCCTCCGGCCGACGACAATTAGATTTCCCGGTTCGCCTGGGCAACGATCGTTGCGCTGAAGCAGGCTTTCTTTACGATCCAACTTGACCAGCGAAACGGAAGCGAGCTCTGCTGAGGAGCAA
>JBBRQD010000130.1:0-14896 GCA_038227045.1 Planctomycetota bacterium
CATGCGCAACGCCATCCTTTCGGTTCTGCGGCAAAACAAAATAAAGAACGTCGCGCGAGCCTTGCGGCGCTTCGCCGCACACCCCGGCGAAGCCATCGCTTTGCTGGCGCGCAAGGCGACGGACTTTTGAAAGGCCCTGGTCTCCTTCCCTGTTGTTCCTCTATTTTACTGGAATATGACCGGCCAATGTGGTATAAGAACTTTTCCGGGAGCGGGAGGCTTCCGGTCTTTTATTTAGGCGAGAAGTTACGCTCACAATCCATTTTTAAAAAGCAGGATGCACTCATGGCCAAGAAGAAGAAGTCGGACAAGAACGATGCGCACACGGAGCTTAAGACGCTCGAATCCAAGTGGTTGAAGGATCATCGTGTCGAAGATTTGGAACCGATCCAGGTCAAAGTTCTCACCGCGAAAGTCGCCGCGCTGGTCGAATTCATCGATCAAAACGAACTGACCGTGGACGTCACCTCGTGGCCTCTTGAAGGTGCGGAGGAACTCGTCAAATTCGAAGAGGGCGTCTTCAAACAGGGTCTTTCGAATCTGCAGAAAATCGGCGTGCTCAACAGCAGTTATAAATTCAAGAAGGTTGAAAAAATCGAAGTCCTCACCGCCGAAAAGTTCAGCCCGGATGACGAAGGCCCGCTGACTTATCGCTGCATGAAGCCCGGTGGAGTGATGATCAACGATCGCGACGAATACATCGGCGAAGACGAAGAACATACCTTCACCGAATCCGCGATTTCCGAGTCGCAGAACCTGCAGACGGCCATCGCCAACGAATGGTTGGTGCGCGTCGCGAAGAAACAAGAAGCTTAATAGTGGCAGGAATTAGGGGGCTAGGGATTAGGGAATGGCAATTTGACTCCTCATCGCAGTCCCAAATCCCTATTCCCTAAATCCCAACCCTTTTCCCCGGAGACCCGTCGTATGAGCGGTCCAACACAATTCGACGACGTGAGCGTGGTGTGCAAGGCGAATGTGTACTTCGATGGCGGAGTCGTGAGCCACACGATTCTGTTCAAGGATGGCACGAAGAAGACGATTGGATTGATTCGCCAGGGTATCTACAAATTTGACACGGGCGCGCCGGAACTGATGCAGATCGTCGGAGGCGCGTGCCGCGTGAAACTGGCTGAAGCGGCCGATTGGACATCCTACGCCACTGGGACTGAATTCAGCGTGCCGGGCAAGTCGCACTTCGAAATCGCCGTCGACAGCGGAATCGCCGAATACGTGTGCTCGTTCCTGGCGTAAAGAGCCCCGCACGTAAGTAAGCGGCCAAGACTGTCTCATCGCACAAGATAAAGCCGCTTACTTACGTGTGCGGCTCTTTGTTACGCGCTCAGCTCCGCCGCAGCGCTTCGACTACTTTCAAACGCGCCGCGTGAATCGCCGGCAGCAGCCCGCCCATAAATCCCATCGTCAGCGCCAATACCGTGGCGACGATCAGAATGTTTGGCGTGACGCGGAACTCAAAGGCCGTTTCGGAGAACGTCATGAAATTTGTCGTCCCCGTGCGGATGCCGTTGAAAAGCATCGCCACGGCGCAACCGAGAATCGATCCGAGCAGCGAGAGCAACAGCGACTCGAGGATGAACGCCATCCAGATCGATTCCGGCGAAAAGCCCATCGCCAGCATGCAGCCGATCTCGCGCTTGCGCTGGCTGACCGCCGCGTACATCGTGTTCATCGCGCCCACCACGCCGCCAATGGCCATGATAAACGTGAGGATGCCGCCGAGGCTGTTGATCACGCCGGCCATCAGCTTCGACTGTTTTTCATAGTACGTTTTTTCGATCTGAACCGAGATCGATTGCAGGCGCGGGTCTTCTTCGATCGACTTTTTCAAAGACGTTTCGGCGTCCTTCGCATTGCCCGCGGCGCGGAAGAGAAACGATTGATACACCGTGCCGCGATTGAAGACGCCTTGCATCACGTTGAGGTCCAGCCACAGTTCGGATTCCAGCCCGCTGGCGTCGGAATCGAAGACGCCGACGATTTTCCAATCGCGCCGGCCGGCATGAATGCTTTGGCCGAGCGTGAAGCCGTCGAGGCGGCGCGAGAGCGCAAGACCGATCACTGCTTCGTCCGTTCCCGGCGTGAGCCAGCGGCCTTCCTTCAACCGAACTTCGCGGCGCACCGCGAGAACATTGGGCGGGGTGCCGCGCACATTAATGTTGGTGTCGCCCCCGTCGCTCTTTTTGCGGATGAGAATGATCACGGTTTCAGCGAGAAAAAGCTTCTCGCCGTTCTCGCCGGTCGCGACAATCGGCAGTTCGCGCAGCACATCGCCGCAGTCTTTCGTGACCTGGCTTTGCAGTTCGGCGTCGGCACCTTTGCGCATCACAATCAGATTCTCGGTGCTCCCGGATGACGACACCGCCCGTTCGAATCCCGCCGCGAGCGCCAGCAGTACGGTGAAGACGACGACGACCAGCGCAATACCAATCACCGCCATCGCCGAGGAGCCTTTGCGAACGGCGATGCTGCGGAAGCTGTAAACAAACGGTATGGGCATGATGTTTTTTAACACAATGGTGCGCGACGCGCTACATTTTCACGAGCCGCGCGATAAGATGCGCGCATGGCATTGCTCTCGCTTTCCAACATCGAAAAGTCGTTCGGGCCGCGCGCCGTATTGAAGGGTCTCTCGCTGGGCATCGAACGCGGCGACCGGATTGGTTTGATCGGGCGCAACGGTTCCGGCAAATCCACGCTGCTGAATATCGTCATCGGGCGCGAAGAGGCGGATCGCGGTGAGTTGCATTTTGCGCGCGATTTGAAACTCGCGTGGCTCGATCAGGATCCGAAACTCGATAAGGATTTGACCGTCATGCAGGAGGCGCGCAAAGCGCTCGCGGACTTGGATGAATTGGAAGCGCGACTGGCGGCGTGGCATCAGAAAATCGCTGACGCGCCCAACCACGAATTGAGCAAATCCGATCATGACGGCATGGCGCGCGACGAAGCGGCATTTCATGCGCTGGCCGGCGAGGACCGTGAACGGCTGCTGGGCAACGCGCTCGAAAAGCTGGGACTCAAAGGCGAATTGTTGGAACGCAAATGCGGCCAGCTCTCCGGCGGCGAACGCACACGCCTCGCGCTCGCGCAATTTCTCGTCGCGCCGTTCGATCTGCTGATCCTCGACGAACCGACGAATCATCTCGACATCGATGCCATCGAATGGCTGCAAACCGCGCTGCTCGAGACCGCAAAGACGTTCGTGGTGGTCAGCCACGACCGCGCGTTTCTCGACGCCGTCTGCGGAAAAGTTGCCGAGATCGACGACGGCAAAGTCACGGTCATCACCGGCAATTATACTCAATTCGTCATGGTCAAAGCGGATCGGCTGAAGGCGCTCGAGCGGAAGGCCGAGCTGGAACATAACTTCGTCGAGATGGAAATGGAGTTCATCCGCCGGCACATCAACAGCCAGCGCACGCGTGAAGCGAAGGGGCGCTTGAAGCGGCTAGTGCGGCGCGAAGTCATCGAAGTCGCGCAGGAACAGCGCTCGTTTGAATTAAAATTGCGCGGCGGCGGCACGCACGCAGACGTGGTACTGAGCGTCGAGAAGCTGAGCAAGGACATGGGCGAACGCACGCTTTTCAGCGGTCTGTCATTCGAGTTGCTGCGCGGCGAAAAGCTCGGCATCGTCGGCCCCAACGGCGCGGGGAAAACGACGCTGGTGAAAGTGCTGCTCGGGCAACTTCCGCCGACGGAAGGCCGCCTGCGCCTCGCGCCGCAATTGAACGTTGGGACGTTCACGCAGGATTTGAGCCACCTCAACGGCACGCGCACGGTGCTCGAAGAATACGCGCGCCACGCCAACCCGCCGAATCTGAACGCCGCGCGCGCGCCGCTGGGCGCGTATCTTTTTTCGGGCAATCGCGTCGAGCAGAAAGTCGCGAGTTTGAGCGGCGGCGAAAAAGCGCGCCTGGCGTTGTGTATTCTGGTCTCGAAAGAGTGCGACGTGCTGGTGCTCGATGAGCCGACGAACCATCTGGACATTCCGTCTCGGCAAGCGCTGGAAGAATCGCTCGGTTCGTACAAGGGCACCTGCCTGATCATCAGCCACGATCGATTTTTTCTGGATCGCGTGACCGACAAAACGCTCTGGATCGCCAGCACAAAATCGAAGGTATATCTCGGCGCATACACTGAGGCCCGCGAACTGCGCGAGGAGGAATTGCGGCCGGATATCGAAGCCGAAGAGCAGCGGCAGCGCGAAGCGGAGAAAGAAAATGACGCGCAGTCCGCTCCCATCGCCCCGAAGCCGAAGAAGATCAACGAATACAAATTGGCCGCGATTGAAAAAGAGATCGGCGAATTGGAAGCGAGGAAGGAGAAGCTCAACGCCAGTTTGTACGACGAAGCCGTGTACAGTAACGGCGCGAAAGCGCGCGAAGTGACGGCGGAATTGGAAACGATCGAGATGAAATTGGCGAAGCTCAACAAAGATTGGGAAGAAGTTATTGATGCGGCGGGATGATCCTCGGAGCACTGAATTCAAATGGCTGGATTTTCAATCAACGTTCGCATCGGGCTGTGGGTGGACGACCTCAAACTCGGTGTGAAGGCGGGCCTGAAGGCCGCCGCAATCATGCAGCCGGAGGTGTTGGGACTCGACGCGTTTGACGCCGAGATTTCGCCGCGCAACCTGGGTTTGAGCGGGCGGCGCGATCTCGCGCGGCACGTGCGGAATGTCGCGCCGTTGTCCGCACTGAAGGCCGACATCGGCGGGCGCCGGCTGGCCGATCCGCGCCACCTCGATACGAATCTCGAACGCCTTCGCGACGTGCTGCAAATGGCCGCCGACCTAGGTGCGCCGCGCGTGCAGATTGCGGCCGGATTCGTTCCCGACGATCTAAAAGAGAACGCGACCGAGCGCGCCGTGTTAGGCGAAGCGGCGCGCGCGTTGAACGCGATGGGGTCCAACGCGGGCGTGCGCATTTGCTGGCTTGCCGGAAGCGAAAATCCGGAGACGCTCGCGGCGTTTTTGAATGCGGCCGATTCGAGCGGCATGCTTGAAGTCGATTTGAATCCGGGCGCGTTTGTGATGCGCGGCGGCGATCCGTTGAAGGCATTGAACGCACTATCGGCGCGGGTGTCGATGGCGCGCGCGGCGGACCATTGGCGCGGCGGCGCGGAAGCGCCGTTCGGAAAAGGCGACGTGCGCTGGGGGGAAGTGCTGGTCGGCCTGTCATCGCTCAGCCGAAATCTGCCCGTTGATATGCTGGCCGCGTGCACACTCGACGGCGACCGTTCCGGCGCGCTGTCAAACAGCATCGCGCGCTTGAAAGCCGTGCGGGCGAATCCGGTGTGAGCCGGGTGCCACGGAGCAGTACTCTGCTCCGTGCCGTAACGCGCACGATTAGCTGGTTAGAGACGAATCAACTGAAAATAGTATGCGCATCAGCACGGAGCAGGGTGCTGCTCCGTGGCACCCGCTGAGCGGTTTTTTTCTTTACGTAGAATGATTGCAATTGAAACGACAGCGATCGCAAACATTGTTATCGCAGCCGTTGAAAAAGAATACTCGCTGCCGTCGGCGAGCGAACCAGTGAGTCCGCCAAGTGCGCCGGTTCCCGGTGAGAAATTTAAGGCGCAGCGAATCGCCATCCTCAATGCCGCGGCTTGCTGCGCGGTGGATTCGGCGAGTCCCGTTCCTCCGGCCGGACTGGTCAGAAAAACTTCGGCGAGCATGTACGCCGAAACGGGCAGCGCGACGAGCCATAAAAAAAGGACGGCGTTTGCCGCGCGCGGTGCGATGCGATTCAGCGCGATTGCACACCAGCCGGCGAAAAAAATCCAGAGCGATGCGTGCGCGATTCCGCCGCTGTTTATGGGCGACACGCGGGACACCGTCAGCATCATGAACGCCGCGGCGATCGCGAGCCAGAGCGCCGCCTGCGCCGCTTTCAACATATACAGCCAGACTCCGCCGGCGCTCAATTCTTCTTGCGTAAAGATAAAGGGCGCGGCAAATGCGGCCACGGCGATGGCAAATCCCGCGACGAGATGCGGCGCCAGCGCCGGATTTGCCAGCCAGAATGCCGGAAGCATGCCGGCCGTGGCGACCGCCCAGCACGCCCACGCAGCCAGCAGCAGCGTCAGGGCGCAGAGCACGAGGGTGCTGCGCATCGAAAGCATGGATTGATTAAAACCGCATTTGCGCAGAAAACAATCAAATCGGAAAGTATGGGTTTCCAACAGCACTGAAATGCCTCTTGACGCAACGCCGCTTTTTACGCCGGCTGACAGTGCAATTTGGTTTTCGCACGCTAAGATATTCTCGCGATTTGTTTATATAATGGAGCGGAGCGTATGGCTGTCAAAGTTGGAATGAAATGGAGTTCGGCGATCGGCACGGATTCCGACACGGACAAAGCGCTGGAAGAAGCTCTGGGCCAAATCACCTCCGAGTTGCGCGGCGAGCAGCCTGACGTCGTCTTCCTCTTTATTTCGCCGCACCATCGGGCGAATTACGCGCGGGCCGGCGCAGCAATCGTCAAGCGATTGAATCCCAAACACATGCTGGGCTGCTCCGGCGGCGGCATCATCGGCGCCGGGAAAGAATTGGAACACAAGCCTGCAATCTCGATCACCACCGCCGTTTTGCCGGATGTGACCGTGACTCCGTTTCACCTCGATGATGAAACCCTGCCCGGACCGGATGACGCGCCGGGGCGCTGGGAAGAAGCGGTCGGCGTGCACGCGGCGGACGATCCGAAATTTGTCGTCGTGGCCGACCCGTTCAGCATGATGCGCGCCGAGGACATGCTGCGCGGCTTCGATTATGCATTTCCGAAATCGATTAAAATCGGCGGCCTGGCCAGCGGCTCGAACGGGCCGGGGCAGAACGCGCTGTATCTCGATCACGCGTTTCGAAGGGCGGGGGCGGTGGGCCTGGCGTTCTCCGGCGCGCTGGTGGTGGACACGCTGGTGGCTCAAGGCTGCCGCCCGATCGGCAAGCCCATGCGCGTCACGCGCTGTTCGAAGAATCTATTGATTGAACTCGATAAGAAACCGGCGCTGGCGGCGCTCTCCGAATTGTTTGAAACAGCAAGCGAGCGCGAGCAGGAATTGATCCGCACATCGTTGTTTCTCGGGATCGTGATGGACCCGTTCAAAGCCGGCGAACCGCAGCCGGGCGATTTTCTCATTCGAAATTTGATGGGCCTGGACTCGCAGCGCGGTGTCCTGGCGATCGGCACGATGCTGGATGAAGGCCAGACCGTGCAGTTTCACCTGCGCGAAGCCAGCGCGGCGAGCGCCGATCTCGAAGCGGTTTTATGGCGCTATGGCACCGAACGGATGAATGCGATGAAAGGCGAATCGCTGCCGGCCCCGCCGCGCGGCGCGCTGTTGTTTTCGTGTCTCGGCCGCGGCGAAAATCTTTACGGAAAGCCGGATCACGACAGCATGGCCTTTGCGTCGAAGTTCGTCGACGTGCCGCTGGGCGGATTTTTCTGCAACGGCGAAATCGGACCGGTCGGAGGCACGACGTATCTTCACGGTTTCACGTCCTGCTTCGGGATTTTCAGAGATAAGGATTGAAAATTTTCACCGCAAGAGGACGCCGAGGTTCGCAGAGGACGGCAGGAGGAAAGCGGATGCAAATCGCTTACATAATACCTCCTTCTCAAGTCTTGTCCTGGAGCCACGCGATCAAGCCCGGCAATACGGGATGCAACTGTAAAATCTCTTCGGCGCGGAGCCAACGCACTTCCGCTACTTCTTCCGGGTGCGGTTTTAAATCACCCGCCGAACCGGTCAATTCCACGCGAAACCAGTGAAGTTGGTAGACGCCGTTCGGGGAAATCGATTCGTGGACTTGTTCGCGCGCGGTCACGCGCAGAGCTAGTTCTTCGAATACTTCGCGCTCCATTGCATCTTCCAATTCTTCGCCAGGCTCGACTTCGCCGCCCGCGAAGCACCACCATCCGGGGGCGCGCACCAGAGTCAATCCCCGACGGATAACCAAGTACCGGCCGCTGGAATCTTGAAGAATCGCGACGACACCTTTTTTTTCTGGTTTCGGCATTTTGAAATCCACACGCCTGTCTCTTATTTCGCAGCACGTCTTTTCCGTGCAATTTGGAAACAAGTCAAGGCCAACATGCGAAATAAACGCGTCCGTATTCGCGATACTCAGTTCAGTTGACTTGCCCAATTCGATACTTTAGACTGCCCGAACGATGAACAATATCCGCAAACGCGCCCGTGAATTTCCCGAGTGGCTCAAAAAGCCTTGGCCTGCGCAGTACGACATGCGCACACATCGCATCCTCGAGGATTTGAAACTCAACACCGTCTGCCAGTCCGCCGAATGCCCGAACCTGGGCGAATGCTGGTCGCGCGGGGCGGCGACGTTCATGATTCTTGGCGAAAGCTGCACGCGCTCCTGCAATTTCTGCGCGGTGACGACCGGGCGCGGCGAATCCCTCGAATCGCTCTCCGACGAACCTGCTCGCGTGGCGCAGGCGACCAAACAGCTCGGCCTCAAACATGTCGTCGTCACCAGCGTCGCGCGCGACGACCTCGCCGACGAAGGCGCCGATCATTTCGCCAAAGTCATCCGCACGCTGCGCGCGTATTGCGGCCCGGAGTTGGTGATCGAAGTCCTGACGCCCGATTTTCACGCGCGCCGCGAGTGCCTCGAAATCGTGCTCGCCGCGCGCCCGAATGTGTTTAATCACAATATGGAAACGACCGAAAAATTGCACCGCGAAGTGCGTCCGCAGGGAAACTACCGCCGCACGCTCAATGTCTTGCGTCTGGCCAAAGAGCTTTCGCCGGATGTCACCACCAAGAGCGGAATGATGGTGGGCCTCGGCGAAACACCCGGCGAAGTCCGCACTGGCATCGCCGATCTGCGCGAGGCGGGTTGCGATATTCTGACGATCGGGCAATACTTGCAGCCGTCGAAGACGCATCTTCCCGTCAAGGAATATGTGCATCCGGATACGTTCAAAAGTTACGAAGATTACGCGCTCGCGATCGGTTTCCGCGCGGCCGCGTGCGGCCCGTTTGTGCGCTCGAGTTATCAGGCGGAATTGGTTTTGGAACATGCGAAGGAATTGTTTTAAAATAATTCATTCAGTCTAAACGGTCATAGACCCATCCCTAACTTTCGATCGTTCAAGTATTTTTTTAGTATCCCATGGAGAGAATGGGCGCCTTGAGGTTGGAGTGTGTAACAGTCAGCGGCTCAATCTTGCGGCGTTTTCATTGAGATCACAATGGCACAAATTGATACGGCGTGGAGATTTCCCAGAGCCTTGCTCGTGGCGGCGACTATCACCGCATGTCTTTATTTTGCTCAAGATGTCATAATTCCACTGACGTTAGCCGCACTCCTAAGCTTTTTGCTCGCCCCGTTAGTGACTCGTTTGGAACGCTGGAATCTGAATCGCACGTCTTCGGTCGTTATCGTCATCGTGGCGACGCTCATCGGCTTCGGGGGAATCGGATGGATTATCACAAATCAATTTGTTGATTTAGCCGAAAAACTTCCGAGTTACAAAGAAAACGTTGAACAGAAATTGCAGGCATTGAACGGTCGCACCAGTGCCGTATTCAGCAATGCGAGCAAAGTGTTGGACGATCTGGCGCAGAAAGGCGCGCTTCCGCGCATCGAACCGCAGCCGCGCCCGGCAATCACGCACCAGATTCCCACGGATGTTCCGGCTGTAGCGCCCCCCGTGGCCTCGGTTGTTCCCACACCTGTCATGGTCGTTGCGAAGGATACGAATTCGCTGGAAATGTTGCGGCTGGTGCTGGGCCAGCTCCTGACACCTTTGGGAAAAGCGGCGATCGTGATCATCTTGACGGCGTTCATGTTGATTGGGCGCGAGGAGTTGCGCGATCGGCTTATCCGCCTCGCCGGCACATCAAAATTGCATATCACCACTCAGGCGCTGGACGACGCTGGAGAACGCGTGAGCCGCTATTTGTTCATGCAATTGATCATCAATTCCGTCTATGGAGCCGCGGTTGCGGTCGGACTTTTTTTCATTGGAGTGCCAAATGCGCTGATGTGGGGGATGCTGTCGATGATCCTTCGATTCATTCCCTATCTGGGATTTTGGATGGCCGCCGGTATTCCGTTTTTGCTCGCGCTGGCCTCGCCGTCGTGGTTTCAGCCTGTTGCAACGCTATCCCTGTTTGCGTTGCTCGAATTGGTCACGAATAATGTGGAGCCGGGATTGTACGGCACGAGCACGGGATTGTCATCCTTGGCGGTTCTGGCCGCCGCGCTGTTTTGGGGCTGGCTGTGGGGGCCGATGGGTTTGCTGCTGTCCACGCCGCTGAGCGTCGTGCTGGTTGTTTTGGGAAAGCATGTGCCGCAACTGGAATTCCTTTCTGTCGTCATGAGCGACGAGCCAGTCTTGCAGCCCCACGTGCGGCTTTATCAGCGTATCCTGGCGACGGATTACGAAGAGGCCGAGGATCTATTCGAGGAATTCACCAAGGGTAAAACATTGTCTGAAGCGTACGATAATTTCGTGTTGCCGGCACTGGCGCTGGCGGAATCCGATTATCATTTTGAGCGGATTGACGACAGCCGGCGCAAGACGGTGCACGACAATATGCTTGAATTCGTCCGCGATTTGGGTGCCCGGAGAGAGCAAGCGAAGCCCCTTGATGGGCTGCCCGCCGAGCCCGGGGAAAAGGTGTCTAGCGATTGCGAGGCACCACCTGTGGAACAGGGCCGGCTCGCCCATGTTGAAGTCATTTGTTTCCCAGCTCACGACGAAGCCGACGAGATCGGCGGAATGATGCTTGCGCAAATTTTGCGAACCGAGGGCGTAAACATCCAGGTCGCCTCCGTTGCCAGCCTCGCGTCTGAAATGGTGGACGTTATCGAAGAGCGAAAGATTGAGGTGATCTGCATCTCTTCGATGACTCAAAAAGCAGCGCGGCATGCGCGCTATTTGTTTAAACGGATTCGCGACCGCTACCCGAAATTGCCCATGGTTGTGGCTTTATGGAGCAACAAAATGGGACAGGAAAAAGCGCGGCGGTTGCTGGGCTGTGGCGAAAACGATACCGTTGCGACAACAGCCGCCGAAGCTACAAAAGATCTCCTGCATTTGATCGTCCACTGCGCTGACCGCAAGCCGGACAAGTAAGGGTCTTTCCTGCATTCGCACATCAATGTTAAACGCCGATGGACGCAGATAAAGTCATCAAGAGTTGTTATTCATCTGCATCCATCCGTTTAATTTAAACTATCGAACTTCTCTATCGTTCTCCGCGCAACTCCGCCGCCTTTCGTGCCAGTTGAATGAAGTCTTTGCGGTAGCCGCCTTCGTCCGTGCCGCGGTTGTCGTCGGCCAGTTCGATGACACGGCGCATCGTGGCATTTTGAACGTGCGGCGATTGCTTCAGGATCTGTCCGAAGAGCGCGACGGCCGAGCCGAATTTAAAATCCCCCGAGGCCTGCTCGAACGCGGCGCCTTTGTCGGTGAACGCGAATTCCAAGCGCTTGCTCACGGTGCCTTCCACTTGTTTGTAGCGGATTTTCAGTGTCAACAATTCCGGGCTGACGCCGTCCGCCGTGACGGGCGCGGCGACTGTGGTTCGGCCGGCTTCGATTGATATTTCAACGGATCGACGCCGGGTTGCGACGCATTTGTGGGCACGACTTCGTAGAATGCCGTGACCGTGTGGCCGGCGCCGACATTGCCTGCGTCCTTGGCATCGTTGTTGAAATCGTGGGCGGCCAACGCGCGCTTTTCGTAACCGATCAAGCGGTAGGCTTGAGCGTTCGCGGGATTGAATTCGACCTGGAATTTCACGTCTTTCGCGACGGCCACCAGCGTTCCGTTCATCTGTTCAATCAGCACTTTGCGCGACTCTTCGGCCGAATCGATGTACGCGTAGTTGCCGTGGCCCGCGTCCGCGAGGCGCTGCAGCATCGCGTCCTTCAGGTTCCCCATGCCATAGCCCAAAGCGGTCAAGCACACGTTGGTTTTGGATTCCCCTTCGATCATCTTCACCAGTTCGTCCGGGGGGGAGACGCCCATGTTGAAATCGCCGTCCGTCGCCAGGACGATTCGGTTGACGCCGCCTTTTATGAAATGCTCTTTCGCAAGGGCATACGCGGTTTGAATTCCCGCGCCACCGTTGGTGCCGCCCGACGCGACGAGCGAATCGATCACGCCTATGATGTGGGCTTTTTCGGTGCAGTTCGTGGATTGTAGCGCGATGCCGGACTGCCCCGCGTAAGTGACGATAGCGACGCAATCGTTTTCGCCGAGCTTGCTGACGAGCGACTTCAACCCTTCTTTAACGAGAGGCAGGCGATCGGGGGCTCTCATCGATCCCGACACATCAATCAGAAACACGAAGTTGCCGGCCGGGCGTTTGGCCGCTGCGATTTCCTGCGCTTTGATGGCGACGCGCACGAGCCTGTGCGACGGGTTCCAGGGGCACGCGGCGGCTTCGACATTCACACCAAACGGATCGTCGGATTTAATCGTCTCGTAGTGGTACTTGAAATAATTAATCAACTCCTCGATGCGCACGGCGTCCACTGGCGGCAACTGGTTCGAGGTCAGGAAGCGCCGCACGTTGGCGAAGGACGCGGTATCGACATCGGCGGAGAAGGTCGAAAGCGGAGCGGTGCGCACGGATTCGAAGCCGCTCTGCGGATAGACGGCATAGGTTTCGCCGGTGTGCGGAACGGCGGGCGTGGGGTTGGCGTTTTCGATGTACGCCCAATAGCCGCGCGCGGGGGTGTCGTTGGGTTTGTCCGCCGAGGGCTTAACCGGGATCGGAGTTGCAACGGGCGGTGCAGGCTTCTTGCTGAAGTTTCTGGTATTGGCAACTTCAGGGATGGCGACTGGAGCAGGCTTCTTTTCTGCCGGCGGAGCAATCGTCACGACATCCGGAAGTTTGGAAGGCTCGACAGGCATTGACTTCTTTTGGGGGACGAGGGTATTAGGTTTTATGTTCAGCAATTTTCCGATTGTCGCAGCATTCGCTGGCTCTTCCTTTTTCTTGTATCCCAACGCGTAATCTTCTGCCGGAATGATCTTACCGCTTGCATGGTTTGTGTCCTTCCTACCCTTTTTTTCATCATTAAAGACTGTATCGATCGGCGTCTTTGCCACCACAGGCGGCGTGATTTCGGATTTATCCACAAGACCGGTGATCGACTTGACACCGCCCTCCGACGTTGGCCGATCAATATTGAAGGTCTCGAAGTGATCCGCAGTAGTGGCTTTTTCCAGAATATCCGTCGGGACTTCGATCTCGTCCTTGACGCGTCTGCCGCTGCTCACTCCGCCTCCCCAGTCGCGATTGCTCTTTTCGCTCATATCGCCGGCGTCAGCTTTTTTATATAAAGAAGACGGCTGAATTACGAAAACTTCAGAGAAAACAGTGCCTGATTTCTTTGTTGCTGCGGGTTGATCGTTCGTGGACTTGGAAATGGGGTCACTGTTGTTCGTTTCATCGGGGCGGCCGGAATATTTCAGTCCGTCGATAGTCGATGACGATCCCTCCGTTGCCACAATTTGCGGTGAAAGTCTGTTGTACGAGGCCAATTTCTCAGGTGAAGGACTCATTTGATTTCTGAAAAGCACAAATCCCAGCACGATTGACGCAGCGCATACCGTCGCATACGCAATGAATCGATTCGACCGGTTCCGCTTTGGAAGCACCGCAGGCTAAACCGCTGCAACTTGCGCAACTTTCGCTGTGCCCAAAGTGCGGGTGAGTTCTTCGAGGCGCTCCTGCTTCAGCTCTGTCTCGAGCATTGCCGCCGTGGCGCGCACTTCTTCGACATAGCGTAGCGCGCCGGGATCGTTCTTTACCAGCGTGTCGAGCGCGGCGCGTTCGGCGCTGTCCAGTTCGTTGAGCGCGTAGGCAGTCAGGCGCTCCTGTTGTGTGACGATGTGGTCCTGCATGGTAATGTTCCTTTTTTAGTTGAATGAGTTTAGATTTGTTTTTCGCGCAGGCGTTCGCGGAGAACGCCGATGCCGGTGTGCATTAAGAATCCGACGTTGCTGAGTGAGAGTCCTGTTACGGAACTGATTTCTTTGTACGAGAGACCGTGTTGAAATTTCAGGCGGATCACTTCCTGCTGGTTGACGGGAAGCGTTTCGAGGTGTGTGGCGAGCAGCGCGCGGAATTCGTTGCGTTCGGCGGCGGCGGGTGGTTCAGCCGACTCTTTTTCGGCGCGGCAGTCGGGTTCGGCCAGTGCAATCATGCGGCTTTCCTTTCGTTTCAAATCCAATGCCCGGGAACGGCAGACACTGAACAACCACTCTTTAATGTGTCCCTCGACTTCCTCGCGTTGCGCCTCGCAGAGCCGCACGAACGTCTCCTGCACGGCGTCGCCCCCCCGTTCAACGCAACCGGTCAGGCGGACGGCGTATAGCGTCAGCGGCTCTTGATAAAGCCGCACGGCGTCCTGCACCCATTTTAAATCGCGGGCTGTTTCAATCAGCGGAGCGGAAAGCAAGGAAAAGTTACCTTTAAGTTGTCGATCTCGATTCAGCGCGTGTGTTCGATCTGACACAATCACAACGCACAAGGTGCGAAAAAAATAGGGAAAAACTTTAAATCTCTCGAAAAGTCGGAAAGAAATGACCTCGCACAAAGACACGAAGAACACGAAGAAGCACAAAGAATACTCTTTGTTGTTCTTTGTGTTTTTGTGAATGGGAATTGGGAAGCGACTGGGGTATGCGTAGAATTTTACTGGAATCGGACGATTACCCCTCACCCCGCGCATGGGTACATGCGTCGGCCCTGCTATGTAATGCGATTGCAAGCCAAATCTCGAAACAAACAATACGCATGAAGTCGTTGATCGTGCAATCTGCTATTCAGTCGTTTTCTGTTGGGAAAAGACTCGTTTATCGGAACGCTGGTATCGGAA
>JBBRQD010000131.1:0-14394 GCA_038227045.1 Planctomycetota bacterium
AACGGCACAACATTCGTAACCTGACTCATGTGGCGTATCCTTTCTGGCCCGCTGTGGGCCGGTTGGTAATCTTGATTCGATCACCAAGGATATGCCGCACTTTTCAATTTCGCTCATCCACAACTTTTGACAATATCTCAAAAATGGCTGTTGCCGCTCAAGGGCTCGGCTACAACCAGCGGCTGTGTGCGCTCGTTCGCGACGAATGGAGTCCTCAAGAAGCCGCAGCACGTTCCGACAGTCTTCGACGCGCACGCCAGCGCTTGCATCAATTGGCGGAAGAATAGGCAAGGCCACGCGCGCCGCAGCCGACCGCCAAAAGCGCATGGGCTTCGCCGAAAACGACCTAGGCATCGGCAACCGTCGCCAATAGGTGACAGAGCACTTACTGTTTTACGACTGTCCTAAAAGTGAGGCGCTCTATCACTGAATTTCCGATTCACAGTGCTACACCCACCCCGCTCGATATTCCGTGCGTTTGACATACCGATTTGCCGCTTCTCCGTTGGTCACTCGCATCGCGGCTGAGTCCCATTGAATCGATTGGCCACCGCGAATTGCGAGATTTCCCAGGGCTACGAATTCGGTGAGGGGCACTGCGTAGTCGAAATGCGAACTCGGCGCGAGGCCGTTCACGATGCAATGGGCCCATTCCAATTGCGGATTTCCGGGCTTTGGGCTGCGCGTTTCGGTCTTCTTGATTGTGCCGCTTTCGACGCTTTTTTTCGTGTCGTCGAAAAGTTCCTTCGGATAAATCTGCGGGTTTCCGCAATAGGCTTCGGTGTCCATAACGACTCCGTTCGTGCCGATGAGCATCATGCCGCTGGTGGCTTTGTTGAAGATTTCTTCCGTGATGCGTGGGTCGCGTTCGGAACGCGGTTGCTCCATTTTAGCGATACACACGAAATAAGTGCGCAAACCAACATGGATTAAGCCGCGAAACGACAATCGAAAAGTACGAATTTCAATGGGAAGATCGTCCTTAAAAAATGCTTCAAAGAAATTGAGACCAACCCAATAGTCGAGTGTATTATAAGTGGCAAACGACACATTGTGACTATCGTCGATCGTGTTGAAGTCGCGTCGTTTCTCAAATCGGATCGGGCATCTTTGATTATGGCTCAGCATCTTTGCAACCACTGCCGCCCGCTTAACACGCGGCGCGAATTTTTGAGCCGCAGCGCTTTGGGGATCGGCGCGCTGGGGCTGGCTTCGTTGATGCAGGAATATGCTCTGGCCGACGATGCTTTGGTGTCGCCGCTGGCGCCGAAAGTGCCTCATTTCCCCGCGAAGGCCAAGCGCGTCATTCATATTTTCGCCGAGGGCGGGCCGTCTCAGGTCGATACGTTTGATCCGAAGCCCATGCTTGAGAAATATCACGACAAGCCCGTTGACGCCGTCTTGAAAGACTATCAGAAAAATGCCAGTGAGGCCGCGTCGGGCATGGGGCGGTTGAGCGGCAAGCTGCAGCGTTCGGCGTTCAAGTTTGCGAAGCATGGCCAGTGCGGCATGGAGATCAGCGAGCTGTTTCCGATGCTGTCGCAGCACGCCGATGAACTGTGCGTCGTGCGCAGCATGCACACGACGACATCGGTGCACGAACCCGCGCAGCTCGTGATGAACACCGGCGCGTTTGCGTCGGTGCGGCCCAGCTTCGGCGCGTGGACCGTGTACGGCCTCGGCTCCGAAAATCAGAACCTCCCAGGCTACGTGGCGCTTTCGCCCAGCGGGACGACATCCAGCGGCGACAAGCAATGGGCCAGCGCGTTTCTACCCGCGTGGTGCCAAGGCACGGCGATCGCCACCAAAAATCCCGATGTCGCGCGCATGATCGAGCATATTCGCAGCGGCACGACTTCGTTGCGCGAGCAGCGCCGGCAGCTTGATTTGATCGGTCAGATGAACGGCGACTTCGCGGAGAAACACCCGCACGAAGCGCTGCTGGAAGGCCGCATCGGCGCATACGAAACCGCGTTCCGCATGCAGGTCGAAGCCACCGACGCCTTCGATCTCGCGCGCGAACCGCGCCACGTTCGCGAACTCTACGGCGAGACCGAACAGGGCAGGCAACTCATGCTCGCGCGGCGCCTGGTTGAGCGCGGCGTGCGTTTTGTGCAGGTCTATCATAACGGCTGGGACACGCATGATCTCAACGACGAAAATCACCGCTTGCTTGCGAAGGCGTGCGACCAGCCGCTGCATGCGCTGCTCACCGATTTGAAGCAGCGCGACATGCTCAAGGACACGCTGGTCATCTGGGGCGGCGAATTTGGCCGCACGCCGACCAGCGACAACAACGACGTGGCCAAGAAAAAAGGCATCGGCCGCGATCACAACGCCGGTGGCTTCACCATCTGGATGGCAGGCGGCGGCGCAAAACCCGGCACGACCTACGGCAAGTCGGACGATTTCGGCGCGCTCGCGGTCGAGAACAAAGTCGATGTCCACGACTTCCACGCCACCGTGCTGCATTTGTTGGGCTTCAATCATGAAAAGCTGACGTACAGGTATGCCGGCCGCGATTTTCGGCTGACGGATGTGGAAGGGAACGTGGTGAAGGGCGTGTTGGCATAGGTCCGGCATCCCTCCGGGATTGCGGTAATTCGATATGTTGCTTAAGAGTTAGGTATCCAGAACGGTCAAAGTATCTAACAATAGAAAACAGAAATGAATTGTCGATTCTTTACTTCATTGGTCACGGCCATCGTCATCCTCGGCTCAACGCTCAGGGCGCAAGAGCCGACTGATTTTTTTGAATCCAAGATTCGTCCGCTGCTCGTCGCGAAGTGTTACGAATGTCACAGCGTCGAGACCAAGAAGCACAAAGGCGGTCTGCAAGTCGATACCAAGGAAGCGCTCCTTAAAGGAGGCGAAACGGGACCAGCGCTGGTGGCGGGCGATCCGGGCAAGAGCCTGATCATGGGCGCGGTGCGCTGGACGGACAAAGACTTGCAGATGCCGCCCAAGGAAAAACTCAGCGCGCATGAAATCGCCGACCTCGAAGCTTGGATTAAAATGGGCGCACCCGATCCGCGCACGGGCGTCCATGAATTGACGAATATTGAAAAGCATCTCGAGAATTCGAAACAGCATTGGTCGTTGAAGCCGGTCGCGAAGCCCGCGCCTCCTGTGACAGACATGCATCCCGTCGATGCGTTCATCAACCAGAAACTCCAGGCGGCCAAACTGGCGCTTTCACCGCCCGCCGACAAACGCACGCTGATTCGCCGCGCGTATTTCGATTTGATCGGACTGCCGCCGAGCTTCGACGAGGTGAATGCGTTTGCCGCGGACGAATCGCCGAACGCGTTTGAGAAAGTCATCGACAAGCTGCTGGCCGATCCACATTACGGGGAGCGGTGGGGGCGGCACTGGCTGGATGTCGCGCGTTACTCTGACAGCATGGGCGCGATCTTCAATGGCGATGACACCTACACGTGCGCATACACGTACCGCGATTACGTGATCCGGTCGTTCAATGAGGACAAGCCGTACGACCGTTTCCTGATGGAACAGATCGCGGCGGACCAGCTCGATTCCACGGCGCCGGGTGCGAAGGAAAAAGACGCCACAAAACTAGCGGCGATGGCGTTTCTCACTATCGGCCGGCGCAAAGACCGCTCGCTCGACGACGACACGCGCGACGATACGATTGACGTGATCGGGCGCGGTTTAATGGGGCTGACTATCAGTTGCGCGCGCTGCCACGACCACAAACTGGAACCGATCACCACCAAAGATTACTACGGCCTCTACGCCGTTTTGAAAAGCAGCAAGGAACCCGGCGTATTGCCCTCGCTGCCGCAGCCCGAGACGCCGCAGACGCGCGAGTTTAACGAAAAGAACCAGAAGCAGCGCGCGGAATACGTGCGCATTCTGGCCGACCAGGCCGAGACGGCTTTCAAGCGCGAATGGCCGCGCGTGGGGTCGTTTCTGCTCGCGATGCATGACGCGAAGGGCGTCTCGTCGAACAAAGACGCCGGGTTGCGCTCGGGGATTCTCAAGGATCGAAAACTGAATTTCAGGATCTACGATCAGCTCGTCGAATCGCGTCAGGAGTGGTGGAACGCCAACGCGTCGATCTTTTCGCCGTGGCAGGCGTTTGAAAAATTGTCGAAAGAGAACTTTGAAAAAGAAGCACCGGCGCTCGCGAAAAACATCGCAGAGGACAGATTGATTGAACCGGTCATCGCCGCGCTCTTTAACGGCCCTCCGCCGGTCAAACTCGAAGATGTCGCGCAGCGTTACGACGAACTCTATTCGAAAATCGTGGACCGCTGGTTCGCCGAAAATGCCGAGGCGCTGAAAAAATGCCGGGAGTTGGATGCGGCCGATCTGGACACGACGGTCAAGATATTGCACGAGACGATTGTGTCGCGCATCACGAAGCTGATGTGGACCGGCGTGTCCAAGCCCGACGACGGTCCCGCCGACATCTTCCGGGCGAACGAAGGCCCGTGGTATTTTTCAACCATCAGTCAATTTTATGCCAATCAGACGGGTCTTCTCATTGAAGTCGCTGGACAGACGCTGGGCAAAATTGAGGGGGATCTGACCAAGCTGGATCAGGGGCCCGGCGCGCCGATTCGCGCGATGGCGTTTATCGACGAACCGAAGCCCTACGCCGGAAAAGTGTTTGTGCGCGGCAATCCGAATGTGCTCGGCGCCGACGCGCCGCGCAAATTTCTCACGGCGCTGCAGCACGTCGCGCCCGATCCATATCCCAAAGACCGCAGCGGCCGGCTGGAACTCGCCAAAGCCATCGCCAGCAAATCCAATCCGCTCACGGCCCGCGTGATCGTCAACCGCATCTGGCAGTGGCATTTTGGCGAAGGCCTCGTGCGCACGCCAAGCGATTTCGGTTTTCGCGGCGATGCGCCCACGCATCCGGAGTTGCTCGACCACCTTGCGTCGTGGTTCATGGAGAACGGCTGGAGTTTTAAAAAACTGCATAAGCACGTGATGTTGAGCGCGGCGTACCGTCAGCGCAGCGCCGTTCCGAAAAGCGAATTCACGGCGTCGGTCGATCCTGCGAACAAACTGCTGTGGAGTTTTCCGCTGAGTCCGCTGGAACTCGAACCGTTCCGCGATGCGGTGCTGGCGGTCAGCGGCAGGCTGAATGGTGAGGCGTTTGGCAAGGCGGTAAAGCTCACCGACAACACGCCCGCCAGCCTGCGCCGCACGGTTTATGGATACGTCGATCGCAAGACGCTGCCGAATCTGTATCGCAGTTTCGACTTCGCCGACCCGAATTTCAGCGCGCCCAAACGCAGCCGCACCGCGCTGACGCCGCGCGCGCTCATTTTGATGAACAGCCCGCTGATCACTGACAGCGCCAAAGAGCTTGCGGCGACGCTCGCCAAAGCGCTGCCTGACGATCCTAGCCGCGTGAAAGAATTGTATCGCCGCGTGTTGCAACGCGAACCGTCCGAAAAAGAAGCGGCGCGCGCGCTGGCCTATCTGGCGTCCTATCCGCCGAACGACCTGGTTCAACCCGAAGCGAAAGACTGGCAGTATGGCTTCGGCGCGTTCGACATGACGAGCAAGCAGATCAAAGACTTCGCGTCGCTTACGTCGTTCGACGGCAAGACGTGGAAAGCGACGGCCAAGATGCCCGACGGCAAGCCCGCCAGCATCATGCTCGACGCTCAAGGCGGCGATCCCGGAGCCAACGATCGCCTCAGTTCCGTCCGCCGCTGGGTTGCGCCGCAGGATGGGCATGTCAACATCAGCGCCGAACTCAGCCACGCCAATGCCAAGACTGAAGGCATCGTCGCGCGCCTCATTTCGAAGCGCAAAGGCTTGCTCGGAGAATGGAAGGCAAAAAACAATTCGCTGATGACCGAAATCAAGGACCTCGAAGTCAAACAAGGCGACCTGCTCGACTTCATCGTCAGCAGCGCATCCGCCACCGATCCGGGCGTGTACCAGTGGGCGCCGACGATCATGATGCCGGGCGTCTCCATGCCTGGCATGCCCGGAATGCCCAAACGCTGGGACGCCCGCACCGATTTCGCCGACCCCAACAAGCCCCCCAAGCCCTTCACGGCATGGGAAGAACTCGCACAGGCGCTGCTGCTGTCGAATGAGTTCGGGATGATGGAATAAAACGACGTGGCAGAATAAAATCACCGCACTATCGTTTATACGACGTTATACCCACATACCTGCTTTTCCCGGAGGCCGTTATGAAGTGTTTAATTTTGGCGTCGGTTCTGTTGGTGTTGACGTTGAGCACGTTTGCCGAGGAACAAGGCGTTGCCGCGCGCGCGACAGCGGCACCGATTGTGTTTTTGGCTCCTCTCGGCGGCGAAAACTATTTCGTGGGACAGTCGCAGATCGTTTTGCTTGATGCCCGGACCCGGGCTAAATCGGTCACTCTCGAAATCAGCCGCGACGGCGGGACCACCTTTACGGCTCTTGGCACGATCGACAACACCACAGCGGATAAAACGCTCCACAATAGGCTGGCGTTTACCGTCAGCGGCTCTGGCTCCATCCACTGCAAATTGCGCGCGACGGCGAGCGCTTCGGTCGGATTGACGTCTGAGTTCACCATCAGCACGAGCGTTTCGGGCGCGCCCGGCGCCGTGACGGCCACGGAACTGGCCGACGGTTCTGTGACCAATCCCAAGCTCGCCGCGCTGGCCGTGACGCGCGACAAAGTCTCCTCCGGCGCAGCCTCGCCGAATATGGTGTTGACCGCCGATGGAGTGGGGAACGCCGACTGGAGCCCGGTGCCGGTGGCTACGCTCGCCAACGGTTCGGTGACGAACGCGAAGCTGGCCAACTCGTCGCTCACCGTCACCGCGGGCACCGGGTTGAGCGGTGGCGGTGTCGTTTCGCTAGGCGGAACGACGACACTTTCTCTCGGTTCGAATCTCACGCTCGGCGGCACGACGACCGGCACCTTCAGCGGCGATGGCTCGGCGCTGACGAATCTTCCGGCTGGAACAATTGCCAATGGCAGCGTCACGAATGTCAAGCTGGCCAATTCGTCGCTCACTGTCACTGCGGGCACCGGATTGAGCGGCGGCGGTGTCGTTGCACTAGGCGGAACGACGACGCTTTCTCTCGGCTCCAATCTCACGCTCGGCGGCACGACGACCGGCACCTTCAGCGGCGATGGCTCGGCGCTGACGAATCTTCCTGCTGGAACAATTGCCAATGGCAGCGTCACGAATGTCAAGCTGGCGAATTCATCGCTCACTGTCACTGCCGGCACGGGACTGAGCGGCGGCGGTGTCGTTTCGCTAGGCGGAACGACGACACTTTCTCTTGGTTCGAACCTCACGCTCGGCGGCACAACGACCGGCACGTTCAGCGGCGATGGCTCGGGCCTCTCAGGATTAAACTCGGCGAGCCTTACGGGGTCGGCGCTGCCACAAAACACGATCATTCAACTCAGTCAGGAGGGCAACGTCCTAGAGAGCCTGATGGGCCGCAGTGTTAATAATGGCGTCGCGGTGTCGGGAAACTATGCCTACCTCGCCAACAACAATGACGGCCTGCGGATCATCGACATCACCGACCCGCAAAACCCCGTGCTCAAGGGCAACGTCCCGGAGAGCATGTTGGGCAACAGTCAAGCCTATGGTGTCACAATCTCAGGAAACTATGCCTACCTCGCCAACGGAAATGCCGGCCTGCGGATCATCGACATCACCGACCCGCAAAACCCAGTGCTCAAGGGCAATGTCTTAGAGAGCCTGATGGGCAGCGGTAATGCCGTTGGCGTTGCGGTGTCGGGGAACTATGCCTACCTCGCCAACAACACTGACGGCCTGCGGATCATCGACATCACCGACCCGCAAAACCCTGTGCTCAAGGGCAATGTCTTAGAGAGCCTGATGGGCAGCGGTTATGCCAATGGTGTCGCGGTGTCGGGGAACTATGCCTACCTCGCTAACTCCAGTGACGGCTTTCGGCTCATCGACATCACCAACCCGCAAAGCCCCGTACTCAAGGGTAACGTCCCGGAGAGTATGTTGGGCAACGGTCAAGCCTACGGAGTCATGGTATCAGGGAACTATGCCTATATCGCCAACATCTCTGACGGCTTTCGGATTTTGAACGTCTCGATCACAACAGCGACCGCCACCAGCTTCACACTTGGCTCCGCGCAGATCGTCACAAGTGGCGGCTTGGTCGGCATTGGCCGAACGCCCAGGTCCAACAAATTGGAAGTCGAAGGTGAAGCCTCGAAGATCATTGCCAGCGCCTGGGCCGCGAACAGCGACCGGCGCATTAAGCAGGATATCCAGACCGTCGGCCACGCGCTGGAAACGCTGGACAAAGTGCGGCTGGTGGACTTCCGTTACACCGACGCCTACCGCGCCGCACATCCAGTTATCGCCGACAAGCGCTACCTGAATGTGATCGCGCAGGAGTTCGCCGAAGTTTTTCCCGACCATGTGAAAGGCAGCGGCGAAAAACTACCAGGCGGTGGCAGCGAAATTTTGCAGGTGGACACCTATCCGCTGACTATTTACTCCGCCGCCGCGGTGCAGGAACTGCATAAGCTGCTGAAGGCGAAGGACGCGGAAATCGCGGCGATGCAGAAGCGCCTGGCCCGCTTGGAAAAGTTGCTGGACGACGGCCCGGCGCGCGCCGTTCAGACTTCGTCGGAACAGAAATAACGCAGCGCCATGAGAACCTCACCGGATCGTTGCCGCCGAGGCTTCACACTTCTTGAACTGCTGATCGTCATCGGCATCATTGCCGTGTTGACGTGCATCGCCATTCCCGCGTACGGGCGTTCGCGAGCCGAAGCGCGGCGCGTGGTTTGCGCCAACAATCTGATTCAGCTTCATCACGCCATGGTGCTGTACGCCGAGGATCACTATTCGTCGTTCCCTCAGTTGGCGTCGCGTCAATCAATCAACGCCGGAAAAGCCAGTCTGCGCGATACGCTGATGCCGTCGGTTCGGGACGAGCGGATCTTCAAATGCCCGGAGGATAAACAGGGGTTCTTCGAGAAAGAAGGTGCCAGCTACGAATGGAACGCGCTGCTGAATAACAAGAGCAAAGATGGGCCAGCCGAAGAGTTCGTCGGCACGTCGCGCACGCCGATGATGTACGACTACGAAAATTTCCATCCCGGATCGGACAAGGGGTACGGGGGGAAGAATGTGGTGTTTTGCGATGGGCATGTGGAGCATTGACGCAGAGGGATGAGGGGCTAGGGATTAGGAATTAGGGAACAGCTTTCTATCCCTAACCTCTAGTCCCTAATTCCCTAACCGCTCAAAGAGAGGAATCCATGCTCGTCGCCCACAATCTGACCAAGGTCTTTCAACGCCGTGTGTGGCGCAAAAGCGCGCCGCTGACTGCTGTCGACGATTTGAGTTTCTCCGTTCAGCGCGGCGACATCTTCGGTTTTCTTGGCCCCAATGGCGCGGGGAAATCCACGACGATTCGCATGATTCTCGGGCTGATCCATCCGACGGCGGGCCATGTCGAAGTCGGCGGCTGCGACGTGCAACTGGATGGGCGGCGGGCGCTGTGCAAAGTGGGCGCTTTCGTCGAAGCGCCTTCGTTTTATCCATTTCTGAGCGGCCGCAAGAATCTCGAAATATTCAGCGGGTTGTCCGGCGGCGTGCCGCGCGCCGAGATGGATCGGGTGATTGAATTGGTCGGGCTGAAAGGCCGCGAAGAGGATCAAGTCAAAGTCTACAGCCATGGCATGAAGCAGCGCCTGGGGCTGGCGGCGTGTCTGCTGCCCAAGCCGGAATTACTGGTGCTCGACGAACCCACCGACGGGCTCGATCCGCACGGCATCCGCAACACGCGCGAACTGATCATCCGTTTGGCGCGTGAGGAACAGATCACGATTTTTCTGTCGAGCCATCTGCTCAGTGAAGTCGAAAATCTCTGCAACCGCATTGCGATCCTCGACCGAGGAAAAGTTATTCTGCACGGCGAACTTGCGGAATTGGAACGCCGGCATCGCCACTTGGAAGTGCGCGTGGACCAGCCCGTTGCAGCCGCGTCGTTGCTTCGGGAAAAATTTGGAATCGACGCGCGCGTCGACGAAAAATCAATTCTGCTGCCTAACCACGACATCGACGCGGCCGCAATTATCGCCGCGCTCGTCGAAGCCGGAAATCGAGTCCACGCCGTCATGCCCGAAACGGCATGGCTCGACCGGTTGTTCCTGGATTTAACGACGCCGAAAGTGTGATTCCATCGGGCGCAGAAACATAGTCATTGAACTTTGGACATTGGCTCCAATTCACGTATAATCCTTTTGGATTGAAATCGCACAAACGAAGTGCGCGCGGCGGACGTGTGTCAGAATGCCGCGAATGGGGCCTTTGAGCGGGACATCATGTTGAGACGGCTGCACCGCATTGACTATGCGGCGTTATTTCTGAATGTGTTTCAATTGTTCATCGACGCGGGCGCGTGTTTGTCCGGCTTTGCGGTGGCGTTTTGGACCTACAATCACGCCACGCTCTTACAGCCCATCAAATCCAGCCCGGTCGCGCCGGCCATTGAAGCCTATTTCAACGTGGCGTTTGCGTTCACGGCCGTGGTGCTGCTGACCTTTGCCATCAAGCACCTCTATCAGAGCCGCGAAACCGGCTTGATGAACATGGACGAAGCCACGTCCGTCCTGCATGGATTGTTTCTCGCTTCGGTGGGAATCACGGCGGCCAGTTACTTCGTCATCGATCAGAAAACGACTCAGATCGCGCGCCTGATCGTGGGCATGGGTGTATTTTTCGGCTGCATCTTCGTGCTGGCTGGGCGCGCAATGGCGTACAAAATCCGGCGCTATCTGCAAGTGCGCGGGCATTTTTTTCGCCGCGTGATTATCTGCGGCGTCGGCGAGGCCGGGCGGGCGATTGCGCGCAAATGTCTTCACAGCCCCAAATTTCATATTCTGCCCGTCGCGTTTCTCGAGGACGATCCGGTCTTTTTCGGAGAACAGGTTGACTGTCTCATCGGGCATGAGCCACTGCCCGTTGCGGGGCGGCTGAACGAGATCGAAGAGACGCTGGAAAAATTCAAGGCCGACGAAGTCTGGATTGCGCTGCCGGAGGCCAGTCAGGAGACCATCCGCGCCATCGCCGATGCCGCCGGACTGGCCCAGGCGCCCTGCCGCTTCGTGCCGAATCTGTATCAGATTCCGCTGCAAACCGTCACCATCGATTCGCTCGGCGGGATGCCGTTGTTGTCGATCAAACCGTGCCCGGCCATCCGCCCGATCCCCATCACCAAGCGGATTTTCGACATCGTCTTTTCACTGCTCGTGCTGGTCACGCTGCCGCTGTGGCCAATTGTCATGCTGCTGATCAAGGCCACGTCGCATGGGCCGATTTTCTTCATGCAGAAGCGCATTGGACAGGGCGGCCATCCGTTCGACATGTACAAATTCAGGACGATGTACGTGGATGCGCCGCAATACGCGCAGACGCCTAAATGGTCCGGCGACTCGCGCATTACGCCCATCGGGCGCTGGCTGCGGCGCTTGAGCCTCGACGAATTGCCGCAGTTCTGGAACGTGCTGATCGGCGACATGTCGGTGGTCGGCCCGCGCCCGGAGATGCCGCAGATCGTCGCCAAATACAACGAGATCCAACGCCAGCGCCTGTCGGTAAAACCGGGCATCACGGGCGTCTGGCAGATCTCCGCCGACCGCCGTAACCCGATTCACGAGAACCTCGATTACGATTTGTATTACATCGAAAAGCAAAGCTTCTTCCTGGACCTGATGATTATCCTGACGACGGGTGTGTACGGCGCGCGCGGGGTATGAACAGTTTTCGGAGCCGCGAAACCATGTCCGAAATCTACATCAGCACCGATGTCGAAACCGATGGCCCGATTCCCGGCCCGAATTCGATGTTGAGTTTCGCGTCCGCCGCATACAAGGCCGACAAGACGCTTGTCTCGACGTTTTCGGCAAACCTGGCCACACTGCCGGGCGCCACGCCGGATCCACATACCGCCGAGTGGTGGGCGCAGAATCCGGAGGCATGGATTGCCTGCCGCGAAAATCTCGAATCGCCCGAAAGCGCGCTGCCGCGTTACGCCGCGTGGATCAAGTCGCTCGCCGGCCGGCCGGTCTTCGTCGCATATCCGGCCGCGTTCGATTTCCTGTTCGTCTATTGGTATTTGATCCGCTTTACGGGCGCGAGTCCGTTCAGCCATTCCGCGCTCGACATTAAGAGCTACGCCATGGCCATGCTGCGTCTGCCCTATCGGGACAGCACCAAGCGCAACATGCCGAAAAAGTGGTTCGATCCGATGCCGCATACGCACGTGGCCCTCGACGACGCTATTGAACAAGGCGCGCTTTTCTGCAATATGCTTAAGGAAAATGGCTGTGCGTAGCCACTCGAATCAATCGTAATTGACGATTTGTATTTGCTTATTATTCCTTTTAGGTTATAGTCTCTTTAGTGAATATTTTTTGGATTCCCTATCTAAAGGAAAAGCGCTCATGAAATCGAGTCGAACCGCCAAAGAATCCGGCCCATTGTCCATGCGAAAATTGCGCGAAGCGCGCCATATCACTCAAGAAGGAATCGCCAAACTCCTGAAAATCCGCCAGGCGTCGGTCGCGAAATTCGAACGCCGCGACAACCCGCGTTTCAGCTCGATCGTATCGGTCATCACCGCGATGGGCGGCACGATCGCGATGAAAGTGTCGTTTGCCGACGGCATGCAAAAAGAACTGACGTTCGCCGGCAAAGTGGCGGCGAAAGCGAAGTAGAAGATGACACGGTGAAGGGGTGACAAGGTGAGGGGGTGAAAGGGACGCTGAGCAAATCGCGACGCAGACCGATTCACCCATTCACCTTGTAACCTTGTTATTCCCCGTCCAAAGAAATCCCGCGCGTCTCCGGCAGCATTGGAATAAACAGCGCGGCGCAGAAATACAATCCCGCCATCAACGCGCCGGCCAGCGCCACTGCGCGCGCGTCTGAAACGGCGTAACTCCCGATCAAAAATGCTTGTAACTGTGCCATGACCGGGGGTCCTTTCGCGGCCACCACGCGGCTTACGTTGTAGCAAAAACCCGCGCCGGTTGCTCGAACCCGCGTGGGAAACAGTTCCGGGAACGTGATCGTATAGCCCGTGTAAATTCCACTGGTGAACGCGCCCGCGACGAAGAACAGCGCCAGCCAGGTGTAATAATCGCCCGAATATAAAAACGCAATCGGCATCGAAATCAAACTGCCCAGGTGAAAAATCGCGAAGGCCCATTTTCGACCGGTCTTCTCCGCGATCGGGATGTAGCCCAAAAATCCGGCGAGGTTGCCGACCGTCATAATTAACAGGCCTTGAGTCTTGAGGTTCTTGAATTCATCCGAGGAGGGGAGGAGCCCCTGTCCTTTGAGCAGATTGACCAGCGAATTGTTGGCTTCGAAATTCGTGCACCAATACGCCGCGATGCCGAAGAGCGCCAAGCCGGTTGCCGCCAACATGCGGCGGCGCAGTTCCGGATTTGAAAACAGTTCCCGAAGCGCGCCGGTTTTTTCAGCCGCCTTTGATTTGGCCGCAACCCACGCCTCCGGTTCGCTCATGCCCATGCGCACAAGCACCGCGAGCACCGCCGGGATCGCGCCGGCGATGAAGGCGTGCCGCCAGTTTTGACTGCCGCCCACTGCGCGTTCGAGCACGATTGCCGCCATGAAGCCCACGGCCGACGCCGATTGCAGAATCCCCGCGCCCCACGCGCGCGACCGCGCCGGAAAGACTTCCGCGATGATCGACGCGCCCGCGGCCCATTCGCCGCCGATGCCCAGCGCCGCGATGAAGCGCAGAATCAACAGTTGCTGCGCCGTTTGCGCAAAGCCGCACAAGCCGGTGAAGACCGAGTAAATCACGATCGTCAGCGCCATCGTGCGCGTGCGCCCCCATTTATCGGTGATCACGCCAAAGATCAGCCCGCCCAGCGACCAGCCGACCAGCGTCAGGCTCACGGCATAAGCGGCGTACGCCTTGACGCTGTCGCCCGACGCCGCCGGTCCCAGCAGTTCGCGCATCGCCGAATCTTTGACCAGGACCAGGAGAAACATGTCCATGATGTCGAAGACCCAGCCGAGGTACGAAATCCCCAGCACCAGCGCGTGTTTGCGGCCGAGACCCGAAAACGCGCCGGGAACGGTTTGATTCATTGCGAAATTATCCTCTTGATTGTCGCCGCATCTTATGGGTATTTTTTGTTTTGTCATTCGAGAATAAAGCGATGTTGCCATGACAGGGGCACATTTCCGGAGTTGCGGGACGTTCCCCTCTCCCCTTGAGGGAGAGTTACCATGTAATGGAATAGAAAGAGCCATAGCCTCGAGATAAAAAGTCAATGAAGTCTCTCACAACCCATTGACCCAATAATCAGGAGGCCAGGCCCAGATGAAAAACGTTATCATGGTTGGATGC
>JBBRQD010000132.1:0-14333 GCA_038227045.1 Planctomycetota bacterium
ATCGCCCGGATACTGCCGATGTCGCCGTTGAAGACATCCTTGTCGTAGTTGTTGACGATTTGCATGACTTTGTCGCCGACACGGTATGTCCAGCCGTAGCGCTGCACTTCCGGCCCGCTCGGATTGAGCGCGGCCTGAAGCACAAGGTTAAGGTTGCGCGCCCCAAGTTCGCCCCGCTGCATCGGCGTCAAAACCTGCATCTCATCCGGTCGAAATTTGAAACGGCGCGGAATATGTTCCCGAATCAGTTTTTCAATCATTGCGACGCCTTGCGCGGGATCTTCAACTTCGCAAAAATAAAAGTCCGACTCTTCCTTTGGTTTCGGAAACAGCGGTGGTATGCCGCGGTTGACGCGGTGCGCATTCGTAATAATGGCGCTTTGCGCGGCCTGGCGAAAAACTTCGGTCAGCCGGCAGACCGGCACTGCGCCGGAATCGATTATGTCACGCAGAACGCAGCCGGGTCCCACCGATGGCAACTGATCCACGTCGCCAACTAGAATGAGCGCTGCGTTTGGCGGAAGTGCACGCACGGTTTGGTAAGCTAATGTGAGATCGACCATGCTGGTTTCGTCGATGACGAAAACATCGCCATCGAGGGGATTCGACGCGTCGTGTTTGAACCCGCTCGTGGCCGGGTCGAATTCAAGCAGCCGGTGAATCGTGGTGGCTTCAAGGGCGGTCGTTTCGGTTAGACGCTTCGCGGCGCGGCCTGTGGGCGCACACAAAACTACGTCCAGTTTCTTGGCACGAAAGATTTTCAGGATCGAATTGACCAGCGTAGTTTTTCCGACGCCTGGGCCGCCCGTAATGACCAGAACTTTTGCCGTCATTGCCAATCCAAGCGCTTCGCGTTGGCTGAGTGCCAAAGTCAGCCCGACTTTTGCCTCCACCCAGGGAATAGCCTTGTCCATGTCGATCATTGGGCAAGGGTGGTGTCCGCGCGAAAGGGACACGATGAGCCGGGCAAGTTTTCGTTCCGCGACTTCCATGGCGGCGAGGTAGACCAGCAGCTGCCCATCCGCCTGTGGCACTTCGACCAAGCGCTCGCTCTCCAATTCGAAATCGACGGCCCGTTCCACAATATCCGCCGGAATCTCCAGCATCGTTACTGCTTTTTTTACCAACCCTTCGCGCGGGAACGCACAGTGGCCGTCATTGGTCAGGTCTTGCAAGACGTATTCGACCCCGGCGCGGGCACGCAGGTCGGACTGCTTCCCGATCCCGACGCTCATTGCGATCTGATCGGCGGTTTTGAATCCAATGCCCCAGATGTCACGCGCCAGGCGGTACGGGTCTTCACGCACCTTTTCGATGGAACCATCGCCGTAGGCTTTGTAAATACGGAAGGCACGACTGGTCGTCACGCCGTGGCTGTGCAAGAAAACCATGATTTCACGCACGGCCTTCTGTTCTTTCCACGCCGCAAGTATTTTGCCTTGCCGTCCCGCGCCAATACCAGTCACTTCGCGGAGCCGCGCAGGTGTTTTTTCAATGATGTCGAAAATTTCGATGCCGAAATGGGCCACGAGCCGTTCCGCGAACTTCGGGCCGATCCCCTTGATTAGACCGGACGCCAAATAACGCTGAACCCCTTCGATCGTGTTGGGGCGCGTCGTTCGCAAGGTTTCAGCCTTGAACTGCTGCCCGTGCTTGGAATCCACGCACCAGCGGCCCGTGGCATCGAGCCATTCGCCGGCCCGTACTTCGGTGGAGGTGCCAATTACGGTCACTGGCTCGGCGTGGCCGCGGACCTCAACCTTCAAAACGTGAAACCCGGATTCCGGGCTTGAGAATGTAATGCGTTCGATCACGCCGGTGATCGTTTCAAGGGGTTGTGGCGGGCCTGTGCCGGTACGTTCCATGAAAGGATATTGAAGTGCCGGGCACCAAAAGGCAAAGCCGTTTTTAAAACTCGAAAATGATGCATGCGCCCTAATACCGCCGCACAGTGCAAGTAAAACCAGTCAAAGTTCGGGTGGCGAATAGTCGCGGCGCGTGGGGCGCAACATTACGCGCGTTTGGCGGCAGGAACGAGAGCGGTCGCGGCGACGACGTTGGCCGTCGCGGGATTCGACGGTAGCGTTGGCAGCGCACAGACGGCGGCCTTCAGGCGCGATTTGTCGCTGTGGACGTAGACTGAAAACGTGAGGTTCGGCGTACTGTGCCGCATCAGCGTCTGGACGCTCTTGGGGTCGATTCCCGGCGTCGCGCCCAGACGTGTCCCGAACGTGTGGCGCAACGCATGCAGATCGACGACTCGTCCGGCGGCGTCGCGCGTATCGAACGTCCAGCGCGCCGGTTTCTCCAACGGCCTCCCCTTTTCATCCAATGGAATCGGCTGATTGCGTTTGTCCAGGGCGACGCGCCGGGCCAGGCCCGCGGCGACGAGATCGTCCTTGAAACTTCGTAAGAGCCGGTCTGAAACGAGCACCACCTTTTTTGTTGAATGTCCCGGATGACTTGTGCGCCGGGCACGGAGCGCCTCGAGCAATCCCGGCGTAAGCGGCAGCGATTCTTCTTTGCCGTTTTTATTCCCTTCCCAGTACGGCCGCGTCGTCAGCGTTCCAACGTCGAGGTCGATATCGTTCCATGTAATGGATGCCGTTTCGCTCTTTCGCATCCCAGCCTCGAGCATCAGGCGGTAGGCCAGAACATTGTTCCGCCCTTCGGCAGCAAGATAGGCCTGCCGCGCCAGTGATATCGTTTTCGGTTTGAATGATCCATCTTTCCGAGAGCGATTTTGATAGACGCGCATCTCGCGGCGCAACGGGCCATTCTGCGCCGCCGCCAACAACAGCGCGATCTCAACCTCAGCCAGCGCGCGGCGCTGGTGACGCTTATGAAGCTTCTCGCGCGGCGCGATGCAGTCCAGCGGGTTGTACGGGATCATCCGCGTCCGCACGGCCCAGTTCAGCATCGCTTTCAAACAATGCAACCGCGAATTAATCGCGATAGCACCCAAATTCTTTTCTGTCGCAAGGCTCTCCAAATACACTTCAACGCGCTCCGGAATGAGATCGCATACGCTGTGAATCCGACAATTCCGGAACACTTCGCGGATATAGCAGTCCGTCCGTTTGCAATGCGCGTTTGTTGCACGCGTTTGCAATGAGGACAGGAATCGCTCACACAGCTCAAGCGCTGGTATTCCGCCGGCGCTTCGCGTTGGCAGCCCGTTCTTTTCCGCCAGTACATCTGACTCGGCTTTGCGTAACGCATCTTTTGCTGCCTCTTTCGTCAGCCCTGCTTTTCGACGGACGCACCTTCCCGTTGTATCGGTGAACTCGATGTACCACGACGGCGTCGTGCGTTTCACGCGCAGGCCGGTGGACTTGTCGAGCATCGTATAGGTTGCTTGGTAAACTCGTCCCATTTTGTTCGGTCGCTCCTTTCGCGACCATCAGGGCGTCACGTGCGATTTAAGCAAGGTTATCCTGCGCGCTTCTGGCGCTTTTCTTCAGCGGCGCGCCATTCGGCGAATGTCGCCGCAGGCGGGCAACCAGCGCGGACCCACGCAGCGATGTCATCCGGGAAGAATCTCGGCGACGAACCGATGCGGACGTGCGGGATGCTTCCGGACTCGATCGCTTGGCGCGTCAGCGCTGACCAAAGCCAACGCGGGGATTTTTTCAGATACGCGGCGCAGTCCTTCACGGACCATAAAGCCACCTTCGAATCCGGCGCAGTGTCTTGAACTTTATTCATGGTTATGTCCTCCTGCGCGTAAGAGGCCGGGTATGCCACGCTTCGGGGACATGAATTCTGAAAAAAAGTGCAGTATTGTGCGGCCTAACGAACGTCAGCCTATTAGTAGCATCTTGGAGGTTGACTAACATTGAAGGCCGTTCTGCTGTCCGCACGCCAACGAGAGGTGCTTTCATGGATCGAGCGGTTCATACAAGAGCACGAAATGCCGCCCACCGTTCGGGAAATCGGAGATGCCTTTGGGATCAAGAGCTCGAGCGTTTTCGATCTTCTCAAGACATTGGAACGAAAGGGATATGTCAAGCGCGGCAACCTGGGGGCGCGTTCGCTGACTGTTTGCGGGGCTACACCGCGCGCGAAGTCCGGATTCGTGGAACTGCCGGTTGTTGGTCGTATCGCAGCCGGCGGACCGATTGAAGCCGTTGAGCAGGTTTGCGGCATGCTATCGGTCCAGCGAGAGATGTTGAAGAGCGCCAAAGGCTTTGTTTTGCAAGTGGTCGGCGAGAGCATGATCGACGCCGGGATTCAGGACGGCGATTACGTTATCGTGCGCCAGCAGAGCACCGCGAAGAATGGTGATATCGTTGTCGCGCTTATTGGCGACGACGCGACTCTAAAGCGGTTCTATAGGGAGTCTGGCAGCATTCGATTGCAACCGGCAAATCGAGCAATGCGGGCAATTCAAGTGCGCTCGGGCGAATTCAGGATTAAGGGCATCGTTGTCGGAGTTCAGCGCCGATATGACCGCTCACAGTGAATGAACAGGAATAGAAATGGCAAACGTTTACACACCCAAACACTTCCTTAGACAGTCGGAGAATGCCCTGCTCGAGCAATTTTTTTCAGGCACTCGCGCTCTCGCCGGCATCAATTGGAAAGGAATCGATGAGAAGGACGTGGAACCGATCTACAAGGCTTGGCTTGAAATGCCTGAGGAAACGAATAAGGAAGTCGAGCAAGATTTCCGTGACATTTTCCGAATAGCGACGGCACAGGGAATCCAGACGCTGATTGTGGAAGCCCGTTTTCATAACCGTGAAATTGCCGATGAATTGGAGCTCCGAAAGGGATTTCTAAATAAGGCACTCTGGGTGTTCTTGAATGATCCCAGAGTTTTCAATGTCGCATGCCAACTCAATTGGGCGGACCAGCACAGCGGGCGGAATATGCGCAAGCGAAAAAACATTCCCAAGAAAGAACCAAAAGTTTCAAGGGAGGCTCTGGAGAGATTCGAGAAGTCATTGTCCCAGTACTTTCGCCAGGAACAAGGACGTGGCAGGCTTTGTCATGTTGATACATATCTTCGCGGCGGCCGTTTTCATTACTTCTTCGCATATCCACAAGACCATACAGACACGTTCATCGGATATGGAGATGATGGCAATTTCAAGCGCCGGCCGCAGACGCCGGCATTCGAAGTGATCTTCATCTACGATCCGATTGAGGGGACGCTCGAATTATTTGCTGTCGGCGATAAAAAGCTGAGAGAGGCGCTTCAGACGCGATTTGTTGGCGACATCTTGGACGATGAACTTGGCGAAGAAGACCCAGACAAAACTACTTACGATCTAAGCCAGTTAACGGATCGCCACTTCGGCTTTCCCACCGACGCAGCCGATCATGTCAAAATTACTCGGGTCCGCGAGATGCAGTTTTCGATCAAAGGGCAATATGGGCAGACGATTTCACTTTCCGTGTCTCCGGATGGCCCGAAGGAGGAAATATACGATTTGATCGACCAGATTTTCAAGCCACCGCATATGCCTCTGAGTAATTTGAATCTCAGTTCGGTTGGCATTCAAATGCAATTTGACAAGTATGGGCCCAGGCGGAGGTCGAAGAAGCTCTCCTTTAAAGTGTCCCATCCCGATTCATGCAATCTTAAGGATTCCCCGGAGGAATTGATTGCCAAAAAGTATCTGCGCATTTGGGGAATAGAGCGTGCGTAAAATCCTTGACGCAGTTTTAAAGTGCATGGATACGGCGCATCCAATTTTCGCCGGTGACGAAGTGGTAAGATGGCCAGCCACTGAATGGGACCGCTTCGTCAAACAGAAATTTATTCGCCAATGTGAGAGCAGAACTTCCATTAATTGTACCGAATGCGCAGATCATCATGTGGAAGAAGTACTTGTTCTCGAAGAACCCCTTGGTTCACCAGTTCGCGCCTACATACATTGTCCCCAGATGGATAGTCCAGATGCATTCCACGATATCATCAGCAATGCGATGCAGTTGGCAGAGCCATTACCAGAGCCGACCGCAAAGAATACATCGATGTCGAGTGCAGACAACGCTCCACCGCCCGCGTGCAATCCTGAGTTGCGCAATCATTATGAGACGACCTACGCCAACAACGACGGCGAAATGCGCGAGGGGGTCAGATCGATTCCTATATCGCAAATTGGCAAAACACTCCTGGAAATCACATCGGAATGGCCACGTCGCGTTGAAGCGTTGCTGTTCTCAGACGAAAATGGAACCATTCGTTACTTCGAATCGAACGACGATCTTTTTGCGTGGATTCAGGAGCACATGTCTGTGTTCTGGAAAATAGGATTGGATTCAAATGGCCAGTCGCTGATTTCGCGCGGGGAGATCATGTCGCACCTGCAAGCCGTCACGCAGAAATACATCGCTGTTGAAGAGCTGCCGCACCAGCCGGAAATGGACGGACATTATTATGCCTGGAAGGCACCGAAGGATTACAAACCGACTGGCGAATACAGCCTACCCGGCGATGATGAGCGTGCCGCCGTCGTTCAAGGATGATGATGCGTCCATTGCATTTACCATAAACCATCCGGACTTCACGAACCTCGACAGCCTCTCTTATTCGCCAGGCACACCCCACACCATGGATACTGGGTATATCGACGATCACTGGGGCTTCAGTCCGATGGTGGGGATTGCGCCGGCGGTGTTTTTGTACAGCAGGCTGGGCGGGCCGATGGCTGGCGGTGAAATGGGCTATTCGGATTTGTTCCAGATTTACCCGAACAGCGGCGGAGAGGATCAGGCGAGCGGGACGATACCGTACAAACAGGATACGAGGGTACCTGTTTTTCCGATCGGTCAACAGCCGCCTGAATACTTGCAGCTCGACATGGATTTCATTGCATCGGCTCAGAAATGGAGGATGAAGCGGGATATGCAGCCTGGGCTGGCGCGTGCGGTTGACAGCAATGTACATACGGGGTATCACTGGGCGAACGTGGCGAAGGTGTCGCCGGACGTGGTGGCGACGGGAAATGTGGTGACTCTGCGTGTGGGGGCTGGGTATATACGAGCGGACCGGTTCGACCAGGACGGCAAGATGGTGCAGGCGGGAAACCAGAGCGATTTTGTTGCGGACGATGGGAGCTACAAGTTGCCTTCAGACGAGGGGGAGTATGTACATATCGGCGGGGGGTTGGTGGTAAAAGCAAGTAACAACGCGGACGACGTGAACGCGTCTGACCGAATTACGATATTGCGCGACGCGGATGGGAAGCTGCGGCAGCGGCTGGTGGCGGATGCGTTTGAGCCGAGTTTGTTGCAATGGATCGAGCTGGATGTGGAGATTGGGAAGGATGTGACGGCGGATGTTTATGATGTGAATTTGAATTTGGGGGCGGTGGAAGGGCATACGATGACGGGGGCGTTGAACATTATTAAGTTTCCCTTGGACACCGTGTACCAACTGGAAGTCGCTTCAGGGGAATGGGGTGGAATTGACGATTATGTTAATACCTCAGATTGGCGCTTGGAACTCGACGCAGCACAAGATCAGATTGTATTGCTCGATCCCACGTCTACAAATCTGAACAAGCTGGCGGAAACAGGAGATGCTCCGGCTGGCAAAAAACGATACAAATTCGACAAGAAAATCCGTGCATTAGGTACTGCAAAGAGTGGTCGTGAAGGGTCTGTCTCGATCAGAGTTATCACCGGGAAAGATACATTCATTGATTTCCCTGTATTAGGCGTACCACTTCGCATTGGCCAGCGCGTTAAAACAGAAGATCGTGCAGCTCCCGCGCAAATCAACGGATTACTCGGAGTCGAGGGAGTCCTTTATGTTGACGATGTGTTGGGACATCGCGATGTTGATTTTAATCGATTTCAATGGGAAAGCCTGCCGGGTCCTGACGGACGGATTGCGGTTAAGTCAATGGGACCGGCTGGGACCAAAGAATTAACAGTGCACGGGTGGCGGCCTGGAGCAAATTATATTCGCGCCACGGACCCCGAATTTGGGGAACTTGGTCGATGGCCAGCGATTTGTCATAACGAAGTGACGCACATGCCTAATCTAGCTCAGGTTGAGGCTGCGATTAAGTACGCAAACTCCGCCGACCCGAATGCAGTTCCGCCGGTGGACGTTTCAATCGAAGACGCAGATCAGCTTTGGAAGAGAGACATAGCAAACAAATCTGGAGTATCGCACCCGGCGTCTGCAACTATTCGTAACTTAGTTACACATCACCGCCGAGCCGTTTATATCGTTTCCCAACTCACAAGTGCCATAGATCTTCCGAGTGACGAAGTATTTCTTTGGAGTACTAACGCCACAAATGGGTTTACTATCGGTCAGGTGCGCTCGCTTTTGGGCCAGGGGTATTATGGAGATTTGACGAGTTCTTACGGGCCAAAGCTAAAACTCTATTCGCGTTTGAAAGCGTTTGACCAAGAACAGCAAAACGCTGCTGCACAAAACGCTTCTGGAATTGACAATGGCGACTTGCATGGACCCATTCACGGCATGGCACGATTGTATGCCGATAGCGCACTGTTGGATATTATGAAGGAGAGATCCTCCATTCTTTTTGATCCATCTAACTATGTTTCCTACTGCGGCGGTGCCGAATCAGACTTGGCTCCAGGGCACAACATGTATGGGACGATCTGGAATCTTCCCGAATGGTGGTATCCAGACTTCCTGCGGACAGCAAGAGTGTTAAATGTTTTTAGCGGATTAGGGGTAGATAACTGGAAGCTCTCTCACCCGTTCACCCGCGAAGTCTTGGAACATATGAGTGCAGATCGCGCTGACTTGGCAAAGTTCCACGCTGTGGCCGCTACAGGTACAAACAGCCAAGTCATTCTTACCGTTAAAGACGTCAGTTTAGTTACAATGAACGTTACCTATGAAATACCAGTGCACATTCATGATGATTTGAGTTGGCATACTGATTGGAAACCCCAAAACGGCGGCTACGAAACCATGTTCGATGGCGACTACATTTTCGATTCGCGAACATGTCGACAATATAATGGAAATCCACAGTCCGATGGTTCCCATTCAAAGGAATATCGAGGTACTTTTCAAGGTGAAGGCGTGCTACAAGACATTGCAGTTGCGTCACCTAGCGAACAATTCCCCTTCGCCCGAGCATTGGCAGGAGCCATTAAAGAAGGATGGGTATTAGAACGATCAATGCGCGACATGCAAGTGTTGAAGGGATGGCAGGACTGGAAAGACGCTACAAATATCGGTCCTGCGGAATGGGTATACGACGACGTTGCAGAGTATACCGGCGTAACGGTTTTGTGGGTCGGCACCTGGTTCGGCGCAGACAATATGTATCAAGCCGTGGTTGGCAAGGAATTTGTAACAAACGATCAAATGACTCCGACCGCACGCCTTATGTCGGTGGCATTTGCAGCAATGGATGTCATGCAAATCGCCGTACCTATTGCAAAGGCAGGTGGAGCAGGCGGGAGTCGAATCTTAAAAGGAATTGGCCGAAGTCTTAGCAAGGCTGCTGGAACAGAAGCGCAATCGGTTGCAATTAAACTGGCCCAGCGCGCAGTTAAATTTGGAGAAAATTTGGCTGAACGCGAAGTTCTGACCAGCGCTACTGCATTGATCGAAAAAATAACTGAACCAATTAATAACGTTCCAAAAGAATTACTCGGCGATGTAGTCGAGAACATTTTGGGGAGAGAAAGCAAATTGGCGGCAAGGGCCGCAACCGTACCGGGAACGATTACTGCAAATATCGATTTAAAAAGCCAAGGTAAACATTTGGTAGAAGAAGGCATTATTGAACGAACCGCAGGTGAAGCCGCGAAGAGCGTCACACAACTTAAAAATGCTATGAGGGAAATGAAAGCGGCCGGCTGGACCATGGATGAAATCCGAATGTATTTTGAAAATGCCTGTTTTGTTGCGGGAACTCCTGTTAAAATGGCGAGTGGCGGCTATAAAGCAATCGAGGACGTTAAGAATGGTGATCGGGTCGCCTCCAAAGACCAATATGGCGAAGGCGGAATAGTTTCGGCGAACGTTGTTCGGACCTTCGTTCATCAAAGTGATCACATTCGTATTTTACGCCTGCGGACGCAGGTTCCACGGAGTCGCGCGCGGACACCACATGCTGCGAAACGAAAGAACAATCAATCATCCAATGGCGGTGATGACGACGGAGGTAGCGGGGGAGAAACTGACAATGGAGACCCTAATGACTCAGCCGTAGTGATCCGAACGACAGACGAACATCCGTTTTGGATAATCGGGAGGGGTTGGAGTCCGGCGCGCAATATTTGTGCAGGCGATATTGTTGCTGTTGATGGCAATCAAGACGGAGTAGTTTGTGAATGGAGCTCCCGAGAAACACATCCGGAAGGTGTTTCGGTTTACAACCTTGAAGTCCGCGGAACTCATACCTATTTCGTCTCGACGCAGTGCGTTTGGGTACACAATCTCTGTAAGGGAGAGGAAGAGTTTCTTGAATTCCTTCGAAAAGCCAAAGGGAATAGTGGAATTCCCACTTGGTCCAAAGCGCTTAGTGATGAAAAAGAGCTTCGAGAACTCTATAAAAAGCACGTACTACAAAAGCGAATAATTGATGGGCGGACAAAAGCGACTTTTAAAGGATTTACCCGAGAAAACATTAACATCAATACGCGCCGAAATTATGAAAAGAATGGAGTTACAATTCTCGGCGATTGGGATGCGCATCATATTTTCCCCGTTGATGACGAGGCTGGTCTTTGGAAGTTGTTCTACGAGCAGGGTATTAACGTGAATGACCCCAAGTACGCTGTATTGCTTGGCGAGGCACAGCATGAAGCTATACATCCCGCTGGGTGGAACCACGAATGGATAAAGTTCTTCAAAGGGGGCGCGCGAACGCAAGCCGATATTCTCGCTCAAGGACGAAAAATGGCGAAGAATTATGGTATAACATTGCCACCATTTTGGGGCCGTTAATCAGGGGTGTTTTTCGATGAAAAGCAGTGATTTTTACCTGTTAGATTGCGCATCGACAAAGGGTATTGGGTATCTAACCCTGACCGGCAAGGATAAAGCTGTGTCACCTCGCACGATAATGAACTATCTGGCCGGCCGCGCAGTTCCACCACATCCGATTGAAATGCGTTTAAAGGGCAGCAGACCTGGCGATTTCCTTATAGGCGAACTGTCGATTTTCGTGACTGATCACATCATTGAGCTATTCAAGAACGAAAAAGTCACGGGATGGAAAACATATCCGTTGCGCGTTGTTAATCAGAAACCAAAAGCAATTTCCGGCTATCACGGTCTGCAAATTACTGGCCGAGTCGGCCCCCTCACTGCGACAGCGAAAAAAAAGGGGAAAATTGATTTTAAAATATCTACGTGGGACGGAAGCGATCTCTTTGTCCCAGAAGATACGTGGTTTACAATTGCTCATCCGCGCGTGATCAGCTTGCTTGAGAAAAATAAAATTAAGGGTGCCGTCTGGGAGCCGTTACCAGATGTCTGCTGCTGAGAGAGGGTATATGAAACACATTTTGCGATACCGTAATATTTTGATTTTGCTAGTGGCAATTACGATATCGTCACTCGCTGCTGAGAGTCCGAATGAAAATGAAACGGTGCTTGATCGTGGCACATCCGCGGAAAAGCGGAGTGCAATAAGTCGCTGGACCAGCGAAATTGGCCGCTTGCAATATTCGACTCCAGACGGTACGCGGAAGAAGGACTGGCAGCCAGGACCAGAATGGGGCTCCATTTTAAAAAAAGTGGGTGATCTGACACTTGACGACCCGCAGATTGTCTCGGCGGCATTGAATTTTTTTGATACTGTGCACAGACCTGTACCGGAATGTGTTAAACTATGCCATTTGGTGTTGGAAGCAAATGATCCGACGCTTTCCCGATTGCGGAGCCAAGCGCTCTACGTTTTATCATCGGTTGGGGCCACAGATGATAAGTCAGTGCAATTGATCATCGAGGAGCTGAATAAACAGAAGAATCCAGAAATCAGCCTTCTGGAAAAGACTTCATCACACCCTCTTGTCCGAACTGCGGCAATTCGATGGCTGAAGTCTGAACAAGAGGGCCAGCGCGAATTGGCAATGAACATTCTTCTCCGTAATAAGTTGAGCCCAGATGAAACGGAGATAGTGCTCAATAGCGGAATTTCGAGTATTGAGCAATTGTCGAACGGCGGCACTCCGAATGCTGCGGTGCAGTTTATTTTCAACGTCATGAAGAACTCAATTGCGTTCAAGGGCCAAGTCTCAGAAACGCAGTTGAAGCGTTTGAGAAGCCTTGCCGGCAAAGGGAATTCAACTGCGAAGCAGCAGGTGGCAATATTACTCATGCTGTGTATTGACAAACCAACACCGCAAGATTTTATGACTGTGGTTACGGCACTTAACGATGATATTCAGAAACCAAGCGGCGATATGCTTGGGGCCGTGGGGTTTTGGCCTCGTATCGAAGCCACGGCGACGGAGCTTGACAACATCCTTGAGACTGCTAAGTCCCGTTCGCCGATCGCGCGTAGCGGCATTTTTTCGATTTATTTGCGATCGGGAGGCGATCGGAGGCGTGTTGAGACTCTGATTGCGGATCCAAAGGGACTTGACCGTCCTGATTCAGAGTATTGGCTCGCATTTGCGGGATCATGCTTTTATGATTGCCCAGCGCCGTCAACCTGGCGAAATTTGTCACCCAATCAAAGCTGGTTTTTGTTTGACGCTATGCGAAAACTACCGCAAGCAAAAGAAGCTGAACAGGCCATCACTAAAATTATTGAAGACAATAAATCTTCTCCAGTTACAACTCTTTATTGCCTCTGGAAAATTCGAGAGAACCCTGTACTAAAAAACATACCGAAACTACACGTGTGGTTGAAAGAAATCTCTCGAACAGTTGATAACTTTGATGCCGTGAATAGAGATTTCATTCGCGCCTACAGTGCTGCTCTGCTCGAAAGCTTATTCTCCGAAAAAGCTTATTTCGATGAAGTAGTAGATAAATTAGATAAAGCTCCCGAGAAAGAATCAAAAGGATGGACATCAACAACTGAACTCCTACTTGATCGCCGTCCCGGATGCAAAGCTCTTGATCGAATTCGCACAAAAGTATTACAAAACTCGGAGATTCATTCGCCGTGGTTGGCGTGGTTAATTGATATTCGCACCCACAAAAATGCGGGGCCCCCACCTTTGATTGCTTTAAGTGCGGCGCTGCAATTGGAATCTGCCGATACTTGGCTGGGGGCGTTTTCGAGTGCAGATAAATTACTTAAGCCATACACTGGTGAATTACGGAACGCCGGTTTATTTCTTTCTGGATTCGGAGGATCATCCAAAAGAAAAATGCAATTTCTTGGTTTGTTGGATCGTATTGAAATTAACGATTAGTTTCGAATTGACAGAAATTGACTTCGGTCTTCCATAAAATAGGCTGCACAGCCTATGTCGCGGGTCTCAGGTAGGTAGATAGTCAAATAGGTTGATACGCTTCTCTGGAAGCCCTTAGAATTTGATTTTGGGCTATGCCGTTCTCATAGGCGCGATCCTTTTCCCGAATGCGGCTTGGGGACATTGGGCTAGCTCGGACGGTGCACCTTGAAGCGATTTCGCTGCGGAAATAGATACTTATCGAACTTATCCACAGTTTTGAGGCGACAAACTACAGGTAAGAATCTATAGGTATTACTACTATAGGTTTTACGGGGTGGCGATTCAGCGCACTTTTTTAGGGTCAGGGGATGGCGATTCAGCGTAAATGGGGGTGGCAATTCAGCGTGCATAACTTTCTTACTTGTCTGAGTTATCCACATCCGCAGCTTTGGAGGACGGCAACGATAGCGCTACCGTCGTCTTCGTCAACGGTGGGCGGGACGGGTAGAGGATTAATCCGCCTGGGGTTTCTTCTATTCGGGCGTCGGGGTACACGACGCAAACTTGACGAAGCACGTCGCGGAACTCGTGTTTGAAGTTCTTGGACGTGGAATACTCTTGACCGAATTGGTCACGCAAATTCTCCCAACTGAGTTTGACGCCGTTGGCTTTGGCCACCCGACAAAGACGGTGCGCCAGCCATGTGTAGATGTCGAGCGCCAATGCCGAATGCTTCAAGGCGCGTCCTGTTCAATTATTGTGTTTTGGCTAAAATCACGGCAATCAACAGGTTGACGGGCAGTTGATAATGGAAAAGTTCGTTTCGGTTTCGTAGGAACAGATGGCGAAATCGCAAAAATGGCGATGTGCGGACAGAATTTCAGCTCATTGAAAACTGAATAGTACCGATCGATTTTATGCCGCAGCGCGGTAATAATGATTGAGCAAGCCGCCAAGCCAGCTTTGGCATTGAATCTCCGTGGCATTGGGTGCTTGATCTGACGATTGGATGGCGACTG
>JBBRQD010000133.1:0-14304 GCA_038227045.1 Planctomycetota bacterium
CATTCTCGCTTGCGGCGGGCGGCGTTGAACTTCGTTGGTCTCGCACGGCGTATCTTCCCAATACGCCTTTGCTCGACCGCCTCGTTCAACTTGCCCGGCGCGGCGCGATAATGACGCTTTAGAAACGCGCGGGTCAATAGTTCCACTTACTTCCAATTCTCAACCAGACTCACCAGCAGCCGCACACCGAAGCCCGTGGGGCCCGCGCAGAATGGCGCTTTTTCGCGGTCGATGTCCGCGACGCCTGCAATGTCCACGTGCGCCCAGGGAATTTTGGCGTCGATGAAGTTGCTCAGGAACGCGGCGCCTTGAATCGGATGGGCATCCCGGGTCGGCGCGCTGTTCCAGATGTCGGCGTGCTTCGCCTTCATCATCTCCTTATAGTCCTCGTGCATCGGCATCCGCCAGACGCGTTCGCCGGAATCCTCAGCCGCATGTTCGATGCGTGCGCGCAACTTGCTGTCCGCGCACCAGAAGCCCGCGAAGGTCTTGCCCAGTCCCACGACGACACCGCCGGTCAGCGTCGCGAGATCGATCACCGCGTCCGGCGCGTATTCTCGGCACCCGTAAATGAGACCGTCGGCCAGCACCAGCCGGCCTTCGGCATCCGTGTTAGTGACTTCAACGCTCACGCCGTTCGGATACTTGATGATGTCGTCGACGCGCAGCGCGTTGTGCGAGATTGAATTTTCAGCGGTCGGCAACAGGCCGATGACGCGGAAATCCGGCTTGAGCCGCGCGATGGCGTGCATCGCGCCGAGCACCGCCATGCCGCCGCATTTGTCGTATTTCATGCCGCGCATGCCTTCGCGCGACTTGATCGATAGTCCGCCCGTGTCGTAACAGATTGTCTTGCCGATCAGCAGCAGCGTTCGCGCGGTTTTGTTTTCCGGGGCGTAAATCAGTTCGATCATGCAAGGCGGATGTTCCGACGCTTTGCCGACGCTTTCCAATCCGGCGAGTTGAAGCTTTTTCAGCGCCGCGTCCTTGATGATCTTGCAGCTCAGATTCGCCGACTCCTGCGCCAGTTTTTGCGCTTGGGCGGCAATGAATTCAGTCGTGGCGATGTTCGGCGGCGTCGCGGCGAGCTGGCGGGCATAGTTCGTCGATTCGGCCAACGACAAGCCCTGTGCGCAACCGGCCGCCAAGTGTTCCGAAGAATTGGCGCCAGCCAGCGTCACGCTCAACATTTTCGCGTGCGATTCGTCCTCGGAATGTTTTTTGAACGCGTTGAATTTGCAATTCCCCAGCCCCAGCCCTTCGCCGAACGCGCGGCCGAAGACAAGCGGATCCATGCCGGCCAATACTTCTTCCGGAATTGAGACGCGGGCATCGGGCGCGTCGAGTTTCTTCAAGCCCTTCAGCAATTTTCCGGCGGCGGAGCGCACGCGGTCCGCGCTGAATTCTTTGCGCTTGCCCAGACCCAGCAGCGCCAGCAATTCCCCGCCGGCGCATTGAAGAACCGTCCATTCGCCGTTGTCGCCTTTCACATCCGCGCGTTTGATCGCAGTGGAGATTATCCGCTCGTGACGCGCGTCGAGTTCCTGGTCGCAATGATGGAGCGTCTTGTCGTTGAAAATGATGCAGATGGAAACAGTCGGATGAGCGAATGGTTTTCCGGAGGCTGAAATCGTTTCGTACACGCGAGATTTCCTTTGTGAATTTAAAATGGACTTTGGGCGAACAATGCCAACTTTGGAAGGGTGTTTTAACGCAAAGGCACAAAGACACAAAGGCACGAAGGAAAATTAGAGAGGAATGCTTTTGAATTATTGAAACGGGAATCATCGTTTCTCGTTAGGCTGAGGAGCATCTTCCTTATGTGCCTTCGTGTTAAAGCCCCATCCCAGAGTGTTCATTCGAATGTTTGGCAGTCAAATTGCAATACTCCGTTTGAAATGAAATTCCTGGCGGTAGCTGTGTCGAGAGGAAACACGCGTGTTTCGTGTTATAATTTGATGAACGTGCCTTGAATCGCGTTGAAACACCTTGACAGGGCACGCATCGTCTATATTCTGTTTTGATTCAACTTTTTAGCGCGGACTTTCATAAGTCGCTGGGACTGGACGGTAACCATTCATGGGTTTTATCGGCGATAAACTTCGCAAAACGCTCGACGATGGCGTTTACAAATCGATCATCTGGAAGTCGGTGTTTCGGCACGGCTTTCCGGATACCGACCGCAATCGCACGCTGGCGGTATTGTCCAACGTGTTTTTGCATCTGCATCCTGCCAAGCTAAAGGGGCACGCGGTGCGCATGCGCTATACGTGGTGCATGGGCGGGTTGTCCTTTTTCGTGTTTTTGATCCTGACCATCTCCGGCGTGTTTTTGATGTTTTATTACCGGCCGACAGCGGAATATGCCTTCACCGATGTCGTCAGTTTGCGCGAGGACGTGCCGCTGGGCATGTTTATGCGCAATTTGCATCGCTGGACGGCTCATGCGATGGTCATCATCGTCTGGCTCCACATGTTGCGCGTGTTTATGACCGGTTCGTACAAAGCGCCGCGCGAATTCAATTGGGGCGTCGGCGTTATTTTGCTGACCTTGACATTGCTGCTCTCCTTTACGGGTTATCTGCTGCCGTGGGATCAGTTGGCCATCTGGGCCATTACCGTCGGCACGAACATGGCGCGCGCGCATCCGGTCATTGGACACGAAGGACCGGGCGCATCGTTCCTGAATCCCGCGATGTTGGGATACGACGACATCCCAATCATTCATCCCAAAGACGACGTGCGTTTTGCATTGCTGGGCGGTTCGATCGTCGGCCCGCCCGCGCTGCTGCGATTTTACGTGTTGCATTGCGTGTTTCTGCCGGTCGTGGCGGGATTCCTGATGGCGGTCCATTTCTGGCGCATTCGCAAAGACGGTTTCAGCGCGCCGATGTGATTAAGTAGAGGGTTTAGGGTTTAGGAGTTAGGGGCTAGGGAAAAAGAATTGCTTTGCCCTTCCCTAAGCTCTAACCCCTAGTTCCTAGTCCCCAGCCCGTGGCACAGTGAATGTTGTTTGCGACATCAAATTTAGACTTGGGAACGCTCTTATGTCTGCTGAATTAGGTCCGGGACTGCTCAATCCCCTTTTCCACGCGGTCAATTGGTTGTGCCAGCCGGTGGTTTTTTACACCGTTTCAATGGGCGCGTTTTTTGGGGCGTTGAAATTCCGTAAATTTCTGGTGAAACCGGCGGTCGCCGGATCCATGGCAGGGCTGGGCATTCTGTTTCTGCTGTTGAGCCTCTTGAATCCTCAATTCCAAAAAGAAGCGACCAAGGCCGACAACGCTCCGATCTGGATCATGCTGGGTATTACCTGCCTGGTCATGTGGGCGGCATTCTATCAGGCGGTCACCAACGACGAGCGTTTCAGGCAGGGTTTGAAATCGGTCGAGCACGAAGCGGCTGAAGAAAAACTGCATGTCTGGCCGTACCTCGTTTACCTCGAAGGCGTGATGGCGGCGTTTGTGCTGGCGTTGCTGTTTATCTGGTCGCTGGGCCTCGATGCGCCGCTCGAAATGTTCGCCAATCCGGCAAAGAGTCCCAATCCGGCGAAAGCGCCGTGGTACTTTTTGGGATTGCAGGAATTGTTGGTGTACTACGATCCCTGGATCGCGGGCGTTGTCTTGCCGTTGATGATCATCATGGGCATGATTGCGTTGCCGTATTGCGATCCCAATCCGAAAGGCGTCGGCTATTTCACGTTTGAGCAGCGCAAATTCGCGATCACGACGTACCTGTTCGGCTACGTGATGATGTGGCTGGTGCTGATTTTTGTCGGGACGTTCCTGCGAGGGCAAAATTGGAATTTCTTCGGATTGTACGAGACGTGGGATCCTCACAAGGTCATCGCCGCGAACAACATCAATGTCTCGGATATCTTCTGGTTGAAACTGAGGGGGATCGATCCCAAATCGCTAAAATGGTACGAGCGGGAAATTCCAGGGATCATCATCCTGTTGCTGTATTTCACGGCGCTGCCTCTGGCGATCAAGATGCTGTTCAAGGATTTCTACCAGACTTTCGTCACCACATACGGCAAGATTCCGGGCACGATCCGCTACATGCTCGTGATCATTTTCTTGATCGTCATGGTCGCGGTGCCGATCAAAATGTACCTGCGCTGGGGGTTCAACTTGAAGTACATCGTATTCATTCCGGAGTACTTCTTCAACGTCTGACGCATGCAGTCCGAACGAACTAAACGGCCATTTGTCGCGTGTTATTTGTCATTTGCCATTTGTCATTGCAGCGGCTTTCGGGTCTCTGAAAATGACAACTTGCAAAGGGCAAATGCCCAATGACAAATGGCCGTTTGCGTTTACGATATCCCATTGAAAGAGAGTGCGACTATGGCCTATGTTCCTCCCCCTCCCGGTTCGACAGTCGCCGGGGAACCCACTCCGCAAGGCGTCCAAAAGCAGGACGTGCACATCACCGATCTTCCGCCCGAAGTCCGCAAAAGCTTTCTGTTGTCGATGGTTTTCTTTCCATCGATGGTCGGCGCGGCGATCTGCGTCGCTCTGTTTCTCGGATGGGTGACGCTCTTCAAGCAGAAGGAGCCCGCACAATACGCGCTGGAATTGGAAAGCCCGGACATACGCCGCCGCTGGACGGCCGCGCGCGAAATGTCCGAACACATCACGCCGTACGGCGAGAAAGACAACGCGCGAATCTATTCGCCGGAGACGCTGTCGGCGCTGATCAAGATCATGGAAAATCCGGATCTCGACAAGGAAGCGAGTGAATGGACGCCGAGCAGTTCAATCAAGCAGGATCAGGAAAAGACGTCGATTCGCTGGTGGGCCGCGAACACCGCCGGGCACGTCGGGGCGAAAATGAAAGATCCCGCGGACAAAGAGCGGGCTTATCAGGCGCTGATGAAGGCGCTCGACGAAAAAAACAACATAGCCATCTATGCCGCTAAAGGCCTTTCGTTGATGCGCGATGCGCGCGCGGCCGAAGCGCTTGCCCGGCATTTGGAATCCGACTCGAATTCGGGCGTCCGCTGGGCCTCCGCCGCCGCGCTCGCCTCCATTGGCGAATACCAAATGCAGTCGAAGGACACGTTTCCGGCGGCGGAACTCATTCGCGGTTATCTCCTGGAGGCATTTCAGCGCGAAAACGCAAGACCTAAAAGAGACGATGTTCTGCTGAACAATCTGGCCGTCGACCTGGCGCACATGCACGAATCCGCGGGATTGGCGCGTCTGCACGAAATGGAAACCGACGAAGATCCCGTCGTTCGAGAAATTGCCGGAGACGCACAGAAGATTCTCAAGACTCCGCTTACGAAAGAATCGAAGTAGTTCAAAGAGCCGCGCACGTAAGTAAGCGGCTTTGTCTTGCGCGGCGAAGCAGCCTTGGCCGCTTACTTACGTGCGCGGCTCTTTATCACATTAAAATCCGAGATGCTTCGCAAAGAATTCGACGGCTTCGTTCAAGGCGTCCTCGTTTACTTTGTGAGGGGTATGCGGTTCGACGATCTGCTTGAACTTGTCTTCCGCGCCGGCCTTTGCATACGCGGCTTTGGCCTTTTCAGCGCAGATATTCACCCCCGTTAACGGAGTGTTTGCGTCGCTGTCGCCGTTGATCATCAACAGCGGCCTTGGCGCGATGAGCGGGAGCATCACGGGACCGTCGAATTGCCCGTATATCCCGGGAACGACTTTGTCGAAGAATGTCCTGGCGAACGCGGTGTCAGGCTTTTCGATGCCGGCCGATTTCACAGCTCCTTCGAACGCGCTTTTGACTGTGTTGACGCGCGCGTGCCAACTGTCGTTCTCCAGTCCCCAGTTGAAACTCTGCACGCCGATGCACGGCACTGCAACGCTGATGCGCGGGTCGGCTGCCGCGGCGAAGTACGTTTCAATTCCGCCTTTTGAAAATCCGATCAAGCCGATACGCCCACCGTCAAGATCCTCGCGCGCGCTTAAAACGTCGATGAGCCGCATGATGTCGTATACCGTGTCCCAATAAAGCGGAAAGCCCTTCGATTCGCTTTTGAATTTGTTCAAGATCGCCTGGTTATAATGATCCGTTCCGGGCAAATCCTTCACGCGTTCGCCATGAAAACGGCCGTCGATCGCCACCGCGGCGCAGCCCTTCAATGCCAGCTTTTTCAACAGCCCCAGGTTGCTTTCTTTTTTTCCGCCGGTGCCATGCATGGCGATGACAATGGGCAATCGAGCGTTCGCGTTGGCCGGATAAACGACGATGCCCGGAACGCGCTCATCAGCCTCCGAATTGAACCAGAAATGGCTGGTCTTCAACCCGTCGGCTTCAACCGGATCGCTCACTTCGACTTTCGGATCGACGCGCGGCTTGTCGATGAGTTTCAGGAACGCCTCTCGAGCAGGTGGCGACTCCAGGCCCAATGCAGCGCGTCGAAAATGAACGAAACAGATCGTCGCGAGAATCAAGAAAACGCGAGCGTGCCGGGCAATATTCATGGGAATTCCTCACTCGTCTGGAAGCAACAACTCACTGTAGGTTTATATGCGCGCCGCGCGCTTTCGACAATCACTTCACGCGAAATTAAAAATACAGATGTATCTCGGGTTGGCGAGCGTTCTACTTTTCTGATGTCTTGAGGTGAGTCTTCTGCCGGCCCGGTTCCGTCGGCGGGATATTCGCGTGCTTTTCGTCAAAAATGTATACATAAGCCAGTACTGCGGCGCCCCCAATCACCACAACCGCAACTGAAACGCGCAACCACAACGGTAGTTGCATGACGCGCCGAATAAGTGACGCCTTTGGGCTTTGATTCGTCCCCGCACCCGCCTTTGTCTTGACGCCGGTGGCATGCGGCGCGGGTGACGAATCCAACTTCTTGAGGCGAGTTTTTGGCGGCGGCCGGCGCTTGATCGACGAATCCGTTTCCTCCGGCTCGCCGGGCGGGCGCGGTTGCGCCGGAGCGGACGAAGCCACGGCGAGCTCGACATTTGAACTGGGAGAACGGGACGAATTCCCTCGCGAAGCGGCCGGAATAACATCAGACGATGGAGTCTTTTTGGAAACAGAAGAATCGGGCGGCGCTGGATTGACGAGTGGAACGACCCGCTGGAAGCGTTGGCTCTGTTGATGCAGTTCCGGGCGCGCGATGCTGGAACGGCCCGCCGGCGGACGAATGCCGACGGGTTGTTTGCCGCGGATGACGCGGCGGATGTCCTGCAGCAGTTCGTACGGAGTCTGGTAGCGGTGAAACGGATCCTTGGCCATCATGCGTTCGAGGAGATGGCAAAAATTGAACGAGATCGTGCGATCGAGGTCGTGCGGGCTGGGGACGTATTCGTTCAAGTGCTTGAGCATCACAACCGCCGGCGTATCGCCCTCGAACGGCGGCCTTCCCGTGACCATTTCATACGCGGTGGCACCGAGCGCGTAGATGTCCGAACGAATGTCCACGTCGCTTTCGCCCTTGATCTGCTCGGGGGAAAGATAGAACGGCGTACCCATGGCAATGCCGGTCTGGGTCAGGCGGTTCTGGCGGCCGTGCACGGGATCGTCGATCGTCAGGCCCATGTCGGTGAGCTTGGCAATGCCGTCTTCGCCGACGAGAATATTCTCCGGCTTGATGTCGCGATGGATCATGTGCTCGGAGTGGATGTGGTCGAGGGCTTTGGCCATCTGCTCCAAAATTCCGATCGCTTCGGTTTCGGTGAAACGCCCGCGTTGTTCGAGCAACGCGCACAGGTCGTAGCCCTGGACGAATTCGATGACCAGATAATGGTATCCGTCCGAATTGCAGACGTCGTAGCCGTGGACGATGTTGGGATGATCCAGTTCGAACATGGCTCGCGCTTCCATTTCAAAGCGTTTGAGGAACATTTCGTCTTTGGCTTTGCTGCGCGGGAGGACTTTTAGCGCGACGATCTTTCCGTTGCGCGTGTCGTTGGCTTTGTAGACGGCGCCCATGCCGCCTTCGCCGAGTTTGAGCAACAGTTCGTATGGGCCAAGCCGCAGGGTTGCAGGTTCGGCTTGTTTCTGAGCGTTGTTTCCCGATTGGGTCAGACGCGTCAGTTGACTGCGCGTCAAAAAACCGCGCTGCACGAGAAGGTTCCCGAGAGATTCGAGTTTGCCCAATTGTTCGGACTGATGCAGGACCGCGAGACACTCTTCAACCTCGGCCGTCTGACAGACGCCCTGCGCCACAACATCGCGCGCAAGATTCAGGTCATCGGGTGAGGGCATGAGCGGTGTCCGAATTGAAAGGCTGAAAACAGTTGGGACATGGGTTCTACGGCAGCACGGGAGGAGTGTCAAGACGAAGCAGAATGATTGACAGGGGGCTGCAAACACGGATAATGCAAGTGTTCGGGGCAATTCAAATGCGAATACTCTTCAAACACGATACTTCAGTCGAACTCGACGACCGCCAGACACAGCCGGGCCGGCGCATGACCGAGCGCGAATTCGTGAAATGGCAGATGCCTGGAACCCGCGCGGAATGGGCCGATGGCGAGGTAATCATCATGTCTCCTGACAGCGGTAAACATATCAGCCTGGTGGATTTTCTCGCGACTGTGGTTGGCTTGTTTGCCCGAAAACGGGATCTTGGACGCGCCTTTGGCGCAAACTATCAAATGCGTTTTTCACGCCTGAAAAGACGGCGCTCGGCGGATCTCGTTTTCGTCGCCAAAGACCGGCTGGATATTCTCAAGCCCAACCACATCGAAGGCCCACCCGATCTGGTCGTGGAAATTGTTTCGCCCGAAAGCACTGCGCGCGATTGGCGCGAAAAGTATCTCGAATATCAACGCGCGGGAATCAAGGAATATTGGATCATCGAACCGACGTTGCACCGAATGGAGGCGTACACGCTGATCAAACGCGAGTACGTCAGAATCGACGAGCGCGACGGCAAGATACATTCGCGTGTTTTACCGGGATTGTACATCAAGCCGGAATGGCTTTGGAGCGACCCGGCATGCGACCCGCTGGAAGTGCTCAAGGAACTTGGCGCGATCGGATGAAGTATTTGTTGGCGCGCTCATCGACTTCGCCATATTTGAGTCAGCGGACGAAAAAAGGACAGGGACTTTCCATGGCTCAATGGAAAAAACGCACGCTCAAACTGAAGGACGGCCACGGCTGGAAGACGAAGCCGGGTTACAACATGTTCGCTCTGGGGCGCGGCGACGTGCGGTTTGAATATCCGGACAACTGGATCATCCAACCGGCCTCCGACAACAGCGCAATTCAATTTCACGACAAGAAGCCGCCCGCCGACGACTGCACGCTGGCCGTTTCCTGCGGGTACCTCAATGACGAAATCGATTGGAGCCGTTTGCCGATCGCATCGTTGATCAAAGAAGAAATCAAGGATGACCCGCGCAACCCATTCTTCGTCTGGGATAAGGCCATCGAATTCACGCGGCCCCATGCGCGCGGCGCGTGGTTGGAATTGCGTTTCATCGATGCAAACGAACACCGCGAGGCGCATTCGCGCATCTGCCGCGCAATGAGTTCAAACGTCCTGGCGCTGGTGACGTTCGATTTTTGGGAAGCCGACGCGGCGGCGATGACGCCGGTCTGGGATGCGGTGCTGGAGACGATGGTGATCGGCCAGTACATCGAGGATCCCACGCGGCCCATCTTCGATTAAAAAAGACCGTTCTCGGATTTCGACGGCGCGGCGAGTCCGATTTTTTCGTAGCCCTTTGCGGAGAGAATTCGTCCGCGCGGGGTCTTAAGCACGAAGCCTTCCTGGATTAAGAACGGCTCGTACACATCTTCGATCGTATCTTCTTCCTCACCGACGATCACCGCGATAGTTTTGACGCCGACGGGCGTGCCGTTGTGGCCGGCGATGGCGTTTAGAATTTTGCGATCCATCGCATCGAGCCCGGTTTCGTCGACGCCTTCGCGATCGAGGCCTTTCTTCGCGATGGCCAGTGAAATGGTGCCGTCACCTTCGACTTCCGCCCAGTCGCGCAGGCGGCGCAGCAGGCGGTTGGCAATGCGCGGCGTTTTGCGCGCACGGGCGGCGATCTCTTTCGCGGCGGCGGGTTCGATGGGGGCTTCGAGAATCGCCGACGAACGCTTGACGATCAGCGTGAGTTCCTCGGCGGTGTAGAACGAGAGTTTTTGCGGAATGCCGAAGCGGTCTTGAAACGGACGGCTGAGCAGGCCGTCGCGCGTCGTCGCGCCGATCAGCGTAAAGGGCTTCAGATTGAATTTTACCGAGCGCGCCGATGGGCCCTGATCAACGGCGACGTCGATGAAAAAATCCTCCATTGCCGAATACAGATATTCTTCGAACGCGGCGGGCAAGCGGTGGATTTCGTCGATGAACAGCACGGTGCGTTCGGGCAGAGACGCGAGCAGGCCGACGAGGTCGCCGGGCTTTTTCAAGATGGGCGCGGACGTGCCCTGATAACCGACGCCCATCTCTTCTGCGATGATGCGCGCGAGCGTCGTTTTGCCGAGTCCCGGGGGGCCGGAGAGCAGCACGTGATCGAGCGCCGCGTTGCGCTTCTTCGCGGCCTTGACGTACACCTGCAGATTTTCCTTGACCCGTTCCTGGCCGACGAAATCCGCAAAGCGCCGGGGCCGCAGCGTCTTTTCGATAGCTTCTTCGTCGGGCTCCTGCTGTTCTTTGCGCGGGGCGGCCATGGGATGAGTCCTGAGTAAGTGGTTGAAACCAGTATAGCGCCACGAATGCATACTGGCTATCTGTGAAGCATCCGCAAAATTATCATTCGGCTGGTTTTTTTCACGGCGATCATTGTATAAATAACAATGCAAAACTTGGGAGATTGTGTTTTGGGGGACGGGGTGTACTCGAACGGGCTGCCGCATCCGTCGCGCCGGATGCGCGCGCGCATGGCGCTGGAACTTGGCGTGATCGCGCTGATGACCGTGGCGTTTCTAACGTTCGCTCCGAGGGACTATCTTAATAACTGGACGTTTATCGGGCTGGCTCTCGTCGCGCTGGGTTTCATTCTGTATCAACGCAAAGATATCGAAGAGCGCATTTGGGGGCCGCCGGAGTCGCCCGACTTCGACCGCGTGCGCCGCTGCACGATCAACATGTCGGCGCTGACGATACCGCCCCTGATTATCTTTCTCGCGCTCGGAATCTACGCGCGGTATTGGCGCCCCGACATGTTCAACATGATGAAATTGGAAAATCCAGACACACCCTGTCCAATGTTCAGCCTGCATTTTATTTTCGTGTTGTGCTTTTACGTGCCGTGGGCTCTCTTGCAGCAGACGCTTTTTCAATTTTATCTTCTCGGAAGATTGCGTGCGCTGCTTCCATTCGCGTCGCCACTGTTGCTGGCGACGATCAATGGCACAGCCTACGGATTGGTGCACCTGCCCAGCGGATATCTGTTGACCGGCGTGACGATTATCGGGGGAATCTGCTGGAGCTATTCTTATTATCGCGACCGCTATGTTTTTCCACTCGCGCTGTCGCACGGATTGCTGGCCACCACATTTTTCTACTGGGTGTATGGGAAAGACATTTTCGCGAAAATGATCGAGCAAGTTGTGAAGTGATATTTTTGGCCCTTTCATCGGCGCACGAAGTGCGTACACTATGCGACGATTTTTACTGACTCGGTCGGTGTGCGGCCGCAACGAATGACATTGAGGAGAATGAGAAAATGGGCAGACCTGTAACGTTGTTCACCGGCCAATGGGCCGATATGAATCTGGAAACGATCTGTGAAAAGGCGAAGGCGTTCGGTTACGAAGGCATCGAACTCGCGTGCTGGGGCGACCATGTCGACGTGGCCCGCGCCGCGACCGATCTGGCCTACGCAAAGTCCCGCAAGGAAATTCCGGCGAAATACGGCTTGAAGGTTTACGCGATTTCCAATCACCTCGCCGGCCAGTGCGTGTGCGACGAAATCGATTCGCGCCATAAGTCGATCGACACATCCGGGCGCATCTGGGGCGACGGCAATCCGGAAGGTGTCCGCACACGCGCCGCGAATGAAATGAAGTTGACCGCGCGCGCCGCCAAGAACATCGGCGTGAGCGTTGTGAACGGATTCACCGGTTCGTCGATTTGGAAATATCTCTACAGTTTCCCGCCGGTTCCGAACGATTGGATTGATGCGGGCTACGCCGATTTTGCGAAGCGCTGGAATCCGATCCTCGACGTCTTCGACGAATGCGGCGTAAAATTCGCGCTGGAAGTTCATCCGACTGAAATTGCGTTCGACATTGCCAGCGCCGAGCGCGCCGTGGCGGCTCTGGGCGGTCGCAAGACGTTTGGATTCAACTACGATCCCAGCCACTTTGTCTATCAGAATGTCAATTACGTGAAGTTCATCCGCAAATTTGGCGACCGCATTTACCACGTCCACATGAAGGACTCCTTCTCGTCGCCGACGCCGACCGAAGCAGGCGTCTTCGGCGGGCACATCACGTTCGGCGACCACCGCCGTGCGTGGGATTTCCGCAGCCTTGGCCGCGGCAGCGTGAATTTCGAGGAGATCATTCGCGCGTTGAACGATGTCGGTTACGGCGGGCCGTTGAGCGTCGAGTGGGAAGACACCAAAATGGACCGCGAACAGGGCGCGATCGAAGCGTGCGCGTTCGTCAAGAAGGTGGACTTCAAGCCCAGCGCGATCGTCTTCGATGCGCAGTTCGATAAAGAAAAACAGGCGAAGTAAGTGCTTTTTCACCGCGAGAGGACGCAGAGGTTCGCGGAGGAAAGACGAAGAATAAAAAAGGTTTGGCGCCGCGAGAAGCCCTGCTTCTCGCGGCGCTTTTTTTTATAACCCCAATTCCTTTTTTACTTCGTTGAACGCGTTGATCGCAAAGTCCAGGTCTTCGCGTGAGTGGGCCGCCGAGATTTGCGATCGGATGCGGGCCTTGCCTTGCGGCACTACGGGATAGCTGAAGCCGATGACATAGACGCCTTTTTCAAGCATCGCGTCGGCGAACTTCGCGGCCAATGCCGCGTCACCGAGCATGATCGGCGCGATTGGGTGCGTGCCATGCGGAATTTGAAATCCGCGGCGCGCCATTTCAGCTCGGAAATAAGTTGTGTTCGTCTCCAGTTTGTCGCGCAATGCCGTCGATTCCGAGAGCAGTTCCAGCACTTTCAGCGACGCGCCCGCGATGCCTGGCGCGAGCGTGTTTGAGAACAAATACGGACGCGAGCGCTGACGCAAGAGGTCGATGATTTCAGTCCGGCCGCTGGTGTATCCGCCGCTCGCGCCACCCAGTGCTTTGCCGAGCGTGCCGGTGAGAATGTCGATGCGCCCCATTACGCCGCAGTGTTCGTGCGTGCCGCGCCCGGTTTTGCCCATGAAGCCGACGGCGTGCGAATCGTCCACCATGGTCAACGCGCCGTACTTTTCGGCCAGATCGCAAATCGCGGAGAGATTTGCAATGTAGCCGTCCATCGAGAACACGCCGTCGGTGGCGATCAGCGTGAAGCGGGCGTTGGCCGCCTGAGCCTCTTTCAATTTGGCTTCGAGATCGCGCATGTCGTTGTTCCGGTAGCGGAAACGCAGCGCTTTGCAGAGGCGCACGCCGTCGATGATGCTGGCGTGATTCAACTCGTCGGAGACGATCGCGTCTTCCGCGCCGAGGAGCGTTTCGAAAAGCCCGCCGTTTGCGTCGAAACACGAGCCGTACAGAATGGTCTGTTCGGTGCCGAGAAACTGGGTGAGCTTCGCTTCGAGATCTTTGTGAATGGTCTGCGTGCCGCAGATGAAACGTACCGACGCCAATCCGTAGCCCCACCGGTCAAGCGCCTCGTGCGCGGCGCGGATGACGGCAGGGTGCTCGGCGAGACCCAGATAGTTATTGGCACAGAAATTCAAGACGGTGCGCCCGCCGCCGACGCGGATGCGCGCATTTTGCGGGGACTCGATCACCCGCTCGCGCTTGAAAGTCCCGGCCGCGCGAATGACGTCGAGTTGTCCCTGCACGTGTTGTTTGAATGCGTCGTTCATTATGTTAATTCCAAGTCTCAATTAATCGCCGATGAACGTGGATAACTTCTTTTATAATTAATTCATTTGCGTCCATCTGCGTTCATCTGCGCCAATCTGCGTTTAATTAAACCGTTGATTAGCCCGCGACGCTCCGAATTATAGTCGCAGCGCAACGCTTTGAAACGGACTTTCGCGGAGCCATTTGCGCTCCGTTCGAATTGGGCGATAATGCCGCGTCATTTTTACGGAGCAATACGTTTGAGTTATTGACCCGCGCATTTCTAAAGCATCATTCTCGCTTGCGGCGGGCGGCGTTGAACTTCGTTGGTCTCGCACGGCGTATCTTCCCAATACGCCTTTGCTCGACCGCCTCGTTCAACTTGCCCGGCGCGGCGCGATAA
>JBBRQD010000134.1:0-14224 GCA_038227045.1 Planctomycetota bacterium
ATCATTCTCGCTTCCGGCGGGCGGCGTTGAACTTCGTTGGTATCGCACGGCGTATCTTCCCAATACGCCTTTGCTCGACCGCCTCGTTCAACTTGCCCGGCGCGGCGCGATAATGACGCTTTAGAAACGCGCGGGTCAATAAGAGCTGTTCGCCGTTTCCGCGGTTCAACTCGCTTTGGCCAGGTTTCTGTGGTCGCTGCGGTTGGCCAGGTAGTGGAGGAGGTGTTTGCGGATGCGGTCGTATTCGGTGTCGTCGAGCATGGCTTCGCGGCAGCGGGGGCGGGCGAGCGTGACGTTGACGACTTCTCCGATGTGGGCGTCGGGGCCGTTGCTCATCAGGATGATTCGGTCGGAGAGGTAGATTGCTTCGTCGACGTCGTGCGTGATCATGACGACTGTCTTGCGCTCGGCTTCCCAGAGATTCATCAGGTCGTCCTGCATGACTCCGCGCGTCAGGGCGTCGAGCGCTCCGAAGGGTTCGTCCAGCAAGAGCACTTTCGGTTCAATCGCGAAGGCCCTCGCGATCCCCACGCGCTGCTTCATGCCTCCGGAGATTTCGGAGGGCTTTTTGTGCAGATGTTTGCTCAGGCCGACTTTGTCGAGCTGCGCTTTGGCGCGTTTCGTTACTTCCGCACGGGGCAGGTCCGGGAAAACTGTCGTGATGGCCATTTCAATGTTCTGCAGCACCGAGAGCCAAGGCAGGAGCGAGTGGTTTTGAAAGACGATGCCGCGATCCGGGCCGGGTTCGACGACTTTTTTTCCGTCGACGTATACCCCGCCCTGCGTGGGCTGGTCGAGCCCCGCGAGGATGTTCATCAGCGTGCTCTTGCCGCAGCCCGAATGACCGATGATCGAAATGAATTCGCCTTCCTCAATGGCCATCGACACGTCGCGCAATGCTTCGTAATCGGGCCGGCCGGAACCGCCGAAAAATACTTTACTGACGGACGCGATCTTTAAGTAGCATTCTTTGACGGGGGGCATGGGGGAACTGAAGGTTTCAGGTTTCTGGTTTCAGGTCAATACTGAACGGCTTTTTCCAGTTTTACCATTCCGATGTTTAAGATCATTCCGATGGCTCCGATGCAAAACATGGCAAGAATTGAGCGGTCTACTGAGCCGGCGTTGTATTGGTCCCAGCAGAAGAAGCCGATTCCGTCCTGGCCGTTCAGCATTTCGGCGGCGACGATGACCATCCATGCGATGCCCAGCGAAATGCGCAGGCCCGTGACGATGTGCGGCAGTGTCGCGGGCCAGTAGATTTTTTTGAAGACGCTCCATCGGCTCATTTTCAACATGCGCGAAACGTTGAGATAATCCTTGCTGATCTGGCCCGCGCCGAAGGCGGTGTTCAAAACCGTGGGCCAGAGCGAGCAGATAAAAATTACAAATGTGGCGGCCATCGTCGGCGCTTTCACTGTTTCGTTTTGCATCAGCGGCGCGGAGAACATCACCAGTGCGACCGGATACCAGGCCAGCGGCGAAATGGGCCGGCAGAGTTCGATGATCGGGCTGAGCGCCCGCTTGGCGAAGTCCGAAGTGCCGATCCAGAAACCCAGCGGAATCGCCGCGATCGCTCCGAGCACGAACCCCGCCATCACGCGCAGCAGACTGTAAAGGACCAGGTAAGGCAAACCGACGCGGTTTTGATCGCCCCAGAAATTGGATTTGACGAATTCGTAGTTCTTCTTCATCGTCTCCATCGGGCCGGTCAGGTCTTTCGAAATCAAGCTAGCCAAGGACCATAAGCCGAAGACGAGCGCAATACCGCAGAGCAACGGGAACGCGTTTTTGACAATGGATCGTGCGATTCGCCGCGAGAGTGAGTTTTCGTTAATCGCCTCGATTGGGTCGAGATTGGGTTGCTTCTGCGATTCTTTTTTCGGGTTCGATTCGTCGAAGGCATCCAGTGCCGCCACTTCGCCAGTCATTGTCATTCCTCCTTCGCGGCGCTTTCGATGTTGAAAGCATCATTAAAAATTAAATCGGGCCGCGGACGGTCGCACCGACATAAAACGCTGTGCACGTGCGGCTCGTGCGTCCGATGCGAGTAGGACTGCGTTCCGGGCGCCGTCCGCGGCCCAATATTTTTGGTTCGGAGTTCAGCCTTCAGGCTGCTTGCTGCCAACGGGCAGTTTGCAGCCTGAAGGCTGAACTCCGAACAATTTCATGCTTTGACTGCGAAGCCCATTGCGTAGGCTTCCGGATCCGCGGGGTCGAAGACGACTCCGTCGAAGAGCGTCTCCTTGCCTCGCGATTCCATTTGATCGGGCACCGCGATTCCGGCCATTTTGCAGCCCGCCGCGTAGAGATCCTGGCGCATCATTTTCTTCGCCTCCGCCATGTAATTCGGCTTGTCGGCGAGCATGCCCCAGCGGCGATGCTGGCTCATGAACCAGGTCGCGTGGCTCAGGTATGGCACCGACGCGTCGCGCTCGAAGAAGCGCATGTAGTCGGGGTCGTCCACGGCTGAACCGCCGGGCGCGTGGATGTATTTTCCGAGCATGCGGCCGAGAATGGTCTCGGGCTGGCAATTGATGTATTCGTTCTTGCCGACAATCTGTGCGGCTTCGGCGCGGTTGTTCAAATCGTCGAGCCAGCGCGAGGCTTCCATGGTGGCGGCGACGAGCGCCGTGCAGGTGTTTGGATTCGCAGTGGCGAACTCATCGGTGACGCCGAAGACTTTTTCGGGATGATTCTTCCAGATTCCCTGCGTCGTGATGCCGGTGCCGCCGATTCCTTCGCTCACAGCCCGTGCGTTCCACGGTTCGCCGACGCAGAAACCGTCCATATTTCCGGTCTTCATGTTGGCGACCATCTGCGGCGGCGGAATGGTGATCAGCTTGACGTCTTTGTCGGGGTTCACGCCGCCGCTGGCCAGCCAGTAGCGCATCCACATGGCGTGCGTGCCGGGCGGAAAGGTCATCGCGAACGTCAGCTTCATGCCTTTTTCGACGATCGATTTTTTGATGTCGGCGGGCGTTTTGATGCCAGCGTCGAGCAGCGCTTTCTTGAGCGTAATCGACTGGCCGTTGACGTTGAGACATTGGAGCGCGCACATGGGAACTTTTTTGGTCGGCGAGCCGACGTCTCCGACGCCCAGCGTCGAGCCGACGACCATGCCCAGCAGAATATGCGAGCCGTCGATGTCCCCTTTGTGAATGGCGTCGCGCGTTGCGCCCCAACTGGCCATTTTCTTGATGCGCACGTTCAGGCCGTACTTTTTGTAGAATCCTTTTTCGGACGCAATGATTAACGGAGAACAATCGGTCAGAGGAATAAAGCCGAGCGTCAGATCGGTTTTTTCAGGCTTGCCTTCGGCGAACGTCCTGCGCTGAGCCAACACGCCCGCCGCCAGCGCGCCACCGGCCAAACCGGCGAGTTTCAACGCCTCGCGCCGGCTCATGGTTTTCGAAATCTTGTTGTCTCGCATCGGGATCTGTTGCTCCGCATGGAATGAGAATTTTACAGCCACGACACCCGCCTCTTTTCCGCAAAAGCGATGGATGCCGATTGAGTTCAAGAATTTTTAGAACGCAATGGCCGTGCCAGAACAAATGCAGAGGGGAGCGGGATTGTTCGCCGTCAATTGGCACGGGAATGTTCAAGAATGTCGCGCATTGTGAACGAAATCCAACACGCCGGGGCGAGTGGCTGGCGAAGTGAAACGGTCGAGCAAGTCGAACGAAAAGTGCCGCGGGTTAAGAACGTGCACAAGAAGTGGACGCGGCCTCAAACCGGCGCTTTTTGTACATGCTCTAAGATCACGTGACGGCGGCACAAATTCTCTTGACTCCTTGCGCTTTGCGATTACACCTAGCCGCGGTTTTCATGAAATTGAGTTTGGGCTGGCTCGTTTACGGTTGAAATCGAGCGGCGCTCGCGTGTGTGAATTGGGCAGATTTTCTGCTGTAAAATTCGCATGGTCGGGCGACTTGGGCCATCGGCTTGCAATACACGCATTGATACCTCGTTTGCTGTTCTGTTTCGATACGGAACGCGTGTTGAATTGGAGCGAAAAGAGACTGGAGGGCGCATGGCTGGAGATTCGCCGCGTCCTCCGGAGACGGATTCAAAGGGGAAGCCGAAAACAAGTTCCGAGGATAGCGATACCGGCAAACAATTTCGCATGCTTGGTCTGGGTTTGCAATTGGCCGTAACCGTCGGAATTTTCACTGCCGCGGGTTGGTGGGCTGACGAGCATTGGGGCTGGGCGCCTTGGGGCAAACAAGGATTGGGCTTGCTGGGCATCGTGGTGGGTTTGTATTTTTTTGTGAAAGTAGCCACGAAGTGAACGGTTTTTTGCGCGCGACGGCTTTGGGTTCGTTGCTTCTGGTCGTTCTGGCTGCGTTGACGATCGAGGCGATTTGCTGGGGGAAAGGTGCCGATTGGCGCGAGCCGTTGTATTGGGGCGTCGCGGCGGGTTTCGCGATCAATCTGCTGAGTTATCCTTTCGTTCTCAAACTGGCGGTGTTGAGTCCCGAAGATGTGAAATCGGGGGCGTGCTGGAATTGGTGGTTGGGCGGCGTGCTGGTGCGGATGATCGCCATCGGATTGCTCGTGGCAGCGGTTCGCGGGCGGTTTTCAGGGCATGAAAGTGATGTGAAGCTCGCGGCGATTGCGATGTACATGGCGGGGATGTTTGCGGAATTGGCCTGGCTTGCCAGGCGCATCAATGCAATGGATAAAAGATAAGCATGGCGGACGAAGCAGAAAATACACACGGTGGCGGCCACCACGATCCGATGGAGCACATCAAAGATTCGCCAATCTTTGGCATTGATGCGACCACGGGCAGCGTGTTTTTCAAACCGAATGATAACCCGAGCTACAAAGCGTCGGTTGTCCATCTCGGACCGCTGCCGTTGAAGATGGAATTTTCCAAGCACATGGCGAGTTTCACGTTTGCGGCGCTGCTGATATTCGTCGTCAGCCTGATTGTCAGCCGCCGGGTGCTGGCGCATCTTAAAGCAGGGCGCGCGCCGCAAGGTCCGCTGGCCAATCTGGTGGAAGCCATGATCGTATTCGTGCGCGACGAAATGGTTGAGCCCATGGGCGGACATCATCTCGGACATTACACTCCTTTGTTTATCCTCTATTTTGTTTTGATCGCGACGTGTAATTATCTCGGCATGGTTCCGGATGCGTTTGGTTTGTGGGGCACGGCGACGGGAAATTACAGCATTACGCTGGGACTGGCGTTGACTGTTTATGCACTGATCTGGATTCTGGGCATTGCCAATCAAGGGCCGGTGAATTTCATCGTTCATCTGGTTCCGCCGGGAACACCATGGTGGTTGTGTATCCCAATGCTGATTTTGGAATTGCTCGGGCCGATCATCAAATGTTTCGTGTTGAGCGTGCGCTTGTTTGCGAACATGATTGCCGGACATTTGATCGTTGGGCAGATGCTGGCGCTGGGCGGCGTGCTGATGCTGGTTGGCGTGCCACTGGCTTTGGGCGTGTCGCTGATGGAATTACTAGTGGGCGTGCTACAAGCTTATGTGTTTACGCTGCTGGCGTGCAGTTTCATTGGCAGCGCGGTTCACCCGGAACATTAACGATAGTTTCAGGTTTCAGGTTTTTGGGCTGGTGCGGTCCTTTTTTGGATTTGCGCCTCACCACTTAAGTCGCCGGCGAAAGTCATGCCGATGCTGTGGTCAAGATGGCCTGGAGTGGCGGATGTTTGTTGCCGTGAGCCACGCGGTGGGAAAGAATCTTGTGCGGGTTTGCGCCCGTCAACAGGTTTACTAAAAGGAGTTTCGCAATGGGAATCATGGGTATTGGCTTGGGCTTGGGAATTCTGGTGTTCGGCGCGGCGTTTGGCATCGGCAAGTTGGGTGCGGCGGCGACGGAATCCATGGCACGCCAGCCGGAAGTCGCGGGAAAGATCAGCACGGCAGCGATCATTTTGGCTGCGCTCATTGAAGGATTCACGTTCTTCGGGATCATTACGGCCGGGCAAGCTGCTGACAAAGTCGTGCTCGAAAAGCCGACGGTGCCCGCTGCCGCGACCGCGCCGGCTCACTAAGCAATTTTACGAAGCGCGGGCAAGACGTCCGCGCTTCGTATTTAATATTTAGTTCTCAAACTCTTTCGCGCATGGGTGTTATGCGTGAAAGACCGAAATCAATGCGCCTGGTGCATATTTTGTAACGAGATTTTGACGCGATCGCCGGGCTGCCGGCGGGATAGATAGGACGATTTAAAATGCTCGAGTTACCAACGACAATCGGCGGCGTTCTACCGGATTTCATGACGCCCGAAGGCACTGTGTTGCTGTGGTCGATCGTGGTGTTTTTTGCGCTGCTGGCGGTGCTCTGGAAGTTCGCTTTCGGGCCGATCATGCATGCTCTTGAGGAGCGCGAGCACAGCATTCAGCACACGATCGACGAAGCCGCGAAGAAAATGAAGGAAGCCGAAGCGCGTGTCGCCGAGTACGAGCGGAAACTCAATGCGTCCAAAGACGAGGCGGCCAAGATCATTGCCGACGGCAAGCGCGATGTCGATGCGTTGACGGCTGACGAGAAGGCCAAAGCGAAACTTGAAATCGAAGCGGAAAAAGAACGCGCCAAGCGCGAGATTAATCTGGCGAAGGACGCGGCCGTGGCTGAACTGCGCGAGCGCGTCGTGGCTCTGACCGGCGACATTGCGGCGAAGGTCATTAAGCGCGAGATCAACCACGACGACCATCGGGCGTTTATTGCGTCGGCGTTGAATGAAATTGATGCGAACAAGAATTAGTTCGTAGTTCCGCCTTCAGGCGGTTCGAGGGAACCGCCTGAAGGCGGAACTACAAACGCCTGTCACTCAAGAGAGAACTATGGCGAACAAAGGCACCAACAAACCTCTGGCGGCGATTTATGCTCAGGCGCTCTTTGAAGCGGCTGCCGATGCGGGCGTTCAGGAACGCGTGGCGTCGGAACTGAGCGGCCTCAAGGACATCCTTCACAAGGATGCGCGGATCGGCATTTTTCTTGAAACGCCGACCATTGCGTTTCTGGACAAGCGCAAGGTCATTGATGCGAGTTTCGCGAATTTCACCGCCGTGACGCGCAATTTTCTGCTGGTGATTGCGGAACGCGGACGCGGCTCGATGCTCGACCAGATTGTGGACGCCTATACCGAATTCGCCAATCGCACCGCGGGCATCGCGAAAGTTGAAGTTCAGAGCGCCCGCGCGCTTGCTGTTGAAGAACGCGCGCGGGTGTCGGAGGTCATGGCGAAGAAATTGAACAAGAAGATCGTTCTTTCGGAGCGCGTCAATCCGGACCTGATTGGCGGCATGGTGCTGGTTCACGACGACAAAATGTGGGATGGTTCGCTGCGCCGCACGCTGGATGACGCCATCAAGACGATGGAGATCAAGACGAATTTAGTGAAATGGACGGAATAAAACATCGGAAACGGAGTTGTTCATGCGTATTGACGTAGATGAAATGATCGGCACTCTTCGCCAGCAGATTTCGAAATTTGACGAATCGCTGAAGGTTGAAGAAGTGGGCACGGTGGTGGAAGTCGGCGACGGCATTGCGCGCATCCACGGCCTGACCAAGTGCATGTCCGGCGAAATGATCGAGTTCCGCACCGGCGTGTATGGCCTGGCGTTGAACTTGGAAGAGGACAACGTCGGCTGCGCAATCATGGGCCGCTTCGACGACCTTAAAGAGGGTGATCAGGTCAAGCGCACGGGCCGCGTGCTGCAAGTGCCGTGCGGCGAGGCGCTGATCGGCCGCGTGGTCGATCCCGTCGGCCGGCCGCTCGATGGAAAAGGCCCGATCACGACCGACAAATCCTGGCCTGTCGAATATCCCGCGCCGGGCATTTCGCTGCGCCAGCCCGTCAAGGTGCCGCTGCAGACGGGCATCAAAGCCATTGACGCGATGATCCCGATTGGCCGCGGCCAGCGCGAATTGATCATCGGTGACCGCAAGACGGGCAAGACCGCCATTGCCATCGACGCAATCATCAATCAAAAAGGCACGGGCGTGATCTGCGTGTACGTCGCCGTCGGCCAGAAGGAATCGACCGTTGCCTCCGTGGTGAAGCGCTTGCAGGAAACCGGCGCGATGGATTACACCATCGTCGTCAGCGCCGGCGCATCCGACCCCGCGCCTTTGCAGTACATCGCGCCTTACGCGGGTGCCGCGATGGCTGAATTCTTCATGTACAAAGAAGGCAAAGACACGCTCTGCGTCTACGACGATTTGACGAAACAAGCCGCGGCGTATCGCGAATTGTCGTTGCTGCTGCGCCGTCCGCCGGGCCGCGAAGCGTATCCTGGCGACGTGTTTTATCTGCACAGCCGCTTGTTGGAACGGTCGGCGAAATTGGCGGAATCGCATGTGATTGTGCCCGCATCGAAGACCGGCAACGTGGCCGAGAGCGATGCCGTCGGCGGCAAGGTTTATCATGCCGAACACGGCACCGATCAGGCCAAGAAGGATTTGAAGGCGATGCCGGACGCGGCGAATTTCAAGGTCGCGCGCGTCTTCGGCACCGGCGGTTCGCTGACAGCGCTGCCGATCATCGAAACGCAGGAAGGCGAAGTGTCGGCGTACATTCCGACAAACGTGATTTCGATCACCGACGGCCAGATTTACCTGCAGCCGGATTTATTCAACGCCGGCGTGCGTCCGGCGGTGGACGTGGGCATTTCAGTGAGCCGCGTCGGTGGCAACGCGCAGATCAAGGCGATGAAGAAAGTCGCTGGAACGCTGCGTCTGGATCTGGCGAACTTCCGCGAGTTGGAAGCGTTCGCGGCGCTCGGCACGGAACTCGATCCGGTCACGCAGCGGCAGGTTGACCGCGGCTACCGTCTCGTCGAACTGTTGAAGCAGCCGCAGTATCGCCCGATGGACGTGATCGATCAAACGGTGGTCGTGTACGCGGCGACCAAGGGGTTCATGGACGACGTGCCGATCCCGCGCGTTCGAGCCTTTGAAACGGGCCTGATCGAGGATATCCGCCAGGCCAACAAGAGCATTTTCGACGCGCTCAACACGTCAAAGGAGTTGACCAACGATACCGCGAAACTGCTGGACGGGGCGATTGCGGAATTCAAGCGGAGGTTCACGGCGGCGGGGAAATAGGATGATTCTCTCGCAAAGGTGCAAAGAGTTGCGGGGCAATGGGAGGCTTGAGTTACGGTTGCGGTGCGATAGAATCGGCATCGTCGATAGACTGAAAGGAAAATCGAATCATGCCGAACGTTCAACCGGATTCAACGACGAGATCGAGAACAATTGGCCGCAAGGCAGAGCCGGTGTGGGAAATCGCCGAATCATTTCCTTTGCAGGGACAGTGGACCGAAGAGGATTATCTGGATTTGCCGGAGAACGGCAGACGCATTGAGTTCGCTGACGGATGCTTGGAATATCTGCCCGTGCCAACCATTCCGCATGAGAGAGTTGTAAAGCATTTATTCTTTCTGTTGCATGCGTTTATTGAGGCGGCGAGGCTCGGCGAAGTTTTCTTTTCTGGAACAAAGACGAAGTTGCGGAAAGGCCAGATTCGGCTGCCTGATATTATGTTGGTTCTGAATGATCGGCTCGACAAACACACCGACGACTATTTTTGGGGCGCGGATCTAGTTATGGAAGTTGTCAGCCCAAGCGCGAAGGATCGAAAACGCGACTTGGTTGAAAAGCGAACTCGATACGCGGAAGCTGGGATCGCTGAATACTGGATTGTCGATCCCGAGTTGAAGCAAATCAGCGTTCTGAAGTTGGACGGCGACAAGTACAAAGTGCATGGCGAATTCAAGATCGGGCAGAAAGCCAGGTCTGCTGCGTTAAAAGGTTTCGAAGTGGACGTGACCGAAGCGTTGGCGGGAATGAAGCGATAATATGGCAAACACACGAGTCCTGGTGCGGCGGCGCAAGTCGGTCCGCAACACGCGCAAGATCACCAAGACCATGGAGAAGATCTCCACGGCCAAGCTGGCGAAGTCGCAGAATGCCGCGATTGCCGCGCGCCCGTATTCGCAGAAGCTGAAAGAGATCATCGGCGAGGTCGCCAAGGCCAGCGGCGGCGTGCAGCATCCTCTATTGGAAGCGCGCGAGAAGCCCAAGAAGGCCGTCGTGATCGTGCTCACCGCCGACCGCGGACTGTGCGGCGGTTTCAATGCGAACATCATCAAAGCGGCGAAGGGCTTGATTGCGGAGCTCAAGGAAAAAGGCCGCGAACTCGAATTCATCGTGCAAGGCAAGAAGGGCATTGGCGCGTTCAAGTACATGAACATTCCCATCGCCGAACGCTTGATCGGAATCTCGGACAAACCGAGCTACGCCCGCGCGGAGCAGATCGCGCAGAAGCTGATCGATCAGTACAGCCGCAAGGAAATCGACGAGGTGTATCTGGTTTACAGCGCTTTCAAAAGCGCCGCGTCGCAGGCGCCCAAGGCGGAAAAGATCATGCCGTTGTCGGGGCTTGAAGGCGAAAAAGCGGACGAGGCCAAAAAAGGCGCCGCGCCCGCGAAGGAAGCCAAGCCGCATGCGGAAGGCATGGGCTACATTTTCCATCCCGATCCAAAGACGATTTTGACTCAGGTGCTGCCGCTGGTCGTCAAGATGGCACTGTTTACCGCCATGCTTGAAAGCACTGCCAGCGAACACGCGGCTCGCCGCGTGGCGATGAAGAACGCGACCGACAGCGCCGACGACATGATCAAATCCCTGAGCCGCGAATACAATCGCGCGCGGCAGAGCAAGATCACGCAGGAAATCGCCGAAATCGTCGGCGGGGCGAATGCTTTGTAATGGTCTCTAGCAAAGACGCAAAGGCGCAAAGAACTACGAAAGCAAACGACGTTATGCAGATGGTACGACAGCCAATTGTGTTCTTGATCGTGCTTCTCGCCGCCGGATGGGTTCGCGCGGAAGAGGCGGTCAAGCTCGATGCTTACGATCTGATGCTGGTGTCGTTCGAGAACAAGATTCAGGCGGTCAAGGCCGTCCACGAAATTACGGGGCTCGGCATCAAAGATTCGAAGGATTTGGTCGAGAGCGTTCCGAAGGCGATTCTCGCGGGTGTTACGAAGGACGAGGCGGAGAAGGCTCGGAAACACGCGGAAGCGTTGACGTGCAAAGTGGAGATTCGTCCGGCTCAGCCGGGAGCGGCACGCGGTCCGGCGCACAAGTTCGAGATCGTTCTGCTGAAGGGAAATCCGGCGTCGATTGAAGAAGCGAAGGCGGTGGCGGGCGCGGCCGGAAAAGATGTGGAATGGGCGCAGAGTGCGATGCGGAATTTGCCGCTCATGCTGATCGGCGATCAACTGCTTGGCGCGGCGGATGTGAAGATCGCGGCGCTCGAAGCTGCGGGATGCAAGGCGGACGTGGTGAGCGCCGGGAGTGTTGAGACGGCTGGATATTCGGTGGTGTTGAACAAGATCGACACGGCATCGAAGATCCGCACTATCGCGACGGTTCGCGAGCACACGGGGCTGAACCTGGCGCGCGCGAAAACGCTGGTCGAGACGCTGCCGAATATAGTGAAGATCAAGATTTCGAAGGACGAGGCGGAGAAGATCAAGACGGCGCTGGAAGGACATAAGGCGGCGGCAGAAGTGAAAGAGGCGGGGAAGTAATAGAGGCAATCATGCGGACGATCATGTGCATAATCTGTATGGCGATTTGCTGTGGGATTTCGTTCGCTGAAGATGTTGCCAAACAACAACTCTACGATGTCATTTTGTTGTCGTACGGTGATCGCGAAAGACAGGCAATCGACGTCGTTTGTAAATTGACGGGGCGTAATTTTGACGAAGTGAAAAAACAATTTAGTATCTCGGTAAAATTGGTTAGTCAGGGGCTAAAAAAAGTAGACGGCGAAAAAGCCGTTCGGGCCTTGGAGTCAGCCGGATGTAAAGCTGAATTGCGGCCTTCAGGAAAGTATTCATTCGCAGAAATTTTTGCGGTTGAGATTGTGCGCAGAGTGAAATGGCCGGGGAATCACCCGAAGGATGAGTATTGGGTATTTTGCAACACCGACGACGTAGAACTGAAGAGGGTCTGGAAAGAGGATGACGGAAAACAGGACGAGCTTCCTGCGATAGATCATTCCAAGGAATCGTTAGTCGTTTTTTTTAAAGATCCAAAGGATACGCACGGGCACCAAATTAAGATTGAGAAGGCATGCCACGCCGCGGATGCCGAAGGGCATCGGTTGATAGTTCTCTATCGTGAAACTTGTGAAGAGCTCTCAACACAATTGGCAGGCGATGCCATCGTTGTTTCGCCAGACGTATGCGGAAGAGACTTTCATTTTTCGGCGTACGATTTGAATTCTGAGAAGAGTAAAGAATTTACTCAGTTAAGAGATTGGTATTCAGGATCTAAAGAAAAGAAAGAGGATAAGTAATGTCGAACATGGGCAAAGTTGTGCAGGTGATCGGGTCCACGCTGGATGCCGAATTTACGCAGGACAAGCTGCCGGACATCTTCAATGCGCTTGAAGTGCATAACCCGGCGACGGGGCAGAAGCTGGTCTGCGAGGTCGAACAGCACCTCGGCCGCAACCGCGTGCGCGCCGTCGCAATGTCTTCGACCGACGGCATCGTCCGCGGCACCGACGTGCTCGACACCGGCAAGGCCATCAGCGTGCCCGTTGGCAAGGCCGCGCTCGGCCGCATCCTGAACGTCCTCGGCGAACCCGTCGACGGCTGGGGGCCGATTCAGAAGGACGCCGTGTATTCGCCAATCCACCGCGAAGCGCCGGAATTCGACCAGCTCAATCCGAATACTGAAATGTTCGAGACGGGCATCAAGGTCGTTGACTTGCTGGCCCCGTACGTGAAGGGCGGCAAGACGGGTTTGTTCGGCGGTGCGGGTGTCGGCAAGACCGTGATCATCATGGAATTGATCCACAACATCGCGATGAAGCACGGTGGTTACTCGGTCTTCGCCGGCGTCGGCGAACGCACCCGCGAAGGCAACGATTTGTGGCTTGAAATGCGCGAAGGGCACGTGATCAACGAAGAGGTGCCGGAAGAAAGCCGTGTCGCGCTGATCTATGGCCAGATGAACGAACCGCCGGGCGCGCGTCTGCGCGTGGCGCTGAGCGCGCTGACCGTCGCGGAATCTTTCCGCGATCAGGAAGGCAAGGACGTGCTGCTGTTCATCGACAACATTTTCCGCTTCACACAGGCCGGTTCCGAAGTGTCCGCGCTGCTGGGCCGCATGCCGTCGGCCGTCGGTTACCAGCCGACGCTTGCGACTGAAATGGGTGGCTTGCAGGAGCGCATCACATCGACGAAGCGCGGCTCGATTACGTCGATTCAAGCCATCTACGTGCCGGCCGACGATTACACCGACCCGGCGCCCGCGACGGCGTTCACGCATTTGGATTCGACGACCAATCTGGCGCGCAACATCGCCGAAAAGGGCATCTTCCCCGCCGTCGATCCGCTCTCCTCGACCAGCCGCATCATGGATCCGCAGTACCTGGGCGAAGAGCATTATCGCGTGGCACGGCAGGTCGTGCAGATTCTGCAGCGTTACAAGGATTTGCAGGACATCATTGCGATCCTGGGCGTCGACGAATTGAGCGAAGACGACAAGCTGATCGTGGCGCGTGCGCGCAAGATCGAAAAGTTCCTCTCGCAGCCGTTCTTCGTGGCGCAGCAGTTCACGGGCATTGAAGGCAAGTACGTGACGATCGCCGATACGGTCCGCAGCTTCAAAGCGGTCGCCGCCGGCGAATACGATCATCTGCCCGAAGCCGCGTTCATGTACGTCGGAACGATTGAAGAAGCGGTGGCTAAGAGCGAGAAGCTGAAGGCGGAAGGGAAGTAGTTGTTAAAGTCATCGCCTAATACAAATGTCGCCCGACGCGCGGAATTTTGTGAATCAGAGCGAAGAGGCATTAATAGCCACAATGGCAAAAAAAGTGCCGTTCCTCGCACTACTTTGTAGTTCTCTGTTTGTTCTCCACGCGTGCGGAAACGGAGGTCAGGGCGGCGCGTACACTGTTTCTGGTGGTCGTGGATTCGCTCTATCCGGAGTATCCGGCGAATTCACAATTGTGCTCGGTGACCGTGCACCGTTAACGCCGACGAGTACCAATGATGTCCCGCTCATATACTATCTAAACCCAATCTAAACTGAAAACACTATTTTTCGATGCCAAGGGTGTCGATTCTATATCGGGGGGCAGGAGTTGTCGCTATGCTCAAGCCCGATTTGGCGAAGTGGAATCAGACACTCGACGACCTTTTTACGCTGGC
>JBBRQD010000135.1:0-13975 GCA_038227045.1 Planctomycetota bacterium
GTGAGCAGCTACGCTTGGAACAACGGCGCGACCACAAATGTGGGTGCTGTGACGTGGGGCAATGGCATGACAGGCGTCTCCGGGGCCGTTTCCGCCGCGAATTCTTTGGTTGGCAGCACCACCAATGACCAAGTTGGCCGCTTCGTGACGGCGTTGAGCAACGGCAACTATGTCGTAATCAGCGGCGCTTGGAACAACGGCGCGACCACGCAGGCAGGCGCAGTGACGCTGTCCCCGGGTGGCTTCGCCACGGTCGGTGCAATTGCCAGTAGCAACAGCGTGCTCGGAACCTTCACCAACGGGGGATCGAACTTGGTTTTCGATTACGACCCGCTGCATACGCAAATAGTTGTAGGACGGCCCGACAGCAATATCGTCACAATTTTCGGCATCGTGGTTCCCGATCTCACAGCCGCGCTATCGCACACGGGTAACTTTACGCAAGGCCAATCCGGCGCGACTTACACCGTGACCGTCACAAATTCAGGCGCAGGTCCGAGTGTCGGAACAATCACCGCAACCATCACGACCCTGCCCGCCGGTCTGAACGCGACGGCTTTCACCGGCACCGGCTGGACACAAACCAGTCTCGCGCCGCCCACCGCCACTTTCAGCGGTGTGCTCGCCACCTCCGTCAGCAACAATGCGCTGACTCTGACCGTCAACGTCGCTAGCAGTGCCGGTACTCCGCTCGTTCCGGTCGTCACCATTTCCGGCGGCGGCGAATCCAATACCGCCAACGACACCGCCAGCGATGCCACGACCGTCTTAACCGCGCCGCCAATTATGATCACGTCCGGTCCCACTGCACTTCCTTCATCTGCCGGCGTCGGCCAAATCGTCACCTTCAGTGCCGCCGCATCCGGCGGAATTGGAACGTTGACCTACACGTGGAATTTTGGTGACGGCAGTCCGGGCGCGACGGGCGCGAGCGTCACACACCCGTACTCCGCGGCGGGAAGCTTTACGGCGACGGTGCTGGTGACCGACACGGCCAACGGCAGCACCAGTGGTTCGGTCGGAGTGACTGTCAACGCGTCTAAGGTGGGCACGGGCATCGACAGCGACGGCGATGGTTTTTCCGACGCGTTCGAAAATGCCGTGGGCACCGACCCGAACAGCGCGGCGAGCACGCCCACCGGACAACCGATCACAGCCGCCACACTTCAGTCGCTCACTCTCGCCAAGCCCTCCATCAAGCTGAATTTTGCAAAGCCGGGGACAGCCGACTCGATTACATTCTCCGGCACTCTGAACATTCCCGCCGGCTTCAACCCGAGCGGCGCAATGGTCTTCATCGACGTGGGCGGCGTGGCGGAAAAATTGCCGCTGAACGGCAAAGGCAACGATAAGGTGAAGGTCACGATCAAATCGAAAAAAGGCGTCGTCACGCCGGGGCCGGCAAAATACACCGTCACATTCAAGAAAGGCAACTTCGCGCCAACGCTGGCGAATTTCGGCCTGACGAAGACAGTCGGTCCCGCCAAACCAGTGAACGTGCCGTTCACACTTATTTTCAATAGCACGGTATATCAAACCACGCCCGCACTGACCTACACGGTGTTAATGAAAGGGAAGTCGGGAACCGCAAAGTAGCCATCCTCTAAATTGCGTGAGGGAGCACTGCCTTTTCAATAGCGAGTGCTCAGTCGCCGTTTTCGTGCAATTTCGATTCGATTTCAGGGGTGATCAGCAGGGCGCGGTTTTTTGTCGATAGGACGAGATTAACGAGGGTTTTTGAGAGCGACTGACCCATGGGAGCCCTTCATGTTTGCCCTTTCAGGGCGATGCAAGATGGTCTCGTTCGTACCCGGGGTTGCGCGCTTCGCGCAACCCAAAGTGTCACTGACCCGTTCTCTTTAATTGCCGCACAAATTCAGTTGCACTCCACAAACGCGGTGCTAGTATGCTTCGCTCTTGAAACGGAGCTTTGGATTGCTTCGTGGTATTTTCAGCAAACGGATTCGAAAGAAAGCGAAGAAAGACAGTATGGGCCACTCACTCAGCGCCGACAAACGCGAACGCCAGAATGTCAAGCGCGCGCACAAGAACCGCGAAAACCGCACCGTCCTGCGCAAGGAAACGAAGCGCATCAACGCCACCATTGCCGCCGGCAACATCGACGTCAAAAAGACCCTCGCCGAAGGCTTCAAGGCGCTGGACCTTGCCGCCCGCAAGAACGCCATTCCGAAAAAGCGCGCCGACCGCAAAAAGTCCCGTCTCGCGCTCGCGCTGAATCGCGCAAACAAGGCGGCAGCGGCAAAGCCCGCCGCGCACTAGCGTCTTCATTTCGCGGCGATCCATAGTCCTGCGCGGGTCTGGCCGCAAGCGGCCAGACCCGCGTGTTTTTTCACGTGCGGTCAAGACCCCTTTTTCCAGTGCTGGCAATTCGAAAAAATGCCGCTATCCTCCAGCTTTGGTGAATTTGTTATTTTTCGCGACGAAAACTCATCGCGTTGCGTATTATCTATATACACGTAGAATGAGCGCACGCGACAGTTGGATCGTCATAAGGATTTCGGCTCGATGGCCGACAGCGTTGATCAAGAAATCTCCCCCGAAGTAGCCGGAGCGGCCGACGATGGCCCTGCTCCGGAAACGGGCGCGGCTCACTGTTCGCGTTACGCGGACACCGCCGTCGATCTGGGGTATTGCACGCGCGACCGCGTCGAAGCGGCGACGCGCGCATTTCTGGAGACCGGCGCCGACGGCCACAGTTTCGGCGCATGCCTGGTAAAAGAAGGCATTGTGACGCGCGAACAAGACCGCGCATGTGAGCGTGCCTTGCGCGGACGCTCTTCCATCGGCGGCTTCGCCATCCTTGAAAAAGTCGGCCAGGGCGGCATGGGTACGGTCTTCCGCGCGCGCCAGATCAGCATGGACCGCATCGTCGCCGTTAAAATCCTCGCACCCAAATTCGCCCAGGATCCCGCCTTCAAACAACGCTTCCTCAACGAAGCGCGGACCTGCGCCAAACTCAGCCATCTCAACATCATCAACGGCATCGATTGCGGCGAAGACAGCGGCTACACTTATTTCGCAATGGAATTCGTCGAAGGCCGCACCGTCAAGCAAGTGCTCAAGGAAAAAGGGCGCCTCGAACCCGACGAAGCCTTCGGCATCATCCGGCAGATGGCCGGTGCGTTGTCCTACGCGCGCAAGTTCGACATGGTTCACCGCGACATCAAGCCTGACAACATCATGATGACGCCGTCGGGCGTCGCAAAATTGTGCGATCTCGGTCTGGCCATGCAGGCGGAGCGTGAAAGCAACGAAGCGATCCCAGAGCCTGGACCGAGCGGCTCGGGCGACTCGGCCAAACTGCGCGCTGAGAAAGCAGACCCGACGGAGAGGGCGGACGTAACGATCACCCCCAAAAAATCGACAAAATGTCTGGCGCTGGGCACGCCGCATTATATGTCCCCGGAACAGGCACGCGGCGAATCGAATATCGACGCGCGCAGCGACATTTATTCGCTGGGCGCCACATTCTATCATTTGATTGTGGGCGATACGATGTTCTCGGGCAAGACCAGCACCGAAGTGATGATGCATCATGTCACCGACGAAGCCCCCAATCCGTGCGTGCTGGATCCTGAAATTCCGCCGGGATTGGGCATGATCATTTCCAAAATGATGGCCAAGAATTGTGCCGACAGATACGCCAATTCGGACGAATTGATCGCCGACCTCGACGCGGTGAAGAACGGCACACTGCCGAACGCCATGGGATTCAATGCCAAATCCTCGTGTGGGATTCTCCCGTCCGACGAATTGCGCCGGTTGCGTTCCGGCGGCACGCCGCGTTGGCAGCGCTTGCTGCCCCATGCCGCGGCGGCGCTGCTGCTGGGCGTCCTCGCCTATTTCGCAGCGATCTGGTTCGGCTCCAAAACTGTTACTCCTCCGAACGAAGTCGCTCATGTCACCGGGCCCGTCACAAGCGTCGCGGTCACTAATTCCCGAACCGTTCCATCACCCTCGACAAAAATCGTCGAAACAGTGCCAAAGACCGAGACTAAGCCGGCGGTGACCGAAACGAAAAAGATTCCCGATCCGCCAAAAATCGAATCAACCAAGCCGCCCGTCGTCCCGGTCACCAACCCCGAAGCCGTTGTTATCGACAAACCGCCCGATCCGCCTCTGCCGCCTCCAGTGCCCGAACTTCCGCGCCCGGAACTCAAGCTGACTCCGGAAATGCACTACGCGCACTTTTTGCAGGAGTACGAAAATCGCGCTGGCAAAATGGAAACCGCGAAGCTGCACGCCGAAATGAGCGAACTGGCGCTGGCCTCAACCTACGCGCCCGCGAAAGATGACATCCATGCGGAATTGGCCGACCTGAAAAGCGGCTGGGAATTTGAAATCAAAGTGTTGAAAAAAATCGCCGAGCAGAAAGCCGAGATCGATTTCAGCCCCGAGATGGCGAAGAAATGGGAAGTGCCCAAAGGCAAGGCCGTGGGCTTCGCTGAAACGCGCGGGTTGCAAATCGAGATTCGAAATGGCGCGGCCTTTTATATTGCGCCCATTTTACTGCCTCCCGACACGATCATCGCACGATCGATCGATGCGACCGCGCTCGCCAAGGTCCAATTCTATTACGCCCGGGGCATTCGGGCCGCGGTCTTCGCCTTGATGCCGTCGCTCCCACCTGCCGAAACGAAACGCTGGGAACGCAAATTCAATTTAATGGCCGTAAAAGAGCCCGAGTTGACGGCGCGAGAAGCGTACAAAAATCTGGCGACGATTGCCGAGGCAAAGAGTTGGAAAACGTTCTCCGAAATGGTCGTCGATTTTAACAAGGATTACGGTTCAACGCCCACGGCCAAGACAAATCTCGCCCAGATTCACCAATGGCAGGAAGCCGCGCTTCACGCGCTCGAGCCGCCCAGCAAATGGCGGAGCGTCTTCCATGCCGCCACGGTGCGCGACATCCCCAACAAGCAGGGCGATCCGGCCTGGGTCGAGTTGACTTACGATTTCAAAACGCCCGAACAGGCCAGCGATTTCAGCAGCATTCACGGGCAGCTCAAGATCGAGAACGGCCGGTTAATCGTTCCCGAAGGCGGCGGCGACTACGCACACCTGCGCTTTATCGCGCCGTTCTCCACCATCCAGTCATTCAAAGCAACGGGCAAGTCGCTGCACAAGGAATTGCGGCCTTTCGGCGTCGTCTTCATCGAACCCGCGCAAGCGGTCGCCGGCCCGAACGCAGGAAATCCCATGCTGAAAATGGATCCCGCCACTTTTTGCGCCGACGTCGACAACATGGCCGAAAATCACTCGATGATTACGACGCCGCCCCCGGTGTTCAATTGGCTTCGCGATACGACGATTGGATTCAAAACGGCCAAAAGCGATAAGCACTGGACCATCGACGATAAGACGATTGCCGTCTCAAAATTGCCGAAACAGTTCTCCGGAGGCTGGATCGCGCTGTGGAGTGCGCAGGGAAATCAGAGTTGGAGCTCGATTCAGATTGTCTTCCGTCCCGACGAACAATGGGAGAAGATGAAAAAGAAAGTCGAGCCCCCCCCGCCCGCGCCTCATCATCCACCCGAATGAGTCGTTTCGTCGGCCTGATTCTCGCGGCTCCAGCCCCATTCGCTCAGCGCGCCTTCGATCAAAACATCCTCGCCGATTCGCCGCGTCGTCATCGATCCGTCAATAAATTTCAGCCCGTCCGCTACCCTCCCCGCCCCGCGCCCGGCAATGGCGCTCACGCTTTTTTCGCCGCCGATGATTTTAGGCGCAACGAAAACGTGCGCGCGGTCGGCATGTTTCGAATCGACAAACGCGCCCAGCAATCGCGCGCCTCCTTCCACCATGACCGAGAGCACGCCGCGCTTGCCCATTTCCAGAATCGCCGACTCGACCGAGACAGAGCCGTTCAAATCCCGCTCGACTTCGATCACGTCCGCACCACTGTTGCGCAATGCGCCGATGCGCTCGCGCGCAAGGGCATCCGACGGAGCGCACGTAACGATCGTCACGGCTCCATCAGGTTGAGCGCCGAACAGTTTCGCACGTGCAGGCGTTCGGGCGTGAGTGTCGAGAACGACGCGCCGCGGCTGCCGGATTGCGGCAGTCTCTTCGGCAGATCCGAGCCGCACGTTCAAGGTGGGATCGTCCGCCAGGATCGTGCCAATGCCAACCATCACGGCATCGTGCCGCGCGCGCAACCGATGCGCGTGAACGCGCGCCGCGTCGCCCGTGATCCATTTCGAATCGCCCGACGCCGTGGCGATTCGGCCGTCCAAACTCATCGCCCATTTTAGAGCGACCAGAGGCGCGTGCGTCCGCGTAAATTTTAGAAATGCGGCATTGATCCGCTGGCATTCCAATTCGCGAACGCCTTCGATCACGTCGATGCCCGCCGCGCGAAGCGCCGCGATTCCGCCAGACGCCACGGGATTCGGATCGCGAGCGCCAAGCACTACCGTTGCGATTCCCGCCGCGATGACGGCGTGCGTGCAAGGCGCAGTCTTTCCGGTGTGGTTGCAGGGTTCGAGAGTGCAATACAGAGTGGCGCCGCGAGAGTCGGAGCCGGCCTGGCGCAGTGCGTGGACTTCGGCATGAGGCCCGCCAAACTTCTCATGCCAGCCGCGCCCCACCGCGATTCCATTCTTGACGACCACCGCGCCCACCATGGGATTGGGGCTCACCCACCCCGCTCCGTGCGCCGCAAGCGCCAACGCCTCGTCCATCCATTTTTCATGCGAATCGGCCATTGTGTTCGTCTCGCGTCAATACATAAAAGTGCCGCTGCCAAACCGGCACACCCATCATAATCGCGAGACAAACGAAAGGCTTCGGAAGAAATTTGGAAATAAATGCGCCGCACTGCTTGATATTTCGAACAAATTTAGTATGAACTACCCCTTCAAACACGCGGCAATCCACCGCCGCACACTGCCCTGTCGTCCAATGGTAGGACACCAGACTCTGACTCTGGGTATCTTGGTTCGAATCCAGGCGGGGCAATAAGAAATTTTCATAGTGACATTGGAGAAACCGGGCGATTGTCCGGTTTTTTTATTTGCATTTTATGTAATCTTGGCGTCTAATCTTGAAATGGGACACCTGCGCAAGACCATTACGCTTGACCGCGTGAAACAACGCCACGACCGCTATTTCGTTTATTTGAACCATCCGGTTCGAAAAAAGACGATTTGCTTTTCGCTGGGCGCGGCTGCTGACGTGACCGCGACGCTTGAAGCGTTGAACCGGATTTATCTTGACGAAACGCAATGGCATAACCCGCCGCAAGACAAAACACCGTCGCGCATTTACGAGCAATGGATGGGGCCGGACGCGGTTCTCAAACTGCATGGCGGACAACCAAAACGGGGCAATTCGCCGTTGTCCGCAACACCCGCTGAACTCGTCACGCTCCAGGCCGAGCTTGATCTTGCTCAGCGGAAAATCGAATCGCTTTTGCAGAAGATTGAAGCGCAGGGCCGCGAACTTGAATCGTTGCGCGGCAAGAAATACCGCAAGGGCACATATCCGACGCTCAGAGAGGCGGCGGCGGCGTTTTTGGCCGCGTACACCGGGCGCGATGCTGACCACAAGAAAAACATTGAATGGGATTTTGAGCGCTTCATTTTAAAATTTGGCGGACAGACGAAAATCGACGCGCTTGAAGGCCGCGAGAATGAAATCAATTCTTGGCTGCGCTCTCTGGTCAATCATCACGGGCAACCGATCGGACCAAGTCGACGAATGCAGATTCGCGTCTACGTGCTGAAGCTGCTGAAGGATTACGGCGCCGTTATCGACAAAACGAAAATCGATCGTCCGAAGAAAAAAGAAATCAAGAAAAGCCGTGGCGTTATTCGATACCTCACGAGCGAACAGGCGCAAAAGGTGGTCGTCAAACTTCCAGCGTACTTTGCCGATGCATTCCGCATTCAAGTGCGCATCGGGTTGCGGCCGGATGAACTCTTGACGATCCACAAGCGGAATTTCACAGACGACTTTTCAGACTTGACCCTTGAACCGCTGGAACACCTCACGCTCAAGACTGGCATTCGGACAATTCCAATTCCGTCGGACTTGCGGCCGGTTCTTAAAATGCGGGCGCAGGCCGGTGACGTGCTGTTTTCGGAACCGAAGGGCCACGACCGCAAAAATCCCCGCGCGCGCGCTCTGGTAACACGCAAGCGGCCATATCCGCCGGCTGAAGGCGGCAAGCCGTGGCGCGATCCAAAGATGTTCAACCGGCGATTCAAGAAAGCGCTTGCTTGCGCCGCCAAAGCTGCTGGAATCAATCAAGCGATGGATTGCCGCATCGGGCGGCGGACATGCGCATCGCTGCTGCTGCAAGCGAACGTGAGCGCGGAAAAGATATCCGCCTTGCTTGGCAATAGCCCGGAACAGATTTTGGACGCTTACGGCGATCCGGACGTAAAGAATATGTCGCTGGATGCGACGGTGTTGAATGCGGTTAAAACACCGGCGACGAAGGATGCAAAAGTTTAGTAACGCAGTTTCGCGCGGATAGGGCTTGATCACTCGACAAGCTGGTTCTATCCAAACCAGTTTCCGCGCGATTTTAATTGGATGCGATGGGAGTCGCCACATGCTTACAGACGAGGAAAAGCGGTTAGGATTGACGCCAGATATAATAAAGCACCGCAATATTCTGTGGGACGGGACACACCCGTTCTATGAGGAACTTTACAAGGTCGTTCCAAATACAGACGCAAAAATCGTTTCCGAACTGAAGCATCAATGGCGAACGGCGAATCCACTGGACGCCGATAGGAACCGTAATGTTGTAGTGCAGGCCGCATGTAAACTCGTCGCGTTGAAAGAATCCGCGATCGTACTCAACTATCTTCGTTTTCAACTTGATGAGATGAGCTTCTATCAAACATATTTAGAATGCTGTCTTGAAGATGAAAACGAGAGGACAAGGGGCATGCCATTCTGTTTTCCAAAACGTGACTTAGTTGAAAGAAATTGCTTTGTTGCTGAGTGGCTTATTTTGCTGCCAAAGCAAGCGCTTGTAGTTCAGGAAACACTTAACCTATGGGGAATCGATTGCACTAAGCTTATAAAGTCTGTGCTGAAATTCAGGCGAAATCTCGGTGATCGCGATGGTCTTGAATATATCCAGGAATCGCGGGATATAATTTTGTCGCGAATGGACGCGGCTGACATAGAGGCCGTGAATACCCTTTCACAGTCTAAGACGAAAACAACTTTGCGGCAAAAAGTTTCTTGCAGCTGGGCAAAAATTTGGCCTTGGCAAGCAGATCGAATTGAACTGAAATATTTATTAGAGACCATGAAGAAATTAGGATTTAAAAGAGCAACGGCCTATAGAATAACAGGGGATTGTAAACATGTGAGTCACAGTGCATATGTAGACCGTGAACAGCTCAAAAAAAGAATGAGGCCATATATTTCAGTCTAGTCGTCGCATTAAAATTCTCATATTCATTCATATCGTAATGAGACAGATTTTCCTATGAGAGTCTCATTTATCGCACAACGAATATTAGACTAATATTTGAGTATTCGATTCATCAATTACCGTGGGTCTTCGTCAAAGCGCAGCAGTGTAACTCTGCGCGTAACGGAGACCGACGCAAATGAACTTTCCAATCTCAACCGGCGATGTTACCCGCCTTCTTCGCGTTCCTGAATACAAAGTCACGACACCGATTCGACTCGGTAAATTGACTGTGCCATATATCGCAGGGCGACGCGCTTGGAATCCCGAGCACGTCGTCCGAGTCGCTTTGATACTTGGACGCGATTCAATTGAACTTCGAAATATCATCAACGGCGCCCCTGTTAAAATTGGCGGTGTTCGATGATCCTTCTTTATATCGCCATTGCGCCCGACGGCACCCACAAAACCCGACACCGCACAGAATTCAAAACAATGCTGGAAAGTCTATCCAGGCGCTTCCCCGACGCTGACATTGTCGTCCGCTGCGACGAAATAGGCACCGACACGACCGTCGAGCGGCAATCGTCAATCATCGAGTCAAAATTAAAGCGCAGATCGTGCGCATAACGTGCTCAAACCGGCACGGCCGCGTGGTCGTGACGCTAGTTAAATAAAAAACGCGGCTCGTGTCTCTGCCAAGAAACCACGCGCCGCAAATGGAGAATCGATACATGAAAACTGTACCCGGAATTGCCGTGAAAGTCAAGAATTATGAAGATAAAATGGAGGAAGAAAACCAGGAGAAAACTCGGAAACTTAGACATGACTCAATTTCGGATATTTCAGTGCATGAAATTTCTGTATCACTAGAAAACGACACGACTTATGGCGGTCTATATAAGCCGGTCGTCGAATCCGATCCGGCCATTATTGCGCTTGCCAAAGACATGCTCGCACGCGGCCAACTCGAACCGATCGTGTTGACCACCGACCGCTTCATTTTGAGCGGGCATCGGCGCTTTGCAGCCGCCAAGCTGGCGGGATTTCAAACCGTCCGATGCCGGTTCGATGATATCGCACATGACGATCCTAATTTTCTGCCGCGACTCCGCGCATACAATGCCCAGCGCGAGAAATCCGCTGACGAAAAGTTTCATGAAGAAATGGTTTCGATGAACCCTGACGAAGCGCACCGCCTTTTGGTGGAACATCGGAAGGCGGCTGGAAAAGTGAACGTCAAGGGTATCAAGATCGTCGGCAAAAAAAGCAGATCGAAAATCAGCAAAAATAAAAAACCTTTTCTTGACGCAGTTTTAAAAGTGATCGAGGGATTAAAGGATTTTTTACCAATTTCGGACCGTCAAATCCACTATGGGCTGCTTAACGCTCCGCCGCTGATTTTTACCGGAAAGCCGAAGTCTCGATACCGGAATGATCGGGCGTCATACCAGGCACTCACGGATATTCTGACGCGCGCGCGGCTGGCCGGCTTCATTAACTGGCACGTCATTGCCGACCCGACGCGCCCCGTTACGAATTGGCGCGTTTACCCCACGACCACCCATTTTATCCGTGAACAGTTGGACGGCTTCATGAAGGGCTTCTATCGTGATTACCTCGTGTCACAGCCGAACCACATCGAAATCATCGGCGAAAAGAATACCATCCTGGGCACTATTCGGCCCGTGGCGCAAGAGTATTGCATTCCCGTGACAATCGGCCGCGGTTTTTGCTCGCTTGCGCCGCGGTATGAAATGGCGCAGCGGTTCCGAAAATCGGGGAAAGCTACGCTCCTCCTACTGATTCTATCGGATCATGACCCCGCCGGCTGCGAAATCGCGCATTCGTTCGTGCGGTCCTTGCGCGATGATTTTTTAATCGAAAATTTGAAAGCGATCCGTGTTGCCTTGACCCCGGAGCAGGTGATTAAATTGCAGTTGCCGCCGATCATGAAAGCAAAAAAGTCGGATTCGAACTACAAAAAGTTTGTGAAAAAACATGGTGAAGACGTGTTCGAATTGGAGGCAATTAAACCGGCAAAAATGCAGGAAATTTTACGCCAGGCAATCGACAGCGTGATTGATATCGACCGCTATAACGCAGAGGTCGACGCCGAGAAAAAAGACGCCGCATATCTCCATGCCATTCGCCGGACGATTAAATCAACTCTGCCACACATTGACGGGCTGGACACTGAAGGCGAGGTGGCATGATGAATAACGACGAAACCGTTCCGCTATTCAATTTGACAGCAATTGAGGAGTTGCACCGTGATCCGGATGCGCACATCGGCTTTGTGCGTAAACCGGAAAACCCGCGTATCGATAAGCGAGGAAGAACCGTAAATTTTGAAAATATTGCGTCGGTTAAAACCAGTCAATTACGCGATAAGTTTTCTTCTATCGAGTCCTGTCTATCGCACAATTCATATTTCACTGTGAACGCCTATTATGCCGGCGCTCCGTATCCCAACCGATTGACCGGACATCCGGACGTGCGGCGCAAAGAAAGCGATCTTCGTAGGTTAAATTCTTGCTACGCCGACATCGATTGCGGGCGTCCAGAAAAGGAGAACGAAATTCCCGGCGCTGGTTTGACTTGGCGCCAGGCTCAATTCCAGGCGTACGAGCTTATGGACTCAGGAATTATTCCGCGCGCTTCCATCGTTGCGCGAAGCGGGCGCGGCGTGTATCTGTTCTATTTCCTTCGGGACGAAAATGACCCGGCTATGCCGCCGCCGGCATGGCCGGAGAAGATCGCCAAGTACAAAATTATCAACAAGGCCCTCGGCGCAACGTTGCGTGCCAATGGGCTTCCGGCCGACCAGGTGCACGACGCAGCGCGCGTTCTACGCGTTCCAGGTTCAATTCATCGCACTGCTAAGCGACGTGTATGTTATTCAATCGAACTAGACAGCGTCGGGAAACCGTTCACATACACGATGGCTGAATTGGGTACGTTTTTCAAAATCGCAACACATAGCACGGTGCAGAAACCGAAATTGGGACATGTCCCAATTTCCGAAACCGGCGGCATTAAAGATGCCGTCGATGACCTACCTGACGATGACGAGCGTAGCGAATATTCCGAATATCGAAAAGTCTCGAAGCCCGGCACCGCTCCAAAACGAGCTATCGGTCATAAGGCGTTGAATGCCAAACGCGCGAAAGACTTACTGACGATCCACACGTGGCGCGGCGGGTTTATAAAGCGTGGACAACAGTATCCAGATGGCAGTTTTTCGTATGGCCGGCGCAACCTGCTCGCTATGTATGCCGGATTCCTACGCGGTGCAAGGACGCCGATATCCACAGCGATGGATGCCGTGGCCAGCATGGCATCAGGAATGCGCCCGGCTTATCCATCGGATGATGACGATCAACCGATCGATTGTATAGTACAAGAGGTTTATAAATCTGTCAGTCAACAACGATTTTCCAACGATACGCTTATCCAGATTCTCCACATTACTGACGCCGTGGCCAGCGAGCTACGTTTGATTACCATACGCTCCAGTCTCTTGTCGGCAATGGCAAAGAATGCCAGGCCGGCAAAAGCCGACTCCATAAGGGAGCGCCGTGATTTTGCGACGCGATTTATTGAACGCACGGGAGTTGTTCCATCCGCACGGTCTCTTGCGGCACTTTATAAGGTAAATGGCTTTAAACAGGTGAGCCAAGAGACTGCGAACGTTGATATCCAAGTAATCGGATGTGTAGATCCACGGTCTAAGGGTGGCCGTCCTAAGAAAGCCGTGTAACAAATATTGTTATATTTAACTGTCAGGTTTCTTTTGCATGTTAGGGGGGGGGATGCGCGGTAGTTGATGGACCAAACTTGCAATATACTGTAATTTGTAGATACAACATAAAACATAAAACAAATAGCCGATTAACGACAACAATTTACCACTCAGCGCTTGAAGCGAGACACACAGACATACAAGCTTCCATGGTACCGCGTGCGAGACAAAACCCCAACCAAGAAAGCAACAACAATGTATCCCAAACCCCACGCACTCCCCGAAAACTGTCAACAATTGTTGACAAACGAGGGCCAAGCGCCGTCGCCGTGCTGTGCGGTAATGGCGCAGAGTGCGAGGTCTTGCAGAAGCATTACCCGACGCGAGCGGCCGCCGACGCGTACGCCGAACGTTGTAGCACTTGGTGGCAGATTACTGAACCGCGCGCTGAACTTTGGAAGCTAGAGGCGCGTTCATTTTCTGCATTTTGCGCCGACAATTGGGGATTCACAAAACAGCGCGTATCGCAACTTCTGATTTGCGCTGATGTCATGGAGGCGCTTCCAGAAAACTGTCAACCATGGTTGACAAATGAGCGCCAAGCGCGTGCTCTAGGCGAGGTGCCGGCGGAACGGCGCGAAGAGGTTTTGCAATCCGCAATCTCAACAAGCTCATTGAATGGTAAGGTTCTAAAGGCCCTGACTTTTTTTGGGTGGAAATGCTGGTCTAATTGGATTCGGCAGGCGCTGGCGGCGGGCGCGTGGCATACCACTGAGTGATTCGGTGGAATCCATAGGCATAACCACAAAGTACCGCACAGAGAACGCAAA
>JBBRQD010000136.1:0-13812 GCA_038227045.1 Planctomycetota bacterium
CGTCATTATCGCGCCGCGCCGGGCAAGTTGAACGAGGCGGTCGAGCAAAGGCGTATTGGGAAGATACGACGTGCGAGACCAACGAAGTTCAACGCCGCCCGCCGCAAGCGAGAATGATGCTTTAGAAATGCGCGGGTCAATAATGAGATTAACGCCTCGATTTAGCCGAAACCCGGCACAACCAATGGTTATTCGCATCAATTCTGCGACTCGACACTTTTACCACAGCCACTTTTATGAGCGTTGCGCAGCACGCAAGCGCTTAATGTCGAGAGGGATGGACCAGGGTCTTCAAACTGGCTCAAAGCAAAACGCAATGCGCAGTATAGTTCAAAATTGCATTGCTTGAGAATAGCACTATAATTTCGGGCAAATCCGGAGTTTTTTTGATGCCGTATAAAATTTGGGCGATACTTCCGCTGCTCCTGGTATATGGTTGCGCACGGCATTCCAATGGGACAGGGAGTATTGGTACTTCTGGCAACACGGCGATTGAAGAACAGAACGACGCTGTTTTTACGTCGCATCGAGGGGGCCGCGATGTAACGCGCGAATTTACGCAACGTTTTTATGCTGCAGCGTCGAACCAGAACGGGGCAAGCTCAAAAGCCCTTGAGGGATGTGACATTCTGCTGGTTCACGGCTGGCTCGGCGAAACGGCTATCCGTCTGACCCATTTTCTCGATGGATTGAATTGCAATCAGCGGACGCTCGACTATCTGAAAGACCAACGTTTCGCTGCCGGCGAAATGGGGCTATGTTCGAGGGCGCCGCCATTTCGCTCCGAGGCGGTGTGTCTTTGCGGCGAAAAAATTGCGCGGATGATTGCGTCAAATCCGCGTCCGGTGATCGTTGTCTCCCACAGCAAAGGATGTCTCGATACGCTGGAGGCTCTGCTGCGCTTGCAACGCGACGGACAATTGAACAAAGTGAAGGGTTGGATTTCCTTGCAGGGGCCGCTCTATGGTTCGGAAGAGGCCGCGACATTTCTAAACCATTCGAATTTTATTGGAAAGTTACGCATTAAATTACTGGGTGCCCGCATCGAAGGCCTGCATGATATGACCCCGATCGTGCGGGAGGAATACATGGCGTGCCATCGAATGGAGATCGATGCGGTTGTCCACGCGCTTCCGATTCTATGCTTTGCGAGTTGGAAAACGCCGGTCTGTCCGAACGAACTGCTCAGCGACGGGCATGTCGAACCTGAACGCGCGATTTTGCCAGGAGCCGATTACATCGCCAAAAGTGGCGTGAGTCATGCCATGCCGGTGATCAGCCGAAAGGCCGAATATTTCGATCGCATCACGTTTACCAAAACAATGCTGGCGATGCTGAACGATCGAATTGTACAATCGCCGAAATAATAATTTCGCCAGACAGGGCACTCGGTTTTCGATCGAGAACTCTGTCAGGGCAGACCCCGTGCTCCGCGCTCATCAGCAGGACTCCCCCGTTTTTCCCAGCAGCCTGAACAGCATCTCACACGTCATACTAAAATGTTTTAAAAATCGCGGCGTCGATCGGATCTGCCGGCATTGCCGGCGAAAGGAATACTGAGCATGAAGATCGCACGGGCCTTCGCGGTGGCGATGGCCGCAGTCGTCTTGATTTCAGGCGGACACTACGCATTTGGCGCGGACGGCGTGATCAGCGGCACTCCGGACGCCGAGCTTGCTGACATTCTCAAAACGAAAGTGACGGTCAGCTACCGCTCTGAGTATCTGGTGGGCATTGCGCTGGACCTCTGGGGCCGGAGCGGATTGCGCGGCGTCTGCCCAATGCCGATCCGCACGGAACACGTTTACACATTCGATCTAAAGGAGAAGACCGTTCGCGAGGTGCTGGAACGCGTGGCGGCCGACGGCGGTCTGCAGATCGAATGCCGCGGCCGCACGGTCGTGTTCTGGAAACCGGCCGCGGACGGGGTCATCGCGGACCTCGGGAAACAACTGCGCTCGCACGACGTGCGGGAGCGCGTGATGGCCTTGAGCGATTTAGGCAGACTCGGCGACAAGCGCGTTTATCCGCTGATTTTCTCGGCGCTCAATGACAGCAACGAAGCGGTCGCTTTCGAAGCCGTACATCAGCTTGCCTGCCAGTCGGACTATCTGCCGCACGGCCGGATTCTGCGCATGGTGAGCGGAACGGATGCGTATGTGAGCACGCTCATGAAGGACATCTCGCCTGAAAAAGTGGAGAAAGTGGGGGGCTTCAACAATATCCTCGTGGGCTCGGCGGGCTTCAGCAACATCCTTTCGCGCTGGCGGATCGTCACGTCGCTGGACGGCCCAAACGCGCGGCAGGCCATGCGGCAATTCCTCACGCATCCCAATTACGCCCCCCTTGCGGCGCTGATGATCGCCAACGACGAATCCATTGAAGCGTATATCCAGAATCTGCTGAAAAGCGATGGGCTCTCGCGACGAAGTGCGCTGTGTCTGATGGCCAAGCGCGGACTGCGGCGCGATCTGGATCAACTGCTGGCGTTTTTGAACGGGCCCGACAAGGACTCGGCCGTTTCGGCCATGTGTGCGCTGGGAAATATCGGATGGGGAATTGATGAGTTGGGCCCCTTCCACGACCCGCGCATTTTTCCCGTGTTGAATAAATTTGCCGGCGATTCCGACGTGCGCGTCAGGGTGTCCGCCGTCGAGGCCCTGTGCAAGACGCAGGATCCGCGGGCATTGGAAACGGTCTACAAACTGTTGAGCGATCCGGTTAACGAGGTGCGCTATGCGGCGGCGATGAATGCGCACAATCTGCCGAATATCGATTCGCAAACCATTGAACGCATCGCGAAGATGGCCGAGAACGAAACGGATATCAATGTGCGCCATCCAGCGGCAATAGGTCTGCGCAGGATCGCCGACGGCTATGCGGTGCAGTGCATGATCGAGCTGTTGAACAGCCCTAAGCCGGAAGTGCGCGCCGATTTCTGCGACCTGATCAGCCAGCGATACTATTATTATACGAATCGCGTGGACGATCCGGCGATTGTGCCCGCGCTGCTCAAGCTGACGCAGGACGATGCGCATGTTTCCTTGTGGAACGACCAAGTGCGCCATCACGCGCTCGAGGCGCTGGGGAGTTTTCCGTGCCCACTCGTGACCGGGACACTGTCCGCCGCCGTGTTGCTTCCGGAGAAACAATTGAACGCGATCGAATGGGAATTTTTCGCCACGCGCGCCCCCCAGGTGCCGGGATGCAGCGAATTCATCACGCAAAACACCTTCGATTCGCACGGCGGCAAACAGCGACTGATGGATGCGCGCGCCTGGGGCGCGGCAGCAAAAGCATGGGTGTGCGCCGATCCCGAAGCCGGCGCGAAAATAGCGAAGCTCCCCGGCGAGCATCCGCTGCTGATCGAATTGCTCGCCGAAGCGACGGGCGACCCGCGCGTCGTTCAACGGCTGTTCCCGATGACGGCGAGCGCCGACGTGGCAATCCGCCGGATGACGGTGGATGCCTTGAATCATTGCAGACAGAGGAATGCATTCTACTACGGCTTTCACGATTTCCCATTGACGCTGACGATTCCGCCGCTGACCGAACTGGCGAAGGACAGCGACCCCCATGTGAGCGAGACCGCGGCCACGGCGCTGCTGCAAATGTCGAAATTGTTCAAGAGCATCAACGTGGCGGAGGTGCTGGCGTCGATTCCCGATCCTGCCGTGAAAGCGCGTGTCGCGAAGGCCAATGGTTCACCGCTTCCAAACACAGCGCAGCCGATTTCCGCAGCGAAGAGCGAATCCGGCGCGGCGGCGATCGCGTCGCCGGGCGATGTGACGCCGGAAACGAAAAAGATGCGGGACGCGCTGCTGAACGCGGCCAAGGACGAAGCGCGCAAGAAAATCAAATCGGGAGTCGAGAAAGCGCTGGCGAAACATCCTAAGTTTTCGCCGGATATGCAGGCGATGATGCGCAGCAGCTCGGTTCAGGAGACGTGGCTGAAGGTCATCGTGAATGGCGCGTTCTTAGTGTGCGCCAAACCAGTCAGCGACGCGCAGTTCGTGAACGCATGCGAGGCAATCCGCCGCATGCGCGAAGGCGGAACGGGCCTCGAAGGCGATGCGTTTATCGACGATTATGTGTCGAAGGCAATCGAGGCATCCGCAAAGCCGGGCGATGCCGGAAAGCCGGCGTCCAAAAAGTAGGAAGCCGGCAATTAATTCAAACGGCGCGGATCACTCGCCCGCGTCGGGTTTTGATATTGCCTCTAAGTTCGCGGGTCCGAGCATTCGGTTTTCGGAAAGTCTTCATTTCGCGAAGAATTTCGCCATCAAGGTTTGGAACCATTGCGTGCCGGTAAAGCCCAAATGGCCTCCGTGTGGGAGCAGCAGAAGCTGCGGTTCTTTCAGAGCCAGCTTGAGTTCAGCGAGATCCTCGGGATTGTTGAGCGGATCGTCCTCGGACACCACCACCTGTACGAAATTTGGAGCGCCGTTCATCAGATTTTTGAGCCGTCCGAAGTCCGAGTCGTCTCCTTTGGCTTCCCAAAAGGGGCGGCACAGCAGGAAAAAATAGTTCTTGAATGTCCAATGGTTCAAGTCGTCCATCCTTCTCTTGATGTAATCGCGCTGGTTGCTGAAACGCGATTCGAAATCGTCTTTCAGCGCGTCAAATTCACGGCTGCTCATCTGATTCTTCCGTTCCGCCAGCACGATTTTCTGTTGCTCGTAGTTGGATTTCAGCAACTCCAATTGTTCTTTGCGATGACTTTCACATTCCGGCGATTCGTCGAAGTCATGCAGGCGCTGCTTCAATTTCGGCATGTACCGTTCCATGTTGTCTTTGGTGATCGAGATGAAATCGCTGTGGAACGAGTAGCCGACACCGGCGCGCATCAATGAAAGTTCCTTTTCGGAGGGATCGTCGTTGTCTGGCGTGAATCCGTTAATCAATCGTGCCAGCGACAGCTTCCCGAACCGCGACCGGTCTTCGCGGTAGTATTTATCGAACAAAAACGTGGTATGGAGAAAATCGACCGGCGTGGAAATCACCAGCACCCGGTCCAGCGGCCAGATGCTCGACGACGGTTCGCGCAGGGTCTGTAGTGCAATATTGCCGCCGTAACTTGCGCCCAGCAACCGCACCGACGAGATGCGATCGCGGTATGTGCCGCCATGCTCGGGATCGGGCGTGGCCAGAAACGCGTTGATGATCCGCGCGGTCAGCCGGCCCTCCTCGGCGATGTTGCCGGCCACGCCCTGTCCGATCGCGCGGTTCATGTTGTTTCGAATCAGCGAATCGAAGCTCAGCACGTGATTGCCGGCCCGGTACAGATCCGCCTGCCACGCGCGCGCATTGCGATCGTCGGAGGTCTGGCCGAAGCCCAGCAGCGTGACCGCCAGCGGCGCTTTGCCCTGCTGCCAGAATGCTTTGACTTCGATATCCGCGCGGAATTCGGTCAGCGATTTCGAGACGAAGATTTTTCGCTCGCCTTCCAATTTGCGCGATTCGAACTGATCGTAATTAATCGTGCACAGCAGCCCGCAGGAATTAATCTTGCCGTGCTTTGTGCAGTGCATTTCAATGTCGTGTTGAAGATCCGGCAGATCGCCCATGGTTATGGGTTTGAAACCCGGGATGTCCTCGCACTCCAGCCGCGGCACAACGAGCTTTTCGCCCACATCGGGCCTGTTTCTCTGGAGATACAAATCCAGATCGTTCTCCGGAGCGGGCAGATCGCCCCCATTGCAGCAGACCGCGACGCACGCCATCCACAGCAGCATAGGTTTTTTAAAGCGCAGCATTGACGTTCCCTCTAACTTCGGGTTATTCCGACACATCACGATCGCTGTCGACCGGCTGAGCAGAAAATCGAAGGGCGCAAGAGTGCTCCTCGCGATCACGCGCTTCAACGCAATGACGAAGTAAGGAGACGTAACTCCACGCCGTTTCAATCTTGTAATAGTTCCAGTTCGGTTATTTTGGATATACCAGTTTCCAAAATCAAGGAAAAATTTTCTCGAAACACATTGATAAACGGCTAACGGGGTGGAGCGCACGCAGTCTGGCGCCTACAATGATGGGCGGTTCCGGTGGAGGTTCTAAGAGCTACCGGACCGTGATTGATTTGCAACTCGTGGTGTACACACATTATTATATTCCTTTGATTTATTGGCCCGCGCATTTCTAAAGCGTCATTATCGCGCCGGGCAAGTTGAACGAGGCGGTCGAGCAAAGGCGTATTGGGAAGATACGCCGTGCGAGACCAACGAAGTTCAACGCCGCCCGCCGCAAGCGAGAATGATGCTTTAGAAATGCGCGGGTCAATAGTTTCACTCCGGCGTCCAAATCGAAAGATCGCCTTGCATGTGCACTCGCTCAACACGGATTTCCATCCTTGGCCCGTTCATCCTGCTGTGTGCGGATGCGTTTTTGCCGGTTTTCGCGGGTGAAACGCCAACACGGGCGGAACCGCTGGCGGGTTGCCGTGAACTTTTCGGCAAAGAGAATCTGATCGCCTGGTGCATCGTCCCGTTCGATACGCAAAAGCGTTCGCCGCAGGAACGCGCCGCGATGCTCCAGAAACTGGGTTTCAAACACTTCGCCTACGATTGGCGCGACGAACACATTCCGCAGTTTGATTTGGAAATGGAAGCGATCAAAAAAGCGGGCATCAATTTAGATGCCTTCTGGTTTCCCGGAACGCTGGACAACACCGCCAAAACCATTCTCGAATTGCTGAAAAGGCATCAGATCAAGACGCAACTCTGGGTCATGAAAGGCGGCGGTCCCGCGTCAGGCGATCTCCTGGAGAAAAACATTGCGGCAGCGGTGACGGACATCAAAGCCATCGCCGCCGAAGCCGACAAAATCGGCTGCACCGTGGCGCTGTACAACCACGGAGGATGGTTTGGCGAACCGGAAAACCAATTGGAGATCATCAAGCGCATCGGCATCGCCAACGTGGGGATCGTATACAACCTCCACCACGGTCACGAACACCTTTCGCGCTTGCCGGTTCTTCTGCAGAAAATGAAACCGCACTTGCTGGCGGTGAATATCAACGGTATGGAAACCGACGGCGACAAGAAGGGAAAGCAAATTCTGCCGCTGGGCGAAGGCGCGCGCGATCTCGAAGTTTTGAAACTGATCGTGGACAGCGGTTACAAAGGACGCATCGGCATTCTCGGACATATTAATGAAGACGTCGAAAAAACGCTGCGGAAAAATCTGGACGGCCTCGAACGGCTCGTCAGAGATCTCACCTCGCCAGTCAAAGTCACGGTGCCTTATCCGCTGCCGGTCAACGAACGCTTCGAAGTCACCACGCTGATCGACGATCTGAAGCAGCCCATGTCCTTTTCGCTGCTGCCGGACGGGCGCATCCTGTACATCGAGTACAAGGGCGCGGTGAAAATGCTGCACCCGAAATCGCGCACGCCGGTTGAATGCGCGAAGATCAAAGTGACGAACTCCAACGAGAACGGCATGTTGGGTCAGACTCTCGATCCGGATTTCGCGAAGAACGGCTACATTTACTTGTACTACTCGCCGCCCGATTACAACGGACAGCGGCTCAGCCGCTTTGTGCTGAACGGCGACGTGCTCGACATGGCGTCCGAAAAACACATCCTGGAATTCGAAGAGCAGCGCAAGGATTGCTGCCACCATGCCGGAACGCTCGCGTTCGCGCCGGACGGCTGCCTGCTCATTTCCACGGGCGATAACACGCATCCCGGAGGCGATTCCGACGGCTACGCGCCGATCGACGAACGCCCCGGCCGCGAAAGTTTCGACGCGCAGAAATCCGCCTCCAATTGCGCCGATCTGCGCGGAAAAATCCTGCGCATCAAATTGACGCCGGAGGGCGGCTACACCATTCCGGACGGCAATCTTTTTCCCAAAGACGGCGCCGGAGGCAGGCCAGAGATTTTCGTCATGGGCTGCCGCAATCCGTGGCGCATGAGCGTGGATCCCAAAAACGGCCTCGTGTATTGGGGCGAAGTCGGCCCGGACTCCGGCGGCTACGGCCCACGCGGTTCGCGCGGTTACGACGAAATCAATCAGGCGCGCAAAGCCGGCAATTTCGGCTGGCCCTATTTCGTCGGTCCCAACGAAACGTACAATCGATACAACTTCGCAACCAAAAAAGTCGGCGAAAAATTCGATCCCGCCCATCCGGTCAACGAATCGAAGAACAACACCGGATCGAAGGTGCTGCCGCCAGCGGTTCCCGCCTGGATTTATTATCCCTATTCCAAATCGGACGTCTTCCCGGAATTGAACGAAGGCAGCGGGCGCACCGCGTGCGCCGGGCCTGTTTTCCACATCGATCCCGCGCACAACGCCGCCATAAAAATGCCGGACTATTTCGACAACTGCCTCTTCTTCTTCGAATGGTCCCGCAATTGGATCAAGGTGGCGCGCATGGACTCGGATTCCAACCTTTTGCGCATCGAACATTTCATGCACGGCTATCCGTTCAAGCGCCCGATTTCAATGCAGATTGCCGCCGACGGCGCGCTTTACGTGATGGAATACGGCGATACTTGGGGCGAGAATAAAAACGCGCGGCTCTCGCGGATCGAATACGTGCGCGGCAACCGCAGGCCCATAGCCAATGCACAGACGACGAACAATATAGGTAAGACCCCGTTGGAAGTGTCGTTTTCCGGAACGCAGTCCTCCGACCCGGATGGCGATACTCTTACCTATGAATGGCGCATTGGAGCCGACGGCGCGCCCATCTCCAGGGAAGCGGTATGTAAGTACACGTTTGACAAACCGGGAGTATACAATGTCCAATTGACCGTAACCGATCCGCAGGGCGCTCTATCCAGCGCAACAGTGCCTGTGCTGGCCGGAAACGCGCCGCCGAAAGTGAAGTTCCTACGCCCGAAAGACGGCGACTTCTACACGCCCGGAAATCCCGTGGTATACAGACTGTTCATCGATGACGAAGAAGACGGCGATTCCGACCAGCACGAAGAGGCGATGAATCCGCGCGTCGTGGTGGAAGCCGTCCGCAGCAAGTCGCGGGACGGGACCGCGGGCAACGCCGACGACGATCCCGATGGCTTGAAACTGATGAAGAAAAGCGATTGTTTCAACTGCCACGCCGTCGACCGAAAAATCCTCGGCCCGGCCTACCGCGATGTCGCGCTCAAATACAAAGGGCAAGCCGCCGCGCTGGAAGAATCGGTGCAGCGGGTGATGAAGGGTTCATCCAAAGTATGGAGCGACGTGCCCATGCTGGCGCATCCGCAGCATACCGTGGACGAAGTGCGCTCGATGGTCTCCTGGGTTTATGCGCTGAAGGACGGAAACAAAGGCAGGGTCATCAGTAAAGGCGTCAAAGGCACGGTCGCGGTGGAAGCGCCGAAGGACGCCAAAGAAGAAAAAAACCAGGGCGCGTTTCTGGTTCTCGACGCCGTATACACAGACGCCGGCACACCCGTCATCGGCCCTCTGACCGGCACGGCCAAAGTGGTCCTGCGCCCCCGCCAGATCGAAGCCGAATTCTGCGATAAGTCCAAAGGCGCGGTCAAGCCGTTAACCGGCGGCGGCGCCAGCGGAGGCCAATTCATGGGCGCGATCGATCACAACGATTACCTCGTCTTTAACGGTCTGAATTTAAGCGGCCTGAAAAAACTGACCTGCCGGTTCGCATCGGACGGCCAAGGCTGCAAAATGCGCATCCTGGCCGGAGGTTTGGACGGAACCCTGCTCGCGGAATTCGACATCGCCAAGACCGGCGGCTGGGAAAAATGGACCGAACTGAGCGCGGACGTGATGAACGCCCCGGAAGGACGAAAGGACGTATACATACAATTCGTCAACCCCGGCAAAAGCGGGTTGATGAATCTCGATTGGGTGAAGTTTGAGTAGGCGCTGTACCTTGAATCCGTCAACCACAAAGTACATGCAGCGCATCAAAACGAGATGATTTCAATGACCTTGCCGTTTTTGTCTTTGATCGTGGCCGCGTTCTGCGTCCAGATGATGGTTTCGAGTAGTTTGCCCTTGTCACCTTTAATCGTCGTGACGGTCTGGCGCACGCCATTGATTTCCGAACCGGTCGTCGACACGCTGCACGCTTCCGTGTAGTACTCGCGCACGACCATATTTCCATTTTGATATTCGACAACGTGCGTCACGCCGCCTTCGCCAAAAACGCCGCCGCCGCTGGTCACTGCGCCGGAACGCAATTCGTCGCGCATCTTTTTAAGCCGCTCGGTGAAGCTGATCACCGGATCTTTTTTCCTTAAATCGAGCGTCTTTTTGGGGCCAATTGAAGGGCCATTCGACACCTCCCCTGCAAGGGTATCGACAAAGTTCGTATTCTTCCGCTGCCCAATGACCTCTTCCGTCTGCGCGCGGTCGGCTCCATTGTCCTCGGCAAAGACGTTCCGCGCGCCGTTTCCGATCCACAGCACGGCCAAACACACTACACACATTTTCATTGCCGAGTCCTCATTGGGTTATTCATTTAGACGATGAATTGCTGGGTCGTGCGGCAGGAATTTCATAGTACATTGCACCGAAATTTTCAGCATGGAACTCATCGAAAATTGAATGTATTGTTCCCCTGAGTTCAAGAGCGATCTTGAATCGCTGGATACGCCGCCGGATGAACACAAAGTCACGCCGTCCTTGCTGCGCTATCGCACAATGGATATTGCCAAAGTTGGATCAGCAACGACCGCCTTTCTCCAGGAGCGCTTCGGCAGCCGTCTGCTCCAGCGCTTTGGAGAATAGAAATCCTTGGCCGGTCTGGCAGTCCACGTCGCGCAGTTGATCCAGTTGCTTCATCGTTTCAACACATTCCGCGGCGACGGTCATGCCCAGCGCCTGTGCCAGGCGGGCGATGGTTCGAAGAACTTCTCCGCCAACGTCATTCGTCCCGGCCATTTTAAGAAATGAGCCGTCTACTTTCAGCGAATCCGCCGGATAATGCTTGAGATGCTGGAGCATCGAATAGCCGGTGCCGAAATCGTCGATGTTCACGCGCACCGAAAGGCTGCGCAACTGTGTGAGAAGTGTGGCGATGCTCTTGAGGTTTTCGACCAGCGTTCGTTCAGTGACCTCCAGGCAGAGGCATCGCGGATCGAGTTGGGTTCGTTCCAGCACGAGTTTCACCTGCTCGAGGAAACCGCGCTCCATCAGTTGCTTGCTAGAAATATTCACACTGATTTTTAAAGGCGGATTGGCCGGAAAACGCTGCTGCCATTCCTTCGTCTGGTTGCAGGCTTCTTCGAGCACCCACAGCCCGATGGGAGCGAGCACGCCAATTTCCTCGGCCTGGGCCAGAAATTGATCCGGCAGCAGCAGCCCGCGCGTCGGATGCTGCCAGCGGACGAGCGCTTCAAAGCCCACTACCTGGCGGTTCGAAATGCGCACCACAGGTTGGTAATAGACGCGAAACTCGCGCTTTTCGAGCGCACGCCGCAAGCTGGTTTCGGTGTCCAGAATCATGGCGGCGCGATCGTGCATGCTCTCGTGAAAAATTTCGAAGCGGGACTTGCCGAGAATTTTGGCGCCATACATGGCGGTGTCGGCGTCGCGCAGGATTTCTTCCGGACATTGATACTTGCCGTTATTGAGTGCAATACCAATACTTGCGCTTGTCAATATTTCCGTCCCCGCAATGGGAATCGGCGTGGCGAGGCTTTGAAGTATGCGCTCGGCGACGCGCACCGCGTCGTGGACATCGTGTATATCTTCGAGCAAAATCGTAAATTCGTCGCCACCCAGCCTCGCTACTGTGTCTCCCGGGCGCAGGCAGGACTCCAGCCGCCGGGCGGCTGCAATGAGAAGCGTATCGCCCGCTTCATGGCCCAGCGTATCGTTGACTGACTTGAATCGATCCATGTCCAGAAAAAGCACCGCGAACAGCGTTTCGGTCTGCCTCACGGCTCGGCGGAAAAGATGCGTCAGACGGTCCATAAACAGAACCCGGTTGGGAAGCTCCGTCAGCGGATCGTAGAAGGCGCGGCGGTAGAGCAGTTCTTCGGCGCGCTTGCGGTCGGTGATATCGCGAGACACGCCGAAGGTGCCAACAGTGTTCCCGTCGTTGTCGCGCAGCGGCACCTTCGTTGTCGAAACCCAATGCACGGTGCCGTCGGGAAACGTTTCCTTTTCCTCTTTGCCGACGAGAGGCAACCCGGTGCGCATCACCTGGGCCTCGTCCTTGAGCGCCTGCTCCGCGTGGTCGCGCGCGAAAATATCAAGATCTGTCTTGCCGATCATTAATTCAGGGCTGCTCAGACCCGCATGAAGGGCCGTCGCCCGGCTTACACGCAGAAACCGGCTCTCGCGGTCTTTGAAATAGACATAGTCGGGCAGGAAGTTCATCAGGGTGTTTAGCAAGTACGCCTGTTCGGCGACTTTCGTTGCCGCCACCTGTTCCGCCGTCACATCCCAGTACGTGCCCTGCACGCCGACGATCCGTCCGCGCGCATCGCGCAAAGGCGCTTTGACCACGCGAACGTGAATCGCCTCTTGTGTTGGCGGCTTGTTGATTTCCCGGATGTCCAGCGCGCGGCCAGAGCGCATCACTTTGCGGTCGTCGCGCGTATACTTGTCCGCCAACTTCTTGGGAAAAAAATCGTAGGCGGTCTTTCCCAGGATCTGTTCGAGCGGGACGCCGGCACTTATGCAATACTGCTTGTTCGCGAAAATGAGCCGCCCTTTCACGTCCGTGCAGTAAAGATTTTGAGGGATGTTGTCGACAAGCTCGCGATAAAACTCCGGAGAGAATTCAATTACCGGTGCAGGCGGCGTCTTCTTTTTTGTGGCACTTACCGTTTTTGATCGTTTCCGCGTTTTTTCAATACCCACTCTCACATCTCCAAACCGAATAATTCCTGATTAATACAATTGAGCGAGACAACATAATCCGTCAGAGCGGATATCGATACTCACCGCTCTGTAAACGATAATGAGATCAATAGCCCCTGAGTACACCATAAAATACCTGTTGCGCGGAGCAACACAAGGCCTCATCGAACGATTCGCTCCAATTTTTATCGCCGCATCGCAAGCGAGGGCGGCGCTGGAACGATCACTATTTCGCCGAACCTATTTTACCCTTCTTCGCGGTATAGCTCATCGTCTGTGTTTTTTGATACACGATGTTATTGAAGATGAACGTGAATGGCACCATGACGGACGCAGCCTTTGCGTTGCCATCCGTCAAGCCCGTGCTGGCCAGCAATGCCGCAAATGTGCACTTCTTAAAGTTGACGTGATACATCGCCGCCGGTGACGCCAGCACTACGTGCTTTTTCGATTTGAAGGAGAATTTCACCGAGTCCCCGTCGCTTATTCCGCTGCCCTTCGCGGTAAGCGTTAGCGTTTTGGCCACGCCTCCCGTTAGGAAGAATGTTTTTGCGCCATTGGAATTGAATCCCGCCGGAACAGCCAGCGTTCCCGAAAATGAAATCGAATCGTTGCTCGTTTTGGCGAAATTCAATTTGATCGACGCCTTTGAAATCGTCAGCGCTTGAATTCCGCCCGCCGTGGCGGGCATGCCCGTGGGCGTGCTGCCGGCCATCGCGGGGTCCGATCCGACGGCGGTTTCAAAGGTGTCGGAGAAGCCGTCGCCGTAGCTGTCGTTGCCAGCGCTCACGACGGGCGCGTTCACCATGACCAACACGGTCGCGGTGATGCTGGCTTTGGCCGTATCTGTCACGGGGAGTGACAAGATCGGTTTCTCGATTCTAAACCCAATCTAAACTGAAAACACTATTTTTCGATGCCAAGGGTGTCGATTCTATATCGGGGGGCAGGAGTTGTCGCTATGCTCAAGCCCGATTTGGCGAAGTGGAATCAGACACTCGACGACCTTTTTACGCTGGC
>JBBRQD010000137.1:0-13311 GCA_038227045.1 Planctomycetota bacterium
CATTCTCGCTTGCGGCGGGCGGCGTTGAACTTCGTTGGTCTCGCACGGCGTATCTTCCCAATACGCCTTTGCTCGACCGCCTCGTTCAACTTGCCCGGCGCGGCGCGATAATGACGCTTTAGAAACGCGCGGGTCAATAAGTTGGTTGTTGGAGAAACTCTGTGGCTCAACGCCGACATCGGTGTTAAGAGTATTCAATGGAGTCATATTGCCGGGTGTTCAACGCGATTTTGAAAAGTGGAGGTACTTTTTGTGTCTGCCGAACGCATCGAAGACCGAATCAAAGTCATGATCGTGGATCGCCTGATGCTCTCTGCTCAGCCCAACGAGGTTGGCGACGAGGACGATTTGATTGCGAAGTGGAATGTCGAATCCGTGCAGCTTATGGAAATCGTCATTGGCTTGGAAGAAGTCTTCGGCATCCAACTCGGCGATGACGAATTCAGCATCAAGAAATTCCGCACGGTCAAAAACATCGCGGAAGTCGTGCGCGGAAAAGGAATCAGTTGAAGGATTCATCCTTCGTTCAGACTTCGAATGTTTTGAACGTTCGCCCGTCGTCCACATAGCCGGCTGAACTTTCGCACCAGGGCGGAAGAACGAAGAGCAATTTGCCGGCTCCGAGATCTTCTTTCTGATGGCCGTGCGTGTGGCCACAGATCAGCAATTCGCACTTCTTTTCCTCGAGACGCGTTCGCGCGGCGCTCAAATCGATCCCGAAAACTGCCGCGTTTTTCTTGTTTTTATCCGAGACGGTTCGGGTGCGGATGCGTTCGATCATTTTGCGGGCCATGCTCCACGGCATCAGGCGAAAGAGCCAGCGGACCGGGCGGCTGCGAATGCGCTTTCTGAATTTCAAGTAGCGCGTGTCGGCGGTGCACAGCAAATCACCGTGTTCCAGCCAGGCGCGCCGATGATCGTTCAGCACGATCATCTCGCCATCGCCGAGCACCGTTGCGCCGAATCGCCGCAGCACGTAATCGCCGTACGCGAAGTCGCGGTTGCCGAAGAACAAAAATATTTTCACGCCCGCTTTCCATGCGGCTTCGAGCGCGTCCAGATCGCGCTTGTAAAGTTCGAAAAGTTGCGTTTTGTATTCGTACCAGAATTCAAACAAGTCGCCGACGATATAGAGTTCCACGGGCCCCTGCGCGGCACAGCCTGAAATCGTCTGAAGAAAATGACGGAAGCGTTCGGCTCGCGGAGTGTCCGTGCCGTCAAGATGCAAGTCCGCGATGAAATAGCGCAAAGGCGGATTTTCGGACGTAGGAAGCGTGTCGGAGAGGGTCTTGCGGATCATGGGGTGGCTTCAAATGAAAACGCGAAGCCCAATTGAGCTTCGCGTTTCAGGGCTTAAACAGGTTGTTTACTTGGCGACCTTTGCCGCGTCCGCAGCTTCTTTCGCGGCCTTCGCCGCTTCAAGATCTTCTTTATGGTATTTATCGGCCAATTCCTTGTCCGCGGTGGCCAACTTGGTTTGGTTTGTTTCAAGCCATCGTTTGATCATGCCGGGAGTGTCCTTCGTCGGCATCTTGAATTCGCTCTTTGCAAACGCGTTGAAGGCTTCCAGCAATTCTTCATATTCCGCGCGCTGCTTTTTGACGGTTTCGATCTGACGCCGATTGTCGCTCGAACCGCCTCCCGTTTGCGATTGAACCAGTTTTGGAACGTCCGGGTAGCGCAACGCCGCCAGCCGGGTGGCCACCGCGATAACGAGTTCCGTCTTAAATTCGCTCGTCGCCATGGCCTTTGCGTAACTCAGTTTGTCTTCGACGTCGTTATCTTTAATCACGGAATAAAGCTGCGCCAGCATGTGCGCGACACTGGTGTCGCGAGCGGGTTCTCTGGCCAGCGTGGCAAACGCCCCCAAGCGCACTTCCGATTCAGGATCGGTCGCGGCAACGTTGTAGATCAACTTCCAGGAACTGTCGTGCTTCGCGCCTTCCAGGATCGACAGCGCGGTCCTGCGAGCGACCTTGTCATTGACCCTGTAGGCCTTTGTGAATTCGGTCTGAGCCTTCGCCTCTTCGGGCGTAATGGCCAACGCAAAAACCTGCTGCGAAGCGAAGAGGCATAACCCAACCCAAGCGATGGAAAGCAGACGCATGGCGACCCCCTGACAAAGTTCAACGAATTGCGCGACAAGAATACCGCATCTTTAGACGCGCGAAACGCTATTTAATTCAATAAAAAACCAGGGGCCACCGACCCCTGGTTTTGAATACCGTTAAGCTCAACTCCTTGCGGCAGTTCCTTAGGCACCAAAGACGCCCGGGACCGGCTTAGAACCGCGGTCGGCGATCTGAATCGGCCGACCGTCGGAGGATTCGCGCACCTTCGTGGAATCGATTCCGCAGACTTCGCAGATGGTCGCGAACATGTCGGGAACTGAAATTCCGACTTCCGGTTCGTGACCCGTTGCGTTCGACTTGCCGACGAACTGACCGCCCTTGACGCCGCCGCCGAGCAGCATGGCGCTGTAGCAGCGAGGATAATGATCGCGTCCACCGTTCGCATTGATGTCGGGCGTTCGGCCGAATTCACCCATCCAGATGATCAGTGTGCTGGAGAGCAAGCCATCCGCCGCGAGATCTTCGACTAGCTTCGCCATCGGGTTGTCGAGGTCTTCGCAGTTCTTGCGGGTTGCTTCGTCGTTCATCGCATGTGTATCCCAACCACCGCGATCGATTTCGACGAACTTGACGCCACCCTTGGAGACGAGTTGCTTGGCCACATAACAGGCTTTGGCAAAACCGCTCATTCCGTACGTATCGGACTTGTCGCCCTTTTGGAGTTCGAACAACTTGGCCAGAGGCGAGTTGGAGAGCTTGACCGCTCGATCATAGGTCTTCTGATGTTCGACGGCCAGAGGCGCGCCAGTGCGGCCACCGTAGTACTTGTCCAATCCATCCAACAGTTCGCGACGCTGCTTCATGTTCTTCGCGGGGCCGCCTGGGTGCAGATCGGGAATGGCCTGGCCGGCACCGATTGAGAACGGAGCATAGGACGCACCGTAGAAACCGGCACCGTAGCCGCCGCCGTTGAGGGCGACATAGCTCGGCAGTTCGCTCTGCGGGCCGTCCTTGGCTTCGGCGCAGACGATCGAACCCATGCTCGGGAACGCCACGCCGGCTTGCTCGCGGTAGCCCGTATGCATCACATGGCTGGCTTGACCGTGATCGCCTTCTTTGCTGTGGAGTCCGCGGAGTACGCACATGTACTTACCGCCCGACTTGGCCAGCTTCGGGAATTTTTCGGAAATCTGAAGTCCGTCGGCACATTCGACGGCATTAACGCCGCCCGACTGCTTGGTGCCCGGCTTCGGATCGAAAGTGTCCAGATGGCTAGGTCCGCCACCCATCCAGCAGAGAATGACGCGCTGAGCTTTGCCCTTTGCAACGACATAGTCGCCACCCGCCGAAGAGGGCTTATCGTTCGGGGAGCCCGTTGCGGCCGTCTTGCCCTTTTTGTCGTCCGCTGCCCATGCGGCAGGAATGTAGTTACGTCCGAGAACATAACCCAGGGACGCAGCCATTGTGGATTTGATCAGCCCGCGGCGTGAGACGGGGCCAGTGCACGGAATCGGTGGTGCTTTCATGCGAACAGCCTCCTAAAAAAACTTGGGTTCTTCAGCTTAAGGTTCGAGATCTGGCAAATTCGCCCTATACTCGCCCCAAACCAAACTCCAAGCAATGCCTTGAAATTAACCTTAACCTTGAACCCAAACTGCACAATTTTTATTGCCAATCTAGCACACTTCTCACTTCTTATCACTTCTTACTACAACTCAACCGTTCAAGTTCCTAGTGAATCGTTACGAATTCAGAAGAATTCATCAGTACCCACATCATTCCTTCCGGATCGCTGGCCATAGTATTAAACGCGTTGGATTCTTCCGGTGTCGGCGCTCTGCCCAACGTGGTCGCGAACAGCCACGTCATGTCACCTTTGAAGCGCTTAACGCCCTGCTTGATATAGCCCAGCATGAATGGTGAGTGCATCATCATCAAAGCCTGTGCCACGGTGCCTTCGAATTGGAGCTTTCCGGCGCGATCTTCCGCTGTTGAGGTTCCGATGAAGCGCTGCATTAGATCCGTCATCGCGGAGACTTCGCCGTTCATCGCCATGTTGCCGCCGTAGCCCGAATTTGCGTCGCGTTTGCGGATGCCTTCTTCCATCATCTTGGCCTTTTCTTCGCCACCCGTGGCCTTGACGATCGCCATGAACAGTTCTTCGGGCGTCATTGGGCGAACTTCGGCGCGGGCAAAGCTGCGGACTTGTTTGACGCGATCCACTTTTTGCAGCGTTCCGATTGACGAGCGCTGATAAGCGCGTGTATTGGCAATCACGGCAATGAGTCTCTGCAAGTCGCGACCGGAAGCGTTGAAATCGTCCGCCAGAATCTTCATCACTTCGGGGTACACCGGGGGATTCTTGGGGCGAATGTCGTCGACCGGTTCGACCAGGCCGTAACCGAAGAGGTTGCGCCATATACGGTTCACAGCCGACTGGTTGAACTTTTCGTTCTTCGGGCTGGTAACCCATGCGGCGAATGCCTTGCGATAGATAAGACCCTGGGTGCCGGCGCTTCCCGCCGCCGCACTCATCATGCTGGCGTCGTCCATGGCCATCATGCTCGACATTTCAGAGCCCATGCTCTTATCCATGGATTTGTCTTTGGACGCCATGTCCTTACCCTTGTCCTTCGAAGCCATGTCCTTGTTCTTGTCAGCCATGCTCTTGTCAGCCATGCCCTTATCCGCCATGCCTTTGTCCGACATGTCTTTCTTCATGTCAGCATTGACCATCTCTTTGCGCTTGCCAGTCTTAGGGGCATCCGACGGCTTGACACCAGATGTGAAGATGGGACCATCGAGAACCTTCGGGGGCAGCCGCAATTCGGGCTGTGGCGGATCGTACTTTCCACCGCCGTTGCGATCGTTCGTGTCGACCAGAATGTGCCAGGAGCGAGTCACCTTCATCGGATCCTTGGGATCTTCGCGAAGTTCCTTGCGTTCGCTGCGCGTATTGGCCAGGAATGCGCTGAAGCCCCAGAAATCCTGCTGAGTCCATTTATCGAACGGATGATCGTGGCACTGAGCGCAGGAAATACGGGCACCCAGGAATGTTTGCGACACATGTCCAATGGTGAGCGGTAGCGTATCGTTCAAGTGGAACGTCATATAGCTCGCCGGGCCGTCCTTGTCGTTCTCGCCCGTCGCCGTCAGGATGGAAGTCACGATCTTGTCGAATTTTTCGTTGCGAGCGAGTTCTCCGCGGATCCACGAGCGAAAGAAGTGCGGCCGGACATCGGGTTCTTCGCGCGTCTTGCGGCCGACGAACAACACACTCCAGAACGTCGCCCAATGGTCAGCGTATTCGGGCTTTTTGAAGAGCTCTTCGACGGCGTGTGCACGCTTGTTCGCGCCACCTTCGCCACTGATGAAGTGAATGACATCTTCCGGCGAGGGGATTTCACCCGTAATATCCAAATGAGCACGGCGCAGGAACGCGGTGTCGTCGCAAAGGGGCTCGGGGTGAATGCCCTGTTCCGCCAAGCTGATTTCAATGACATTGTCGATGGCCGCCGAGACATCCTTAATGGGCGTCAAGCTGCCGAAATCGGACGGGCGAAACGCGATCTTGTCGGGGGCTTTATAGGATTGCGGTTCATCCTTGTCCTTCGAACCCGCCGCAGTCACGGCTACGGGAGCGGGATTGGCGGCAGCTTTGGCGGCATCGCGAATGCCCGTCAGCGCCTTGATGCGCGCCTTCAAGTCGGCACCCATATCCTTGCCGTCGCCGGACGCCAAGGCCATGAATTCTTCGGCCTTGTCGAGCTGCTCGGTGGCGAGGCAGAAATCCATGCCCACCAGCGCGCGCTTGAGGTCGTCCTGCATGCAATTCTTGACGATCGTGGGTATCTGTTCCTGGGGAATTTTATCCCATTTGACGTTGAAATCGTTGCCTTCCGAGATCACCGTGATGGCCTTGTCGTCCGATTTGGACAACTGCGCTTTCACGTAGGTGCCGATGGTCACCCACACATAGACTTTTTTGCCGGATTTGGCGGCGTCCGAAACGACACCTTTGACGGACTCCAAGGCTTTGGCTTTGTCGGGTACCACGTAGTCGCTGGCGATTATTTGCGTCGCCATGCAGGCAAGTGCCAATACGCACACAAGTGCCGAAGAACGATTGATTCGTACCATGCTTCCCCCTTTTAGTCTGGCTCTACCGTAGCGCATAATAAAATCCGTTTTAAAGGTCTGAAATGCTCTTACTCCACAGGGAATGTCGGGATAGTTCATGCTTTGCTGCAAGAAATATTCTTTTTTTATCGAAATCCATCGAAACCCAGTTCACATGTCCATTTTGGCCTTAAAATACGGTCGTGCTACCCGTGATTTCCATACAATATACGGACTTCGTGACACAATCTTGCGTTGAATTCCAAAAAAAGTCGTAATTTCGGCTACAAACATTCGGTTATTCAATATAAAGGCGTAGTGCATGAATTGAGAAGTGAGGGAAATAATGAACAAATTTGGCACGCAAATTTACTCAATTATCATAGAGTGTTTAGCATGAACAGCAGCGACGGCAATTTTTACGAATCCATCACTCCCGCGGAGGCCGCGGAGCTGATTTCTCACGGAAAATGCCTGCTCTTCGACGTGCGCACGCCACCCGAATATGCCTCGCACCACATAAAAGGCGCTTATCTGCTGCCGATTCAGGAACTCAACGAGCGGCACTCGGAAATTCCGCGCGAATCGCAGCAAAAAATCCTGATTATCTGCGAACACGGCGTGCGCTCGGTTCACGCCAGCCGCGCCCTCGGCGAAAATGGCTGGAAGAACATCGTCAACGTCAGCGGCGGCATGGCAGCATGGATTGACGCCGGTTTGCCAGTGGAACGCGGATGAGTCGGGACGCAAAATGGCGGCTGAACAGCCGCCTCTTTCATTTCGTTCCACAACGATGCGTCAATTTCAGAAGATTTTTTTATTCTTCCGCGTAAGTCAAGCCCGTCTCAATCGTCTCTAAATTTCAATATGCCGTTCGAGCTTGGAATTAAGCCGGATTTTCGATATAGTTGGAAAGCATAAAGTCTATTATGATTTGGTGATCTGGACTCATGCCATTTTGGGATATCGGTTCTAAACCAGAAGCTCTCATCTTCCAAGGAATCGTTTTATGGCCATCGCTCGCTCTAAAATGATGCCCAGACTCACCGTGGCAACCGCGCTGACTATTTTGGCGGTGCTGTCGCTTCCAATTGCGTCCTTCGGCGAAGATCGCGTCGTGCTGTCCGACAGCATCCAACCGTTGCCCGTTGTGGCGGCGGCGCGCGAGGTTCTTTCGGATGCCGACAACGCTTCGACCCTGGAGTTTATGATTTCGCTGAAGATGCGCAATTTCGCCGCGCTGCAAGCCCAAATCGCCAAGGGAGAGATCGTTTCACCCGCCGAAATGACGGCGAAATATTATCCGTTGGCGGCGGACTACAAGACCGTTTCCGATTGGCTGACCAGCCAGGGTTTCACGATCACGAGCACCGATCCAAACCGGCTGGGCATTTTTGCAAGCGGACGCATCGATAAAATTCAACAGGCGCTGCAGGTGTCATTCGCCAAGGTAGCGGCCAATGGAACGACGTACATTTCGGCCGCGACCGCGCCCAGTTTGCCGGCAGCCGTGGCCGCGCCCGTTATCGGCGTCAACGGGCTGCAGCCGCACTTGCAGAAGCATGTCCACTCGCGCTTCGCCCAGGCTCAGAAGCAACCGCTGGCCTCCAACGCACCGCCCTTTTTTCCCAGTGAAATTCTAAAGGCGTACAACGCCGATGGGTTAAACGTGACCGGCGCGGGACAGCAGATCGGCATCGTCATTGACACGCCGCCCAAGACCGCGGATTTGACCCAATTCTGGAATCTCACCGGCGTGAGCCAGTCTTTGAGCAACATCTCGTTTATTCAAGTGATCGCGGGCTCCAACCCGGCTCCTTCCGGTGAAGAATCGCTGGATACGGAATGGAGCAGCAGCATCGCGCCGGGTGCGAAAGTACGCGTCTACGTCACCCGCACACTCGCCGATCTCAGCTTGGACAAGGCCTATCAGCAGATCATCGCCGATTTTCCCACCACGCCCGGCCTCAATCAAATCTCCTTGAGCTACGGCGCGAACGAACGTTCGACGTCCGGCTCGCAAATGAACACAGATGCGCAGTATTTCGCCAGCATGGCCGGCAGCGGCATTACGGTTTTCGCATCGACGGGAGACAACGGCTCCAAGCCCAGCGGGGTCCCCGATATCAGTTCTCCTTCCAACGATCCGAGTGTGACAGGGGTCGGCGGAACGAGCTTGTTTTTGAGCGAAAGCAGCGGCAGTGTAGTCAGTGAATCGGTGTGGTCGGGCAGCGGCGGGGGCGTGAGCCGTTTCTTTAGCCGCCCTGCTTTCCAGACCGGCCCCGGCGTTCCCGCCGGTGCGTTCCGTCTCAATCCCGATATTTCATCGGCCGCCGATCCGAACACGGGATCGCTGGTCGTTCTCAATAGACACCAGCAGCAAATCGGCGGCACAAGCTGGAGCTCTCCAACCTGGGCCGGTTTCTGCGCGCTGATCAATGAAGCCCGCGCCAAGGCCAGCCTGCCGTCCGCCGGGTTGCTCGGCCCCAAGATTTATCCGCTCAGCGGAACTCCCAGCTTTCGCGACATCACCATGGGCAGCAATGGATCCAATGGCGTGTTCAATGCCACGCCGGGATTCGACCTGTGCACGGGAATCGGCGTGCCGCATATTGCAAATTTGATCAATGCCTTGACCAACGGCGGAACGCCGCCCAATCTGCCGACCATCACCGGTTTTCTCCCCGCCAGCGGGCCGGTGGGCACAACCGTTACGATCACTGGGACGAATTTCATCGGACCCATGACCGTTTCGTTCAACGGCGTCGCCGCGCAAGGCGTTTTTAATGGATCGCAAGCCGTGTATCAGGTTCCCGCGGGCGCCGCGACGGGGCCGATCGGCATCACCACGCCCAATGGAACCGCAACCACTTCGACCAATTTCACCGTCACCGCCGGAGACGTCAGCAGCATGCCCAACCTGACGCCCTTCGCGCCCGCCGGTTGGTCGGACGAGATCGTCGTTTCGACGACGGCCGGATCGACACTCGACAATCGCCTGACCGCCACGGACACGCTGTTCGTGAGTTTCGCGCTGGCGAACATCGGCACTGTCGACATCAACTCCACTGTGGACGTCGAGTTGGATATCGACGGTGTCGCGACGTCCATGAATTCCATGACCACAAATCCGTTCACCGCCAACGGAGTCCAGACTCTGTTGAGTATTAACATTGGCTCGCTGCCGCTCGGCCCCCATACTATTGCAATCATAATCGACCCGGCCAACGTCGTCGCGGAGACCAACGAGAACGACAATACGTACACGAAAAATATCGTGGTCAAGCCGCCGCTGCCGAATGCCACGATCGTCGCCACAAACCCGACGTCGGATGCCAATGCGGTTATCGACGGCAAGTTCACCATCGCGCTGAGTTCGCCGCAGAACACCGACGTGATTGTTACGTTTTCGATGAGCGGAACGGCGGTTCTTGGAATCGATTACACGCTCTCCTCGCACATCGCCATTGTTCCCGCGGGACAGACCAAAGCGGCGGTACTGGTCACGGCGCTCTTCGATTCGCTATCGTCTGCCGATCTCACTGCCATCGCCACCCTGACCGCCAGTACAGAGTACATTGCAGGGACACCCAGCGACGCAACGGTGACCATTAAAAATATTCCGCCGCCGCTAGTGATTGCCTCGCTGCCCGTGGCCAACCCCAATCCCGCCATGGCCGGGCAAATCGTTGCGTTCAGCGAACTGGTGAGCACGGTCACGAACAACCAGGTGGCCTATGAGTGGGATTTTGGCGACGGTTCGACCACGCTGGGGGCCAACGTGGGTCATGCGTACAGCGTGCCCGGCACTTTTAACGTCACGGTCACCGCGACCGACGGCAATCTCACATCGCAGAAAGGCCTCACGGTCACGGTCATCGCGCTGCCGATGCAAGTCTCTTCGCTGGCGCTGAAGTTTCTGTTCAAATCCAAGCGGGATAGTTTGATCGTGAACGGATCGTTGCCCATCGGCACCGGCTACATGCCCAATGGCGACAGCGTGATCATCACTATTGGCAGCGCGACGTTTGTTTTTCAGCTCAGTTCAAGAGGCAAAGGCCAGGGCTTTGGCGCGAGCTTCACTCTGAAAGGAAAGATGAAGAACTTCGTGTTTACCGATGCGGTCCTTAAATATCAATTGAAATTGGCCAATCAGGACTTATTCAACGTGCTCAACCCGACGCCGGGTTTTTCGCAGTTCACCAGCCAATCGGGAGTCGTTTTCCCGATCCTGATGCAATTCCCAAACAGCACATTTATTGCCACGCCGACGGTGAATTATGTTACGAATGGACAGGCAGGGTCCGCAAAATAGGTGGAGCTTGGCGCTGGGACGGCCGCACCACAATGGCCCGCGTTCAACTGAACGCCTCGTCGCCCTTCAAATCCACCGCGCCCAGCACCGCCGCCGCGACGGTGTTGTGAACTTTGCTTAGGCCCAGCAGAATATGTTTGGGTTCGATCTTCGGCGCATTCACGCGCAGGCTTTCCTGGCGCGCTGCTTCCAGCACGCGTTTGCCGCGTTCGCTGAAATTCAACTGTTCGATGGGAATGTCGTTCTCGCCTTCGCGCAAATGATGCTGGATCAGCAGCACGATCTGCGCCGGCGTGGCGCGGCCGCGCTGGAGGATATTGAGCGCGGCCGGACCGCCGGCTTCCACGATGCTCAAGAGCAAATGCTCCGGCGAGATGTGCGAGTGCCGGTACTTGCGCGCGTGCGCTTTGGCGCGTTCGATGACCGCCTCGCTTTCGGCCGAAAACTGGTCGTTGCTATTCTGCGCTGCCAACGGATGAACCTCAGTGGTGTTGCACACGTGATGACGAGAACCCATCTTAAACCGCCGATTTTCCATTTTCCATGGTTCATTTTCCATTTTCCATTGACTGATACGCGCCAATCGCAGAACAAATCGAAAACTCTTTCTTTTTTGTTTGTATTTCCAACCGTGGAGTGTTAAAGACCAATGTCATGCCAGCGCCGCGCCGTATCCCCCCCGTTCGCCCTTCGTCCACCAACGCAGACCTGGCACACGCACCCGCGTCATCGAGACGCGAAAGCGAGTCGGTGGGAAAAATTCTGGTGCGCGCCGCGGGCGTGACGCGCGAGCAGGTTGACGCCGCGCTGGCGTTGCAGCGAAAATCCTTCAAGCCCATTGGCCGCATCCTGCGCGAGGAATTCGGGCTGAGCGCCGATGTTCTCGCCGAGGCGCTGCGCCAGCAGGAACACGCGCCGCGCGTATATCTGCGCTTCTTCCCCGTGTCGAACGAAATCCAGCATCTCCTGGATTTGGAATTCTGCCGCCAGCACGAAGCCGTGGCATTCGAAAAACTGGGAAAAATGCTCTGCGTCGCCTTCTCGAATCCCAACACCAAGAATCTGCTGCGACACATCGAGTTGCTCACTTCGTCGGAAGTGAAAGCTTATGCCGCGCCTTGGGAAGATATTCAGAAGCGGCTGGCGACGGGATGAAGTTACTTGGCGCTTTCTTTCTCTTGTCGGAAAAGATTCGTGCACGTCCTCGTTTCTTGCTTATTTATTTCGATAAATTTTTCAAGTCCCACAAATCAGTGGCGTACTTATAGAGGAAATCGCTAAATCTATAAGGACTAACGATTATCTCAATTCCATCTAACTGTGGAAACTGATTTTCGCTTGGCCACACGTATCGGACTACGGGATCATCTTCATCACAAATAAAAAAATAAAATTGTACGCCTTGGTCAGACCGATAAACGAAGGCATCCTTGCTCAATCCACCGCATCCGTAGAATAAAAGTTGCTGTTCTAAATGGTTTCGAATTCCTCCGTCAATTAAGTCTTCGTAAGCACAAGATAAGCCACATGTAAATTGACCTGCTGAACGTCCCATTAACCGCATGAATCTACGGTAAAATAACGGAAGCACTTCGATTCCTTGCTTAGCGCCGACAGAAAATATTTCGTTTTCAGTGCAACCCTTAAACTCTGACGCATTTACCAATTTCTTATCTATCAAATATTTCCTTATTAAGTCAATTTTGTCCATTTTATCGTCCTTTCATTACAATTTTTAAGGAGAAACGGAGAAACGGGGACGTGCACGAAACTTTTCTGAAATAGTTTCGTGCACGTCCAACATCCCCAATATCTCATAGCAAAATCGACAGAACGCCTTTGCTATGATCGGTCCCTGTTTATCCCCGTTTATCTTGGCGGTTCCCCGAATTCGATCAGAAGTGCCTCGATCTGCATCTTCAGAACCGGAATGTCCTTCTCGACGGTTTGCCAGACCTTGTCCAGATCGATACCAAAATAAAAATGGACGAGGACGTTTCGCATGGCCTTGATCACAGTCCACGGCACTTCAGCATGTCGCGCTTTGAACGCCTCGCTGATTTTCCCCGTCGCTTCACCAATAATCTGAATATGATGAACGATCCAATTTTGAATCAGTTCCTCTGCGTCGTACGCCGCACGCCCTTTTGCCGCGTATTTTTCAATGCGGCAAATCGCTTCCAGGATGTCGTTGATATACGCCTTGTCGTTTCTCATAGCGACACGGCTTCCTTGAGAACGCGGTCTTTAATTTTTGGTCTCAAGACGTTTTCGGGAGCGACGTCCACTTTGCGGCCTAGCAATTCCTCTAAGTCGACCAGCAGCGCGGCGTGATCCATCAGACTCCTCCCTTCGTCCATCTCGACAAGGAAATCCACATCGCTTTGTTCGTCGTCTTCACCCCGGGCGACGGAACCGAAAATACGGACGTTGTGCGCGCCATGACGCGCGGCAATATGCAGTATCTCGGTGCGCTTGGCCTGCAAGAGTTCTTTGACGCTCACGGAATCACCCTCGTTCTGCGCGCATCCTACTCGGTTTCAAGGAAAATTGAAAGGCTGTGAGTTATGCTTCGATTGCGAAAAACGGGGACGTGAACGAATGGCGCATAGTTAAGAAAAAAAGGAACGCATTAAAGAGAAAATCCTCCCGGACCGAGAAAGTGGTAGCCGTTCACGCGGCAAGATTCTCTTATTTTTCAAAATGGAACGGACGATAATCTATGTATGAGTGACTCGGCATTATCTTCGGAACGCGAACGTGAGATGGAGCAGTTGATTCGCCGTCTCGCACGTGAAAATGCCG
>JBBRQD010000138.1:0-13242 GCA_038227045.1 Planctomycetota bacterium
ATCTCTGCCCACTGTTCCATATTCGTATACACCCTTCTTCTCCTTGCGCTGTGCTGCGGAGGGGCGGCCTGGCGGCCGCCACTTCCTCAGTCTGCACAAGGTCTCGTTTAAAGAGTGCTACGTTTTTGGACCGCCGCTCGGTCCCCGCCCACCGCTCCAGTTTTCGACCGCCGTTTACAGTTCGATTCCCGGCGTCGAGATAAAGCGGAAATAGCTTTGGCCATTTTTCACGCATTCGATCGGCAAGGTTCTGCGCTTCTTTGCTATCTGGAACTTGATGGAGTGCCGATTGTAGAATCGCTTGCCGCTGAGCTTCCAGCAGGCTGCGGAACTGATCCGATGTTGCCTGGTCCCGGTTATGAATGATGTGGAATAGTTTTCGCAAACTTTCCAGAAAGCGCTCGCCGCATTCCCGCGTCGCCGCGTCGGGAAAGAACAGCAGGAATTTTACGTCGCGAATCAGGTGCGCTAAACAGAATTGCAACACGCCGCCAAACTCCCGCATGTAGCAACGATAGGATGAAAAGTAATCGCAACCTATGACTCCATCGAAGTCCGCGCCCAGCGACTCCAACAGTACTGCCGTACTGCGCGTTTCGGCTCATCCCCGGCGTCAGGATAGCTTCCCAGCCCTTGCAACCCGGACCGGGGCAGGACTTGCACCCGCTGGAAATGCGCACTAGCGTGACGCACAGAAACACAATAAATGAACAGGACGGTGGTATGCGAAGCTGGCAACGAATAAAAAAATGTCGAGATGAATTCGTTTTTGTATTGGTGCAAGCTGCTGTTCACGTGAAAATGAGGGAAACTAACGCTTACGGAAAGGCACTCAATGCCGGGCTGAAAGGAATTGAATGATGCGAATTGAATCGGTTCGTTGTTTCGTGGGAGTCGTCTTGCTGGGTGTCCTTGGGGCGTCTGGGGCCGAGAATGCCGGCCAGCACATTGACGGGGAACCGGGTGTCTCCGAAACGCTTGGCCAGATCAAAGCGCGCGAAGCGGGCAAAGCGCACGAGAACCATCCCGCGCACATTGTCAAGCCGCTGCACCGGCTTCCGCGCGCAGCCGGTCCAACTCCAGTCCCGGGCGCGTCGGTTAATCCGTCGCCTGCGGTCGCGCGTAACGCAGTGAGCGTGTCACCCCGTGCGGTTCAGACGGCGGGCACGAGTTTTCTCGGCGTCAACGTCGACGACGCCGGCGCGTTCCCGCCCGACAGCATGGGCGCGGTGGGGCCGTCGCAGGTCTTCGTTTGTGTCAATGGACGGTTCCGGCTGTTCGACCGGCAAGGAGCGACGATTCCGACATTGGATGTCGCGCCAGAAACGTTTTTTTCGTCGGTGCTTTCGACCAGTGGATTGTCCGATCCGCGTGTGAAGTACGACCGTCTATCCCAGCGCTGGTTTATTTCGATGATCGATGTGTTGAAAATAAGCAACAACGTTTACATCGCGGTCAGTTCCGGCCCAACGCTGACTGACTCCACCAGTTTTACGATGTTTAAATTTGCTCAGGACGCAAACCTGTTGCGCGGCACGGACAAAAGGGGCTTCTTGGATTATGAAACGCTCGGCGTCGATGCCAATGCGTTGTACGTCGGCGGCACGATTTTCAACCCCAATTATGTCGCTTCGACGGTCTTCGTCATCAACAAAGCCAAGCTTGTTGCGACGCCGGCGGTGTTGAGCATGACGGTGTTCCGCGACGTGGCGAACACCAGCACCGGCGCCAGTCCCGCGCTGGGTGTTGACAACGACGATCCCAGTGCGACGGAAGGCTATTTCATTGGACCGGACGTGACATCGACGTCGACTCTGGTGATGTTGCGGGTCAGCAATCCCGGCGGCGCGACTCCGACGATTTCGAGCAATATCAACATCGCCGTGCCGGAGTTCGGGCAGAGCCTTGGAATCAACAGCGGCAGTGGCGTACCGGCAATGGGCAGCAATTTTACGATCGACGACAACGACAACCGGCTCTTTCAGGCGTCGATTCACAACGGCAGTCTCTACACGGCGCACAACATCGAAGTGGATGCGACCGGAACTTCGCTAAGGGGCGGCGGACGCGACGGCGCGCGATGGTATGAAATCACCGGCTTGACGGGTACGCCGGGCCTGCAACAAAGCGGAACACTTTTCGATGCGGCCGCGACGAGCCCGCGCAATTACATTTTCCCATCGTGCACGGTCACCGGGCAGGGGCACATGGCCTTGGCCGCCACGGCGCTGGGCACTGCGGAGTTCTGCGACATCGCCGCTGCGGGGCGCTTGGCGAGCGATCCACTGGGGACGCTGCAGCCGCCGCAGATCGTGGTGGCGAGCAGCGCTTCTTACAACGATCCTTTTAACCATAAGGGTACGCGCTGGGGCGACTATTCGGCGACCGTCGTCGATCCCAACGACAACATGACCGTCTGGACATTCCAAGAATATACCGTTTCGCAGGACAAGTGGGGCGTGCGCGTGATCCAGCTTGTCGCTCCGCCGCCCGCCACGCCGACGAGCATTTCGCCTTTCATCGTGCAGCCGACGGGATCGAATATCGTCCTGATGGTTACTGGCACCAGCGCGAACGGCTCGGGTTTTTACGATCCGGGCGCGGGCTTTCTGAACCACATTTCAGCCACCGTCAGCGGCACGGGTGTGACGGTCAACAGTGTGGCATACATCGACCCGACGCATGTCGCGGTGACAATCACCACCGCGAACGCGTCGCTGGGCGGTCATTCCATCACGATCATTAACCCGGACGGGCAAGCCGTTGCGACGCCGGCTCATTTTTTCTGCGTGTCAGCGCAAAACCCGACACTCACCGGCATCACGGTAAACGGCCCGCCGGTTGTCGATACAGGCATTCAATTCACGTTCAGCATTGCGGGCGTCGATATGTGCGGCTCGACGTTTCCAGGCTACACGGGCAACGTTGCAATTTCCTGCGATGACCCCAATGCCGTTATTCCGTCAAACTATCAATTTTTGCCGGGCGATAACGGTTCGCGTATCTTCATGGCGACCTTCCCCCGCTTGGGAACAACGACCATCACCGTCGTCGATGCGACCAACAACTTCACCGCAACGCTGCCCATTCTTGTGACCACGCCGCCCACGATTTCGGTTGCACCCACCGGAACCCCGATGCCCGGTGTGGCCGGCTTCCCCGTGACATTCAGCGTAACGGCGTCGTCCGCCGTGCCGACCGTGTTTGCATTCGCCTGGGATTTTGGCGACGGTTCGACGGGAACTGGAAAACAGCCGCAGCACGTTTATGCCGCGGCGGGAAGCTACAACGTATCGGTTACGGCCAACGACGGCCGCGGTGGAACGGCAAGCGCCAGCGTTTCGTTCAGTGTGACGCCGCCGCCGGTTTTCACTTCGGGCCCTTCGGCAGTGCCGAATCCGGCGGGTGTCCACCAAACCATCGCCTTCAGTGCGTCAGCCTCGGAGGTGGGGGGCGACACGATTTCATACGGTTGGGCGTTTGGCGACGGCGCGAGCGACGTCGGGGCCAATACGACGCATGCCTATTCCCCAGCGGGCCCTTACACGGCGACGATCACCGCGTCCGATACGCGCGGAGGCCAGATTTCCAGCACCATCCAGATTCAAGTCAACGCGCCGCTCGTCGGCATCGGAAACGACAGCGACGGAGATGGCTTTTCGGACGATTTCGAGCGCATCGCGGGCTCCGACCCGAACAATATCCAATCGACGCCCTTTGGCGCGAGTCTCGCCGGCGGCGTGCAGACGTTGACCGTGACGAAACTTTCGACGCACTTGAACTTCGCGTCAAGCGGCCGCGACGCAATCTCGCTCTCCGGTATGCTTTCGTTGCCGAACGGTTTCGATCCGGCGAAAAATTCGGTCGGAATCGACATTGCGGGTGTGGGCTTCGCGTCGCCGTTGGATTCGAAAGGCCGTGCCGGCACGGGAGGCGCGGCGTTCAAACTGCATGTCCGTTCAAGCCGGGGCATTGTCTCGGCGCAACAGGCGAAGTTCACACTCAATTTGAGAAACGGCACCTTTGCAGTCGCCCTTGCAAATTCCGGGTTGACCAACTCCTCGGTCAAAGCAATGGCCCTGAAGATTACGGTCTCCGTCGTCTTCAACGGAAGCGTCGGCCAAGCCAACGTCCCACAAAGTTACACCGCGCGTCAAGGCAAATCGGGCATGTCCCGGTGAACCTCTCAACATTCAAGGTTCAAAGTTTATGGTTCGAGGTTTACCGTCGAAAGAGTTTGAAGTCGACCGCAAAGCGCATCTGCTACAATATTCCCCAGTTTCGACAGATCGAATTCCTTACAAGTCAACAACAAAAACTCGGCTTGAACCGGAGACGCGCGCCGGGCCGGTGTATTCGCGCCGTCCTGTTCAAAAACTATGAGTCAATGCGCCGGCCGACGACTATTAGATTTCCCGGTTTGCCTGGGCAACGGTTGTTGCGCTGAAGCAGGCGTCTTGGACCGCTTGCGGTACGTCGTTGAGTGAACTCATACCTGGTTCGGTTTCAACCGAAGACTCAGATTGTGTTATGAGAAAACTCAAGCGCACTTTCAAGCCTTTCACGATCTGGCCGCCGCGATCATTTGCGCACGACGTATACATAATTTATATTAGGTTTTGAAACACACTCTTAGTCAATTTATCCGAGAGTCATATTTGAGATGCCTTTGCTTCGATATGTCGGTAGTGCTAAAATAACAAAAATGTTTCAGGAGGAGAGATATACCACATGAACAACACGATGCGAATACTGGAATTGTTGTGCACGGGAACATCGAATGCGTTAGTTGTTGCGAAAGCACCTGAACTCGCGGCAAAGCGATGTTTTTGGTTGCATGAACTAAGAGATCGATTGCAGTTGAGCGAAATTGAGGTGCTAAATAGTTGCCAGGACCTCCAGATGGATGACTACGTCAGGACTGAATTCGGCGAAGTCACGTCGATGAATCAATCAATCTATGCTACAAAGCAAGGAAGAAAGCGCTGGAAGACGTTTTCGCAGGAGCGAGAGGATGTTGCTGAATCACAAAAACCATTGGATCGCGAACAGGTTATGTCTAAGTTGATGTCCAAACCGATCTGGGAAGAAGCGGATGTTGCCGCGTTTTTCGATGTCTCTATCGACGCGTTACGCCACATGAAATCCCGAAACGAAATTCCCGCAATCGTTCAAACCAACTTACGGACATGGCACATTCATCGTGACGCATTTCTTGAGCATTTCAAGAGGGAGGGCATGCCGAAGAACAGCGCTGGCCGACCGCGTGGCTCCAAAACAATGGCGTGAGCTAGAAAAAATCGATCTTCGGAATCGCAGCGTGCGCTTCTTCCGGTGAAAACTGCGCGTAGATCAAAGTGTCGCGTATATCGGCGTGCCCCAGCAGTTCCTTGATTGTTTCAAGCGCAACCCCGCGACGGCGTAGATGTGTTGCAAAAGTATGCCGCAACGAATGGGTATGGAGGGACTTTGTAATCTGTGCGCGTTTAGAACAGGCTTTAACGATATTGTTAATTTCAAACCGCCACAGTCCACCGCAATTGGGGTCAGGAAAGATGAGATTTCTGGTACGCGGGAGTCCGAGCAGCATGACGCGCAAACTGGGCGAAATCGGAATCACGCGACCCGTGCTTTTGGGGTGCCAAAGGACGGTGAATTTATGAATGAGAACGCCATTCGCGAGGCCGAAATCCTCATAGCGACTCGCGGAAATCTCTGCTGCAGGAAGGAATCTCTTGCCAAGAATTCCTTGCCGCTCTTTCAGTGACAGAGCTGAGTAGCGCGCGCAGTCCAGATTCAATAATGCGGCAACGGTTTCCTTGGTAAGTGGGATGTGCGCAATGGTCTCGATTGTTTTTTCTTGACGAATTTGAATCTCGTTGCGATTCAAGTCCACATCGGACCATTCAAGATGACGAAGCTCCTGAAGCCGCATTCCTGTTTTCAGATACATGAAAAGGATTTGATAAATCAGCGATCCATATTCCATGCGTGACCACTGATCAAAATCCGTCGCTGCCTGTAAAAACGACTTCAGTTCGCTTTCGCTCAAATAAATTGGTGTTTTGGATGTGATCTTAATCGAGCGCGTGCGCTCCACTGGGTTCTCGTCGATTAGACGCAACCGTACCGCATGCTTGAAAAATGTGCCGATGGTTTGAACTTCAAACTGCAACGTTTTTGTTGATGCACCCGCCGAATCGGCGGGCTTGTCCGCCGTCACCGCCTGTCCATTTCGATTCAGGGGTGTCGTTGCGCGCCATACTTTATAATCCTCGACTAACGCAGGTGAAATATTTTTGGCGTCAGTGGATTCCAGTCCTCTTTCGGCAAGAAATCGAATAAAATGGTCGGCGACAGCCTGGTATCGGGTGATGGATTTGATGCGAAGCCCGTGGAGTTTGCCTTGGTCCAAATAGCGTTTAGCGATTTGCTCAAACGTAATTTTAGTCTTGGCCCAGACTCCGAGTTTTTCGCCCTTAAAAGATTTTAGATTGAATTCGGACAAGACTTGTTTGGCCAATTCCGGATCAGACGTACCGGTTGAACGGTTGTAGTGCTTGTCCGCAGACATGCGTGAGAGCCAAATGACATTTCCTTTCCAGTACAGTCCTTTTGGCAATTCCGGCCTTTTCGTGTTATTGCGCTGACCAAACCAAGCAGTTCCTTTGACTTCATGATGCGAAAGAAATTCGTCGAAGGCAGCCAGTCCTGCGGTCACGTCTTTGCATCCAGTCGAAAACTGGAACCGCTTCCCCGCGATTTTTTTATTGATCCAAAGCACGCCGCCTCGCCAACGAAGGCCGCGCGGTAAAGACTTCCTGTCGAGAGATGCAGGATTTTCTGCTGAAACTGTCGCCATGATCCGGTCTCCTTTGAAAGCAGCGATTCACGCTGCTGGAGACATTGTAGCACATAGCGGAGCAGAATTGGAGCACGGGAGGCCCCATTAACAGCCATTTGTGCGACATCAACGTCCATCAAGAGACATCCGGGCGCCAATGCAAGCCCTTTAGTATCAGGTCTTTGAATATTAAATGGCTGAATATATTAGAGTTATAGTATTATAAAACGGAGAGGGAGGGATTCGAACCCTCGGTACGCCGTAAGGCGTACACGGCCTTAGCAAGGCCGCGCATTAGACCACTCTGCCACCTCTCCATTTTTATGGTGCGTCTGCAACTCGCCGCGGGTGGCTTTTCGGGCGAAGGTTCCTTTTACACGACATCGCTTGCTTCGCAAGTTCATCTTTGGACAAATGAGATTATTAGAGGGTGTCTTAAAAGCCAGCGTGCGCCTCCCCGACCCTATTTCATGCGATTCAAACGCAGGCTGTTCGCCACGACCGTCACGCTGCTGCACGCCATCGCCGCGCTGGCGATCATCGGATTCAACAGCCAGCCGGTCAGCGGAAAAAACGCTCCGGCCGCGAGAGGAATCAGCAGCACGTTGTACGCGAACGCAAAAAATAAATTCTGCCGGATCGTGCGCATCGTCTGCCGTGCGATTTGGATCGCCAGTGCGGCGTCATTCAAGTCGCCGCGCTTCAGCGTCACGCCCGCCGCTTCGATGGCAATGTCCGTCCCCGCGCCAATCGCCAGCCCCACGTCGGATTGTGCGAGCGCGGGCGCATCGTTGATGCCATCACCCACCATCGCTACGCGACGTCCGGCGGTGCCGGGGCCAGAGGCGGTGCCGGGGCCGGAGGCCTTTTGAAGCGAGGCGATGAACTCGGCTTTTTCGGTCGGCAGAACGTCGGCGCGCACACTGTCGATGCCGGCCATGCGCGCGATCGCCTCTGCCGCCACGCGGTTGTCGCCAGTGGCTATATGAACTTGAATGCCCATGTCCTTGAGCAATTTTACCGCGGCATTCGACGTGGGTTTAATCGCGTCGGAAACGCCGATCACGCCCAATAGATGTGAGTCGGCGGCCACCCATACCAATGTCGCGCCTTTGGCGGCAAATTCTCCAGCTTTCGCATCCAGCACTTCTGTCTTGATTCCGCGCGATTCCAACAAACGCCGGCTGCCGGCGAGCACACCGCGATTGTCGCACGTGGCTTCGATGCCGAGTCCTTCGATCGCGTTGAAACCGCTCACCGGCCGCAGCTCTATTTTCTGTTCGCGCGCATGTCGAACGAGCGCTTCACCAATGGGATGTTCGCTGCTTTTTTCGATGCTCGCCGCGAATTGAAGCAGTTCTTTTTCGGCGCTTCCTTCCGCGCACGCAATGCCTGTCACGGCCGGTTTACCTTCGGTGATTGTCCCGGTCTTGTCGAGCACGACCGTGTCGATGCCGGCCAATCGTTCGAGCGCCTCTGCGTTTCGAAACAAAATTCCGCGCAACGCGGCTGCGCCTGTTCCCGAAATAACCGCCGCCGGCGTGGCCAATCCCAGCGCGCACGGGCAGGCGATCAGCAGCACGGAGACGAAGACGACCGCCGCATAATTCCAGCGCGGCTCCGGCCCCCAATGCATCCAACACAGCGCCGCGACCACCGCCAACGCCAGCACCGCGGGCACAAAATAGCGGCTGATCGTGTCGGCCATGCGCGCGATGGGCGCCTTGGACGCCTGCGCTTCTTTGACGCGTTCGACGATGCGCTGCAGCGCCGTTTCGCGGCCGACTTGCAGCGCCTGAAATTGAAAGCTGCCGTTCTTGTTGAGCGTGCCGCCCGTGACTTTCGCGCCGGGCTTCTTTTCGACCGGCAGCGGTTCGCCGGTCATCGACGATTCGTCGACGAACGATTTCCCGGAGAGCACCGCGCCGTCGGCCGGAATCTTTTCGCCGGGACGGACGGCCACCACGTCGCCCTTCAAAATGTTCTCAATCGGAATTTCAGTCTCCACGCCGGCACGCATGACGCGAGCCGTCCGGGGCTGGAGTTCCATCAATTTGCGGATGGCGTCGGACGCTTTGCCTCGCGCTTTGGCTTCCAGAAACCGGCCCAGCAACACAAGTGTCACGATCACCGCCGCCGATTCGAAATACACGTGCACGCCGCCGTGCATCCCGCTCGCACCGGCAGCCGCAAACCACTCCGGGCGCGCCGTTGCGGCGACACTGAACGCGAATGCCGCGATGACGCCCATCGCGACCAGCGAATTCATGTCGGCATAGCCGCGTTTCAATGCCAGCCACGCACCGCGCAAGAATTCGGAACCGCTCCAGAACACGACCGGCAGCGTGAGTACGAGCAGAATCCAATTGCGCGGCGAATAGTCGTGGACAGGAAAAAGTTCGAACATGCTGACGATTGCAATAGGAAGCGCAAACGCCGCCGCGACACCGAATTTCCGACGCAACACGGCGATTTCATCGTCACCGCTCAAATCGGCCGCCGATTGAGTGCCGGGAATTTTCGCTGTATAGCCCGCGCCCGCCACAGCGTCCAGAATCGCCTGCGGCGCTGGCGAAGCGGAGTCGAAACGCACCAACGCTTCGCGCGCCGCAAGACTGACACTCGCCTCAGTCACGCCCGACACACGCCGTATCGCTTCCTCGACGCGGCTGACACAGGACGCGCAGTGCATCCCTTCGATAAGAAACCGCGCCGTGGAGTTCGTGCCTGAAGTGCTCATGGACCCGATGTTATCGCGTCACCAATGATTTTCCGAGAACATCCGAGCCTACCCATCAAAAAGCAATCCGCGAAGATTCGCGTAGATTCGCGCGATTCGATGTTTAAATGTCGTTGCCGTTTTCGCTGTTAAAGTTATTGGAATCGGAAGTGCACGAAGATTCGCCCGAAGTTTTTGCTGTCTTTTTCAACGCGGTGATAGAGCTTTTTGACATGGCTTTGATTCAAGAATTTCAGCACTCGCTCTTTTAATACGCCGCTGCCTTTGCCGGGAATGATCTCAACCAGCGCGATGCGTTTCTGCACGGCTTCGTTGATAATTCGATGGAGTTCGTCTTCGATGCGCTCGCCTTTGTTGAAGATGTCGTGCAGATCGAGCTTAAGTTTGGCCATGTCCGAGCTTTCCCGCCTTTAAGAAGACGATCATAGAGAAGCGCATTTTTACCGCGTTATCGGGATTCTGTCGTGCGTGTTTTGCCGCACTCATAAAAACCATGCGGCTTGACCGTTGGGCCGAGCCATGTATGCTTAATGTGATCATGCCGAGTTTCCAAAATTCAATTTCATATATTCTGCTGGCGATTTGTGTCATTCCCGCATCGGTTGCGGCTGCATTCGCTTTGGTTGCGCTGCTGACGGCGGTAACGTCGCCCAGCGTGGTCGGCGCGATCGTTGCCGATTTGCGCGCGATTCGCGAACGCGATCCGGCGGCGGAAGGCTGGATCGCCTGCATTTGCTATCCCGGCTGGTGGGCGCTGAATTTTCACCGGCTTGCGGCACACCCCTTATACAAGCTTGGCTTGCGTACGCCTGCCCGGCTGTTCAATTTTCTCGCGCGCTTTTTGACTGGTTGCGACATCCATCCCGGCGCGATCTTCGGACGCGGCGTGTTCATCGATCACGCTCACGGCGTGGTCATCGGCGAGACGGCTGAGATAGGCGACAACGTCACGATGCTCCATCAGGTCACGCTGGGCGGCACGGGCAAACAGTCGGGCAAACGCCATCCGACGATTGAAGAAGGCGTGTTGCTCGGCGTGGGCGCCAAAGTGCTGGGAAACATCGCGATCGGCCGCAATTCGAAGATCGGCGCCGGTTCAGTCGTGGTTCACGCCGTTCCGCCGAACTCCACGGTCGTGGGCATTCCGGGCCGCGTAGTCGCGTCCGGCGGCCAGCGCGTTCCGTCGCAGCAACTCGACCAGACCAGTCTCCCCGATCCGCTCATCGAACGCATTCGTCAACACGTTCACGACGAGGTCAAACGCATCGAAGAAAAATTCCGCAAAGAGAAAGACAAAGGCAGTGCGGCCAGTGCTGCAACCGGAACCGGCCTCGTTCCGCCCACCGATGTGCTGCTTGAAATCTGCGATCATAAACGCGACGAAATCGATGCCATTCAACAGACCCGCCCGTTGCATGTGTTGCGCGAAATGCCGACTCGCCGCCGGGATCTGCGCAATTTCGCCCGCGCGTTGAAAGCGCCCGGACTGGCACTGATCGCCGAGATCAAGAAAGCCAGCCCATCCGGCGGCTTGTTGCGCGCGGATTTCAATCCCGCGCTGATCGCCGACGCCTATGCGCACAATGGCGCCGCGGCGCTTTCCGTACTGACCAATGAGAAATATTTTCAGGGTTCGATCGAGTACCTCGTCCAGGCGCGCGATGTCGCGAAACTGCCCATTCTGCGCAAAGAATTCATCGTCGACGAATACCAGATTGTCGAAGCCGAACGCTACGGCGCGGACGCCATTCTATTGATTGCCGCCTGCCTCGACGAAATCCGCCTGCGCGATTACCGCGAAACGGCGGAAGGCGAAGGGCTGGATGCATTGGTCGAAGTGCACGACGAAGCCGAATTGGAAATGGCCTTGAAAAGCGGCGCCAGCATTATTGGCATCAACAATCGAAATTTGAAGACGCTTGAAACAAATCTGGACACGACCTTCGCGCTGCTGCAAAAAATCCCCGCGCGGCAACGCGAAGGATTGATTCTGGTCAGCGAATCGGGCATTCGCACAAACGCGGATATCAGGCGCTTGCAGGACGCCGGGCTCGACGCCGTGCTCATCGGCGAAACCTTCATGCGCGCGCCGGACATTGGCGCGAAAGTGCGTGAAGTCATGGGCTTCAACCCCGCGTTCGATTACTCGATTTGAGTGACATCATGACTGCCCCAAAGCGCATCCTCTTTCTCGATCCGTTCTCCGGTATCTCCGGCGACATGTTCGCCGGGGCGCTGCTTGATCTCGGTGTGGACCTGGCGCGGCTGGCGCATGAGATTTCGAAGCTCGAACTCGGCGGCTACCACCTCAGTTCCAAACGTGTGTTTCGCGGCGCGATGAGCGCCGTCAAATTCGATGTCGAAATCGGTGGCGCATTGCAAAGAGAATTCGATGCCCCCCCTTCCCCGCCGGACGGCAGTGCACAGCCAGATGAGCATTCGCACGGCCACGATCACGGCGGCCACGATCATGCGCACGCGGATCATGGGCCATCAACCGCTCAGCCACCGGAACCGGTGCGCCGCAATTTTCGCGAGATCAAGACGCTGATCCAAAATTCGAGTCTAAGCGAACGCGTCAAGACAAACGTCGTCGCGGCCTTTCAGAAGCTCGCGGACGCCGAAGGGCGCATCCATGCCATGGCACCGGACGACGTCGCGTTTCACGAAGTGGGGGCGCTCGACAGCATCATCGACTTCGTGGCCGTGTGCGCGGGATTGGAGTTGCTTGGCGTCGATGAAGTCTGGTGCGGGCCGCTGGCGTTGGGGCGAGGCGGGTTCGTGAAATGCGATCACGGACTCATGCCCGTTCCCGCACCCGCAACGCTTGAAATCGTAAAGGGCATGCCGCTGCGCGACACGCCGGTCGAAAAAGAATTGACCACACCCACGGGCGCGGCTCTGGTGGCGGCGCTGGCATCCACTTTTTGCGCGGTGCCCACGATGCGTATCGACAAAATCGGCTACGGAGCCGGTTCACGCGAGACTCAGCAGGTCCCAAATGTCCTGCGCGCGATTCTAGGCACGATGGACAGCGCCGAAGAATCGAGCCGGCAGCGTGAAGAGAGCGGCGGCGAAATCGTCGAAATCCGCGCGAACATCGACGACGCCACGCCGGAAGTGCTGGGCTATTTGTCCGAAGCGCTCTTTGCCGGCGGAGCGCTGGATGTTTTTTTTACGCCGATTCAAATGAAAAAAAATCGCCCCGGCACGCTGGTCACGGCGCTTGCCGATCCGAAGAAATTGAACGCGCTAACCGAGATTTTTTTCAAAGAATCGCCGACGTTCGGAGTGCGCTACGAAAAGCTGCAACGGTTCACGCTCGAACGCGAAACGATTTCCGTGGAAACGCCATACGGAAAAGCGAACGTCAAAATAGGCCGTTGGAAAGGCGCGATAAGATCGATGCATCCCGAATACGACGAATGCCGCGCATTGGCAATACAATCGGGCGCCCCGCTGAGGGAAATTGTTAACGCAGCACTCGACGCGGCAATGAAAAAAGTGGCCTCTCTCTAACAGGGCCTTTCAAAAGTCCTCATTTTTCGTAGAGAAATAGCCGATCTTCTATTCAAAGGAGATCAGAAAAATGAGTGTTGCCGCTGAAATTTCGCTTTTCGATGCCTTCAAGCAGGTTCCCGATCCGCGCAAACCGCGC
>JBBRQD010000139.1:0-13112 GCA_038227045.1 Planctomycetota bacterium
ACCAGCAAGGCGTTTCAGCCTTCCATTTTATTCGAGATGCCGTCCAAGCCTACTTCACCGGTGAAAGTGCACCGCATTTGCTTCCTGCATCAATCTAATCCGTAGCGTTTCTTGCCGCGTTAGCATCGTGAACGGCTACCTCTTGATATTACTCCGGGCTACTCTCTTTTGCCAACATTTGTTTCCGATCTTTCATGCTGTTCGAGCGAGGGTGACATGAGCAGCCAATTATCAACGATTCGTTACATTGAGTTGAAAACTGAGCAGAATGACAAAGGCCCTGCGTGGATCGGTCGCGTACAGGTCTCACGGTCTGGTAGAACCGTTTACTTTAATGGGAAGGCGTTCAAGCGTAGCAAACGGGTGATCGGTGGAAACCACTACGATATAGAGACGGGCGAGAGTTACTGGATCTCCGGTATCAAGATGAATGGAGAGGATCGGCACTGGGCCGGATCGGGGAAAATTACTATCGAAGCCGCTGTGGTTGACGAGTACCTTCGAAGTATAGGAGAAGAACGTTTGAATCCATTGAGGTTTCTGGTTTCGAAAGTGATACTGTCGACGGACCCGAATAGATTTCTCGAATTTGAAAATCGATCGTGGTCAAACAAAATTGATAAAGGCCTGTAGGCACTCACTCCGTAGGGCTAAACGAACAACAAACAAAAGGGGAGGAGGAAGAATGAACGAAAAAAAGAATGACTTAACCAGCACCACAGTTCATGAATTCGTCATCACGCGCGTCTTTAATGCGCCGCGTGAACTCGTATGGAAAGCGTGGACCGAGCGTGAGCGACTGATGCAATGGTTTGGGCCGAAAGGCTTCACGATGCCCACCGCCACGCTGGATTTTCGCACGGGTGGCGTCTTTCTTTACTGTCTGCGTTCCGCTGACGGACAGGACATGTGGGGCAAATTCGTGTTTCGCGAAATCGTGCCACCGGAACGGATCGTGCTGGTCAATTCCTTCTCCGATGAAAAAGGCGGTCTGACCCGCCATCCGATGAGCCCGACCTGGCCGGCGGAAATGCTTTCGACGACGACGTTCGTCGAACATTCAGGCAAGACGACGATTACCATTAAATGGGCACCGCTGAATGCGACGGAAGAAGAACGCAAGACCTTCGATGCCGGGCGTGATGGCATGACTATGGGCTGGAACGGAACGTTTGATCAGCTTGCCGAGTACCTTGCGAAAGCGTGAAGACGGCGTTGAAATGATTTACCATTTTCCATTTACCATTGCTCATTTTCCATTACCTGAAACACGCTGAAGCCTGAGAATAAACCGAAGGAAATGGAAATTGAAAAATGGTAAATGCGCAGTAAAATAAGTCATCACCCAACCCCAGAAAAGGAGACCGCCATGCTAGTCCAGCCTTACCTATTTTTCGAGGGCCGTTGCGAAGAAGCGTTTGAGTTTTACCGCAAAACGCTCGGCGCGGAAAAAGTCATGTTCATGCGTTTCAAGGACAGCCCCGATCCGGCCATGTGTTCGGGCGTCGGCAGCGACAAAGTGATGCACATGAGTTTCCGCATTGGCGAAACGACAATTATGGCCTCCGATGGCCGCTGCGGGGGCCAGCTTGATTTCAAGGGCTTTGCGCTGTCGATCACCGCGGCCAACGATGCCGAAGCCGAACGGGTTTTTGCGGCTTTGAGCGCGGGCGGCCAGGTGCAGATGCCGCTGGCCAAGACTTTCTTTTCGTCGAAATTCGGAATGTGCGCCGACCGCTTCGGTGTCGGCTGGATGATCATTGTGGGGCAATAAACGCCTGCTTGCGTGGAGTATCGAGTTCGTGGATAAGGCACAGAGCGCGATTCGGTGTAGTCACTCAGACTGCACCGAATCGCGGAATGGGATCAACCGAGGAATCCATGAAACTCTTCGCTCTTGTCGCACTAATGGTCGTCAATCTACTCGCCAATCGAGCCGCGACGGCGGGCGAACCCGCGGCACCACCGGAGCCCGCCGCGCCGGACGTCAAGCTCGTCGAACCCAAACCGCTGATGGCCGGGCATAAAGTTGTCACGCTCTTTCCGCCCGGCTATCCGGGTTTCAAACTGCTTAAAGGAGCCGACCAGGAGGAAACGTTTAACATGGGCGGCACCCGCGTTGCGTCCGTGATCAATATCCACAACCCCTCCATCGAGCTTTACCTCGCGCCGCCTGAAAAGGCCAACGGCATGTCGGTTATTCTGGCGGCCGGCGGCGGTAACTCCACTTGTAATGTCGGATCGGAAGGCACCGATATCGCCGCCTGGTTCAATTCGCTGGGCGTCTCCTGCTTTGTGCATCGCTATCGCCTGAAGCCCTATAGTTCCGCCACCGACGCGCTTCTCGATACGCAGCGCGCCGTGCGCGTGGTCCGGGCCAATGCCAAAGAGTGGAACATCGATCCGAGCAAAATCGGCCATTTAGGCTTCTCCGCCGGGGGCGAACAGACCGCCCGCATCGCGTTGACGTTCGATGCAGGCCAGGCCGACGCGGCCGATCCGATCGACCGCGTTAGTTCGCGTCCGGACTGGATCGTACTCGTCTATCCCGGCTGGGTTCCAGGTTCGCTGAACCTGAGCAAGATTCCGCCAAACCCGCCGCCGACGTTCCTTGTCTGCGCCGGAACAGGAGACGTCTTCCACGCCAAGCAGACGGTCGAATTCTACAACGCGCTCTTCGAAATAGGTAAATCGATGAAGCCCAAACCGCTCAATATCGAAATGCATATTTACGGCGCAGGCCAGCACGCCGGAGCGATCTCGCCCCGCAAGGGCATCCCTTTCGGCACGTGGCACCAGCGTCTGTTGGATTGGGCTGTTGATCTGCAATTGATGCCCGCGCCGAAGAAGAGGGATCCTGTTACTTGCGGGTATGTTGGGGATTGAGGAATGCCGCCGCGGCGGAAAATATCTGTTTTCAAAACCAAATCCTGCACCGGGAAATCTCATGACGATTCAAACATCGCGCGCCGTGCTCGCAGTTACATTGGCCGTCTCACTCGCCCATGAGGCAGAGACTAAGACACTCGTTTTTGACCCGCCCATCGGTTCCGCCAAGCTGCTGCTTGAGGTGGATTTTGAAGCGACTCCGGTGGGTGAGATTCCGAAGGGATTTACCAAATCCGGAGCGGTGGGCGTTGTGGATGACGTTGCTCACAGTGGCAAGAAATCGCTGCGGATGGAGGCGTCTGTCAATGGCGCGCGGCGGATCACGCTGAAAGGCGACGTGGTTGCCGCGCTGGGGGGACAGCACTGGGGCCGGCTCTATTTTAAGGTTCAATTGCCCGCGCCAGTGCCCCAGGGGAGCGGCAATTTTCCCGTCATCCATTCCACTCTCGTCGCGGGTTCGGCGCAGAGTCCGCTGGCCAAAGATCCCATCGAAGTCCGCGTCGTGGACACCGTGCTCGGCCCCAAAGGCACGCATCAATATCTCTACAACGTCCAGCCCAGAAAGCGCCCGGAGTTTGCGAAGGGTAGCAAATATAATTACCATTATTCGGATGAGTGGACTCTGGCGGAATGGTACGTGGATTATGCTACACAATCTTACCGGTTTTTCATCAACAGCGAGGAAGTGAAAGATGTCGCCTTCAGCAAAGGCGCGGGTAATTTCGCGGGCGCGGAGATACCTGAAGTCTTCGAGAGCCTCTCGTTCGGCTGGAATAACTATCAGCCGGCCGGAGAAGCCGGCAAAGGATTTGTCGCCTGGATCGACGACATCGCGCTGAGCAAGGAACGCATTGGTAATAGGGGTTTAGTGCCCGGGCAGAAAGCAACCAAACCGTAACAGGGTTTTGAAAAAGGGCGGCCGAGTACCGCCGTCTTCAGGCGCACCGTAATTTACCACCGGTCGACCGCCTCTACGCGGACAAAGTCGGACCATTCGCCATCCCCGAAGCGCAATGAAAATGCCAACTCAGGCCGATTTGGATCGTGCGGAAGTCGTTCGACAGGAACTTTTGGGAGCGTCAGATCATTTCGAAAATAAATACAGAGGATTATCAGTCCCACAACACCGCATCCCGCCACGATTAGTGTCTCGGTAAACGCGATCTCCTCTCGATTAATCAAGTAGCAAATGCACCCCGACTGCCCGACGATGAGGACGACCATCCACGAGAAAAAAAGCGGTTGTCAGCAAGCAACTCCCGGCCTTCGTGCATCGCGGGATGAAATTTCCCGCATCCCGGGCAAGGAACGGGGCTCAAGTGCGCGGCCCGTCGCTCGAGCTCCTGAACTGCCTGCGCCGCAGCCTGTGAGGCCACCTTTGATTGCTGAATCCCAAGTACACTGAAGTTCTGCCCCGACGCGCTGACCCAATCCTGGATGCGGAATGCGGTCTGACAAAACGGACAAACAGCCTCCGCCCGACGCTCCGCCACGACCGAAGCCTGAACCCGGATACCAATTGGAATTGGAATCAACATCAAACATCCCCTAAATTCAACCGCAACGGCTCTTGCATCCGCTTCGTCACGACTCAACACCTTCTCGCGCCGGTTACTACTTTTTCTCTGGGCGCCCGATCAGATCGGCATCGGATTCATAAGTGTAGATAATTTCCTCGCCAAAAGGTTGCGTCTCAAGTTTGGGCGATGTATTCGCATTTACGGGGTGCGCGATATACCGGACCGCGCGCGCCTTTTTTGCACGTCCTGCCGCGTCTTTTTCAAGAATCAGCATTCCGTCCGCATTGAAGTCCTCCGTGACGCCTTTGCGCGTTCGCGTCCATCCGCAGATTCTTCCCTGAGCGTCCCGGCGATAGTCGTCGCGCCAGTCGCGCGCGGTATATACTGCGGGATCGGCATAGTTTCCGCCCTCTGCCCGCGAAATATATTCCACACTTTCGATCAGCCCTTTGGCGTCGTACTTCCGTGTCTCGCTGTCCGGGCAGTAGAATGAAACGAACGCGGGCGCGGACCAATTGACGCCGTTGTGCGCGAAAACGCCGATGTCCACGCGGTTGCTTTCCATCTTTGAATCCGGCTCAAGTGGAAAGCGCTCGTGCCATTGAATTGTCAAGGTTGCTTCCGCGCCATTTTCCTTACTAGGCTCAATCTTCACGCGCGCCGCGGTGCCCAGGAGTAAAACCCAGCGAAATGTGAGCGGACGAGAATTGGCATCGCGGCTGCCCGCGGCACTTACCGTCAGAGTCTGCGCCTGAGCAGTGGACCGAAAAATGCACGCGATGGCGCAGGGCGTATTGAATAAAGTTTGGCTGGATGCCAGATCGAAAAAATCGATTCCGTGTCGAGGCGCTTCTTCCTTGACGACTTTCAATTGGACTAACGGTGGAAGCTCGTCGGGCTTGAGGTCGTGAGCCATTTTGATCATTTTCTCGACGCCGATCTCTTCGCCCTGAAAGACCATGGGGTGTGCTTTTCCAGTGAGGTAGTCTTCGGGCGTTGCGACGCGTTTGTTCGAGGCGCGGAAAACCATCTGCAGTGTTGGGGCCAGGAGGTTGTTTTTAACGGCCGCCGCTTGCGTCGCCGGCTGCATCGCCGCGATGGCGCATGCAAACGCACGCAGGAATACCTGGTCCGAACCCGACGATCCCTGGCTGGTGACAACATAAGGAGTATTCGCGGGAAATGTGTCGCCGTAACCGTCGCCCGTTCCATTTCGCCCGGGATCGTAGTCGCGGTGCTCAGGGTAAAAGTACAGTTGGTTCGACAGGTAATGCTGCGCCTGCATGGAAATGGCGTACGGATTGACTTGCCCGATGCGTGTTTGCGAACGCCAGAAGGGTCCGTTGGTCAGCGCCGTGGACGAATTGCCGATCAGCGGCTGGCTGAAAAAGAGCGTGTGCTGCAAGCCGTAATGAGCACTGTACTTTTTTGCTACTGCCGAGTACCTCACAAACGCCAGTTGCGGAAAATCGGCCGCGTTCATGGGGCTGTGATCGCCGTCGTGATTGTCGTAGAGCACGCCGAACAATCCCGCGGCGGTTCCCTCGTGCTGCCACTGCCGAATCGATTCCCCGGCCTTGCCCTGTCCCACTGCGGCATCCTTGCTTTTACGCGGGTCCGCGGCGTCGAATTCAAACTGCGGCAATAGCACGCGCCGCTCGGCGTCCCACCCGGTGTTCTTCTCGTCCACCATCGCAATCCCGTCCTTGACCATCGCCGGCGTGGCGCTGATGCTGGGCGTTTTCGGGGCGGGTTCGCGAGCCGCGACGAGCAATTTCGCGAAACGCTCGTTGCCGTGCAGGCTTTTCAGATCGAGGTCGGTTTCGATGTGCGCCGCGTCGCGAAAGCCCTTCTCGATCGACTTCGCGAGACTGTCGAGCGCCGCGTCGGTCTTGTTCTGCAGCGCCTGAGCGCACGACAAATTATAGAACACATCGGCAGTCGGGTCGGTCTTCGAGGCATCTTCCAGCAGTTTCTCCGCCTCGGCATATTTTTGTTTGCGCAACAACTCGACCACCGTCGCATTCAGGGCCTGCGCCCCGGCGCCGGATGCCTGGGAGAAGACGCTCGGACTGGGTATGGCAGGCGCAAGTACGTTCTCTTCGGCGCGAGCCACAAAACAAAAACAAAGCGCGCAAAGAAACGCGTTTATCATCCATTTCATAGACATGCCCTCCCCTTAATATGAGTCTTCAATACTACCCCGATACTTCGAATTGTTTTAAGCAGATTATCACGATTGATGTAAACAGTTGTATGCAACTTGACGCGCACTGGAGGATTGAACGATGACTGTGTCCAGTTCCAATGATGGGAAGAACCCTGTTCGATTGCCGGTTATTTTGGTCTTGTTACTGGCGGCGAGCGCTTCCGCTGGCGAGGTTTTGGCGCTTCCGGGCACACAGGCGTTTACTCCGGATGGCGATATGGCCTCGCTGATGGTCGATGGAATCGATCGTTTCTTGCTGAGGGAACTTGATAAATCTGTCGAGCGCCGCGCGGCGCATTGGCATCGCGATTTTTCATCGGCGGAGGCCTACAACAAATCCATCGAACCGAACCGGCTGCGTCTGGCGCACATACTCGGTGTTCGCGATGCGCGCGTGCCGTTTGATGCGCCGGAATTGCTGGCCACGACCGATCAACCGGCGCTTGTCGGCAAGGCCGCAGGCTACGAGATTTTTGCCATTCGCTGGCCCGTGCTGTTGGATCCGCAGCCGGACCGGCGCATTGTCTCCATTCATGGCGAAGGCTTGCTGCTGGTGCCGACGGGACGCGAACCGGTTGCCGACGTGGTGGCGATTCCGCATTGCGATCAGACGCCGGAGCAGATCGCTGGATTGACGCCCGGCGTGGCGGCGGAGTCGCAGTACGCGCGGTTGCTGGCCGAAGCGGGCTGCCGCGTTGTCGTGCCGGTGCTGATCGATCGCGAGGTCGATTCGAAGGGGCTCGCGCATCGTGAATATCTGAACCGCTCGGCGTTCGAATTGGGGCGGCATTTGATTGGTTACGAACTGCAAAAGGTGCTGGCCCTCGTCGATTGGTTCGCCAGCGTTATCCATGATCAGAATGGAGTTCCCAAAAAACACAAGATCGCCATCGCCGGTTACGGTGACGGAGGCATGTTGGCTTTGTACGCGGGCGCACTTGACCCGCGCATCGGAGCAGTCTGGGTTAGCGGTTATTTCGGCCCCCGCGAACGAATGTGGGAAGAACCGATTGACCGAAACGTCTTCGGCAAACTGACCGAATTCGGCGACGCCGAACTGGCCGCGATGCTTTTCGGGCGCGTAGCTTTGATTAGCGCATTGAAGGCACCGGAACGGACATGGATCGGCGGAAACGGAGCGCCCGCGCAAATCCGCACACCTACAATGGACGAGATTCAACGCGAATTGGGCCGCATCTCTGCAGCCGGAGACCGCAGATTCATTTATCAGGGTGGCGTCCTCCCCGGCGATCCTCCAGTTGGGCAATTCGTGGCTGCATTGGTAAGTGGCACTTGGGAACTACCGAGGCGTGAACCTGCCACCGTTCCCGTTCAATTGCCGCAATATCTTCGCAAATCGTTCGACGCGGCCGTGCGGCAATTGGAACAGTTCAATGAAATCGACCGTCACAATCAGGCGGTGCTGCGCGAATCGGTGGTGACGCGCGAGGCGTTTGTGAAACCACTGATCGACGCGGCGGGAAAGTCGCCCGCCGAATTTGAAAAGGTCGGCGCTGAATTTCGCCGCAAATTTTATGACGAAACCATCGGCCGCTTCGATAGCCCAATGAAACCGGCGAACGCCCGGACGCGCAAGGTTGCGGAGTCGGATCAATGGACGCGTTACGAAGTGGTGCTGGATGTCTTCGACGACGTTTTTGCATACGGATTGCTGACCGTTCCCAAGGGCATCAAAGAGGGTGAGCGGCGGGCGGTGGTCGTCTGCCAGCATGGCTTGGAAGGCCGTCCCTCGGACGTGACGGAAGGCGACAGCAAGTACTATCACGATTTCGCGACGAAACTCGCCGAGCGCGGCTACATCACGTTCGCGCCCCAGAACCCGTACATTTTCAAGGACCGCTTTCGCACGCTGCAGCGCAAAGCCATCCCGCTGGGAAAGACTCTCTTTTCAATCATCGTCCCGCAGCATCAGCAGATCGTCAATTGGCTGAAAACACTGCCGCAGACCGACGCGGAACGGATCGGATTCTACGGCTTGAGCTATGGCGGCAAGACGGCGATGCGCGTCCCCGCAATCGTGACGGATTACGCGCTGTCGATTTGCTCGGGCGATTTCAACGAGTGGGTGTGGAAGAACGCGTCCACGTCGACGTTTGCCAAGCGCTACACCTACGCGAACAAGCAGGAGTACGAAATTTTCGAGTGGGATCTGGGTTCGACGTTCAACTACGCGGAGATGGCGATGCTGATCGCGCCGCGGCCGTTCATGGTCGAACGCGGGCACCTGGACGGCGTCGCGCCGGACGAAGCGGTGGCGTGGGAATTTGCGAAAGTGCAGCGCTTCTACGGCGTGAACTTGAAGCTGCCGGAGCGCGCGCGCATCGAATGGTTCGCCGGGCCGCATACGATTTATGGGGTGGGGACTTTTGAGTTTCTGGATACTTGGTTGCGCCGGAAGTGATGGGGTGCACTGTCCCCTTATCTCAATGCAACATGCATTCTCAACTGCGAATAACTCTGCTTGACTCAAACGCGAAAACCGGGAAAACGTGCGTGGTGATTTCCGCACGACAAAGCCTGAATTTTCAGAAAGGATCCGTATGCCTCGTTACGAATTCTCGGAAGGCGCATCCAATAAATTCTGGGAAATTACATTGAAAGGCAGCGACGTCGTTACCACTTACGGCCGCATCGGCGCTGCCGGCCAATCGACGACGAAATCATTCGAGAGTTCGTCGCAGGCACAATCTGCGTACCATAAATTGATCGAAGAAAAAACAAAGAAAGGATACCTTCTGACGGCGGGCGGCGAGAAGGTTCCGGTTGCTCAAGCGCAGCCTGCCGCCGGCGAACTTGCGGAACGGCTCTCGCGCATTGACACGCTCTTAAAAGACGCCGATCCGGACGCCTTCGCCTCACTAAAGCCCGGTGCTAGTGATGCCGCGCTGAAACCACTATCCGACGCCTGCTTCGGCGGGAAGAAACTTCCTGCGGACCTTCTGGCATTTTTTCGCTGGCACGACGGACAATCGAAAGTGGAGAGCCTGTCGCAAGACAACAATCGGACTCCCATGTCGGCTGCGGAAGCACTTGCGGCCTGGCAATACCTGTCCGATCCAAAGGCAGAAATAACGAGGTCTTTTGCCAAAACATGGCTCCCCATTTTTACCAACGGTGCCGGGGATTATCTAACTTACGAAAGCGCAGGCAAGAATCCCGGTGCGTTGATTGGATACTGGCACACGGATGAAGATCGGGATGTCGAATACAGAAGCTTGACGGTTTGGGCAATTGAACTTGAAGATTCGCTGGCGGCGGAAGTAAAAAAAAGGAAGAAGGCGCCCAAGAAAGCGAAGTTCGAACTGGACATTTCCCAGACTGCCTGGAAGAAAGCATCGTCCCCCGATCAAGCCACGCTTACCAATAAGCCGGTCGGCACCGCCTATTATTACTGCCGGCGTTTCTTCGCCCTGGAGCACCCATTCTTTCGCGCCTTTGTCAAAGTCGCACCCGACGTGTGGTATTTCGCAATGACAACCAAGGGGCTAAACGAGGCCATTGGCGAAATCGTTACGATCGCCAATAAAGTACGGCAACCCATGGGCTTTGAATGGAAAAAGAACGATCGCTTCATGGCGATAGAAGAATTGCTTCCCGGAACCGTTCGCGCTGACTTGACGGATTTTCAGACAAAACAGAGAAAGTGGTCCACCGCGCATGTCGGTCTTTACGAAGCGGAAGTAAAAGTATTTCAAGCGGCGACGTGAGTGCCGTTCAATTACCTTTATTGCCTATTTACGGGTGAGTTCTCGCAATCAAGCCAGGTATGACGCATGAGTGTGATGCGCTGGAAAACACTGCCTCCGATCCGACAAGATAAGTTCGGGTATTATCTCTGCCGGCACTGCAAAAGGCCCTGTCCGGGGATGGAACGGCATTGGTGTTCTGAAGCATGCCTGCAGTATTATTTGACAACATCACAAGGCTCATTCGTCCGGGCGCTGCTCTTTGAAAGAGACCACGGCATCTGTGCGGAGTGCGGCGTGAATGCGGGCCAAATGGATGCTGCGTTGGCACGGCTGAAGGCTGATGTGCTGCATCCGTTATTGATGACCATCATCCGATGATCGTTGCCACATTGCGTGCGGAGGGTTGGACGAACGTAAAGCGCCGCGGTAAAGGTTCCTATCCGGACGCCGTCGAGTTCAGCAGTTGTTGGGAAGCCCACCACATTCAATCCGTCGTGGAGGGCGGGGGAGAATGCGGCTTGGAGAATTACCGAACCCTGTGCTTCGTCTGCCACAAGAAAGTCTCGGCAGAACAAGCGCGAGCGCGAACGGAGTTCCGGCGATTGAAGAAACGTGAACGGCAAAGCCAGTCCGCCAGTGCGGCGAAAAAGAAGTTACCGGTTTTGAGAGTGCTCGTTGATGATGTGATTCCATTTTAGCATCTGGCAAGGAGTTCACGGCGGAGATCCGGGATAGATAGCGCATAGTTTTGCACGTAAATGAATGTAATGGCTGTCCCGGAATCTTCAAAGTGCAGCGCTTCTACGACGTGAGCTTGATGCTGCCGGAGAGAGTCGCATTGAATGGTTCGTGAATCGTGTGCGGTCCGAATGCGCCGTGTGTCACGGAATTCCAAAAGTTTCGTGCACGCCCCCAGTATTTGGCTAAACTGGAATAACGATGCGAACTGCTGGTAACGTGCCACATCCGATTCCGTATCAGGGGAGCAAGCGATGGCTCGCTTCCACGATCTGTGAGTGCATCCCTAAAGGCATCAGGACCTTTTACGAACCTTTCGCCGGTTCTGCCGCCGTTAGCCTCTGCGCTGCGACCTGCTCGATGGCGAGCCGCTTTGTCATTGGCGATCTACACGAACCCATCGCAATCTTATGGGAGGCAATAATTGATTCGCCACACGATTTGGCGGACGAGTACGAGCGGCTATGGAATGAGCAGGAGCGCGTTGGAAGAGATCATTTCAACGATGTAAGACGAACGTTCAATATAAATCCTCAACCGGCCCTGTTTCTATACCTCCTCGCCCGGTGTGTGAAGGCTGCAATTCGTTACAACAGGAACGGCGACTTCAATAACACGGCTGACCACCGACGGCGGGGCGCCCGGCCAGACACAATGCGGGACAACATTTTGCGTGCCGCGAAGATTTTTGCCGGCAAAACACGCGTGCTAAACGCCAGCTACCTCGACACCCTCCAAGACGCCGATGATCGCGATGTCATTTACCTCGACCCTCCGTATCAGGGGACGAGCGGCGAGCGCGACAGCCGATATGTAAAGGGAATGAATTTTGATGAGTTCTGCGATGGATTGCAACAACTCGTGAAGCGTGAACTTTCCCTCATCATCTCGTATGACGGCCGCGTCGGTGACAAGATTTATGGGCAGCGACTCCCGGCCTCTTTGCAGTTAAGGCTGTTTGAAGTTAAGGCCGGGAGATCGACACAGGAAACCCTGCTAGGCAGGGACGGTGTTACGTACGAATCTCTTTACGTTTCAGAAAGCCTGTTGATGCGTGTCGAGCGCCTGCCGCGATTATTGCTTCAGCCGGCGAGTGCCTCGGAAGAACTCCTTTTATTCTGAGGAACACAAATGGCCAAGATCCATTACTCGGCTGAACTGCTTGCCGCGGTCGCGAAAGTGACAACCAGGCGAGGGAAAATGCTCGTCAATCACATCCTCAAACACGGAAGCGTTTCGACGGAGGAATTGGAAACTGTGTACGGTCTGACCGACGCAGCGAGCGCGGCGCGAGATGTGAAAGACGCCGGTGTCCCGCTGGCAAAGACGACCGGAAGGCGAAAGACTGGTCGACAAATGGCAGTCTATATGTTCGGCGATCCATCGCTAATTCGCGGTGATCGCTTCCAGGGACGCAGAGCCTTTGCCAAAGGCTTCAAGGAAATATTGATCAAGAAATACGAGGCAAAGTGCGCGCTTTGTTCGACACCCTACGAGCCGCGATACCTTCAGATCGACCATCGAGTCCCATATCAGATTGCCGGCGAGTCATCTGACGGGAAACGTCCTTCGGAAGAATACATGCTTCTTTGCGGTTCCTGTCAGCGGTCGAAGTCGTGGTCGTGCGAACATTGTGACAACTGGCGAGAGGGTAGACAGCCGCAGATTTGCAGAAGCTGCTACTGGGCTGAGCCAACCGACTACACACACATCGCGTTGAAGGATCATCGCCGTTTGGAGATCGTCTGGCTGGGCGATGATGAGGTATCCGATCATACCAATCTGAAGTCACTGGCGGCCAAGAACGCCATAGCATTGCCCTTGTACGCAAAAGCGGCCCTTGCCGAGCATGTTCGCCGACAGCAAGAATAGTGACGGCAGCTCTACGGGGCTTGAATACGCACGAGTATCCCTCCGGTGAAGTACATCTACCCAACACAGCCGGTCATCTGCTACAACGCGCGTGAGGAGGAAGACTCATGGCGCGAGGCAAGTGCGGACAGCAGGCACGGTGGGCGGTTCGGCGTGCGGAGTGGCGGCGTCGGT
>JBBRQD010000140.1:0-13070 GCA_038227045.1 Planctomycetota bacterium
AAGCGCTTCATGCAGCGTGCCGGGAGTTTCTGGCCCGCGTCAATCAAGCCCCGCTGGCCATGGTCGAGCGCCTTTGGCCGCGCTGGGAACTCGATCCCGAAGAGGAAAAACTACGGGTTTCTGCTTAGATTGAGTTTAATGTTCGATCGATTATTAAATCTTTTTTTGTTTGTAAAGATTCGATAAAAGTGGAAGTCCACACCCCTCGCCACATTTTTATTTCCAAGGGCATTAAAGCGCCGCACAGTAGAGAAAGGCTCACTAATGTCGACAAATGCACTTGGAATCGTCTTTTTTTGCGCATGCCGAATCAATCCTAATAAACACGATAGACCCCGAGCACAATCGCGGGCGGACCACCCGAACCGGGTAGCCACACGCCTCTAAAGTTTTTCGTAACCGTTCAGTTCATACCACGAAAAACACGAAAGACCGCGACTTCACTTTCTAGTTTTCGTGTATTTCGTGTTTTTCGTGGTCATTTCTTTGTGTTTCTTGGTGTTCTTCGTGTCTTTGTGCGAGATCTGTTCAAGTGAACCGAACGATTACCGTTTAGTTCCAATATTAGAAGTTTGATAACCCTATTTTATTCCAAAATCTTCCGAATTAGCCAAAATTTATCACAACTTTTTCTTCGCCGTTCTTTGCGTCTTTGCGCCTTTGCGAGAGAAAAATCACTTCAGCTCCCCCAACCGCTTCCGCGCTTCCGTCATCGTCTCATTCCGAAACCGAGGCCAAGCCCGCAACGCAATCCTCTCATACAACTCCCGCGCCTCTTTCACCTTCCGTTGAACCTCCAAGAACCGCCCCAAATTCAACCACGGCTGCGGATCGTCCTCCACATCCTCAATCGCCTTGCGGCAGGCGCTCTCCCCGTCGGTCCACAGTTTGCCAATGCGCGCGCTGCCCGCGACGGCGTCCAGCTTGCGGTATTCTTCCGCGAGATCTTTTGCGATGTCGTACTCGGTAGGCCGATACTTGAGCGCCTGCCGGAAGGCGGACGCCGCCTTTTCGTGGTCGCCGATCACCGCGAGTTTTTGGCCGTACGCGCGATAGCCCTCCGCTTCGCGCGGACGGACTTCCGCCATCGTCGCCCAGGCCAGAATCGCGTCGCCGCGCCGCCCCATCGATTCGTACAGGTCGCCCCAGCCGCGGTACAACTCGATGTTCTGCGGATCGAGCGCCGACCAGCGCCGGTATTCGTCGATGGCCGCATCCGTGTCGTTGAGCTTTTTATAACCGTCGATGACCTCCTTCCGCAGCGACATATCTTTCGGCAACAGATCGGCCGCGATGCGCAATTGCGAGAGCATCTCGCGCGGCTTGTTTTCCTTCTTGAACGCTTCGGCAAACGCGATGCGCAGATGCGGCTTGTCGCTGCCGTCAGATGCGACATTGTTCTCGTGCGCGGCCACGGCCTGCGCCAGCGACTTGCCTTTCAGCACGTAATCAAGCGCCGCTTGCAGCACCGGCTTGTAATTCGAATCGGTGCGCGGAATGATCGACAGGCCGCGCAGGAAACAATCCAGCGCCTTGGCCTCTTCGCCGTTCTGAGCATAAGCCTTTCCGCACGCCGTATAGAACTGCGCCGCGCTGGATGAATCGAGATTCCGCCCGCTTTGAGCGCGCAGATAACGCAGCGCCAATTCCCAGACTTCAACAGCCATCGCGAAATCTTTCGCGGCTTCGCAATCGTGCGCGAGGTACTGCATATTCGAATAGCCGTATTGAGTGTAACTCGGCAGCTTGAGCAACTCGCGGCAGACTTTGCGCGCATCCTCGGTCCGTTTCAGTCCATAGAGACAGCGCACGCGCTCCGTCTTCAGCCAGGTTTCCTCGGATGACTTAGGCAATTCGAGCGCGTCGAGCGTTTTCAGCGCGGCGTCCCAATCGGTCACGTGATGCGCGCAAATGTCGTACACGCCCCGCAACGCCTCATTGTTTTTCGGATCGCGGCTCAGCGCGCGTTCGTAGATTCCCCGGGCTTCGGAGTAGCGCTTCTGATACAACGCATGAAGCGCGGCGGCACAGATGCGGCGCGGATCGCCGCTCTCTTCCGCCTGTTTTGCCGCCGCATCAATCTCCGCTTTCAATCCCAGGAAATCAATCGCGAACGACGAATGCTGGAAATCGTAGCGATGCGCGTCGTCGCCTTCGAAGAACATTTTGGCACACGCAAGATACGCCGCGGCGATTTGCTTCACAGCCGCGGGATCGATGGGCTTGGCCTTTTTGTCCGCATGATAAGCGACATCGATCGGTATCCGCACGAGGCTCGCGCCATACTGCGGGTCGTCCTTGAACATCGCCCACATTTCCAGCGCCGCCGCGACGGCTTTCACGCTGTTTTGCGTGTTGTGGTATCCGTAGACCACGCTGTTCCACGCTCTCCAGGCGGTGTCCGGATTCATCGACGTATCGAACTTGCGGGCTTCAGTCAGCGCGGCATCGAGTTCCTTGTTGCTCACAAGCCGCTCGACAAGCTGCGCGTGGTCATACTCCGCGTTGGAATCCGGATCTTTCAGGAGCACGCGATAGAGCCGAATCGCACCCGGAGCATCGAGATAATTGAGCGCGGCGCGGACCGCTTGTCTGCGTTGATCGGCATTGATCGCCCCGCCGCCCTTGAGCGCATAAGCTTCGATTTTTCCGCTGTCGCCGGCGAGCGCTTCGATGATTGCGCCCACCGCGTAGCTTTCGTTTTGCAGCGGAAGATCCACAGCCATCGCCGTATCGAGTTCCGCGTGCGCCCCGGCCGTGTCGTTCTTCAGCTTCTTCAATTTGGACAGGAGCACATGCGCCGCGATGGCCTCCGAAGCCCCCCGCTTTTCAAGCTGAGCAGCACGCGCGCGCGGTTCGATGACGCGGAAGTTTGCTTCCTGCTGCGCGAACTGCGCGAGTTCGTTCGACGCCGCCGAAATTTGATAGGAATCGGCCGCGAAGAGCGCTTTGAAATACCAATCGATGGCCGCGTCAGTCCGCCCCATATCGCGCGCCACGTTCGCGGCATTCATCGCGAACGAATTCAGCGGAAAATGCACGGGATCCTGAGCCATTCGCGCGTACGCTTTCAGCGTCCATTCCGGATTGTCGCCCTGGTGCTCGTTCGCAAATTGCGTCAGCTTGTTCGGACGCGCGGCGAGCGCTTCAAACGCTCGGTCGAAAAAGGTCTGCGCGGCCTTTTCATCCTTGAGCTTCACGCACAGTTCGCGACAGGTGAAGGCCAGATTCGCATCGTCCGGTTCGGCGTTCGAAAGCGCTTCGAAGACCGCGCGCGCTTCCTTGAATTTCCCGGCTTCAATCAACGCCGACCCCAGGCGCGGCTTCCACTCCGGATCGGTCGGTTCGGACACGGAATTCGCGAGCAGCGCCGCGACATATTTGTCCTGATCGCCGGCGGTGTGCAAACAAATCAGCGCGGCTTCCGTCCACTCGCGCAGCACGGGATCCTGCGTCTTGGCTTTCGCCTCCGCCTCCTTAAGGAACGCCTCGCTAAGAACGGCGTCTTGAGCGCTCAAACGCGCCAAGAGATTGAGCAACGCCCCCGTTTGGCTGGCCGTGCGCGGTTGCGCAGTCTGCGCGGCCCGGACAAGATCAGCGGCGTCGCGAATGTGCCCTTTCTGAGCCAACCCGCGCGCGCGCAGATCGAGGTAGTGCAAATCCTCCGGATATTTTTTCGTCAACCGTTCGACGGCCGCGTCGCGCTCCGCCGGTTTTTTAATCTCACCCAGTATTTGGAGCACAGGCGCGTGCAACGCCGGAAGCGCGGTTGAATTCGGGAAGCGTTTTTCGAATGCCGCGACGCGTTCCGCCGCGCCGTCGAGGTCGTGCTTGCCGTGCAGATTCCACAGCACTGCATTCGTCAGCGCGGCCACGTGCTTCTCCGGCGCCGTTGCATGCTCGCTGAAAAATTCGTCGGTGTAGCGCTCAAAGAACTCTTTTTCGCGGCCCAACGCCGCCAGTGAATGGAACTCGTTGGCAATAAGCGGCAGGCGGAGTTCCTTGTCCTGATCGGAAACCCCGGCTTCCTTCAGTGCGGCCCGAATCACCGCCACCGCTTCAAGATGCTTCTCCCGCTGTGCCAAAAATGTAATCGCGTTCGATACCAGAATGTATTCATCGGGCTTCAAAACGTTCTGGTCTCTATGGGACCGCATTGCAAGTTCGGTGACAAAGACTGCACTCATTTTTTCCGGCGTCATGCCGGCCCAATTGTAAATGGCCAGCGTGTAGGCCACGTTCGGCGAAAGATTCGTTTTCAAATTGGTGGCGATAAGTTGGGTAAATTCCTTGTCATTCCTGAGATTATAATTCGCGCCGAATTGAACAATCCCGGCATATTGACCGTGGCTGAATTTTCCCTTGAGCAGCCGTTTGGCCTCACCGATCGCCACGCCGTTTCGCAACTGCATCAACGCACTCAAAAGCGCAACTGTAGGCTGCTGTTCCTTGGCCGCATCGAGGAATCGGCGCGCTTCCGTAAGAGCTTCTTCACGCTGATGCAAGCGGATCAACGCGTCGATCAGCCCCGACGCATATTTGACGTCAAGCCCCGCCGCCTTGCGCAGCAAACTCAACCCGCGCGGATCCTTCGGCGCGTGTACCGACAGCCACAGCCCGGCTCCCGCATTAACGGCGGCGTTGTCCGGCCAGCGCGTGTACATCTCCTCCCAAAACGGCGCGCATTTCTGCTCCGCGTGCGCATACTGCCAATGGTTCGCTGCAAGGCTTGCCTGGCGCGCCGCATCGTCGCCATTTTTCGCATTCCGCGCAAGTTCGCCGAAGCGCTGCGCGGCCTGGTCGTACAGACCTCCGGTGGAGAGCGTCATGGCAATGCGCTCGGCCATGGCAGCCCTGGCGCTTTCGCTCACAAGTTTGAGCGCGCTTTCCATCGCCGGAGCGCTGCGCACCAGGTCGCCGTCGCGGGCGAGCAAGAATCCCTGTTCGAGTTTCAGTTCCGCGCTGTTTGGAAAGATTCCAATCAGCAACGCGACTTCATCCAGCGCGCGTTTGAAATTCTCTTCGGCTTCGAGCGAAAGCACCCAGTTCATGCGCGCGGCGTAATCGCCCGGATTGCGCGCCACAATGCGCCGGTAATGCGCGGAGTTTTTCAGCGGGCGATCCGGCGTGAATTCGAATTTCACCGCAGGCGTGCCGCCGAGATCGACACTCGTTCCACTCGGGAAAATCGACGACGCGAAGGATGCGTATGGGCTGTTGTACCGGCCATATCCGCGACGGTAGTACGAGAACTGCCTCATAAAACCGCTGGACTTTTTGTCATCAAATTCCTGCTCCTTCAGCTTGACTAAACGACCGGTTTCAAAATGGTCGCTGAGCTGTTTTTCGGATTCGACCGCCATGGTCCCGTCGTCGCGCCTCGATTCGACTTCGAGTTCCTCGAGTTGTTCGCCCAATTGATCGATGCCCTTTTCTTTTCCGAGGCCGAGACCCTGGGGAACGATCGGCTCATCTAAGCCGCCCGCATCAAAGCCCCAGGCACTCCCGGTGGACATCGGCGCGCTAGTGAGGCCCAATGAACGGCTTCTATCGGACGCGCCAAACGATTCGCGGCCCAAAAAGTTCAATTCGATCGATTCGCTTTCGCCGCCCATTCCCGCCGCAAACGGAGACGCGTTTGGATCGGTATCGCCGAAATTCGCGTCGTAATTGAAATAGTTCAGATTCTTGAAACGCTGCGGTTTAGGCGCGGTATGTTTCTGTGCCAGCGCGCCGCCCATCCAGTCCACGCGTTTCATGGACCGCTTGATGCCGTATTTCGCGTAAGCCTCTTCGCTGTCGAGCACCAGGAACGACGTGTACGGCGACATGATCTGAAACTTGACCGAATTCTCAGTGATCTCCGTCTTGACGCGCGCGTCTTCTCCCGGACCGCCCAGGCCCATCTGCGACAGCAACGCTTCGTTGTGCGCCCGCGCCCAGAGACGCGGCAGGAAATCGTTGCGCCCGTCCTCGACGAGCAATTGAACGGGATACTGCCGCTGGAAAATGCCGCCGTCGATTTCGGCGGAGAACGTCGCGCGCGTTGGAAGAGACGCGAACGCGATGCTTCCGGGCGCCGGCTTCTTGAAGCGTCCCAGCACAATCGCGGTGTCGCCGGCCGCAAGCGTGCCGATGAGTTCTGAATGAACATCGCTGGTCTCGACGCCTTCGATCTTGACACGTGCGTTCCAGAATTGCGGGCGATAAAAACTGTCGAAGACTTGATCGACGGCAGCGTGAACATCGGCAGCGCCTTCGACGCGCGTGAACGTCCCGCCCAGCGCGGCGGCAAGTCCCTGAAGGACGGGCCGCTCGTAGCTCGAACCGATGGCGACCGTCGAAACGTGTACGCCTTTGCCGAGGAAAAGCGCGGCGATGCGTTCGACAAGCGCGGGGCCGCTGAGTTCGTTGAGCGTGTCGATCCCATCGCCGACATAGACGATCTGAAGCCCCTTGCCGTCGGCGGCATATTGAGCGGCTTTTTGAAACGTGGTAAGCAGATCGGTCGCGCCAAGCGCGAATTTGCTGTTCAGACTGTTTCGCGCAATTGTGGAGGTGTTCTCATCGGCAAAGACGAATTCAATTCCGCCGGCCGGAGTGGCCGTGCGCGTCATTTGCAGATCGATTGGCTCCGCGTTTTGTCCGCCGCGCAAAAGCCCCATCTTCCAGTTGCTCGACACGTCCGCGCACGACGCCGCGAATTCCGTCGCAACCGAATAATCCTGCGCCCCGGCCGATGCGGAGCCATCAACGATGACGAGCACCCGTTCCGGCGGCTTGCGCGCGGGAAGCGCCGTTTTGGGGCAGAACTGCAGCATGAAATACGGGTCTTTGTCGTCGGGATGCGCATTGGCCGCGGCGACGCATTCGGCGCTGTCGGGGACTTTGTAGGTGACGCTGAAATCGCGCGTCGGCGAATATTTTTGGGCGCGGAAGGCCAGCGTGCCGCGCTTGCCGTCCGGGTCGAGCGCCACGCCGGCGACATGCGTCGGCGATGCCAGGTCGCTCAAGCCGGCATCGGACAGCACGCGAAATTCGATGCTCAGGCTTTGCAGCGGATTCTTCAGCAGCATTTCGCTGTAGAGCGGATACGTGTACGTGACCGTGCCGTTGCGGCGCGGCAGAATTTGCGTGTAGCCGAGCTGAATGTGCTTCTGGCTGTGCGCCTCGATCGGGTAGACGCGCATTTTGAAGAGATTGCCGCCGGCCCATTCGAGCAGCGCGGGATCTTTTTGCTGGCGAACGATGTATTCGTAAACCTGCCGCGCCTTGTTCTGTTCGAGCACTTCGCCGACGATGCGCTTGCCGTTGACGAACATGGCGAACTCGCCGATCGCGGCGTCCGCGGGCAGCGGATAATAGAAGGTACCTTCGAGTTCGCGGTCGGTGTTGTTGACAAAGATTTCATCGACGAACGTCCGCGCGACTTGATCGACACACGTGACGCTGACGCTGTGGCTGGCGATTTCGAGCGGCAGATGTTCGTTGGCCTTTTCAGTCTTGGCGACGAGCTGCCCAATGCCGCGGTCGTTGTTCAATTCGTTCTCCAGCGCGGCAAGCCACGCTTGCTTGCTTGAGCCTTCGGCCGTGACGACGCCTTCCGAATTCAAAAATGCCGACTCGTTTTCGCCAATCTTTTTCGTCTGGGCGTTGCGCGCGGCCACTTCGACTTTGCCTTCACCGACGCGGCAGAGCGTCGCGTTCTTCTTCGGCTCGTTCGCGTTGCGTTTGGAGACTTCAAGCAGGAATCGCGTGCCGATTGCCTGAGCGGTTCCGTCGGGCGTGACTACGTTGAACGCGGGCAGATCGGGGCGCGAGGCGACTTCGAATTGTGCAGCGCCTTCGTCGAGCGTCCACGCGCGCGGCCCGGCATAATGAATCATCGCGCCGGGACCAAACGAGACAGCGCTGCCGTCGGGCGCGAGAAGGCGCGCACCCGATTCCAGGCGCAAACTGGCGCGCAGCACGTAGCCAGCTTGCAGCGTCTGCCCGCGCTTCAACACGTGCCAGCGCGTTTCGTCTTTCGCGTGGAATACGACCAGGCCATGCACGCGTAGCGCCCGCGCAGGCGGTTCGCCGTGCGAGACTTCAACCGCCGCCGCGCCGGTGCCGCTCGACGCCAGAATCGGCTTGGGGAATTGAACATTTGCAAAATCGTCCCGCCCCACGGTATCGCGCGCAATGGCCACTGCCGCAGTACTAACACCCGGCAAAGTTTCTGGAGTTCCTCCGCCCTTTAAAGCGACAGGCGGCGCTTGAAGCAGGTTCGTTAACGCGACTCCGCCGAAGAATAGCGCGACGAGAGCGGCAATTCCGGCCGCCGCGGAGATGGCGAACGAACGCAGCCGGCGAGCGGGAGTGTTTTTTGCCGGGCGCGCGAGCGGGGGTCTTGGCGCGGGTGGAACCACCACCGGAAGCGCGACCACCGTGAACGGCGTGACGGTGGAATCGGTCTCCACGGGTATGCGCGTGTGGGCGCGCGCAGTGGCGGCGTCGGACATTTTCACACGCTTGAAAACCCGTTCGCGCTCGCCGTCGGAAGGCAGCGCGCGCGTGGCGCGAATGCACTCGGCAAAATCGAGCAGTTCGGCATCCTCGTCGCGCGGGGCATTCCCGGGCGGCTGGGGATTCTGGGCGCGCTTGTCGAATTCTTCAAGAAAATCCATGGGAGTTACTCCGGTTTTGGGAAGGGACTAGGAATTAGGGGGCAGGGGTTAGGAGCTAGGGTTAAGCAACGAAGTCAAAATCCCTAACCCCTAAACCCTAAACCCTAGCCCCTAAACCCTCTGTTAGCATCGCGTCGCGCAGGCGTTTCAGCGCTCGGTGGAGGATGACGCCGAGGTTGCTGCGCGTAATGCCCAGCACGTCGGCGATTTGAGTGTTGGATAGGCCGTCGGTGAATTTGAACGCGATCACGTCGCGTTCCACATCGGACAGCAGCGCGAGGCGTTTCTGCAGCAAGCCGCGAAATTCGGCGGCTTCGAGTTCATCAAAAGGAACGATGGAATTCGCCGCCGGCCTATCGTCGAGCGCTGCGTTTTGAAGATCCGAGCCCTGCGTGCCCATCCCCGCCCCCTTGCGTTGAAATGCCTGGCGAAAGTGGTCGGCGATGCGGCTGCGCGCGATGGAAAAAAGCCACGCGGCCGGATCGCCCTTCACCTGGTCGAGGCGTTCGATGGCGCGCAGCAGAATATCGCCAACCACGTCTTCACACTCGCGTTCGCCCACGCGCATGCGCACGTAAGCGAACAGACGGTCGAAATGTTCGTGGAAGAATGCGTCACCCGCCGTCGCCAAGCTAACCACCTCATTCGTTTCAATGGCAGGGACGCAGAAGGAGCAGCGGTGTTACAGAAATTCCGGAAATTTTTTTTACGGAGTGAGTGGACGCTGAGGAAAGACGCGTTTCCCCTCTCCCCTTGAGGGAGAGGGCGGACGAGCGCGGCAGTTTGCGCTCGCCGGGTGAGGGCTAAGCGGGATCTTCACTGGAATCGGACGATTACCCCTCACCCCGCGCATGAGTACATGCATCGGCCCTCTCCCTCAAGGGGAGAGGGTTAATGTCCCGCCGTCACAGCCGACGCATCCGCCTGCGCCGGCGGTTTGAAAAACAACGCCAGCGCTATCGCCGCGGCCAGCGCTATAGCGCTCGGAACCAGGAACAGCGCATGAAAATTCGTCCCGCCTCCTGGCAGCACGAAGACTTTTTGCATCAGATACGGGCAGATCGAATTTGCCACCAGCGCGCCGACGCCGAGGATCATCACGTTGAACAGACCCTGCGCGCTCGCCCGCGCGTCTTTCGGAAAATACGCGTCGACAAAAATATAAACCGTCGCGAAGAAAAACGCATAGCAGATGCCATGGACCACCTGCACCAGCACGATCAGACTCTGGTACTCCGGAAAGAACGCGTACACCGCGAAGCGCAGCGCATGGCCGAGAACACCCACGACCATCGTCGTGCGCCAGCCGAGCGTCTTCAGCGTGGCACCGAGAATAAACATCGTCAGGATTTCAGCCAACTGCCCGACGCTCATGACCGGCATGATCCAGTTGCCCGGAATACCCACGCCGCCTTTTGCGACTTCCGTCCCCAAAAACGCGCCCGTCCAGTTGAAGTAGCAATTGTGGACGAACGAATCCACGAACGTCACCAGCCACAACACGAGAATGAACGGATGCTTCAGCAGTTTCATCGCCTCCAGCCACGCCAGGCTTTCGCCCGCGCCCTCTTCCTTTGTCTTCGGCGGCGTATGCGGCAGCAGCAGGCTGTACGCGGCCAACACCAGTGACGCGATTCCCGCCACGACGAACGTCCAGTGCGTTGCTTGTTTCATAACGTCGCCGGTGAGTCCATTGCCCAGCACCGCGCCGATCCACGCCACCACGCCCTCCGGATTCGCGGCGTGAACTTTGTCCCAGTCGACCAGAATAAACGTGAACGGCCACGCCGCCAGAATCCAGCCGATGGTCCCGCCCATGCGGACGATTCCGAACTCCTTCTGCGCATTCTTCATGTTGGCGAAGGCGATGGCGTTCGTAATCGAGATCGTCGGCACATACAGCAGACAGTGGACGAGCATCAGCGCGAGAAACGGCATGAACGTTTTCGTGTAACCGAGGCCAATCATCGCCAGGCCGCCGACGAGATGGCTGAATGCCAAAAACCGCTCCGCCGCAAAATTCCGGTCGGCAAACTGGTTGCTGAAAAACATCCCGATGACCGCCGAAATTGGAAAAGCGCTCAGGATGATCGATTGTTCCGTAGGCGAGAAACCCAGGCTAGGCAGGTAGCCGAAGATCAGCGGCAGCCACGCCCCCCAGATGAAAAACTGCAGCACCATCATGAAAAACAGCCGGAACTTCGCGGGCTTTACGGCATTCATCTCATCCATCGACTGACTCCCCGAGCCTGTTCCAAAATCTGCGGAAAAAAATGAGCGTCGCAAGCCGCATGCGGACGAGCGGAACCGCTGTTTTATATTTCTTGAAGACGCCAAGCGTACCGCATTTTTAAAATTCGCAAATCGAATCACGCATTTCGAATGGAAATTTGCGGAAAGTGTCATACATCATCATCTGCCCTCAACTCGTTTTGGAGAAATGGATATGTTTGCACTTCGACTGCTGGCGTTCTGCGCCGCCTGTTCACTGGTCGCCGTCTTCGCTGCCGACAACACGCCGCCCGAAGGTTTCACCGCACTTTTTAACGGCAAGGATCTGAGCGGTTGGACAATTCCCGAAGGCGACAACGGCCATTGGAAAATCACCGAAGGCGTCATCGATTACGATGGAAAAAGCGAAGCGAAGGAGAAGCATCTCTGGACCGAAAAAGAATTCGCGGACGCGACAATTCAACTCGATTGGCGCTGGAGCGGCAAGCCCTATAAGATCAAGCACCCCCTCATCCAGCCCGACGGCAGCTACAAGAAGGACGAGAAGGGCGAAGTCGTTTTGGAAGAGATCGACGAAGCGGGCGACAGCGGCGTGTACCTGCGCGGAAACGATAAGAGCCAGGTCAATATCTGGTGCTGGGCCTGCGGTTCCGGCGAAGTCTACGGCTACCGCACGGACATGAAAATGCCGCCGGAAGTGCGCGCCGGTGTAACGCCGAAGAAAAAAATGGACAAGCCCTACGGCGAATGGAATCACATGGAGATCACCATCAAAGGCGACCGGCTCAAGGTGGTTTTGAATGGCGAAGAAGTCATCACAAACGCGCAATTGCCCGGCGTGCCGGCAAAAGGCAAAATCGCCTTGCAGCATCATTTCGCGGGCGGCGACAAGTTTTCGCCGATTCAGTTTAAGAATATGTATTTGAAAGAATTGAAGTGATTAACGGGCACGTGACTATTTTGAAAAGAGTCGTGCACGTCCCGAATGGCGCATAGTTAAGCCGCTTTTGGCGACTCCGCTCCCACGCATTGCACGTGTGCATCGTCCTTAACTATGTGCCATTCGTGCACGTCCCCGTTTTTCGGTGACTGGTAGAAAGCGTCAAGCCGGCTCTGGGGCGGTCAAAGCCGGCGGTACCGAGCTTCGAAAAATGACGACGCACGCCGCGCAAAGCGCGAGATTGAAAAGCACGTGCGTAACGCTGGCTTTGCCGGACTCGGAAAAGCATCCACAGTCGACGCTTAAACCGCGCACCACGGCCACGCCCACCATGACGGCGAAAAACGCATTCAATGCGCCTATCAGCGCTGTGCCGCCCAAGATAAAATAATTGGCTACCATCGACAGGCCCGCCAGCACTTCCAGAACGGGAAGGTAGCGCGCCACAATCATGCTCATCTGAGGCGACAACACGTCATAGTCCGTAATATTTCCAGCAAACGCCAGAGGGTTGGCCAATTTTTCGCCCCCGGCAATGATGAACAATAGACCAATGGCGATCCTGAGGATTGCAGGAATCCAGCGTTTCATGGCTTCTCTTTCGAAATAAGGCCGCCCGCTTTTTCCCAGCTTTCAAGTCCTTCCGCCAGCACCGTTGCCTTTTTGTATCCCTTTTCTACGAGTACCTGCGCAAGATCCTGCGCGATGCCGTGGCCGGCCGCATCGCTGTAGACAACAAGCGCTTTTTTGACGGGGACGCTTTTCCCAAACGCGGCCATCTGAACCGCGAACGGGCCGAACAGATCCAAGTTCATTGCGCCGGTAATGTGCCCCGCGTTGAAGCGGGCCGCCGGGCGTGCGTCAACAAATACATTGTCGCCGCTGGTTTGCGCGGTCATTGCCTGGGCCGTTTGGATCTCTGGTACCGGTTTATGCCGAGCTGCAACCAGTGAAGCCTCAGTGCGAATGGCGCAATCTGCCAGCGCAATTAAGGCGGCCGCACCCACGATCATCGCGGCCTGCTTGATCGCCAGCTTGAATATTGACCTGAAAATTTCCTGCACCTAATTATCTTAGCAGAAGGGCCTTGACCTTCCCCACGTTTAGTGGACGCGTCGGTAAGATAGTTTAGCAACCGCAAGGGGAGATCACAGAAGATGAAACGGCGCGCTTTTACGGACGAGTTTAAACGCCAGGCTGTGGCACTGGCGCTCGACAAGAACTACACC
>JBBRQD010000141.1:0-12882 GCA_038227045.1 Planctomycetota bacterium
CGTTCTCGCTTGCGGCGGGCGGCGTTGAACTTCGTTGGCCTCGCACGGCGTATCCTCTTGATACGCCTTTGCTCGACCGCCTCGTTCAACTTGCCCGGCGCGGCGCGATAACGACGCTTTAGAAATGCGCGGGTCAATAGTCACACAGCTTTACTTCAATACTGACACTTTTTTAAAAGGAGATACTGTCTTGCGTAGCCTCATTCCGGTCATCCCCGTGTTAGTGCTCATTGCTTTTGTTACACCCACCGTCCGTGCCGAGGACGCGCCCAAAACCGTCGAAGAACGACTTGTGTATCTCGAAAAACGCATTTGGGAATTGGATCATCCGGCCGTCGCGCCTGCCATCAAAGATCGCAATCGACACGACGGCTTTATGGAGGACATCAAGAAGGGCAGCAACGACCTTGTCTTCATCGGCGATTCGATCACCGATGGCTGGCGCGGCGGCGGCAAGAAAGTATGGGACGAAGCGTTTGGCCCGCTGAAGCCGCTCAACCTGGGCATCAGCGGCGATCGCACCCAGCACGTGATCTGGCGCCTGCAGAATGGCGAACTGGAAGGCTATGAAGCGAAGCTGTCAGTCATCATGATCGGGACCAACAACGGCGGCGATTCAAAAGAAGATGTCGCGGCCGGCATCACCGCCATTGTGAAGGAATGCCTGAAACGCCAGCCCAAAGCCAAGGTGCTTTTGCTGGGTATTTTCCCGCGCGGCGCAAAGGCCAACGACGGTGGACGCGCGAAGAATAACCTGGTCAATCAAATTGTCGCCAAGCTCGACGACGGCGGCAAGACCGTCAAGTACCTGGACATCGGCGACAAGTTTCTCGACGCCAACAAAGATCTGCCCAAGGACATCATGCCCGACGCACTGCACCCCAACGCAAAAGGCTATCAAATCTGGGCCGACGCGATTTTGCCGACGATCAAGGAAATGATGGGGGTGAAGTAAGTAAAGAGTAGAGCCGAATTCTAATTCGGCTCTACGCCAATCAATACTCCCGCTTCTTAATTCCCGGTTCGGGTTGCGGGTACATTCCGTCGGCGTCGGGCGTTACCGGCGCCGGTGAATCCTTGGTCAGTTTGTCCAGCCCCGGGGCGAACTCGTGGTCGCAGTTCAGCATCGCATCGTAGGTGACCGTCTGGCCGATGTGCGCCGCCATGCGTCCCATGCTGGTGACGACGCTGGCCTCGACGCCGCGCTTCACTTCGTTGTAAGGCTTGTCGTTGCGGATGGCGTCGATCAGCGCATCCCACTCGTTCTGGTAGGGGTTGCTCGTGTCGGATGACTCCCAGAGCAACTTCGACGGGTCTTCAACCTGCCCCTTATAAATGGCGGACGGCCCGTCGCAGTCTTTGTTTCGTGAAGCAATCGCCAGTCCCTTGCTGCCGTGGATATAGCTGGAGTACATGGTCTCGGCACCGCTCATGCAGCGGCCGTCGAAGAACATCTTGGAACCGTCGGGATACGTGTATTCCACCGAGTAGCTGTCGAAGTTCTGATCCACGTAGCTGACGCCTTTGCCGGCCTGGCGAAAGTTACGTCCGCCGACGGCCAGTGCCTTGACGGGCCAGGCGTTCTTCATCCAGGATAGATGATCGATGATGTGGATGTAAAAATCGCTGAATGCGCCGCCGCCGGCCCAGAGCAATGCGTGAAACCGCTGCACCTGATAATCCAGTTCGCTGATATCTTTGGGTTTGGGCATGGTGTTGAAATGCCCGACCGGACCCTGCATGCGATAGCCGCGCATGGCGATGATGTCGCCGAGTTCGCCGTCTTGGATTCGCTTGGCCAGTTCCTGAAGATTGCGCGCATGGCGGGACATCAGGCCGACGCCGACTTTCAGGTTCTTGGCCACGGATTCTTCGGCCAGTTTGAGCATGCGCTTGCTGCTTGGGCCGTCGGCCGTCAGCGGCTTTTCCATGAAGACGTTGACGCCTTTCTGGATCGCATATTGGAAATGCACCCAACGGAACGCCAGCGGCGTGGCAAAGATCGCCACATCGCCGGGCTTGAGGCAGTCGATGGCCTGCTTGTAGGCGTCAAAGCCGACGAAACGCTTATCTTCCGGCACATCCATCTTCTCTTTTTCGGGGAATTTAGTGGTAAGGCTTTCGTGGCTTTTCTTCAAGCGGTGCTCATAAGCATCGGCCATCGCCACCAGTTTGATGGGGCCGCTCTTGGTGGACAGAGCGTCCTTGGCCGCGCCACTGCCGCGGCCGCCGCAACCGATCAGAGCCACCTGGATCAGATCGTTGCCTCCGGCATACGCGCGGGGCGCGATCATTCCCGCCAGCGCGGTAATGGCGGCAAACTTGCCCGTGGTCGTGATAAATTCGCGTCTCGTGGTACTTCGGGGTTGATGAGTGTTCATTCGTTGTGTTCCTTTCAAGCTACGAATACACCAAAGGTATGTAGGGAAATCTTGAAAAAACTCCGTATCACATGTTCCAGTTTTGAAAAACATGTCATTCGCATTACGCTTCCTGCACCATCCGCGATTGAAACAAATGATCGATCCACAGCGACGTCAGCTTCTCCGCGGTGCTGTTCTGCTTGAGCCGGTCGTTCAGGTTTTTGAAATCGACCACTTCGAGATCCTGGTCCTGATTGAAGCACGAGAAGACGAATGTCTCTTTGCCGGTCACCGGATCGACGTGCCGTTGCAGGCATTGCGCGCAGATTTCTTTCATCATGCACTGCATCGGGGAATTGATCGAGCCGATTGTTTTGGCGTGCGCGGGCAGTTCGCGCGACAGGGTCGAGCGACGCGCCGTTTTCACCGCGTCCATCATGCGGTCGGAACCGATGGTGATGACGCGGTCCACGGCGCTGATGGGAATCTGCACCGGCCCCAACTGGCCGCCGATGTACGCTTCCATCGCCTGGACGATCGTGCCCACGAAGCTGCGGTCCTGCGGGCGCCGCGCGGGAATGCCGGGAGCGCTGTCGGTGCTCCAGACCACCAGATCGCAGGATTTCTCGACTTCGTTGCGCTTGAACAGATCCACCGCGCGCTTGTAGCCGGCAAAGTAGAGCACGCGGTTTCCCTTTTGCTTCAAGGCCGCGGCGATGGAGAAAAGCACCGCGTTGCCCAGTCCGCCGCCGGCCAGCAGCACCGTTTCGTTCTCGGGAATTTCGGTCGGCGTTCCCGTCGGCCCCATCAAGACGACTTCTTCGCCGGGTTCCAGCAGCCCGCACAGGCGGCTTGAGCCCCCCATCTCCAGCACGATCATCGACAGCAGTCCGCGTTGTTTGTCCACCCACGCGCCGGTAAGCGCGATGCCTTCCATCGCGAGCAGAAAGCCGGCGGCGCTTTCGGCATAGTTTTCGAAATTCTGCAAGCGGTAGAATTGCCCGGGCTGAAAATTGCGCGCGGCCAGCGGCGCGCGGATCACCACCTCGACGATGTTGCCGGTCAGGCGCACCACGTCCACCACGGTCGCCTTGATTTCATCGTCGATGATTTCGGCGAAGCGCACCCAATCCAGTTCGCGGTCGGATTGTTCTGACGCGGCCATCTTCATCGTGTCCTTCTCAAACGCGCGCGCCACTTCCCTGTAGCCGTGCTTCGCCGACGCCATGGCCTTCACAACGTTGCCCGCGTAGACGGGATGGTTGTCGCCATAGAAGCTGATATAGCGGCCGTCTTTTTCGTAAGAGGTGAAAAAGCCCGTTTCGCCGCGGTTTTTTACGGGCTCCAATTTCCATTTTTCGCCGGCGTCAATGAGTTTGTGCCCCTGATAAAATTCGCCCTGTACGTCCATTTTAAACGTGCCGGGAAATTCTCGTTCGTAGGTGGCGTTGGGATGCGTTCCGGCGGCGACCATGACGGCCTTGGCGGGCATCTGAACAAACTCGCCGCTGCTGCTCCATTTGCCATTGTCGTAGATCTGCCGCTCGAACTTTACCGCCGCGACCGCCCCGTCTTCTCCGGCGATGAATTCGACCGGATTGAGGCAGTCGGCGAAACCAATGCCTTCTTCGAGCGCCTTGATGACTTCTTCGTGGTTCAAGCGATAGGCCGGGGAATCTTCAAGGCGTTTGCGATAGGCGATGCTCACCCCGCCCCATTTGCGGATCAGGCGATTGAAATCGGGCAGACGGTGCGCGGCCGCGGCGGCGGTGCGCTCGGTCTTGGCCTCGCGCCCGTGCCGCAGCCAGGTGTCGAGCACGATGGATTCTTCGGCATTGAAGCGCGCGCGGATGCGGTCTTCACCGAGTTTTTCGGAGATGCGTTCGTAGCGCTCGACAGTCTTTTCGACTTGAACGATGTAGTATGCCTGGAGCTCGGTTGCGGTATCGATGGCGGTCAAACCGCCGCCGATGACCACGGCGGGCAGTTGCAGTTGCAGATTGCCGAGGCTGTTTTTGCGGTAGATGCCGGTGCCCTGCAAGCCCATCAGGAAATCGGACGCGGCGCGCACACCGCGCAACATGTTGTTCTTGACATTTAGCAGCGTGGGCCGTCCGGCACCAGTCGCCAGCGCGATGTGATCGAAGCCCAGACGCCAGCAGTCGTCGATGGTCAACGTCCCGCCGAAACGCACGCCACTGAACAGCCGGAATTTCTTGCGCCGCATCAGCACGATGTAATTGATGTCGAGAAAGTTCTTGTCCCAGCGCACCGTGATGCCGTATTCGGAGACCCCGCCGAATCCGAGAATCGTGCGTTGATCGAGCGGACCGGTGATGTCCTTGATGTCGTGAACCGGCTGCGGCACGCGTCGTTTCGCGCCGCGCATGCGTTTGGACAAAGGCTCGACTTTCAAGCCTTCAATACCCACCACGCCGAAGCCTTCGTTGAGCAGATAGTGCGCGAGCGTGTAGCCGGCCGGGCCCATTCCGACGACGAGCACTTTCTTGCCGTTGTATGGGCGCGGATAGGGCCGGCGGATATTCAGCGCGTTCCAGCGCGTCAGCAGCGAATAGATTTCGAAGCCGTAGGGCAGATTCAACACGTCGGTAAGAATGCGCGTCTCCGCCTGTGGAATGTCGACGGGCGTTTGCTTCTGAAAAATGCACGACTTCATACAATCGTTGCAGATGCGGTGGCCGGTTCCGGCGCACAGCGGGTTGTCGATCATGATCATGGCCAGCGCGGCAATGGCGTGGCCGGTGCGCTTGAGCAGATGGGCTTCGGAGATTTTCTCGCCGAGCGGACAGCCGGACAAGGGCACGCCGAGCGGGTTGTGCTGCGGCTTTCCGGCGGAATCGTTCAGCCCGGTCGAGCACGAATCTTTTCCGCGCGGATGGCAAATGAGACAGTAGTGTGTTTCGCCGAGCGCCTGGCGCTGCGTGCAGCGCTTGTCGGTGAGATCGAATCCGTCGCGGTGGCGGCGCTCGTCCTCGGGGCCGTGGAAATGCGTCGCGTTGCCGGGATCGGTGTAGCGGCGTTCGACGAGGTTGTCGTAGTCCGTTTTTTCCGGACGCGCAAGCAGCGCCCATCCGGACGAGCGCGTACGCAACGCCAGATGAAACGCAAGCGCGCGGCCCCACGCGGCGACGCTGTCAATTTTGCGCTGTACGGCGGGATCGGCTGCCGCGGTTTTGCCGCCCGCTTCGCGTTCGAGGCGTATCGCGACTTCGGCGAATTCGCGCTCAGGATCGGTGGCAAACCGTCCGTCCATCAGTGTGTCATCCACGGCGGAGCGGTACGCGTTTTCCAGCGCGCCCAAATCCATTGCGGCGAGTTCCGCTTCCGACGGATGCGTCTTGACCACGCGTTTGTAAATGAATTCGCGGCGGCAATCGAAGAGGGTCTGTTCCGACAGCGCGACGCGGTCGAGTTCCGCGGCAGCCTCCACATTGCCAAACACGGCGGCGACGAACTGCCCGAAATGCGCCCCAACGGCAATCAGCGTTTCGCTGAGATCCTTGGGCGTTGGATCGGCCTCGGCATTCTTACGCATGTCATTCAGGCGCTGAACAAGATCGGGGTGCTGCCGGCCGAGAGACTCGAGAAACGCGGCATCCAGGGCCATCAACTGCCGCACACGATTGAGATCCGCGAATCGAAATCCGGGAATTCCCAGAGGGAAATTCCATTGAGCGGCCTCTTCTTTGGTGCTCGGCAGATGCAGATGACTCATTGAAAGCGTCTCCGTGGTGTCGTGCGAATTCTTCCGACTATGACAAACCCGCCAAGATTGACAGCGATGGCAGCCGTTCTCAGCCGCTGTTGAGTTGGAAAGTTGGCCAGAGCATATTTGCGATCAAAGAATGTGGCAAATGAAAGGGCACGGATAAAGTGCGGATCGATTGAAATTAGACGGGTGCGTTACCCAACCAACTCTGCGATCGGCTTGAACGGTTCGTCCACGAGATAGTGCGGACGCCCACTGAGGTCGTTCAATGTGGCGGAATGGAAGTCGATGCCCAGATGCTGGTAGAGCGTCGCGAACACGTCCTGGAAATCCACGGGGCGCGAGGACGGCTCGCCGCCAGTGCGATCGGTCGCGCCGATGACCTGGCCATGGCGCATCCCGCCGCAGGCGAGCGCCGCACATGAGACTCGCGGCCAATGATCGCGCCCGGCGTCTTTGTTGATCCTCGGCGTACGGCCGAACTCGCCCCAAACCACAACCGCCACGTCCTTGTCCAGCCCCCGCTCATGGAGGTCGCTGACGAGCGCGGTAAGGCCGTTGTCCAACTGCGGAAAAACCACGCGCCCCTGCGCGAAATTCGCGTTGTGCCAATCCCAGCGGTTGAAACCGATCGTCACGCAACGCACGCCCGCTTCGACGAGCCGGCGCGCGAGCAGGAATTGTTCAGGACATTCAGGCCCGCCATCATCGCGGCATTTCATCGTGCCTCGACCGTAGCGGTCGCGTGTCGCGGCGTCTTCCTTTTCAATGTCAAGGGCCGAGGCGAGGCGTCCCGACGTGAGCAGCGTATAAGCCTGCTGGCCGAATGTGTCCATTGCGTCCATCGCGCCCGTCTCATCGCAGTCGCGGCGGAATTTATCGAACGATTTAAGCAGTGCGCGGCGGTTGTTCAAGCGTTCGATTGAAATGTCTTTCAGCACCATGTCTCTAGCCGCACCGCCGTTTGGATTGAAACAACTGTGCGACAGCCCGAGGAAGCCCGGCTCTCCGGGATCGGCCCAAGGCATGTGTCCCATCGCTGGCGAGAGTCCGACAAACGCCGGCACGCCATCCGCGCCCGGTCCCTGCAGCTTCGATACGATTGCGCCGATGCTGGGCCAATTGCCGGGCGGGGAATTCGGGCGCGGTTTGCCCGTCAAACATTGATACGCGGCGTGCTGCCCGTCACTCCCGACGATCGAACGGATGATCGTGAAGCGCTTCATCATCGCCGCCATTTTTGGAAACAACTCGCAGATTTCGATACCCGGCACGCTGGTCTTGATCGGATTAAACTCGCCGCGAATTTCCGCGGGGGCATCCATCTTCAAATCCCACATGTCCTGGTGCGGTGGCCCGCCGGGAAGGAAAATGTTGATCACACTCTTCGGATTTTTCGCAGATTTCGACTGATCTGCGGCGTACAAGTCGCGCAAATTGAACCCGCCCAAAGCCCCGAGCGCGACCGTACCAATTCGCAGAAACCCGCGACGGGGCATTCCGTCGCAGAATCGGGATTCGTTGGCACCCTCGATGGTGAGCATGGGTGGTTTCCTTGCGCTGCCGATTCAATCGGCCTCTTTCGGAACTGCTGGGCGCGGCGCGAGCATGCGACTGAGCATGTTCCTCATTTGCCTCTCTACACCGCACAACTTGGATTTGTTGTAAAGAAGTTCGTCAGCGGAGCGCCGCTGCCGCTCCACACGCCGTCGGCCCTAAATCGCCATCATTTCCTTGATCTGCTGGGTCGCGATGCCGAGGGGGCGTTCCAGCGGCACGCCTGTGCACGCCAGCAGCGTGGTCAACAGGTCGCCCTGGTTCCCTTTGACTCCAGTAATAAAACGGCCGGTCTTCAGCGCTCCACCGCCCTTGCCGGCGATGATGAACGGCAGATTCTCGCGGGCGTGCTTGTTGCCGTCCTCAAGGCCCGAACCCCACATCATGATACAATTGTCGAGCAGCGTGCCGTCGCCTTCCCGAAGGCCGGCCATCTTCTTCACCATATACGCGAACTGCGCGATGTTGAAGGCGGTGATCGCGGCGACCTTGCGGACTTTCTCCGGTTCGTTGTTGTGATGCGTCTGCGAATGATGCTCGTCTTTGAAACCGGTTTCGGGGTATGACACACCGTTGGGCGTGGAACCGATGTAGGTGCTCACGCGCGTCGTATCCGTTTGGAAGGCGAGCACGTTCAAGTCACACATTACCTGCATGTATTCGCTGCGCTTGTCGCCTTGGGGAATCTTGATCTCGATCGGCGGCGAGTCCGGCGCATTGCGCTGGGTCGTGCTGACGCCGGCCTTCTCCAGCGCCGCCTCCTTTTGCCGATATTCGATCGCGGCAATGCGCCGTTCCACCGCGCGCACCGCATCGAGGTATTCGTCCAGCTTTTGCTGGTCGTCCTGCGCGAGCTTGCGACGCAGGTCGCGGGCGCCGCCGATGACCAGATCAAGCATGCCGCGGTCGAGCGGGTCGCGCTTCGCCAGCGCGCCCGTTTTGTCGGACTTGCCAAAGAGGCGGTTGAGCACCGCGCGCGGATTAATCTCCGCCGGCAGCGCCTGTGTCGAGGTGCGGAAACTGCAGTGCGAATAGTAACCTTCGTTCAACCCCTCTTGATTTTCCTTATGTGTCTGCGGCATCGTGGCCAATTCCAGCGACGGCAGCGACGTGAAGCCGCCGATATAGTTCGCGGCGATCTGGTCTGCGGAAATGCCAATATCGATCCGGTTGCGATGATTAGCGTCCGGCAATTTCGCAGTCAGCCATGTGGAAAGCTCAAGCGCGTGCGGCGCGCCATCGAAGGGCGCAATCGGCACGCCGGAGATGCCTTTTACCATCAGGCACTGGTCAAGCACCGGACGAAGCGACTCAATGCCAGAGGGAGGCGCAGTCAGAAAAGTCTCCGGCGTCGCAGGCCAAAACTGGTCCATAATGACGCCGTGCGGCATGTACATGAAGCCAAGTCGAACAGGCGGCTTGGCCTTCCTAGGCTCATCAGCCCAGCCGATGCTTTCCAAAAACGGTAAACCAAGCGCGACACCAACGCCTTTCAGCAGCGTCCGGCGATTCATCAGAGAGTGATTTGGCATGGCTGGTGGTTCCTTTTAAGAAGACTACACCAAAGTTTGCCTGTCTCGTTGGGATACCTTTGGACACTTCGAACGATTAATCAATCTAAATCCGTTTGGCCGGGACACAAAATCAACGGCGATCATGTATGTCGCGTCAGTTCCCACATCCAAAGGAACCAATGGGTACCCGTCGGAATCATTCGTATTGTTTCCAACCAACTCCTTTATAGCCTCGACGATGTATTCGTAAGATACCTGTTTTGAATTTACAAATAACGCCGCATCCGAAGCAATTGGGTACTCATCGAATCCCTTCAATACCATGAACATCCCACACTCTGCCATCCATCCAATAGCGTCGTTCATTTGCTCGTTAGTGCTCATTGCTCATCTCCCAAGATCGTTGCGGCCCAATTACGCCCCCACCATTACCTTCTGCACCGCGCTGCAATCAGCGTTCCAGAAGCACATCTGTTTTGCCCTTTCAGGGCGATACATCCTTAATCGCATTCACACCCGGGGTTGCGCGCTGCGCGCTTAACCCGGGCTGATATGTTCCGGCCTTTCAGGCCGAAAACAAAACGTCGCGATTCTGATTGATAGCCAGCCTTACTTTTCGGTTTGCTTTTTCTTCTCAATTCCGTCTGCTTTCTTCTCAGCTCCGTCGTTCTTCACGGCTGCGTCTGCCTTTTTCTCAACTCCGTCTTTCTTAACGGCTCCGTCAGTCTTCTTTGCAGCTGCGTCCGCTTTCTTCTCATTTGCGACTGCTTTTTTAGCGGGCGGGAGTCGTTCGACGCGGCGATTAAGGAATGGATAACTGGTGACGACCTCCATGACCAAAGTCTGCATGTGGTAGTCGTCCCGCGCGATGGCTTTCATCATGCCGTCCACAACGATCTCGTCGTAGCCTTCGAGCTGGCGGCACAGCGCGTAGGCCAGCAGCTTTTCGGTAAGATTGCGCGCTAGTTCTTCCTTGCGTCCGGCGATGATGGCTTTCAATTCTTTCGGCGAGGTGAAATGCTTCCCGCCCGGCAACTCTCCCGCGGCGTCGATCGGCCCGCCCGAGTCATCCTTCTCGCGCCAGCGCCCTATGGCATCGAAGTTCTCGAGGCCGAAGCCGATGGGGTCGAGAATCTTGTGGCAATTTGCACAAACGACATTGGTGCGATGCAGTTCAGTGCGTTGGCGCAGCGTCAGGTTCGCCACTTTTTTGTGGTCCTGCTTGTCCAAAGCCGGGACATTCGGCGGTGCCGGCGGCACATGCTCGCCCAGCACCTGCTCCAGCACCCATACGCCGCGCTTCACGGCGCTGGTGCGATCGGGAAACGAGGTCATCGCGAGGATTCCGGACATCCCAAGGATGCCGCCGCGATTAGCGTCCGTCAGCGTCACCCGGCGCATCTCCGGGCCTGCGACACCGTCTTTCAAACCGTAGAGCTCGGCGAGCGTGCCGTTCAGGTACGTATAATCGCAGTCCACCAGACTGACGACACTCCGATTTTCGCGCACGACGCTCTCAAAAACCAAGCGGACTTCGTCGTACATCGACGCACGCATCGCTGGCGTCATCTGTGGGAACTTCGCCAAGTCGAACGTCTTGCTTTCCAGGCCCGCAATCCCAAGCCATTGCACGCCGAAGCCGTCGAACAACGCGCGCGACTGGCCGTCCTTCAGCATCCGTTTTACTTGTGCCCGAAGCACGGGCAGTTCGTGAAGCGTCCCGCTGTCGGCGAGAGCCAGAAGTTCCGCATCCGGCATTGTGGCCCAGAGAAAATACGACAGGCGCGACGCGAGTTGATAGTCATCGAGCGGAACGACCGCCTTGCCAGGCTCTGGCTCCTTCCCGGGAGTGATGAACAAAAACTGCGGCGACACCAGTATCGCCTTGAGCATCAGCCGCAGCGACGCTGGATAGGAAAGTTTGTTGGCCTGCGCCAGTTCGAAGACCTTCGCCAGAGTTTCAATTTCCCCTTCCGACGCCGGACGGCGATACGCCCGATGAGCCAGCAACCGGGCCACCGCCTTCGCCGCTTCGCGGAGATCCCCGCAGGGCGCCGGCTTCGGCTTCGGTTCCGTCTCTGGCACCAGCACGGCCGGTTCGCCGAATAGGCGCTTCTGCGCTTCCGTCGGAGGCCCATCCTTCGGCCCGAGCACACGGTCCAGCACGGCGTTCGCAATGTCGAGGTACTGCTCTGTCTGCATCGGCGAAAGCGCGTTCAGATACCCGGGGCCCGCCACATCGTCGGGCAGCTCTGCGGCAACCGCCGGATCAACCCCGAGGAAACTATGCAGCGTGTTGCCAAACTCGACCTTCGTCAGCCGCCGGATCACAAACTGTCCGGGGTCTTTCGGACTGAGATATTTGAGCGACGCCATCCATTCCGCGAACTTCAGCCGTTCCTCGTCTGTCGGCTGCTTCTTATCTTCCGGCGGCATCTCATGTGCCTTCAATTGGACGAGCGCGAGCTGCCAGTTTTTGCGAAACTCGCCGCCTTCGGGACGTGAGACGGCATAGTGAAATGTCACGCCGCCCTTTCGTTTATTTTCGCCGTGGCATTCGAAGCAATAGGTTTTGATGAACGGAGTCACCTCCGTGCGAAACGTCTTCACGGCCTCCGCTCGGCGCGAGTCATCGGTGCTCTCCAGGGAAGCCGCGAAAGAGCGCCCCAGCGCGCCAAGCGCCATACCCACGATGGCAACAGTCATCAGGCCACTACGAGGGAAATTGGAAAACGTCATGCTGTGTTCGTGCTTCAGAAGAGGTCCTCACCATGGCGTTGGTGATAATCGCCAGTGATGAAGTACACCCGGTAGCGGGCAGCTCCGATAAAATTCCGTGACGAACCAATCCGGCGTATATGATGCGGTGGTGCATGGCTATGGATGGCCATCTCGAATTGAACGAGCACCGCTGGTGCGGAGCCCGGGTCAACACGCGGATCGTTGTGTCCGGTGATCGAGAATAGCAGCGAAAACTGAGCCAAATCGTTCAAAGCGATCCGATATAGCTAGCACACAAAGAATAGGCACAGCAGCGATTAAGAAAATATCCCCGGCGGGACTCGAACCCACGACCTCCGGTTTAGGAAACCAGCGCTCTATCCATCTGAGCTACGGGGACAAGGACTTAGCTATGCAACAAATCGGCAACAAATGAGTTAACAACACTCGTTGCTCAAATATGCTGACCCTAACGAACTCGAACGAGGGCAGCGCATGAAACTGACTCCTAAAAAGTTAGCCGGAGGCAACGGTTTTGGCATTGCCTTCCGTCACCCACTTCACGATGGAAAATATTGTCGGCGCGGTCTCGGAACTACAGACGAAACGACCGCCTGGGCGATCTGCCGCGACATGATTGCATTATTCGATAATCCCGCACTTTTGCAAGAGCCAGATTCCCCGAAGCTGCTGGCTTACGAGCGCCGCGCTGTCGAAATTGTGCTCGGCGAAGAACACGCGGATAGAGTTTTTGGGAGCGGCAAACGGCCGGCTTTCACACATGCCGATCTCAACGAAATTCGCGATCGGCATGACAACGGTGTCTGGCATGACTCCGCCGAAAAGGTGAAATTGTTCTTATTGATTCCAGCCTTGCCAAAGTAGACGACAGTAACAGCCGATACATAGTACATGAGACCTATCGGAAGCGCTGAAGAACTTGAACGCCGCCGCCGCCAAGCCGTTGAGGCAGTCAAACGCGGCGAAAAACAAGCTA
>JBBRQD010000142.1:0-12630 GCA_038227045.1 Planctomycetota bacterium
ACACCCGACACTAACCACTCAAAAAACGTTATTAATGAATGCAAAAGTCACACCGCGAAACGAGTCTCCGATCCATTTGGAAAAGAGCTCCAGCCCGCAACGCAAAAATTTGGCAATCTGCATATCGGTGAGAAATGCGGGCTAGCCGGAAAAACGCTGAATCAAGCCGGGCTGCGTGAATTGGCGGACGTGCTTGTGGTCGCCGCGCGGCAGCAAGGCGATGAAGGATTCACCTATAATCCGCGCGCAAACTTTGTGCTCACAGCCGGCTGCGTGGTCGTTGTCATGGGGCCGGCAACCGACATCGACCGTCTGCGCCCTCTTTTTGAAGAACGCGCGATTTAGACTGGATTTTTCTGAAAATCTGTGAAAATGCCCACGATCAGCGATTTGCTTTTCAGGAGACGCACTTCCTCTAAGATGCATCGGGGGCCGAGCGTACACCGGTATTGTGGCACTTTAGCTAAATTTTTGCAAAAATTAGCCACTCTGCGTAATTTTGATTAAAAAAATGTATTCGAAATGCAGTTTCGAGGCACAATAGTACGACAGACATCGACCGCTGCGCTGCTACTGAGCTGCCGCGTGAACCGAGATTTTGCATTTTAGATTTTGTAATTGCCATTAAACGGAGGTTTTAAAGTGTTTACGAACCTATTGATGTTGGGCGCAGGCAAGCGATCGAACGGCGCGAATGCGCATAAAAGCCGGGGCGTCTGGGCTGGCGTGCTGGTATTGGCCCTTGCCTTCATGGCGCTGCAACCCCGAACGGCGCTGGCCATTGCGGGCGGCCGCATCCCGGATCTTCCATTCGGCTCCTCCGGGATGACGAGCGCGTGCATGTATCAGGAGTGGGACAATGGCACGGGCGTTCCGTTGATTCAGCCTCAGGTCGGGCAAGTCACGCCGACTCCGGTTGGCATTGTGGGCTTGGGGGCGCCGACCAATTCAGGCACGCTTTTGGCGTTTCCTTTTGTCAGCATTGTAAACGGAAACACGACGTGGTCGGTTCCGCATGGCGCAACGACGGACAACACGTGTGTGCAATGGGATGCGTATTTTTTAGCGTCCGCGGACGGGACATACACATTCACCACGCGCTCCGACGACGGGAGCATGCTCTGGATTGGCACAACCACCGTGGTGTTTAATAACTATTCGCAGGGAGCGACGCCTCGATCCGGAAACATCATATTGAACAAGGGGTATCATTTAATTACAATGACCTGGGGCAACGGCGTCGGCGGTTACGATATGACCGCCTCGTCGCAGTTTACCGATCCAGTAACCATGATCGCCGCCCCCGTGAGGAATATCGACTTGGATTTGCAACTGCGCCTGTTGCCCACCCCGTTTTTTTCGCCCACATTCCCAACGAATCCGCCGAATCAAACCAATCTGTCGAATTTGACCGTCTTCATTAAAATCCCCGGCAACGCCCCTAACACGGGCAACCCCCCCGGCGGGCCGCCCACGGCACAACAAACAGTCTATTACACCACGGACGGTTCGGTCCCTACGATTGCATCGAATGTGTACACGGCGGCCGGTATTGCGATTGCAGTTCCGAAAACGATCAATGCGATTGTCACGCAAGCGGGATTCAACACCAGTCAGGTCGGAACGATAACCTATACGAATCCCCCTGCCGGCGCCCCGACATTTTCGCCATTGCCAGGACCCTCTGCCTTCCCTGCTGGGGGTTTAACGGTCACCATTACATCGCCTACCGCCAATGCGTTTATCTATTACACGCTCGACGGAACGCTGCCGACGTTTCAGAATTACAACACGGTGGGCGCCTCGCCCGTGACGGTCACGCTGAATGGGACGACAACCATCAACGCGTTCGCGAGTTCGTTGGGCTTTGCACCCAGCACGACCGTTTCAGGCACCTTTACACGTACCAATGTGACGCCGTCTATCGTCTCCTGTCTGGCCAGCGGTGTGCCCACCCAGGTCAACGTTGTCTTTAAGGCGAACGTATCCGCAGCGACTGCCAACAATGTTGCAAACTACCAAATCAATAACGGTGCCGTGACTGTGACGGCCGCCGTCCTTGATACCGACAAAAAGACTGTCCGCCTGACAGTCACTCCTCTGAGCGCGGGGTTTCCTTATAACCTCACTGTCACAAATATAAATGACGCCGGGAATACGAGCACATTGGTATCGGCGACAACGCCGTTCCAGTACTTTAACGGCGGCGGACTTCTCTATGAGCGTTACGAAAATGTCCCGGGCAGTTTGGTATCCGACCTGACTGCGCAGCCCCCGATCAAGTTTTTCCCGGATTTTCCGGCGAGTTACACAATCGATCCCGCGCCTGGAATGGTGCTGCCCACATTTGAAGAACCTCAAAACACCTCGTTTCTGTCGTACGGTTCGCGCATGAGCGGATATTTTATCGCGCCGGCCACTGGATCTTATCTATTCGCCGTTACCGCCGACGATACGGCATTATTAAGTTTGTCCAGCGACGACAATCCAAATAATAAAGGTTTCTTGACCGCGAAGGTGACCAAGACATCCAACCCGCGTCAATGGAATTATGACCAACCCCCGGGTGGAGCCGACGAAAACAAATTTTCTTTTAATTTGACTGCAGGCAAGCGGTATTACATTGAAACGTTGCATAAGCAGGACTTCAGTTTGGATAACTTGGCAGTCTCGTATGTTTTTCCGCCCGCGACTTTCGTGGATACGCCCAATTTCGAAACGCTGCCCACCGATGCATATTTTAACGGCAACGTTCAGCTTACACCGGCGATTGACGCATTACGCGTCGTCCAACAGCCGACGCCGCAGCAGTTTGCCACCCCCAATCAACAGGTCACGCTTGTCTTCGACGTATCCGGCAGCGCGCCGCGCACCGTACAATGGTCGCTGGATCAGGGCAGCGGAGCGGTGGATATCCCCGGTGCGGATTTCGGAGTTTACATTATACCCAACATGACCGCGGCAAATGCCGGAACCTATTACTGCCGGATGACCAACACGATCACCACCATCCCGTTGGTCAGCAACGGGGCGATTGTGACGCTGCTCGATACGACGCCCATTTCAGTCACGGGTATCTCTCCAAACAGCGGCACGCTGGCCGGTGTCACGAATTTCCCCGCGGCCGGCGGGATGCAAACCGTCGTCACGGGACAACATTTTATACCCGGCATGCTGGTGGTGATCAACGGCACCACGGCGCAAGTTGTTTCGTCGACGGCAACGACCATTACAGTCACCGTGCCCCCATCGGCGGTCATTGGAGCAGTGAATGTCCAGGTGACCAAGCCCGGCGGCGGGCCAGTCACGCTGGTTGGAGGGTTCATCTACGACGACCTTCCCGTGGCTGCAGCGCAGGTGCTGACGACTAATGAAGACACAGCAATTCCCGCAGGATCGACGCTCTCCGCAACCGATCAGAGCAACATGATTGCGTCTTTTAAAATTGTGCAGGCGCCCACGAAGGGCGTTGTGACGATCGCCAGCTCAACGCTTTCAATGAAGTCTTCAAACGGTACGGTCGTAACTATGACGACTTCCGCTCCACACAACTTTGCGGTCGGAAACACGGTCTCGGTAAAGTGCAATCCGACGGACGCAAAAATCGATTTGGCGAATGCCGTCATCACGTCGATCACGGCCACCACCTTTACATACAACAAGACGGCCACTGCGGTGCCCGGTCCGGTGGCAACGGGCGGCACGGCGCAACTCATTACCAACTCTGCCGGCGGCCCGCCGTTTACGGGAACCATTCCGTTTACCTATACGCCGTTTGCGAATCAGAACAACAACACACCCACATCGGGTGTGGCGGATACGTTCACGTTTACGGCGAACGATGGCTTCCTGGATTCGGCGCCCGTTACGGTGACGATTAACATCACCCCCGTGAACGATGCGCCGACGATCACCAACCCGGGCAATCAGACTGTGCCCGAAGATGTGCCGGTGACGATCATTCTCAACAATGTCTTCGTCAGTCCAGCCACGGCAACCGATGAAAGGACTGGAGGGGCCACACCGCAGACGTTCACTTCGCTTACAGTCACCTCGAACAACGCGCCGCTCTTCCAATCGCAGGATGGGCTGTTCACGAACACGTTGTCAATCACGCAGACCCCGGCGCAGTTTGCCGCGGGCACCGCGTCATTGAAATTCACACCAGCGTATCCGGGTTCCGCAATCCTGACGGTCACACTGGTGGATAGTGGTTCCGGCGTCGCGCCGAACGTCAACACAACCGTCATGCAATTTAATGTCACGGTGACCAGCGTCAACGACGCGCCGGTCATCAACAATCCCGGCCCTCAGTTCGGAACGGGCGACGTTTCGTCGACTGTTCCTTTGACGGGCATTGCAGCCGCGCCGCCGAATAACCCGGATGAAGCATTTCAGACAGCGGGTCTTACGTTGGCTGTGTCCTCCAGCGACCCGACGTACTTCACGTCGTTGACGGTTTCTGCAGTTGCAGGCGGAAACGCAACGATTAGCTACGTTCCCGCGTTTGCCCGAAACGGTCCCGTGACGATAACCGTCACTGTCGACGATCATCAAGCGGTGAATAATACGACGACAATTCAGTTCGTCTTGACCTTGAGCCGCGTTAACCATCCGCCGACTGCTGTCAATGACTTCTACTCGCCCACCGTCAACAAAGTATTTACAGTGCCCGCGCCAGGTGTGCTGGCCAACGATACCGATCCGGATACCAATCCGGTCGATGTCCTGTCCGTAGCCGCTGTGCCCGCGCATACGTCGCCGGCCAACGGCGCGCTGGTCTTGAACGCGAACGGGTCGTTTACCTACACGCCAAACCCTGGATTTTCTGGGATTGATACGTTCACCTATTTTGTCACCGACGGGACAGTCAATTCCGCGACGTCCGCAACAGTCACCTTTAATGTCGGTGCCAATTTGCCGCCGGTCGCAATGAACCAGGTGATTCCGGCCGTTGAGGACACCGTGCTCAACGCAACGCTGAATGGAACAGATCCGAATTTCGACACATTGACCTTTAAAATCGAAACACAGCCTGCCATTGGAACGGTTGTGTTGACCAATGCCACGACGGGTGCGTTCAGTTATACGCCTCCGCTGAATTTTAACGGATCAGTCACATTCACATACAGCGCCAACGACGGGCAATTCAACTCGAATATCGCGACGGTTACGATCAATGTCGCGCCCGTAAACGACGCGCCCGTTGCGACACCTCAGTCGGTGTTTGCCGGACAGAATAAGTCCCTCGTCATCATTCTTAGCGCGACGGATGTGGACAACGATCCGCTGACCTTTAGCATCTCGGTTCCTCCCACGCAAGGGATTCTCAGTTCCATTACGCAACTCACGCCGAACTCCGCGAAAGTCACGTACACGCCGAACGCAAACTATATTGGCGCGGACAGTTTCAAATTCACGGCAAAGGATGCGAGTTTAACATCGGCGCCGGCTACGGTGAGCATTACGGTCACGCCGCCGCCGGCCTTCTCCTCCGCGCCGACGATTTCCCCCAACCCGGCCTTGACGGGAACACCTATCACGGGCAACGCGTCGGCCATCGTGTCGAATGGAACGGCGACCATCACCTGGGACTTCGGTGACGGCGGCACGGCGACGGGCACCGACGTGACGCATACTTATACACAATCAGGCGTATTCACAATCACGGTCACGGCCACATCTCCCGAAGGACTGAGCACGACGTATACGCTGGTGATTCAGGTTGGCATCGGCCTTGTAACGCCGCTGCCGCCGGGAGCAATTCCGCCGGGGACTTTTGGTTTCCTGGTCGGGGGAACTGGCGTTACCGCCGGGTGTAAAGCAGCTCTATCGGTGAACTATGTCAGCCGCGAGAGAACCGCATTCAGCGGGACCGTGAGTGGTCTTTCTTACCCGGCCAGCCTCAATCAGGGGCTGTTGGTCAATCAAGTCGGAGTTTTGACGTTTGGGCAAGGCGCGTTGGCGCAGCAGTTCGTCTTTACGCTCGATGCCAATGGAAAAGGCAAGGCCACTGGGTTGCCCCTTGTAAAAGTTGGGCTGAGAAAGGGAACGTTCTCCTTTAAAGAATCGGGACGGAAGGAAATGACGGATTTGATCATTGCCTTAGGCGCGGGTAATGTGGTTCAGGGCAACGGTCATCAAATTCTCAACATTCCCGTCTCGCTGCAAATCGGCAACAGTTTGTTCCTGGCGATGACATTCCAGATGGATTACGTTCAATCCGCCACCACGGGAAGAGGAAAGTTGATAATTCCAGCAGGCAAGAAACACTAATGGTTTGCGGCGCGCGTTGCCGCATTCGTTCAAACGCAAGCAAAATGGTCGAACACCCCCTGAGTCAGTCAGGGGGTGTTTTTTTGATTCGAATCGGGCTCATGAATGCCGTTACGGCGCAGGCATCAAAAAGAGCTTTGCGGTTTGACTCTGAAGTAATGTTGTCTATAAAAAGAGCATCTGCCAATTCGGGGGTGACGGTGTCGATCCATAGGGAGGATGAAGAATGAGCAGCCTTGATCCGGAAATATTTGGCGTCGTCTTATACCTGGCTGCCGCGGTTGGTTTGGGCGTTACAATCCTGGTCTTGATTCGAGTCGTTACACGGTTGTTGAAGACCGCCAAGGCTGCTCCCCACAAATACGATACGTACGAATGCGGGGTGCCGCTCCTTGGCAATACGCGCGAACGCTTTTCGGTGAAATTTTATCTTGTCGCGTTGCTTTTCGTGCTCTTCGACATTGAGACCGTTTTTTTGCTGCCCTATGCCGTCGTGTATAAAAAACTGGAGCACCCGATGCAGGGATTTTGGGGAGTTGTGGTCTTCGTCGCCATTCTCGGCCTCGGCCTTTTTTACATCGTCAAACGCCGTGCGCTTGAATGGGAGTAAGGTGGCGGGACCGTCCCGGTCCCGGAAAAGCATCACGGCTTATTTGACCTGAATGCGCAGGAACTTTTTGAAAGCGAACACACATGGCTGAACTGGGAACCGGAGTTATTGGCAGCGAGAAGTCCGGCGACGGCGGGTGGATTACCACTAAGCTCAATGCATTGATCAATTGGGGCCGGAGCAACAGCCTCTGGCCGATGCCCTTCGGCACGGCGTGTTGCGCGATCGAGATGATGGCCACGCTGTCCTCGCGCTACGACCTGTCGCGCTTCGGCGCCGAAGTCATCCGATTCTCCCCGCGCCAGAGCGATTTGATGATCGTCTCCGGCCGCATTTGCATCAAGATGATGCCGGTGCTGATCGAAATTTACAATCAGATGCCCGAGCCCAAATGGTGCATTTCGATGGGTGCCTGTGCGAGCACCGGCGGAGTCTTCGATACGTATACAATGATCCAGGGCGTCGATCAATTTATTCCGGTCGACGTCTACATCCCAGGCTGTCCGCCGCGGCCGGAGAGCCTGATCGACGCGGTGATGCTGATTCAGCAGAAGATCAAGCGCAACGAGCGCAATTACAAATTGTACGACCGCACCAAGCACCCGCTGGACTTCCAGCCCGTCTCATTAGTGTCTGACGCGACAGAGGCCGCGCCGGAATTGACCGGAACGCGCCACAGCCTGCCGGACAAAGACACGCCGCTGCAGGAGAAACTGTTCGGATTGCCGGAGCGCGAGGTGACGCATTTGGCGCGGGTGGGGAAGTTGCAGTAACCGTTCGTTGATGAACCGATTGCCAATAGGCGGGAATGCACAATGCCCCTTGATTACACATTATTTTTTAAAACGCTCAATGACCGCTTCGGCGATGCGATTCTCGGGAACTCCGAGTTTCGCTCGCAGCACGTCCTGCGCGTCAAACGCGAGGCGCTCGTTCCCGTCATGAAATTTCTGCGCGACGATCCGTCCGCAAAATTCGAGATGCTGACCGATGTGACGTGCCTCGACGGGTTGCGCCTGCCGGACGACATGCAGAAGGATCATCCGGAGCGATTCGCCGTCGTCTATCAGTTGACGTCGATATCGCACAACGCCCGGCTGCGTGTCAAAGCGTTCGTGCCGGAAGATCCCTGCGAAATCGACACCGTATCGACTTTATGGGAAAGCGCACACTGGGGCGAGCGCGAAGTATTTGATTTTTTCGGCGTGATTTTCAAGGGCCATCCGGACTTAAAACGCATCCTCATGCCAGACAATTACGAAGGGCATCCGCTGCGCAAGGATTACCCGCTCAAAGGCCGCGGCGAGCGCGATAATTTTCCAAAATGTGTGCCGGGATAACTCATTCACCCTCGAACGAACTTGGAACCCGTCTCATGCAAACGACCGTCGAAGACATAAAAAAGATCGCGCCCACCGCGACCAAAGAAGTGTTCAAGACGATGTCGTTGAACATCGGTCCACAGCACCCTGCCACGCACGGCACGCTGCGCTTGAAGGTCGAGCTTGATGGCGAAGTGCTCGTCAAAGTTGAGCCTGAAATCGGCTTCCTGCACACGGGCTTTGAGAAGCTTGGCGAATACCGCAACTACAATCAATTCGTGGTGGTCACCGACCGCATGAATTATCTCTCGCCGCTGAACAACAACATCGGTTTCGCGATTGCCTGCGAGGAGTTGTTCAACGTGAAAGTGCCGCCGCGCGGGCAGTACGTTCGGGTAATCATGGCGGAACTCTCGCGCCTCGCCGATCACGTCGTCTCCGTCGGCTTGCAGGCGATGGACCTCGGCGCTTTTTCGGTGATGTTGTGGACGTTCATCGAGCGCGAAAAGATGTACGACATTTTCGAAGCGGTCACGGGCGCGCGCCTGACGACAAGTTGGACACGCATCGGCGGAATTTTCCGCGATGTGCCGCCGGATTTCGCAAAACTGGTCAAGGATTACGTGGCCAAATTCCCGGCGATTCTCGAAGAAATCGAAAAGATGCTGAACAAGAACAAGATATTCAAGGATCGCACCATCGACGTTGGAAATATGACCAGCGCAGAGGCCATCAGTTTTGGCCTGACGGGCCCGATGCTGCGCGCCAGCGGTGTGCCGTATGACATCCGCAAAGCGCATCCATATCTCTGTTACGATCAACTGAAATTCGACGTGCCGACGCGCACAGAGGGCGACGTGTTCGCGCGCTACCAGGTGCGCATGGGCGAAATGCGCGAGTCGATCAAGATCATTCATCAGGCGTTGGAGCAACTGCCCGAAGGGCCGGTCAATTCGGTGGACCACAAAGTCACGCTTCCGACGAAGGACATGGTTTACAACGATATGGAAAGCCTGATTCATCATTTCAAGCTGACCATGCCGGGCCACGGCCTGATTCCGCCGAAGGGCGAAGTCTATTCGAGCACGGAGACGCCAAACGGCGAACTTGGATTCTACATCGTCTCGGATGGCACCGGACTGCCCTACCGCATTCGCGTCAGGCCGCCGAGTTTTTACAACTACGGTTCGTTTACCAAACAAGTGACGGGTAGGATGCTGTCGGACGCAGTCGCATGCCTGGCGAGCCTTAATGTGATCGCGGGAGAGCTGGATAGGTAAGATGCGAACATCAGTAGCCGTTGCTGACAACATCCGTATCTCGTCGTTGCTTTCGAAGCAACCGATGATCGGTTGTGAACAACAATGGGAAGTTACTCGCATGGTTCCAGGCGATTTGATCCCGGTGTTGAAGGCCGCTAAAATAGAATTCATGCTGGTGGGCGCTCACGGCATCAGTGTTTGGATGACCGATCCGCGAGCCACGCAGGATGTTGATTTTATTGTACGAGTAAAAGATAAGACAAAAGCCGCGAATGCAATTTTGAAGAAATTCCCGGACTTGCTGCAGGAAAAGAATCCTGACGTTTGGCGATATCAAATAAACGGAAAATATTTGGTGGACTTGAGCTTGACCACCACTCCGTTGCATAAGCGAGTGTTTGCCGAATTTGCGGAAACGCGTGTCGAACGTCTCAAAGTACGGGTGCCTAAAGTAGAAGCTGCTTTGGCGATGAAATTCGCTGCATTGACCGGTCACTACAGAAACTTCACAAAAAAGTACAAGGATGCGTCGGACTTTATCGACATTGCAACAAACAATAAGGTTGATTTGACATTGTTGAAAGAGTTGGGCGAACTTGTTTTTCCAGGCGGGGGAGAGCAAACCGTGAATTACGTCGCAGATGCCCGTGCCGGAAAGAGATTGGATATTTAGCAATGAATTCTACCGTCTCGATAGCTGCTGGATTCTTTCTGCTGCTAGTAGGCGGGGGTCTGACCCTCTATTCGTATGTAAATCGCGATCCGGTCACTGGTGAGTATTTTATCTGGTTTAAAACGATCCTTGTGGGAGCCGTTGCAATTGTGGCGGGATTGATTCAGCAAAAGATGGAAGATCAGCCGATCTAAAGAAAAAAAGAAACCGAGAACCGAGAACATGGCATTCAAATTCAACGACGATTCGCGAAAACAGTTCGACTGGCTTCTGAAGCGTTACCCGTCCAAGCAAGCCGTGCTGTTGCCCGGCTTCCGGCTGGTCGAGGAGCAGCAGGGGTTCGTTGACACTCCGGCGATGGACTATCTCGCGACACAGTTGGATCTCGCGCCGGCATTTGTCTATGGCGTCTTCACTTTCTACAGCCACTACCGCAGACCGGGGGAGGGGAAGTACATCGTCATGGTCTGTGCCACTCTGCCCTGCGCGTTGATGGGCGCTCAGATGGTGGCCGACTGCTTCAAGGAAGAATTGAAACTCGGCATGGGCGAGTCGAGCAAAGACGGCAAGTTTACGCTGAAAAAAGTCGAGTGCCTCGGCAGTTGCAACACCGCGCCGGTCGTACAGGTTAACGACGATTTCTTCGAGAACCTGACGCCGCTGAAGATCAAGGAAATCGTCGCAGCCTTGAAGGAAGACAAAGTGCCTCCGCATCTGTCGAATGGCCCATCGCTGGAAGGCGGACGCTGCTCGTACAAGCCGATGGTGGAGGCGTTTCCGGAAGGGGTGTAAGAGTAATTCAACGTGATCTGGTAGAAAGCAAAACGGAAGACAATTATTCATGCTGATCAAAGATTTCAAACCCGTGCTCTTCGATGGCGCCTACAAAAAAGGCGAATGGTCGCTGGAACGCTACCTTGCAAAGGGCGGCTACCAGTCCGCGAAAAAGGTTCTCGCCACACCGCGGGATCCGGTGACGAACAACATTCCGGCGCTGATCGACGAGGTCAAGAAGTCCGGTTTGCGCGGACGCGGCGGCGCGGGATTTCCGACTGGCATGAAGTGGAGTTTCGTCGATTACAAATCGAAGAAGAACCGTTACCTCGCCGTCAACTTCGACGAATCCGAACCGGGTACGTGCAAGGATCGCATCGTCGGCCTCTACAACCCGCACATGATCGTCGAAGGCTGCCTGATCGCCTCGCACATCGTCGGCATCGAGAATTCCTACATCTACATTCGCGGCGAATTCGTCGAGGTTTTCGACCACCTCACGCGCGCCTGTGCTGAAGCGTACAAGGCCGGCTATCTGGGCAAGAACGTGCTTGGATCGGGGTTCAATTTTCATGTTCAGCCGCATCGCGGCGCGGGCGCATACATCTGCGGCGAAGAAACGGGTCTGCTCAGCTCGCTGGAAGGCGACCGCGGCTATCCGAAAGTCAAGCCGCCGTTTCCCGCCGTCGAAGGCGCGTGGCGTTCGCCGACCGTGGTCAACAACGCCAGCACCATTGCATCGCTGCCCTATATCATTCAAATCGGCGCGGCGGAATACGCCAAGATCGGCGCGAAGCCCGACAAAGACGGCAAGATGGCGAACAACTCGAGCCCGGGTTCGATGATTTATTGTCTCAGCGGGCATGTCAATAAGCCGGGCAACTACGAGCATCCAATGAACATCACGATGCGCGAACTGCTCTTCGATCCGGCTTTCGGCGGCGGCATGAAAGACGACATTCCAATCAAAGCCGTAATTCCCGGCGGTTCGTCGATGCCGCTGATGCGCTACGACGGCAAATCGTACCTCGCGTCGAACGGCAAGGAACTCACCGACAATCTGGACATGGAAATGAGTTTCGACGCGCTGAAAGCCGCGGGTTCGCTGCTCGGTTCGGCCGCCGTGATCGTGATGAACGAACGCGTCTGCATGGTCAGCGCGCTGTACAACCTCGTGCGCTTCTACCATCACGAATCCTGCGGGCAATGCACGCCTTGCCGCGAAGGGTCGGGCTGGCTGGACAAGATCATTTCGAAAATTTATCACGGCAAAGGCAAGCCGGACGATTTCGAACGGCTCTTCAATGTCGCCACGCAAATGAGCGGCACGACGATCTGCCTGCTGGCCGATTCGGTGGCGATGCCAGTCGGCGCGACAATCATCAAATTCCGCGAGGAATTCCAGCATTTCTGCAAAACGAGAAAGAGCATGGTGGTGGAGAAGTTCGGGGAGAAGGCGATCCGATTGTAATGACGAGGCGGATTTAAGCATTTGCGATTTGGCTTCGATTGCGGAAAATCGACGTTGATTAATACACACGATGCAATGGAGCGGCTCAAAGCCATTTGCCCTTATTGACCCGCGCATTTCTAAAGCATCATTCTCGCTTGCGGCGGGCGGCGTTGAACTTCGTTGGTCTCGCACGGCGTATCTTCCCAATACGCCTTTGCTCGACCGCCTCGTTCAACTTGCCCGGCGCAGCGCGATAATGA
>JBBRQD010000143.1:0-12396 GCA_038227045.1 Planctomycetota bacterium
GCGAAACTCGGAGGTTTCCCGGGCCGCAAAGGGGATGGGGATCCCGGATGGCAAACGATCTGGCGAGGCTGGCAGCGTCTCGTGTTACTCACCGAAGGTTATTCTTTGCGCGAAGAATGGTAAGATGTGGGTAAAGACAAGCCCTTGAGGGAGAGGGCGGAAGAGCGCGGCCGTTTGCGCTCGCCGGGTGAGGGGTGGCGTGGATTAATCCTGCGATCTACGAGTACCTTTTACCCCCCGCCGTCCGCACTCTCCGCCCGCTTCGTCACCACTGCCTTCTCCGCCATCCGTGTCTGCAACGTCGGCCCCCGTGCCGCCGGACCGCGCTTTTTCACGATGTCCTCCACGTCGAGCAGGAACCGGATGCGCAATCCCGACAGCGCGCAAAAAGTCCCGGCAAGAATCACGCAAATCGACGGACAAGCAAGTTCGCCGCCGTGGCTGTTCAGTTCGTCCAGACCCGCGATGTACGCGATCGGACTCACCAGCAGCACCGACTCCGGCTTGATCTTATGGTTCGCCAGCGACACGATCCAAATCAACATCGGCGGAAGAATAATGCCGAGAATCAGCAACAAGAGTCCCACTTTGAAGTAACCGCGCTCCGTATACACCTGGATGTAAAGCAACAGTCCAGTCATCGCAATCGCCACTCCGACGATCATCGTCGTCAGTAGCACTGCATCGTACCCAATCTTATCATAGGAGTTATTGAAAATGAGCAGCGTAAAGGCAGTCGATACGGCAATGTAGATGGCACAGATTTCAAACATTACCCGCAGCGCCGGCGAATCCTGAAGCCGGTTGGTGCGCTCGAAAACAATCTTCCACTGGTCGTTGCGCAATCCTCGGAACACACGTCCGCGCACCAGTTCCGCGCCGGGAGTCAAAGCAAACGCGAGCATCAACAGAGCCGCCATGTTTACCGAATGAAAAAGCTGCAGTTCATGGATCCCGTTCGGGTTGATATCCGAAAGAATGCTTCCAACCAATAAAAACTGCAGGATCGCGAACGCCACCATGCCCTGCCGCGGCGTCATGAAAGACAATTCTACGTCGGCAATCCGGCGCGACGTGATCTTGGTGCATAAAAACATGAACAATAAATTGGTCGCCAGGAACCCGGCTATGATCGGAATTTCTTTTCCAAAAAATAAAAAGGAGGAACCGCTCAATTTGTAATTGGCGCCGGCGAATTGGGTCAACATAAAGACCGGGCTGCTCGTGGACCACAGCGACGACGAATTCCACCCATTGAGAACAATGTACGAGGGAATGCCGAGCAGCACGACGATTCCCGTCGCCTGATTCGTCTTCTCCGCAATGCTCGAACACATCAGCCCGAAACTGCACGTCGCGAGCGCGTACACAAACACCACTATTTCAGATTGAATCAACACATCAAAAGGTATGTCACTGCCCAGGCACGCATACGCCGCAAACGGAACCCCGATGAGTGCCATAAAAGTCGCTTCGGCCGTCGCGCCGAAAAGTTTCCCAATTGTCAGCCGCCAAGGCCCCATCGCCACCAGGCGCTGAAAATCAAACGTGCCGCGCTCCTTTTCAAGCGTGATGTTCTGCGCCGCCAGCGCCACGCCGAACAGTGTCACCAAGCCCAGTTGGATGCCCACCACCGTAAAGAAATACGTGTGCAGCACCTTCGCCATGGAAAACACGTTCGACCCATTGCGGAAATTTTGTTTTTCAATAAAAACGGAGAAAGCCAGAATGCCGCCAAGAATCAATCCCGCCGCCCCGCCATAAGTAATCAGCGAACGCACCCGCAGCTTGGAACGCACCAACCGTCTGAATTCGGGGTTGTCGACGATATACATTAAAACTCCACTGTTCAATCCCAATTGAACGCAGATAAATCAACTAAAAACCATCTGCGGTAATCCGTGTTCATTTGCGTTCATCCGCGATTAAGTAGGCCCCCGATAAACCAGTGTCAATTCGTAGCTCCAGTCGAAAGCCGCAAAAACAAATCCTCAAGATTTTCAGTCTTCGGAAAAAACGCAACGACGGGCACATGGCCTTCCACGAGCTTCTTATGCAATTCCGGCAGATCTTCGCGAGTGCCGGTGAATCCGATTTCAAGCTTCCCGTTTTCAATCCGAACGCTGGACACCATCGGCAGCGGCTCGATCACCTTCGCAGCCTCTTCAGGCACGCCAAGGACTTCGAGAACAAGGCGGAGTTGCGTGCGCGTTTCGGCCAGAATCTTGTCGATCGAACCGGCCACAATCAGCCGCCCGAGTTCCATGATGCCAACCGTGTCGCACATATCCGAAAGCTCGGTCAGAATATGCGAACTGACGATCACCGTGGTGCCGCGGCCGCGTAGCGTTTTCAATAAATCGCGCAGCGAAATACGCGCAATCGGATCGAGACCGTTGGCCGGCTCGTCGAGTAAAACCACTTTCGGTTCGTAGACCAGCATGCGCGCAATGCCCAACCGCTGCCGCATGCCACGCGACAGTGCGCCGACCAGATCATCGCGTTTATGAGTCAACTGAACGAGGTCGAGAACGCTGTCGAGTTTATCGTATGTCGATTCGACGTTGTAAGCCCCGCAGTAATAGTCGAGATATTCCCAGACTTTGAGATCGTCGTAGAGTCCGAACGTGTCCGAAAGATAGCCGATGCGCCGCCGCACTTCGACGGGATTCTCGGCCGCATCAATGCCATCGACTTCAATCATTCCCGACGTCGGCCGCAACAGCGTCGCCAACATGCGCAGAGTCGTCGTCTTCCCCGCCCCATTCGGCCCAATAAAGCCAAAAATCGTGCTGGGAGGCACCGCCAGCGCCACATCGGAAACCGCCGTCAACCCCCCAAACTTCCGCGTCAACCCGCTGGTCTTGATCAAAGGATCGGTCTCCATACGTTCGGGGCGACAAAATGGAAAATGGCAAATGAATCCGTTACCTTATCGCGCCCCTTTCGGCTTGTCAAACCAACCCCTTACCTTCTCCAACCCCGCCACCAGCGCGTCAATATCGCTCCTCGTCGAATACAACGACACGCTCATCCGCGCGGTGCTGGACGCGTCCAGCCAGTCCATCAACGGCTGCGCGCAGTGATGCCCCGCGCGAACCGCCACGCCTTCCTGGTCGAGAATATGCGCGATGTCGTGCGCATGAATGTCCTCGAACTCAAACGAAATCACGCCCGAGCGCAGCTCCATATTGCGAGTGCCATGAATCTTGATGCCCTTCACGCCCGCCAACTTTTCCAACGCGTAGCCCAGCAGGCTTTTTTCATGAGCCCGAACATTTGCCATGCCCGCCGCCTGCAAATACTCGACAGCCGCCAGCATCCCCGCCGTTTCGGCGATCGGCGGCGTGCCCGCTTCAAAGCGCAACGGCGGCTCTTTGTACGTCGACGAATCGACCCGCACCTCTTCAATCATCTCGCCGCCGCCCAGAAACGGATTCATTGTTTCAAGCAGCGCGTACTTTCCATACAAGCAACCTAGGCCCGTCGGTCCCAGCATTTTGTGCGCTGAAAAACTATAGAAATCCGCATCCAGCGCCCGCACATCCACAGGCAGATGCGGCACCGCCTGACATCCGTCCACCGCGAAAATTGCCCCCGCCGCATGAACCTTCTTCGCGATCTCCGCAACCGGATTAATCGTTCCAAGCACGTTCGACACATGCGTCAGCGCCACGATCTTGACTTTGCCGCTGGCAAGCAACGTGTCGAGATGCGCGAGATCAAGCAGCCCGTCGGCCGTCAACTTCACACCCTTGACCATGCAGCCCTTATCCTTCGCCAGCAAATGCCACGGCACCAGATTGCTATGGTGCTCCATTTGGCTGACCACAATCTCGTCACCCGCCGTGAGAAATTTCCGGCCGTACCCATGAGCGATAAGATTGATCGCCTCCGTCGCGTTCTTAGTCCAGGCAATCTCTTCCGGCTTAGCCGCGTTGATGAACTGCGCGACTTTCGCCCGCGCCCCCTCGTAAATCTCAGTCGCCCGTTCGGCGAGCACATGCAGTCCGCGATGCACGTTGGCATTGCTGAATTCATAATAATGCGACATCGCGTCAATGACCGCTTTGGGCTTCTGCGATGTGGCGGCGGAATCAAGATAAACCAGCGGCTTCCCGCCATACACGGTCTGATGAAGAATCGGAAAATCGCGGCGGTATTTCTCCGCGTCAAAAACAACTTCGGTAGCCATTTTATGTCTCTCTTTCGTGTTGAGCAAAGCACTGCCCCGTGCCGCTTGCAGACAGCGGTACTCCGCCGCCCCATTTAACGGGCTGCTTAATTCTAACACGCAAGACACGTCTTACAATAAATTGAATTTGAAGGCGGCCAAATCACAAAACGATTCGTGCGTCACGGCCGCGCCGGCTGCTCGCTGCGGTCGAGCACCGTGCCGGATAGGTCTTTGATTTCAACGATCACCGTCTTCGCGCCGCGATTGACAGTCAACAAAATATAGGTTGCTTCCGCGCTGAAGAACTTCGACTGCGGATCGGCGTATTTCGCGCCAGTGCCAAGCGCCGTATTGAAGTACGAGTACCCGTCGACCTCCGCGCGTTCGCCAAAATAGCCGAATCCCGAAATCGTCGTCGTTCCCTGGCGGAACAGCTTGTGCCACTCGCCCTTTTCAGTGTTGCGCATTGACGAATTGCGCTCGTTATGCAGCGTCACGACAAGCGCCCGATCGCGCCGCGCGATCTGCGTGCGGTACCATTCGAACTGCTCTGACCCCGCGCTGAAGGCATGGCCGGTCTGCCAATTCGTTCCAAAATCGCTGGTGTGCTCCAGGTCCAGTGCAATGAAGCGCAGGTCAAACGCCGGCACATCGAAGCGCCATTTCCAGCCCTCGTCGGGTAGCGGAAAAAATTTCAGGAACGCGGTGGCGTCAACATCGTAAACGGGCTCCGCGGGCGGCTTGGGGCCGGGCCCACGCGATCGCATCTCGCGATCGTGATTGCCCAGCGCCGGCATCACGGGCACAGAACGAAACAGCGCCGGGTATTTGGCGATTAATTGAGAGAAAGGTTTGACGCAGTCTTTAACGCCCGAACCGCAAAGCGTGTGCAAACAGGTGATGCTATCACCTGCAATGAACAGCACATGCGGGTCGTCGTGCAGGATCGTCGAAAGGTCCGGGCGGGCTTGCCAATCGGCCACCACCACCGCTCGAAATTGCTGGCCAGCGTAGCGCTTGACGGTAGCAACTTTCGATCGCTGGCCGGCGGTTTCCACGGCATAATGCAACGGCTGTTCGCCGTCGCCAAATGGAATTTCAACATGGTGGAGCACGACGCTTTCGGCCACGCTGACCGTCTCGCTCAATGCATCGGTGGCTCCAAAATGAACCACCGAATCGCCGGGCGCGTCGGTTTCCCAATTCAAAACAATGCGCGCGGGATTGTTGCTTTTGTGCGTCAACCAGACGCGCTCAATGGGCTCCGCGCTGGAGGCGCTGAGGACGAAAACTAATAGTAGGGCGAACGTAAATAATTTAAGCATGATGGGTTTCATCCGAAAGAATCATACTCTGTATTCTCTACTTCTTAAGCCCCGCCAAAACCGCCTCGCGGTGAGCCGCCCAATCCGGCGCCGCCGTGGCCTCCCAGACTTTCATGCCTTTCAGACAACTCGACTTCCCAGAAATCTCAAAGCCAATCGCATTCTTGGTGGGATGATCGATACCTTGAGACTTCAAATACGCCGCGGGCTTTCCATCGATACCGACGAGCATTTCGTCACCGACAATCTCAACACGGACCAAATGCCATTGTGTAAGATCGACATCGGGTTTGAACGCGGCCGATTTGTCCTTGATGCTCTCGCGCAGCTTGGTCTTCTCCTCAGCCGTCGTGGCCGGATCCTTCATCTTGTCGAAGATCTCGTTCTTCATCGAACCGAACTTGTAATCGGCCACATCAACTTTGGCGGGATAAAGAGTGGCACGCAGGATATGTCCCGCATGAGCCTCCTTATAGTTGCTGTCATTGATCATCAGATGACAGGCCTTACCGCCTTCGAATTTCGCGGAATATTCGACGACGATGTCCTTGAACTGGAAATTGGGTTTAACGTAAGCATAAGCCCCGTGCTTGTCCTCGGGATTCTCGGCCCCGGTGACGACACCGTCCTTGATCGCAAAGAAGCCCTTGCCGATCCGCCACTTCGGCGCCATCTCAGCGCGCGCGAAATCATCTTCGAAAAGCAGTTTGCCCGGAGTGGCCAGACCCGTTTGAACATCGGCAGCGAAGCTCGATACAGCCAACGACACGGCGACGATACAGACGAACAAAATGCGTAGCACAGGATTCATTGCGGAATTCCCTTGATAGGATTTTAAGGAGAGGCACTCAACGCGATTACGCGACGACTTGCTTATACACCGCGTTTTAAAAGACCTCCGGCCGATACACATTCGGCGGAAGACTTGGCGCGTCCGATTTTGATCCCTGGGTTTTGAACGCAGCGCCGGTGTTGTGACCGACGATGTCCGCGATAATCTTCAGGTGATGCAGAATGTGAATTTCGAGGAAGCGCAGCCATTGCATCTTCGTAAGTCCGCCCAGGAATGGATGCGGATAAAGCGCCTCATCGCCGGCAATTTGCCTGTAAATCACCGTGAGGCCATCGAGCAAACTCGTATTCCGTTCGACGTCGTCCATTAAATCCACATGGATGTTCATCTTGGGAAGAACCGCGTCGGGCACTTGCGCCTGCCCGCGCGGAATGACGCCGGATTCGAGAATCCGCAGCGCGTCCAGGCCAGCAGGCTGAACATTTCCCAAGTCCATCGCGCCGCTGTCGCCCGAAAGAATCAACACCGCCTGTGCGTTGACCGCAAGCGTGTGTTCGATGTGCTGCCCCACCGACCACAACGACACTTTCTCAAATTTCTCGCTCGCATATTTGCAGCGCGGTTTAAGCTGGGATGTCAGCAAAAAAACGCGGCGACACGCGTCGTATGCCTCCATGATCTTCTGGCCATCGAGATTTGCGAACATGACCCCACCACCTGTTCAGAGCGCGTTCGAAAACCATCTCGCTTCGGTCAAGACACATTTTAAATGCTCGCGCAACATTGACGAGTCATTTCTTAAAGATTCAAAATAGGAGTTAGAGGGCAGCCTTCGTCTGCGTAAGGGATTAGGGAAGTAAAAATAATGATGATTCGTATCGAATCAGGAATTTGCTGTCCCCTAGCCCCTAACCCCTAAGCGGCGCAGCCGTCTCTAATCCTTAATCGAGTTCGATTCCGCGTTTGCACTTTCCCTTAACCGCTCCGCCCGGTAAAAAAACACGCATGAATACCCCCTGCAACCCCGCGCCAGACTCCGTCGCTCTGCATCGCCAGGCCGCGCCGAAACTGCTGCGCGCCGCGGTGATGACGCTCTCGACGACCCGCACGAAAGACAACGACCTCGGCGGAAAATACATCCGCGACGCGCTCGCCGAAGCCGGCCACGCGATTGTCTGGTACGAAGTCTTGAAAGACGACGCCGCGACAATCGCCGCCGCGCTGAGCGCATTGCGTACCCGAGACGATTTGGATATCGTCGTCGCGACCGGCGGAACCGGCATCAGCCCGATGGACGTCACCATCGACGTCGCGCGCACGTTATTCGATCGCGAATTGACGGCGTTCGGCACGATGTTCACAATACTCAGCCACGCGGAAGTCGGCATGGCCTGCCTGCTCTCGCGCGCAACCGCCGGCGTGATGAAAAATAAAGTCGTCTTCTGTCTGCCAGGCAGCCCCAAAGCCTGCAAGCTCGCCATGGAAAAAATAATTCTGCCCGAAGCCGGACACATCGTAAAACACGCGCGCGAGGCCAAGCGCTGAAACAGTACATTCCAGCGTTCAATTAAACGCGGATGGACGCAGATGAATTACCAATGAATTTATCCGCGTCCATCTGCGTTCATCTGCGTGAATCCGCGTTTAATTAAAACGTCGATCGAGAGACAAGATGCCCAAGACATTTTTCATTCTGGCCGGCGAAGCATCCGGCGACACGCACGCCGCCCGGCTGATCGCCCAATTGAAAGCGCAATCGCCCGGCGCGCGCTGCATCGGCATGGGCGGAAAGGCCATGCACAACGCCGGCTTCGAAACGTTCAAGGACCTCGACGGCATGCAAGTCGTCGGCTTTTGGGAAGTCGCGAAGAAATACGGATTCTTCAAAAAAGTCTTTTACGAACTGCTCGACAAAGTCAAACAAACGCGCCCGGACGCGCTGATCTGCATCGACTATCCAGGCTTCAATCTGCGCTTCGCCGAAGAAGTGAAGAAGCTCGGGATTCCGGTGCTGTATTACATCGTCCCGCAAGTTTGGGCCTGGAAGGCGCTCCGCGCGAAAAAGATGGCGAAGTATGTCGACCGCGCGTTTTGTGTCTTCGAATTCGAACCGCCGTTTTTTGAAAAGTTCGGCTTGAAAACAGAATTCGTCGGCCACCCGTTGGTGGACACGCACGTGCCGGAACCGAACCGTGTGTTCGCGTGCGGGCACCAGGAAGCTGAGTGGGTTATCCATCCCGAACGCCGACCGCCAACTCCACCTTACGTGCCGCCGCTCGAAAGCGCGAAGAAAATTTTCGAATCGAGCGCGCCGGAAATCAAGACAGTCTCGTTTCTACCCGGTTCGCGCGGAAGCGAAATCCGGCACCATCACAGACCCATGCGCGACGGATTTTTCAAGGCGCGCGAAAAGCACGGCGCCATGCGCGCGCTCTTTTCGCTGCCCAGAGAAGACGATCCCACCCAACGCAGCGTAACGCTGATTCCCCCCGAAAGCGAAACGCTGAACGTGGACGAAACGCAGGTCCAGCTCTCTGCGCTGCGAATCTCCCACTCGCTGCTGCTGCCCAGCGTCGCCGATTTCTCAGTGGTAAAATCCGGCACCAGCACGCTCGAAGCAGGCCTGGCGGGAAACCCAATGTGCGTGATTTACAAAGGCTCAACAGCAAGCTACACCATCGCCCGCATGTTGGTAAACATCCCCGTCTTCTCGCTGGTCAACATCGTCCTGGGCCGCTACGCAGCCCCAGAATTGCTGCAAACCGAAGTCAATCCCACGCGCCTGGCGGAAGAAATTCAACGCGGATTATTCGACGAAACCTATCGCGAAAAGCAGAAAGCAGCCCTAGCCGAAATTCCAAAAAAACTAGGCGGCCCCGGAGCGAGCGAACGGGCGGCGCGGGGGATTTTGAATTTTTTGGATGGGAAGTAGACTATACCTTGCCTTCCACGATATGCTCAACTTTGCCGTCAGCACCGATGAATATCTGAAATGGAACGCGGGCAATTAGGGGTTTTAAATCGGCCGACGCGGAGGCGAGGGTCCAAATGTTCGGATAATACCACGCCTCTGCTTTGCGCTGCGCGACTCCTTCGCGTGTTTCCTCAAATAAGACGATGCCAAATTTGGCGGTTCGACCGCCATCCACACTCCTCTTTAACGAGCCGATTGTCATAGCTGAGTATGATTCCCAAGTCGTTGCAAAATGAAGCAAGCCACTGTTAAAATGCAACAAGTCTGCTGATTCCCCATTGCTCGCTCGAACCAAGGCAATCCCGCCCTCACGAATAAAATCGTAGGCCTTCTCGTTTGTTCTATTAGTGTCCAACGGCCAGAAATCCGCGTTCGGATCAGGCGCGAAAGCTCGTTCAGCCTCGGTCGAATTTAATAACTGTTTGCGGCCTCGTAACCAGCGCTGAACGAATGTTATCATTGAGCGTATACTTCAATCCGTTCGGTTTTACAGCGCATGCAAATAATACGGCACCGGCCGATACTTCGATTTCGTCTCCAGATCATCTTTCGGCGGATCAACGACTTGACCGGTGAACGGATCGATATGAACGACCTTGCCGTCTTGCCAATAAACCAGCGGCACGCCAGTCATCTGATGATGGAGAACGGCTTGCCGCCCAGCTTCTTCAATTGCCTCGTCAATTGCAGTTCCATCCTGGAACATTTCACAGATATCTACGTCGCGTTTTTCAGCCATGATATTCATCCTTGAGCTGCTTCCACTTAATGGATTGCGCAATACGTTTCTCGTCGCGATAACGGCCTGTTGCTACCAACTCGCGCTTCATAATTGAATTATCGTATAATCGCCACGAAAAAGCCAGAGGTTGATAAAGCTCGAAAAAATTAAACAAGCCCGCGCGATAGCGGCGTCGAATCGTTTCTTCTGGAATATGATGTCCGCCTTCCCGAACTCGATTCGCGACGCGCGCGACGCACATATCCGGACTGGGCAGCCATAAATGAACGAGGTGAAAACGGTAACCCGTTGCGATCCACTTCTCCATTTTCGCTGCGAATGAACGGCTGGCAAGAGTCGTTTCAAACGCGAAATTCGCACCCGATGTGGCCAGTTCATCCAGCCTTTTTAGCATGATTCGTCCGGCCTCTAGTCCTGCCCCCTCTGGATTGAAGGCGGAAAGCCCGCGCGCAATGGCGTCGGCATTGACAAATTCTTCGACGGCCAGCGTACCGCGCAACAGGACCGGCGCCGCAGTCGACTTTCCCGCGCCGTTGGGACCGGACAGAATGATGACGTTGCGATTAGACACGAAACGACCTCGCGTTGATTTTCGGCTCGATTGTACCCTCAACCCCGTCTTTTTCGCAAAGACATTCGAAATCCCCGCCTCCACTCGGTAATATCAAAGCGCAAGGCCCCGGAGCGTCGCTGATGAATCTGCCTCCCGAACTGGACGACCTGAAAGAAGAGATCAAGGATCACGCCATCGAATGCGGACTCGATTTCTTCGATGTGGTATTTGAAGTCCTCACGCACGATCAAATCAACCAGATCGCCTCGCTGGGCGGATTCCCCACGCGCTATCCGTACTGGCGCTTCGGCATGGAATACGAGCGGCTCAGCAAATCCTACACGTACGGGCTCTCCAAGATTTACGAGATGGTCATCAACAACGACCCGTGCTACGCGTACTTGATGAACAGCAACCCACTCGTCGATCAGAAGCTGGTCATGGCGCACGTCTACGCGCACTCCGATTTCTTCAAAAACAACTCCTACTTCGCGCACACCAGCCGCAAGGCCATCGACGACATGGCCAACCACGGCGCGCGCATCCGCGGCTACGGCGAACGCTACGGCCACGATACCGTCGAGACGTTTCTCGACTGCTGCTTGAGCATCGAAAACCTGATCGACATTCATTCGACCGGCATCCGGCGCGTCGACGAAGTCCGCAAGGAATCGCAGCTCGAAGAGGATGTCGAGGAGGAGGCGTTCGAAGTCCGCCGCATCCGTTCCAAGGAATACATGGACCGTTTCGTCAACCCGAAGGAGTTCCTCGACCAGAAAAAGAAGGAGCTTGAAGACGAGCGTAAAAAGAAATCGCACATTCCGGAGGAGCCGACGCGCGACATTTTGAAATTCCTGATCGACTATGCGCCGCTGCAGAAATGGCAGCGCGACACGCTCTCGATCGTGCGCGAAGAGGCGTATTATTTTGCGCCGCAGGGCATGACCAAAATCATGAACGAAGGCTGGGCCACCTACTGGCATTCGAAGATGATGACCGAGAAACTGGCGAACGACCGCGACATCATCGACTACGCCGACCACCACTCCGGCACCGTGGCGATGGGGCCGAACCAGGTCAATCCGTACAAGATCGGCGTCGAGCTGTATCGCGATATCGAAGAACGCTGGAACAAGGGGCGGCACGGCATCGAATGGGACCGCTGCGACGATTTCGAACAGCGCCAGAACTGGGACACGCGCGCCAACGCCGGCCGCGACAAAATTTTCGAAGTCCGGCGCTGCCACAACGACGTCACCTTCATCGATTCGTTCTTCACCAAGGATTTCTGCGAACAGCACAAGCTCTTCGCCTACAAATTCAACCGCAAGAGCGGCATCTACGAAATCTCCAGCCGCGAATTCGACGACGTGAAGAAACAATTCCTGAGCAGCCTGACGAACGCCAGCCAGCCGTTCATTTACGTCACCGACGCCAACTACGCCAACCGCGGCGAACTGCATTTGCGTCACCGTTTCGAAGGCGTCGAACTGAAGCTCGACCACGCCCGCGACACGATCCAGAATCTGCAGAAAATCTGGAATCGCCCTGTGCACATCGAAACAGTGCTCAACGGCAAAGGCCGCCTGCTGACCTACGACGGCAAGGAACACCACGAACAGGAAGTCACGGTGGAAGTGCCGGATGAACTGGAAGTGGAAAGTTGAAAAGAAGTGCTGAGTCCTGAGTGCTGAGCAGGGCCTTTCAAAAGTCCGTCGCCTTGCGCGCCAGCAAAGCGATGGCTTCGCCGGGGTGTGCGGCGAAGCGCCGCAAGGCTCGCGCGACGTTCTTTATTTTGTTTTGCCGCAGAACCGAAAGGATGGCGTTGCGCA
>JBBRQD010000144.1:0-12396 GCA_038227045.1 Planctomycetota bacterium
CCACCGTCACATTGATGGAAGACATCCTCCCCGAAAATCCGCCCATCCCAATTCCTGAATACTTCCCCAGCCGGTAATCATTCCCGGATACCGGTGCGGTGCGCCTACATTACATTGACATGTACTTCACCGGAGCATTACAAAAAGGACGACTACAAGCTCCGCAAGGTCATCGAGAATCTCGTGATATCGGACCTGTTTCAGAAACGGTAATGACCGGAGAAAATGAACATGAGGCTGAACCTGAATTGCCGCATAACTCGGACGATCTGCGCATGGATAGCAATGCTGTCGTTGCTCGGCCTGGTCGGACACGCGCTGGCGGGGGATGTTGCTGCCGACGATGTGGCCGTTTTGAAAAAGATGCTTGGGAGCGTGGAGGCTTGGGACTCCAAAAGCAAGACGAAGTTCGACGGCGACTTCGCGGCCAGTCTTGAATCGCAGAGCAAGAAACTCAGCGATCCGGCGTTGCAGACTAAGACGCGCGAATTCACAGCCGAATTGGAGAAGGCCGCACTGCTCAGAGCTCGCGTGATGGAGATAGCGGCGAAAACCAAGGACGCAAAAGGCACGACGCGTTTTGCGAATGGCGGCCCGCAGTGGCTCCGTGACATCGTCGGCGATGAGGCCATGCGTGTTTTCGACCACCTCACGGGGGTCGATCTCAACGACCGCCAGAGTCCTCATGACAAGACGTACAAACGCAACGAAAACCTCAACGACGAATGGCTCGGAATCCTTAAGGATCTGCCCGACCTCACGTCGCTCGATATTGCCAACACCGGCATGAAAGGCACCGGCTTGGAGGTAGTCGGCACGTTGAAGAACCTCGAGTCGCTCAACCTGACGCTCACGCCCATTACGGATCAGTATCTGGAGCCGTTAAAAAGCCTGACCAAGCTCCGCATCCTCGGCCTCGCCTCCGCGCAATGCAACGGCGAAGGCTTTCGTTTTTTCGGCAACCTGAAGCAGTTGGAAAACGCCAACTTTCACTACACACCGGTGAATGACGCCGGCCTTGCCGGCATCAGCAACGTCCCCAGCCTCACGCGGCTTGAGATTGTGCACACGCACTTCACCGACGCCGGAGCGCCCGCGTTAGCCGCGCTCGTGAACATGGAGCGGCTTCAGATCGGCAGCCTGAAGGCCACGGGCGCCGCCATCGCGCAACTGAGTGCCATGACAAAACTGCGTGAACTAGACCTCCACGACGGCCAGGCCAATCTCGCGGGGGTCACCCATGCCAGCAAGCTCGCAACTCTGCGCGTGCTCCGCGTCTACGGAACGATCAAGGACGAAGGAGCCGAGCAAATCGCAAAGCTCAAGAACCTCGAGTTGCTTATCCTCGCGTCAAACTCCGAAATCACGGACGCCGGACTGGCGCACCTTGCCGCACTGTCACAACTGAAAAAGCTGGACATCAAAGGCTGCAAAGTCAGCGACGCCGCTGTGGACAAATTGAAGCAGGCTATTCCGGGTCTTGAAGTTATTCGGTGAGCTGCTCGTCATCATGATCTAATTTGCAGCAGTGGCGTGCGGCAATGGCAAAGAATCCTATTGAATCCGCTATTCGATTTTTGCCAGATGCGCTTCGAGCGCTTCCACGCATTGGCCGCATACTCCTTTTCCGATTTCGGCGCGGAGTACTTTTAGCGCGGCGTCGCGGGGTTGGGCGGCTCGGTAGGGGCGTTCTTCGGACATGGCCTGGCAGATGTCGGCCACGGTCAGGATCCGGGTTTCGCGCCTGATTTGATCGCCCTTCAAGCCCGATGGATAGCCGCGCCCGTCCAGACGTTCGTGATGAGCGCTTGCCCAGGCCGCGAGGTCGCGGAATGGCGATACGCGCTCGAGGATTTGCCCGCTGAAGACGGCGTGATCGCGCATCTGGCGGCGCTCGTCGTCGTCGAGTGCGCCGGGCTTGTCCAGCACGCGGCTTGAAACGCCCAGTTTGCCAATGTCGTGCAACAGCGCGCCGCGCCGCAGTTGCCGCATCGCTTCCTCGTCAAGCCCCAGCGCCTCGCCTATGCCGACGGCCAGCGCGGCGACTCCCGTTGAGTGCCGGAATGTCCACGGCGATTTGGCGTCGATGACCTTGGCAAAACCTTCCGTGATGCGGTCGAGAGTTTCGTCTGCCGCCAGGACGACTTTGTCGCCCGGTTCCAGCAGGCACGCAGCCGCGAGCGCATCGCTGCCCTCAAGCGATTGCCAAAAGGACGCATCGCCTGCAAATTTGGAAAACGCTTCAACCAGTTCCGGGTCGAACCAGCGACCCGAACGCGCGCGCGCCATTTCCAGCGCGGCGCTCACGCCATGCTCCGTTACAAATACGTCCACGGTCTGAGCGAGGCCGGCGATCCGAGCCAGCAAGGGAATGTTCGCGCCCTTGACGCCGCTCGGCTGCCCGCAGCCATCGAAATGTTCGTCAAGATTTCGGATCGTATCGGCCGTGCTGTCCGACAACCCCAATATCCGCGCGATTTCCGCGCCGCGGTCGCAGCGCGTTTGTATAAAAGCCCGTCCGGCGGAAGGCGCTTGAACCACGCGCTTGGCAAGAATCACCGTGCGCCTGACGGGGCCGGAATCCGGCGAGACGTTGCCCGCCAGATAACGCAGGCTTTGCAAGTCGCTGGACCAATCGACCAATTTAAGCCGCTGTTTGACAATCCTGTCGTCGGCATCGAAGAATTTGCACACGTCCGAGGCGTTGCTTGAACATCCGAGATCTTTCAACAGCAGAGCGTAAAAAAGATCGGAACGATCGGAGGCAGGCAAATGCAGTTCGCTCGCCAATTTCATGCCGATGAGACAGGTTCGAACCGCGTGTCCGGCAGGCTGGCCTTCGGTTAAATCCAATGCGTAGGAAAGCGACGAAACGACTTCCGACAACCGCACAAAAGTCGTGGAAGCCGGCCGGGTAGCACTGGTCGATGCGTTTAACGAGGACTCGAAATTGGATTGCACGGCTTCCCTCCGAACACCAACATAAGCGAGAATAAGTCTTTTATATAGAACGCTGCGCCGGCCCAAACCTTGTCGAAATTTCCGGATTACTCTCCGGTCACTTGCCGAATCAAGCCCACTAATTTCTTCAATTCCACCGGCTTAATGATGTGTTCGGCGAAGCCGGACTCGCGGCTCTGCTCGATGTCGGCAGGCATTCCGTAGCCGCTGAAGGCAATTCCTTTGATCGAGTTGCCGTTCTGGCGCAACGTGCGCATGAGTTCCTGGCCGGTGCCGTCGGGGAGGCCTAGGTCGCTGATCAACAGGTCGAAGGGCGCGCTGCCGGTCATTTCAAGCGCCGTGGCTACGTCGCACGCATGCGTGACGGCATGACCCGCTTTCATTAAGCCCTGAACCAGTATACACGCGGTGTCTTCGTGATCTTCCACCAGCAAAATGCGCAGCCCCACGCCCCGTGCAGCGGTCTGTGGCGCGGCCTGCAAGTCTGAGCGCTCGCCGCATTCAACGCCGCTTAGCAGGGGCAGTTCGACGGTAAAAGTGGCACCTCTGTTGCGACCGGCACTAGTGGCGCTAATGGCGCCCTCGTGCAGTTCGACCAGCGCCTTGCTGATGGCCAGTCCCAGACCCAGCCCGCCGAACTGCCGCGTGGTGGAGCGGCCGCCCTGGCTAAACGCACTGAAGAGCGCGGGCATTTTCTCCGGCTCGATGCCGCACCCGCTGTCGGTGATTTGAATGACCGCCAGATCCCCGGACGCGCGGGCTTCCAGCGCCACGCGTCCGCCGGGAGGCGTGAACTTGATGGCATTCTGAAGCAGATTCCAAAACACCTGCTGCAGCCGCACCGGGTCGCCCTCGACCGTGAGCGGCCGAGCACCGCATTCGACGCTAAACCGCAGCGCGCCCGCATCCAGGCTCGGGCGGCAGATTTCGACGGCGCGTTCGAGTTCATGGCGCAAATCGACCGGCTGCAGGTTCAACTCGACTTTGCCGCGCGCGACGCGCGTGATGTCCAGCAGGTCGTCGATCAGGCGGGCTTCCAGTTCGACATTGCGCCGGACCATTTCGGCGAGCTTCAAATCGTCGCCGCTCAACCGGGCATTGAGTATTTCGAGGGCCGGAAGCACCGCGGCCAGCGGCGTGCGCAATTCGTGAGAGAGCACCGCCAGGAAGCGATCCTTGGCGCGATTCGCTTCTTCGGCTTCGAACTTGGCGGCTTCCGCGGCATGCTTCGCCTTCCGCAAGTTTTCCTCCGCCTGCTTGCGCGCGGTGATGTCGCGGATCATCCCCAGCAGATTGCCGTCGGGAATCATGGTCGCGCTCACTTCCGCTTTGAAGACGGAACCGTCCTTGCGCCGGAACTGCCATTCCCGATGGTAATTGGACGTAGCTTTTATCGCATTTAACGCGGGCTGGATATTTGGGATCTCCTCCCGGGCCACGATGTCCGAGGCATCGAGTCCGATCAATTCGTCGCGGGTATAACCGAGCATTCGGCAAATGCTCGCATTGGCGTCGAGGTAGCTGCTTTTGGGATCGGCGATCAAGATGCCGTCCGGCGCATGCTCGAAGAGCGCGCGGTAGCGCGCCTCGGTTGCGCGCAGTGCCACCTCCGCCTGTTTGCGCTCGGTGATGTCGAATGTCACGCCAGTCATGCGGACGGGCTGGCCGGATGCATCGCAATAGACCTTTCCGCGCGAGGCTGTCCAGTGAACCGAGCCGTCGGGCCAGATCACCCGTTTTTCCTCGTCATAAGCTGCATGGTTTGCGACAGCCCGGTGGAGTGCTTCTTCGACCTGGCTGCGGTCCTCCGGATGCAATGCCAGCAAAAATCGGTCGTACGTCATGTGCATGCCGGATGGCAGGCCATAAATGGCAAGACACTGCGCCGACCATGCAATTTCACCGGTGACAATGTTCCATTCCCATTGCCCCATGCGGGCGGCATCCAGTGCCAGCCGCAAGCGTTCTTCGTTCTCGCGCAGCGCAACTTCCATCCGCCGGCGTTCGGCGATGTCGCGTTCGAGCGCGCGATGGGCCTGCTCCGCTTGAAGTGCCTTCTCCTCCAGTTTGCGGACGAGCACTTCGCTGTATTCCTTGAGATGAACCCGTTCGTCGCCAGCGGACTGTTTGAGTGGCAGCAGCTCGCCACGTTCTTTTTTCGCCAGCACATCGGCGAGGTGCGCCATGAACTGCTCAGGCTCGGCCGGCTTGAGGATGTACGCATCCGCGCCCAAATCGCGCGCGAGTTTCTCGTCCTCCGGCGCGGTGTAGGTGGCTGAATAGACGACGAACGGAATTGAGTTTAACCCCTTGTCGGACTTCCAATGGCGTAGCAGCGTATACCCGTCCATCACGGGCATCAGCAAATCAGAGACGATGAGCTGCGGCGGAGCGAGCCGGGCTTTGGCGAGCGCCTCAGCGCCGTGACAGGCATCCTCGACGCTGTGGCCGTGGTTTTCGAGAAGAGTGTGGAGGATGCAGAGAATGTCCGGATTGTCCTCGACAATGAGAATTTTCATAGATTGTCTCCTCCGATGGACAGGCGCAAGCAGTGCGCGATGTCCGCGGCGAGTGTTTCGAGATTATTGGGCTTCTCGAAAAAGCCGTTGCAACCGGCAACCCGGGGTTTACCCGGCAGCTCTTACCATATTTACGGCCGTTTGATTCCATACAGTTTTAGTCGCTCATAAAGATTCGAACGGCTCATCTTCAGTTCTTTAGCCGCCGTTGACACGCACCAATTGTTTCGCTCCAGCGCATTCTGAAGGACGGCTTCCTCAGTCTGCTGAAGCGAGGCTTTCATCCCGTCGCCTGCCGGTGCATGCGCGACGGCCAGCCGAGACGACGAGTGAGACCGCGAGCGCTGCGAGCGAATATGCTCCGGCAAATGTTCGGCCTTAATCAGCGGGTCGTGGCACATCACCAGCGCGTATTCAATCGCGTTGCGCAGTTGGCGGACGTTGCCGGGAAAATCGAAGTGCGTCAGAAGCTCCATGGCTTCGGAGGTGAAATCCTTTGGCGGATTGGGGAATGCGCGCCCCAACTGCGTCAGAAAGTGACGCAAGAACGGCTCGATGTCTTCGCGCCTTTCGCGCAGGGGCGGAATCCGGATGGGAACCACATTGATGCGGTAAAACAGATCTTCGCGGAAAGCGCCCTCGGCGACTGCGGACTCGATATCTCGATGCGTTGCGCAGATCAGCCGGAAATCAACGGGAATGACCTTGCTCGAACCGACGCGTTCGACGGTGCGCTGTTGCAGGGTTCTTAAAATTTTAACCTGCAATGACTGCTGCATATCGCCGATTTCGTCCAGGAAAATGCTGCCGCCGTTGGCCGCTTCGAACCGTCCGATGGTCCGCCGGTCCGCGCCAGTGAACGCGCCTTTTTCGTGGCCGAACAATTCCGATTCCAGCAAATGTTCGGGCAGCGCCGCGCAATTGACTTTCACCATCGGGCCGTTTTTGCGGCGGCTGTTCTGGTGGATGAAATCCGCCAGGACTTCCTTGCCCGTTCCGGTCTCTCCAAGCAGCAGAACGGAACTGTCGGTCAGCGCGGCGGAATGCGCGAGGTCGATGACGCTACGGATGGCGTGCGAGATGACAATGGCGGAGGATTCGATGGCTTTGACAAGGATTGCAGTAGCCGTCGGATCAAATGATTTTCCGCCGGCTGCCGGACCGTGTGCATTGCGGAACAGGCTCTCCTGGACCAACGCCAGAAAGCGCTCGGTCTGAAACGGTTTTTCGAGGAAATTAAAAGCGCCATGATTCATGGCCTGCACCGCGCGCTCCACCGTGCCTGCTCCGGAGAGGATGATGACATGCGGGGGCGTTGGCAGTGCGCGCGTTCTGAACAGCAAGTCCATGCCTGTCATCTGCGGCATATTCCAATCCGTGACGACGAGCGCAGGCCCATTTTCAGCAATGTATTCCCATGCTTTTTGAGGATTCGTAAATGCCTGTGCGTGCAGCCCAATCGTCGCCAGCGCGTCTTTTTCAAGGTCGAGAAGGAGTTGCTCGTCATCCACGAGCACAATTTCACTTCGAGGCATCTGCTCAAACCTCCTTTTCAGGAGCGCACCTAGAGCACTTATGCTCATTGTGCACAAGTGAGATGCTAAGTAAAGATTAATTTCTGAAAAACGTAAAATGATTGTAAAAATTAGTGTGCCAAAAACATGAGCGCACCCTACTATCAACTTTTATTAATACAACTTGTTTTATCTTCATAATTATTGCTCACGATGCGCATGTTTGAAGTCAGCTCAGGATTCGGCTGGAAATGCCGCAAAATTGGATTTCCGCATGGCCGATTGCTGCTTAACCCTGCAAATCAGATCAAGAAGGCTGTCTCCAAAAAAGGGTTTCGATGTGCCGTCGCGCGCGCTTCTCGAACTCTCTCGGCGCGGTTTTTATTGGGTACTGAACATAAGAGCGGGTGGCGCTGCCCAAGGTGCCGTGCCTCGTGAATACGCGTCCGAATTTCCTTTCTGCGGACAGTGTCTTCGCACTGTCCTGACGACCGGACATGTCTGGTGAAACGGACGGTATTCCAGTCGCTTTAACGGGCCTCATTTCCACCATTTAATTTTTATTTCATCACGCCTGAACGGCATTTCCGAACGTGTGCAGCGCGAGTACTCACGGTTGCTTTCTTCCTCCGATTCTCCCATGAAAATGGCCGATCCATTCAATCTTTTGAGCCGCGCTCAAAACCTGCGGCGAGAGCCGGCTCACGACGCATGGAAACCGATCCATCGCGCGCTTGTGCGGGAGTGGACTATCGAGTGCTTTATGTCAGTCAGCCGCGCTGAAAGTGAGAGGAGTGCGGACACCCAGGAATCGCAGACAGGCCAAGTTTATTTCAGAAAGAAGTCGAGTATATGTTCCCCAATCACCCCACATTTAAATCAGACTTCGGGCGTATTCTTTCCACGGTATTGTCGATGCTATGTTTGCTTTTTGGATCGCGATTTCTACCTGCGGAAGAAGGCCTGTTTGGCGGCAGTGGAACGTCGGCGGGAGCGCGTCACTTTACATCGTCCACGGTAATGGTGAGTTCGACGAATGCCGTTCCAAGACAGAAAACATCGGCCATCGCGCCGAGCGGACTGACGATCGTTCCCACATGGGATAGTTCGATCGAGAGCGATCCACGATCCGCGGATATCAAAGCGACGATCAATGCGGCTATCGCAGTCTATAAGGCCAATTTCTCCGATCCGATCACGGTCGCGATCACGTTTCAGAAAGTCGCCACCGGGCTTGGGGGCAGCAGCACATTTGCGGGCACATTCCCCTATTCGGCCTACCGCGCGGCTTTGGTGTCCCACGCGACCAGCGCGGACGACATGCTCGCTCTCAATTTTCTTCCCGATGCAGCGAACAACCCCGTCAACGGCAACCCGAATATATGTATTCCCACGGCGCTTGCCAGAGCGCTGGGCTTCACCGGCGGGCAGGCGCTTCCTCCGCAGGGATACCCGGACAGCACGATCAGTGTGAACATTGCACTCACGAACATCTCGCCGTCCGACACTGATCCGCGCAAATATTCCCTCTTTGCGGTGGTTTCTCACGAGATGGACGAAGCGCTGGCTATCGGATCCAGCCTCAATAACTTGAACAACGGTGACGCTGCTCCAACGTATCCGATCTTCCCAGAAGACCTTTTCCGCTACGATCTGTCTGGAGCCAGAAGTTTCAACACCAATCTCACATCCGCCGCTTTCTTTTCTCTCAATGGAACCGCGCAGCTTGCCCAGTTCAACCAGCGGCAAGGAGGCGATTTCTCCGACTGGTACAGCCCTGGAGGCCAGACGCCCAAAGTACAGGATGCGTGCAGCACTCTCGGTGCGACTGCTATTTTGGGCGTGGAATTGCGAGTGCTGGACGTGCTTGGGTATACGCGCCGAGCCAGCACCCAAAAGGCCATCCAGAGCAGCTCGAACGTGGATGGGTTCGACGTGTCGGCGGCGCCGAGTTCCAAAGATCAGACCATTACGCTTCTGGCGTCGGTGACGTCCGGCGTCGGCATCGTCAACGACGGCGCCGTGATTTTCAAGATTCTGCAGGCCGACGGGGTCACCGCGATCGGCAACCCGGTTACGTCCGCACACGTCATGGGTGGCGCAGCCAGCGTGCAGTATGTCGTCCCAGGCGGCACGCCGGCGGGCGCATACCAGATCTCCGCGATTTATACCGGCGGGAACACATTCTCGGGGAATTCAGACGAGTCGCATTCCTTGATCCTCGGGACGCGGAATCTGAAAATGGCCTCGCCCCTGTCGGCGATGCCGTCGCTGACGTCCGTCGGCCAATCGATCGACTTCTTCGCCGCGATTTCCGGCGCCAAGGCAATGACCTACGACTGGCAGTTTGGCGACGGCACCGAGATCGCGACGACGACGGGAACGACAACGCACGCATATACGGTCCCCGGAACGTACTCAGTCATCATGACCGCGAAGGATCCCCTCAGCAAGACTTCGATTTTCAGCATGACGACCGTCACCATCACGCAATCGATTGTTGGGAGCGGGGTCGATTCCGACGGCGATGGTTTCTCCGACGATTTCGAGACTTTCATCAACACCGATCCCAACAATTCGGCCAGCACGCCGACCGGACAGCCGATCACGGCCGCCGATGTATTGCCCATGTCACTGAAGGGGCAGAGCATCATCCTGAGCTTTTCGTCGCCCGACAGCACGAACGATCACATCAAGTTTTCCGCGTTCATGGATCTTCCCGCCGGAACGGACGTGACCACGGCCACGGTATTCATCGATGTGAACAGGGTATCGGAAAAAGGCACAATGAGTGTCGTGAAGCGCTATGCGGGAAAGAAAACAGGATTTGCCGTGGTGATGAATGGAAATTACAAGGACACGCTGGCAAAAGCGAATCTCAGTAATTCCGACGCCAAAAATGTGCCAGTCACGATCGTGTTTACGCTCATTGTCGGCAAAGTAGTTTATCAACATACCCAGCAGATGAAATATACCTACATTGACTCAAGACTACAGGGAATGGCCAAGTAGATTTACACCCTGTGTCGCCAGAGCCGTGCACGTAAGTAAGCGGCCAAGACTGTCTCTTCGCACAAAAAAAGCCGCTTACTTACGTGCGCGGTTCGGGCAGAAACGTTCAGGCGCTTACTTCGCCGTTCCAGACTTATTCAGTGTTGCCGTATAGAGGACCGTCTTGACCGTTGTGAACAAGCCATTCGCGAATACCATCGTGACATTGACGTTCGTCGGACGCTTCTTGACCGTCACCGCACCGGTCATATTCTCATCCACAAAACTCGGCGCAAAGGCACCCTTGATCAGACGAATCGAAAATATTCCGGTCTGCGCCAGCACTTGCTTGCCTTTTTTCGCCTTCTTGAAGCGCAGCATGAAAGACGCGGTCGTGCTCTTGGATTTTCCTTTCGCGTCCAGCGCAAACAGATGCGGCACGCCGCCGATGTCAACTCCGACTTTCAGGCCCAACGGCGTGAATCCCGCCGGAATGGACAGCTTGCCAAGCATCTGGATGCTGTCCATGTTGGGTTTGGCAAAGTTCAGCTTGATTTGCAGCTTGGTCACGGTCAAAGGCAGCGCCACGATACCCGGAGGTAGCGGCGAACTGTTGGGATCATTCGGATCCGTGCCGTAGAGGTTTTCGAGCCCATCGGGCACGCCGTCGCCATCGGTGTCGTCCGGCGTTCCAATGACCCCGGTTCCCGTCGATTTCACAACAACGGCCAAGCCGCCAATTGCAGTTTCGCCATCAGGATTTGTCACGGTCGCTGAGACGTTGTACGTCGCCGCACTGGTGTACGCATGTGTGATCGTGGTCTGGTTGGTCACGTCGCCAGTGCCATCGCCGAAATCCCAGGTCACGGTCATGTCGGGCGGAATTTGGATGCTGAAGGTCACAATTTGATTGACCAGCGCGGGATTGGGCGTTGCATTTGGCGAACTGTTAATCGTCGGAAGGTCTTCGATCAACTGCGCAATATACCCATGCAGCATGGTAAAAGTGCCGCCGCGGGAAGACCCGGTTATTCCGCCGATTCCCTGATCCGTGGTAATATTACCCACGGTAATTCGCTGTCCGCCCTGGTCGACGGTATCGGTGGTCACAGCGGCATTCTGGCCGACAGGCCCAGGCGTAGCCGCAGACACCGCGCCGCAAAGAAGCAGGCAGAATGCCAGGCAGGCCAAAGCGATTGGTCTGTTAACCATTATGTAAAAAGACACCATTAACGTATTCGTATTCCATGCGCGTGAGCACCGTTTTGCTTATTTGATCGTCCATACATAATTCGTGCTTGTAAGTAAACCTGCCCCATTCGCCCCATTAGACAATGTAAAAGTAGTAGTCGTAGCAGCACCGTACAACGATGAAGCCCACGTTGCATTCCCCGCATTAATATTGGCTGCCGACCAGACGTAAACCGGGGTAGAACCCGCCGCGTAAGCCGTTGCAAATGTTACGGTGAAAATCGTGGCAGTTTTTGTTACGGCAGTTCCCGTCTGAACGGTGACCACAAATCCTTGGTCTGAACCGGTTATAGTGGCCGTAGCACCATTTCCCACAGTCCCAGCTCCCGGCCCAATGGCAACGGTTGGGGTGGCTCCGCCAGGAAGAATGTGACGGACGGTCAAATCGCCGGTGATGTGCGCGTTGTTATTGACCGTCAACGCCGTGCCAGCAGCGCTGAACGTCGATGCGCCGCTCAGCGTTGTTGCGCCATTGATCGTGGTCAAGCTGGTCCCGCCACCCGTCGAGCCAATTGTGTTTATTACGTTTGCCGCATTTGCGCCTGTTCCGAAGCTGTTCGCCAATGCAGTATTGCTCGTTCCCAGGGTCGAGTTGCCGCTCGACGTTAATGTCGTGAACGCGCCCGTGCTGGGGGTAGTCGCGCCGATGGGCGTGGAATCGATTCCCGACACGCTCAACAGACCTAAGTTGTTTACACTAAACAACACACTATTGTCGCTTTTGAGCAACTGAATCTTGTTGGTGGCAGTCGTGTCGTCCGTCACGGTATTCTTGATCGTTAACTTCAAGGCGTCGGTTGTGGGTGCCGTGATGCCCACATTTCCGCCCGTGCTCGTGATCGCGCCGGTCGATGTCACCGCCCCTGCGTTCCAGATACCCGTTGTGATGGTTCCCACCGATGTCAGCGAAGACGCAGTGACGCCTGAAGCCAGCGTCGTGCCCGATAAATTGTTCGCGTCGATACTAATATTTGCCGATCCATCAAACGCTGTACCTGCAATCGTGCGCGCTGTCGCAAGCGTAGCCATTCACGCGGCAAGATTATACTATTTTTCTAAAATTGAACGGACGATAATCCATGTATGACCGACTCGACATTATCTTCGGAACGCGAGCATGAATTGGAGCATATGATCCGCAGTCTCGCACGTGAAATTGA
>JBBRQD010000145.1:0-12281 GCA_038227045.1 Planctomycetota bacterium
AAAACACGAACGATTTGCGCACACGCCTGCATGGCGAACTGACCCATCTGCGCAATCGGAAAGACCTGCTTGCGTCATTCGTCCAGCATTCCAGTCCGCTCTTGGAATGAGCGTCTACTTTGACTATGCTGTAGTCAATAGGAGGATGTTCCGAATGCCTATGCCGAACACTGGGTTCAATCCTTCCGGCGCGAATGCCTGGATCACTTCATCATCTTCGGCGAAGTGCACATGCGCCTGATCGCCACCCAATACGTCTCGATGCTCCGATCCACGATCCGCCAAAGCCAGATAGCATTCAATGTCAAACATGGCTCGGCGGTTTGCTCAAACACTATTCTCGCGCTGTCGCGTGATGAAAATTTTCACGTCTTCAAATTTCACAGTCTGAAAATCCGTCCACACACCACTGCAAATACTCATCAAATATTTCAGCCTTCCAATCGAAACGTTCTTTTGTATCTGTGTTCAGCGATCAAGTCCTGGCAATCACTGATTTTAACCCAAATCAGGGCTTTTGAAAGGGACGCGCCCTAATCCCTTCGACACTATCCCCTATTCTTTTTAATTCGTCTTTTGTCACAAAAAGTTCGTACTCGCGAAAGAAACTTTTGCAACGAGCTCGGGTCCCTCTTCCATTCAGTGATCGTGTAATATCCCCACACACTATATCCAGTAATTATTGCAGCTAAAGCGGGAAGGCCTGTGGGATCATCCATACTATTTATTTTAATTTTATTGAATGTATCATCCCCTATAACAAAATACTGTTCACATTGACGCTCGTCAATAAATTTCAGCATCTCGACTTCCTCGGGACTTTGATTGTCCTTTGTAATAAGGACAATCTTTAGATCCTTTTCCGAGCAATCATTTACTAAATCTACAAATGTCAAGTTTTCTGGAATGGGAAGAAAGTGTGGCATCATTTAGTCCTGGAATTCAGTGACAGAGCACTCGCAAATCCCGTATTCGCACGTTTCCGGTCTGTTGGCGGCGAACAGCGGGGCTGGCATGTTCGGCATCAACTTGCGACGGAGTATTCTATGTTCGCGGGGTTCGTCATGTGCTGCGACGCATTCAGCAATTCCATCCCGACGATATGACCGTCCTTGTCGTAGTCGAGAATGACTCCCGGCTTGTCTTCATCGCTCTCCTCAATGGGCGCGTCGTTGAAGAGAATGCGAAGGATGTCTACTACGGAATCGTAGGTTACTTTCACGGCGATTTGCTCCAATATTTATCGATCTTGCCTGAAAATCCAATGACACAGCACTTGCAAATCGAAAGCGTGCTCCATCCCCAACCAAATCAAAATCTACAACCGATAAACCCTCTTCGCATTCTCCCCCCAAAATTTCCGCTTCGCCGCGTCACTCCACTTCGCCGTAATCTCATCCAGCACCTGCACCCAGCGCGGATAGCTTCCCGCCAGCAACAGCACCGGCCAGTCGCCGCCGAAGAGCACGCGGTCTTCGCCGAAAACCTCCAGCACGTGTTCGATGTACGGGCGCACGTCGCCGATGCTCCAATGATCGTGGTCGGCTTCCGTCAGCACGCCGCTGACTTTGCAGACCGTGTTGGACAGCGCGGCCATCTCCTTCATCTGCGCGCGCCACGGTTCGAGCACGTGCTCCTTGATGTTCGGCTTGGCGATGTGGTCGATGACGAACTGCGTCTTCGGACATTTCTTGACGAGCTCGACCGTCGGGCCGAGCTGCTTGAAATTAATGCACAGGTCGCAGCTCAGGCCGAATTCCGGAAGCAACTGCGTCCCCGCGATGAAGTCGTCTTTTAAGCAGAACGCGGGGTCTTTCTCCCCCTGCGTGATGCGGCGGATGCCCTTAATCAGCGGGCTGATTTCGGTCAGCGGCTTCAAATACGAACGCACTTTCGCGCCGTACTCAGTAGGCGCGGCGGCGACGATGCCCTTGAGTTTCGGTTCGCTCTTCGCAAGTTCCAGTGCCGCCCAGCGCGCTTCGAGAAACGCGTAATGCGGCTCGACGCCGGTTTCGAGATACACGAAACCTTCGATCTCGACGCCGGCGGTGAACTGCTTGAACTCCGGCGGCAGGTATTTCTTATTGAGGATCGCATTGTCGTCGATCCAGGTTATGCGGACATTGTCGGGATCCCAGAGGTGCACGTGGGAATCGATGATCGGAAAATTGGGCATTGGCGGGCCAGCCTCTTTCAAAGAGTAGTGATACAAAACGATATCCGGCGTTTTAAAATCTACACGACTTGCACGGAATTCACCGGCGGCAGCATGTCCGCAACCATCTCCCAACTCGCGCCTTCGTCTTCACTCGCGAAAACCTGGCCGCTGTTGGTGCCGAAATAAAGCCCGCACGGCGTACCCGTGTCGATCGCAAACGCGTCGCGCAAAACACCGTTGTAGAGGTTCTCCGGTATCCCCTTGCTCTGCGGCGTCCAACTGGCGCCGGCGTCGCGCGTTTCGTAGATGGCGAGTTTTCCGTCTTGCGGCGCGCGGACTTCGCCTGCCAGCGGAATGACATACGCCCGCTCGCGGTCGCGCGGGTGCGCGGCGAGGGGGAACCCGAAACTGTATGGATTGTTGCTCTGGATGCTCTGCCAGCTGCCCGTCCCTTCGCGCCGGAAAAGCCCGAAGTGATTCTGCTGATAGATCCGCTGGGGCATGCCGGGCGCTGAGGGCGCGAACGCCATCTTGTGGATGCACGAGCCGATCACGTTGCCTTTCGGTTCGGCCGGATACCCGACCGGCAAACCATCGTTCTCCAGCGTCCAACTCACCCCGCCGTCGAACGACTCGAACACGCCCACCGCAGAAATACCGACCAAAAGATGCGTCGAATCGTCGGGATCGACCAGAATCGTGTGCAAACAAAGCCCGCCATTGCCGGGCGTCCAATCCTTGCGCGTTGAGTGTTTGGAGAGCCCCTCGATTTCGTTCCAGGTCTTGCCGCCATCCTCGCTCTTGAAGAGCGCGGCAGGCGCGACACCCGCGTAAAGCACGCCGGGCTGGTCTTTACCGCCGGGCACGATTTGCCAGATCGCGTCCACCGCCAGTCCCGAGCCTTCGGCGAACCGCGGCTGCTTCTCGGACTCCTGCCACGTCTCGCCGAAATCGGTGCTGTAGCGAATGGCCGGTCCCCAGTGCGCGTCGTTGCGCCCGGCCAGTAGTTTGGTATCGGCGCGCGCGTCTGCGCCAGCACAGAAAATGGGCTGGCCGAGCAGCATGGGATTCGAAACGTGCCAGCGGCCGGAATCTTTGGTGGCGATGAAAAGTCCGCGACGGGTGCCGACTAACAAAGTTCGTTTCATGAAACGCTCCTTTGAATTCAGAGACCTGCGAAAGCCGTGTTGATTCTTCAAACCATACTCGGATTTTTAACGGTTCGATTCCGATTTGTCAAAGCGTAACAATCGCGTGTTCACGCCGGTCCGGCTCGATAATCTCCAGCATCCGTTCGGGCAAGCCCGGGTATTTTTCCAGGAATTGAGCGGTGCACAACACACGTTCCTGCGGCGCATTCTTCGGGAGCACCAACGCGGACAAGTATTCCGCGCGCACGGTTTTCGCGCCGCCGCTGCGGTCCAGCGCCAGGCCGGTTTTCGCAGCCACGCGCGACAATTCATAGACGAATTTCTGACGCAATTTTTCAAGCATCGGATCGAGTCCCGCGCCGGCGATTTTGATCTCCGCGCGCATCGCGTCGAATTCTGCGAGAATGATCTTCGATCGCGCGGCGATTTTGCCGGCCGGCTCGCCGGCCGCCGCCGCGCGCCGAACCTGTTCTTCTTTGCTCAAAAAAAGATCACGCGGCGCATCGCTCAGTCCGAGTTTTCGCACCGCTTTTTCGCCGGGGCCGTCGATCAGCGTCAGCGTCGCGCGCGGCACGATGACCGGCCAGACCGCCCCGTAATGTTGGTGAACTTCGCGCAACTGCGCCCAATACGCCAGTTCGCCCGGACCCAGCACCGCCGCCGCGACCGGAAAAATGGTTTGCTGCAAAATCGGACGCAGCGCAGCCGACGCGGTGCACAGTTCCGGTTCGCGCACGATTTTTTCGCGCATTTCACCGAGTGTGAGCAGCCGTTCGATTTCGCCGCGGACACGAAACAGGCGCTCCGCGCCGCGCATCTCCGGATGGATCGCTCCGCGCATCGCGCCCGGTTTTTCAGCGATGAAAAAATGAGGAGCCGAGCGCAGCTTCTCCGAAAATCCCGGCTCATACCCGCACTTCCGCATTGCCACTCCGGCCTCTTGAATGAGCCGCGAAACAATATCGTAATCGTCCAGATTGCGCGCGAGCAAGCCCGGGCTGAAACGCCGCAGATCGCTTGATCGCGCTACGACCAGCCCGGTCGCGCCCAGCCATTTCAACAGCAGCGTTGCAAACGCCGACTCGAAACTTTTCGTCGCGTATGCGTTCAGCGCCGCATCGAGAAACTCCGCGCCGGCGATGGGTTCGATTTCCGCGCGCAAAGTCCGCAGAAATTCCGCGTCACGAGAGAGAAACACATCGCTTGCCGAACGCCCATTGCCGTTCTCATCGACGATGGCATTTGCGCGATGGATGTGTCCATCCGCGCGCAGAAAATAAGCATGATCGATCTCGGCGAGATCGTGATCGTCGCCGGCCACCCAGAACACCGGAACGAATCGGGCCGTGCCGGCCGCTTCTTTTTCGTATTGGCGCGCGAGTTTGACGGCGGTCAGCGCTTTGTGAATCGTGAGCAGCGGCCCGCCGAGAAAACCGGCTTGCTGGCCGGTCAGAACGGCGTACGTGTTTTCAGTGGCCAGCAGCATGGCATTGTTCAGCGATGCAGCGGGCGCACCGAGTTCGCGGCCACTGGCTTCGAGTGCGCTCGCCAATTCGGCGCGCGGATAGCGCTGCGCGGAGATTTCCGCAACAACGTCGCGCCACGCACGCGGCGGAAAGAATTGCAGCGCGCCCGGCACGCCGTGCGACCAATCGTGGACCAACGCGCCGCCAAATCCCGCAATGGCATAAGGCACGTGGCAGGTCGATCCTGGCTGAATGTGAGGAGCGGAATCTTCCATGGGAGCCGCCAATCGATGCGTCGATTCGGGCACAAAAAAAACGAGCCGGAGCAGCTCGTTTTTTCAGCAAAGGTCCCGGTCGGAGTCGAACCGACGTATAATGGTTTTGCAAACCATCGCCTTACCACTTGGCTACGGGACCGTGGATCAATTTCTTAATCTTTGTAGTCAATTTTGTAGCCAATTCGACCGCCCTTTTTTGGCCTGCTCGTTTGCGAGCGAGGAGGCATGTTAGTTATTCGAATCCGAATTTCAAGGAAAGATTAACAAATAGTGTGAAAAAGCCAGAGCTTCCGCTAAATGTCGGCTAAGTCGACAGCCGTTCCGTTTCCCGATGGAGGAGTAGTATGATTTCCCTTCGACTTCAGCGCGACTCTCACTTTATCGCCTAAACTGTATGGGACTTCATTTCGTATTTTACGAACCACTTTAGCCGCACGCTGAACAAGCGGAACGGCGGAGTTCTGCGCGGATGAAGCATTTTGTTTAATACCAGCCGCATTCTCGAGATTATCAATAAAGTCATTCCATAATACGCAGTTGGGAGTGCTGATTCCGGCTCCCACGAAGGGCACAACCATTCCACGGTCGTACGCAGCGATGAGTTTCTTCATAAGTGGATTAGATAAAGTCATAGTTTAAGTCCGAAAGGGGTTTGCTTAGAATCGTCCAAACTGGCAGTCTGGCGCCATTGTAAGCCAAGGAAAGGCGGAAGCCACTGCCTCGGACTACCCTTGTGTCTGTGCGAAACATCTCGAATCTATCGGTTACCATTTAGGAGCTGCTCAGCCAGCACCAAGGCGTCCACGGGCCAAAAACAGACGGGGCGCGGTCGTTTCACGCCCGGCAGTTCTTTAATCGGCCGGCAAGTTAACACGCGATCCAGCCATTGTTGTGGAATGGATTCCAAGCCATGCATCGCGCCCAGTAACGCCCCGGCAATTGTGCCGTTTGTGTCCGTGTCGCCACCCTGCATCACGGTGTTTACAACGCCAGCCTCCAGCGACGCCGCGTGCAGCAACTGCCAGAACGCATTCTGTAATGCAACCCTAACCCAGCCTAGAGTTTCTCCGCCGTAAGCAGGCGGCTGTAGCTCGGCATCATACATCGTCGTCAAAATGTCGGGATGAAGCTTGTTGTCGATGGCCCACTTGCAAGCGAATTGGTAGACCTCCGTCGGCGATGCGCCGGTGGTCAGGGCATGTTGAATGGCAACGACGAATACCGCGCTGGCGTCCTGACAAACAGGGTGAGGGTGGGTCAATTGCGCGTCTTCACGCGCCCATTGCGCCAACTGTTCCGGATTCGCCGCGTGTCCGAAAATGCCCATTGGACTGACGCGCATCAACGCACCGTTTGCCTGGCTCGCGGTATTGGCGGCATTCTTGGCTACCGCGGCAACGATGCCGCCGTGCGCGAGCGCTTTCGCGGCCGGTGCCAACGCCATTCGCGTCGTGTTTCCAATGTCAAAGGGCTTTGACGTGATCCAATACGCGTACGCCCGCGCCACCGACTCCGTGTCGAATCGACTGTGCTTGACCAGATCTCGCGCCAAAAGCAGCGCCAATTCAGAATCGTCAGTGGGCTGGCCGGCGATTGTGTCCCATGAGCCGCCGTCGTCCATTAAATGCAGGCCGTCGGGATAAAGTCCTGCGATCATCGTCTTGGATTTGAACTCAACCATTTGTCCAAGCGCATCGCCCGACAGTTGCCCCAGCAAACAACCTTGAGCGCGGGAAAGCAGCGTCGTGTCTTTAATCGTCCGACCGCGGATCGGCCACACCAAGCCATTCGGATCATTTGAACGCGGCGACTTCTGGTAAACCGCGCCCCAGTTTTTCTTGGCCAAAAGTGCAGCAATTGTAGGGTTGCCGCCGAAACAACGCCCGTGGCAACTGCTTTGCCCTTCTTTTGAATACGTGATGCTTGCGCCGTGAGAATCAAGCAACGTACCACCCACACCCAATAGGAGCGCGTGACCAGCCGCATAGTCCCAGCCGATTGGGCCGTTCAACGATACAGCCGCTTCGCCGTCGCCCGCAGCAACAAGCGCCAATCGGTAAGCGATGCTGGGTAATGCCCTGAAACGTCCGGGCGCGACCAGCGACGCATTTGCGGCCGAGTTATCATCCGACTGTTGAGACGTGAAAATGGTATGGTGCCGATCCAGCGCCGTTGCCCATCGGGATCGCGGCGGACATGGCTTGCCGTTGCGTTGGATTGGGCCGCAGCCTTCCGCCCAAGCGATCATATCGCCGGCATCGTTCGGAGCGCCAAAGGCATAAACGACACCCAGCACGGGAATGCCATTCTTCAATAATGCAATTGAAACTGCTGAGCCGCGGAAGCCCTTTAAGTACGACGATGTCCCATCGTTGGGATCGATCAGCCAAAGGTGATCGCCAAGTTCATCCCCCGGATGGAATCCCTTCTCCTCACCCAAAATGCCGTAATCTGGGAACGCTTGGATCAGTTGCTGACGGATTAAGGCTTCTGAGCACTCATCAACTTCGGCGTGACCACCCGATCCACGCGGGCCGCCAGGACGATGAAACTCGTCGCGCAACAATGAGCCCGCGGTCTGCGCGGCATTGATGGCGACGTTAAGGTGCAGGGTATAATTGGGAAGCATTTACTTAATCTCCAGATACGAATTGACGCCGACGTCATTTCACGACTCTATCGACTTGCAATTGACCATCAAGTCGGCATTCTGAAGGTTCGCGCCTTCTCCGGTGGCGTCTGTCGCGACAAGTACGCGCACGTCATGGTCGGAGCGGAAGAGCACCTGAATTGGTGGGAATACATGAATGCGAATTGAACGATGTCAGATCGATGCACTGCACTCGCTTGCAGATCGCTTTGTCAAAATCGCGACCTCGCGGCCTTCACTTGTACAAAGCGAACATCTCCTTTACCGATGCCTTGATTTCATTCCGCAACTCAGCAGGTTCCAGCACCTCAACTTCGGCCGCCCAGCGCATCAGTTCCCGGCGAAGCTGGAAAAGCGCATTGGTCTTGAAAGTCACCCGTAAATGCCCTGACGCTTCGCGTTCGATTTTCTGATCTGACATGAACGGGGCCGACTCCGCCGCGCCGGCGGAATCTGGCCTAAACCGCAGCACGACTTTTCGGCTGGGTTCGGTTCCTGCTTGCAACCCCATCAGACCTGCGCGGGTGTAGGGCTTCTTGCCGTCGGTTTTCGTTTTCTCGCCTTCCCCGGCCCTCAAATCGGCAAGAGCGAATGTCAAACCGATCAGAACCGCCAACTGCATGAGCCATCGCGTTCGCATGGAATCTCCTTATTTAACGAGCGGAACCTGTTTGTGCCTTTGATCGATTCTACACCGTTAATGGTATGCGATTTAAAGAAAAGGATTGTGCGCCGTCTGTCCCGGATTTCGTTGACTTCATCTTTTCAAGCCATACTCTGTACGCACTTCGTTCGTGAAAGGAAGTGCGGTGCGTCGAGTCAATAATGCAGAGGCGTTTGCGCAACTCAAGGACGCGATGTCCAGCAAAGGCATCCGTGGCGCTGTGGAGTATTTGAACTCTTTGACTTCCCAACGATTCACGTCGTTGTATCGCTTCGATGGCGATATGTTGCACAACCTCTATTTCTATGATCGTGAAAACCCGATTGCGGAACGATGCGATGACATCCCGGTCCTGGCTTCGTATTGCGTTTTTGTTCGCGACCGCAAGGAAAACTTTGAAGTCCACGATTCCCGAAATGACGAACGAGTCGCCCATCATCCAAAGCGGCAGGAAGTCTTATCTTATTGTGGCGTCCCTTTAACCCATGAAGGCAAGATGTTCGGGACAATTTGCCACTTCGGATTCCTGCCCGGTCGAGTCTCCGAAGAAGACGTTGAACTCATGGAGTACATGGCGCAACTTCTACAAGCGAAGGTCAAGGAATTGCATGTCGCATCGACGACGCGATAGTGGCGGCCTCTATCAGGCGGCGCTGCACCGGGTTATTGTGCATGGACTCCAATTTCGTCCAGATATACTTTTAGGACCAAACATTCAAATCATGTCCGCCGCCGCCTGACATGCATGCGGATTATGTTGCATTGGACGGACGACGCCAAGTTGCCGACGAAGGGTTGGAAATGATTCAACCGCGCACTTCCGATCCGCACTGGTAGCAAACGGGAGATTGCTCGGCGTGATGCGGACATAGGAAGAACCGCGCTCGCTCCGCTCGTCTTGGCATCCGGCAAACCCCGCAGAAGCCCCATGGAGAATAGTAGCATCCTTCGAGTCCGACGCACCTCCACCAACCAGACCGCCGACATCGTTTCCGTTCGGCAGGAGAACGCCATGAGCCTGCGCCTGCAACAGTTCGAACAATCCGTGCAGGAGATACTTCAGGAACTTCGTCAAGACAAACAGCAGCTGATGCTGACAGGTATTCCACTCGCTAAGCGGGACGAGTCGTCCTGCCGCCGCGTGGCCATCAGCCGTGCCCTTGTTAAGCACGGCGTTCTTTCGTTCTGGAGGGGTAGGTTTTGATACTGCCACTTAAACAGCGTTCCGCGTAGTTTATTTCGTATGAATACATCGGAAATGGAAGGCCGACGAAATCGATCTTAATTCAAATAATTATTTGTAAAAAAAAGGAGAGTAGCAAATGACCTATAAACTTACCCTGTTAGTTTGTTTTTTGTCAATAAGCGCTTCGCTGTTTGCTGAAGACAATGAGCATGTTGTGAAGTTGAAATGTGTTCCTTTTAAAAGTTTATTTACGTCAGGAAATGCTATCGATATCGCCATTCAAATCGAAAACAAATCGGACGTTGAAGTCACATTTCAAAATTCAGGTCTTGGCCCGGACTTTGGTATTAAAGTTCGATATGCAGACGGGAATCCCACATCAATAACAGATCATTTTAGGAATGTTAAAGAATTTGGAGGCGCGGGAAAAATGGAATATTTCGTTTTGAAACCCAATGAAAGTTTAATAATGGTATTGTCCCTCAGTCGATATTTTGATTTCACACGGGCCGGCACTTACGATGTAGCCATCACAAGAGACGATGTTGAAGGCCCGAAAGGAAAAGTACTAAAATTAAAATCATCGATCACATTAGAAGTTGAGGTCGAGTCAGTAAAGGCCGGCTCTGATAAATATCAAGAGGCATCAAATATTATCAAGAAGTTGAAGGAAAATGCGACCACAAATAAATAATTGTCAAACATAAACAAGCATGAGATGTTAGCCGAAGACGATGAATTGATCCAGACGCTCGTTTCGGAACGATTGAACCCTGCGTTCGGCGTAGGCGTTCTCAGGCTTCTGTCGATAGTTGCGTAAGGCTGCCCGTTTTCTTGCAGCATACGGTGGGACAGCGCTCCAGTAACTTTTAGAGAAGATTTATTTCGTTCGGGCACACGCGTATTTACCCGGCTTCTGTACACATGTAAAGCGATCTTTTGGAGAAGTAGTCATGATTGTATTGTTGGTCATAATTGCAGTCGGTGCGTTTTTATTATTGGTCTATTTCTGGCCGTGGCATTATACCTGAAACGGGACGCGGTCGACGAACGGCCATCAGCCGTGCCCTTGTTAAGCATGGCGTTCTTTCGTTCAGGAGGGGTAGGTTTTGATACTGCCACTTAAACAGCGTTCCGCGTAGTTTATTTCGTAGGGGGTACAGCCGATTTAATTGCGAAATATAATGACGGTAAGGAGTTTTGTTGCTGTAAAAATGTTTATTGGAGACAGTATGTGTCTGAATCGAGAGAAACTAGCACTGTGTTGCCGGGTACGATAAGTACCACAATTCCAGAACATTTAGACAGGGGAATCAGGTATCCAAACCAAAGAAGTTATGGTGTTAAGCAAAAACATGTTAAAATGGACGATCGCCCTGGTTTAGATTCGTCTAGTGGATTTTTGTGGGGGCTAGTCAAATTTAGGCAAGATTTTCGTTCTCAGCTCATTTGCGATACTGGCAGTTATGAATTTGTTGTGATCGAAATTAAATGGGGACATGCTTGGAGTTCATGCTCTGCATGCAAGGGCGGGGCGAAACATACTTGGTACCTTAATCCGCCGAGTATTGTTCAATTTTCTGATCCATGTTCTTGAAAGCTCAACGATGAAAAAAGTCGCTATGGCCGGTATCATATGCTCAATCCTACTGCTATTTGTTTTTCATGTACCGGAGTATATGTATGCTCATTACAAATATTTTGAACTCCAAAGTTCAACGGAAACGGGTGACCGATGGGAGTATTTGATTACACTAAAGAATTGTAGATATGGCAAGGATATGGCACGCGAGTGGATAAGTAAACAATTTTTACGTCGACGGTCTTATGGGATCGGATTTATTATTGAACATCAAGATCTGTGGATAGGAAAGCCGTGTAGTTTTTTTGAGAATCAATGCGGAACCTCAGACATAGTGGACAACATGGTTTATATATGGAGGCTGCCTCATACAACTGACGATTTTGTTGAACAATTGGAAGTTCGTTGCAGAAATAATGTAATTTATTCTATCGAGAAGACTAATAAAACAGAAGTACAGGAAATTCCGTGACGGAGTGCGCCACGCTAGCGCACATTTCCAGCGGGTGCAAGTCCCGCGTCCTGTTCAAAAACTATGATTCGGCTTAAAATCAGGGCGAGCACCAAGGCGAGCAGTCGGTTGATCAGTAATTTTGATAACGAAAGATCGTTTCGGATATCGAAGGCAAGTTGGCGCAGGGTAAGCGCGGCGACGTGCGGGCAGATTTTCCGAGCGTTTGGAATGGAACTGGAATGCTGAAAACGATCATACCTTGGCTGCTTCGCCCTTTTCGGCTGCTGTACTTAGCGTATTTGTTTTGGGAGCGCCGCCGTGCACGCAAACTGCGGGATGCGTGGCTGGCGACACTTCCTGTAGAGGAGCAGAAGCTAGAACGGGCGGAGTTGGATGCCGAACTTGCGGAATTACGGAAGAAATATCCCGAAGTCTACGGTTGGCTGCACTGAGAGAAACGAAGCAGTCCTGCATTGTAAACACGTTAACATCGCAGGAGCCTCATGGGACTTCTTTTTCGGCGGGCATGGAACCAGATCATTTCCAGCCCCCCATCCCGGGGCCTGAGCGCTGGGCTGCGGATAGGCCGCCTGGTTCTCTGGCGTGTCGGGCATGGATACCGAACTGCCGTCGATAATCCACACGTGCTTGCCATGCCATCGATCCTGTGTTCGCTCCGCTTCCGACAAGCA
>JBBRQD010000146.1:0-12227 GCA_038227045.1 Planctomycetota bacterium
CGGATTGTCCGGACCGGGCGCCACGAATGTCGGAACGCCAAGCCGCTCGATTTCGCTCTTGGTCGGATGCCAGGGCGGCCACTCGGTCATGCTGCCGATCTTGGCAATGCCGGACCAGGCCATCGCTTCCTCGCCGACGGTGATGCCGTAGCGGATCGCCTTGCCGTCGTTGAGCACGTAATAGAGATAGTGATTGTCGGAATCGACCATGATCGAGCCGGGCGATTCCTTGCGGTGATAGGTCACGATGGCGCGGCGAAAGGGGGCGGCGACCGCGACTTTTTCGTAAGTCGCCTTGGCCAGCAATTCCTTGTCGCGCGGCTTCAAGCTCGCTTCCGGCGACTTCTCGAAGGACGTGCTTGTCTGCATGCAGCCCGCCAATGCAAGGCCGGCCAGCAAGACGACGATTTTTGAGGCGAACGACGGCATTCCAAAATTCCAAATAAGGCGCGGAAATTGTCTGCACGGCGAATCTAGCCGGAAGAAACTTCAGATTTCGTTAGCCGTTATTTGCTCCGAAATGCCCCGGAATTCCAGCGTTGCGACGCCCTTCGCGCACGCAACATTGCGGCTGTGACTTTCGAGGTTCATGTGGCGAGTTGACGCACCGCACTTGCGCAACAAAAAAGCGCCGGATCGACCGGCGCTTTTCAATCGTGACCAAAAGCAAAGAATGCCGGGTTAGTTGGGCCCGCTACCGCTGCCTTGCAAAGCCATCTTGGAATTGAAGGGCGAGTCACCCTGCTTCGGATCGAGCACCACGACAACGGTGCCGACCTTGACGCGGCCATAGAGATCGATGACGTCCTCATTGGTCAGGCGGATACAGCCCGACGAGATCGACGCGCCGATATATTCCGGCTGGTTGGTGCCGTGAATACGGAACAGCGTGTCCTTGCCGCCCGAATAAAGATAGATCGCGCGCGACCCCATTGGATTGTCGGGGCCGCCTTTGACGAAGGTCGGCACGCCAAGTCGCGAAATCTCGCTCTTGGTCGGATGCCAATCCGGCCACTCGGTCATCGAGCCGACTTTGGCGATGCCGGACCACGCCATCGCCTCTTCGCCGACGGTGATGCCGTAACGGAGCGCCTTGCCGCCATCCATCACGTAATAAAGAAAATGATTGTCGGAATCGACCACGATGGAACCTGGAAGCTCCTTGCGGTGATAAGTCACGATTGCGCGGCGAAACGGCGGAGAGACCGCGACTTTATCGTAAGTCACCTTGGACAGCAGTTCCTTGTCGCGCGGCTTCAATGTCACGTCCGACGCGGTCTCATAGGTGGTGGCCTGCATGCAGCCAGCCAGCATTGCGGCGGCAGCGAGAACAGCGAGTTTCGAAACAAGGGATTTCATCGACAGACTTTCGATTCAGGCTTTCGGCCAAACGTCGCGCGTCACCACGTCACATGGCTCAGGCAACGCGATTCTGCTTGGCGCATACCCCCATAAACGCCAGATATGTTGATATTTCCAGTCATTCTCTGGTGATGTTGCTACGCAGCGCTACGGCTGTGGCTTTGGTGCCGCACCCGGTGGAACCCGCGCTTTTCCGCAGTCAAATTGGACCCCGTCTGTGCCGTTTTGGCATGCAGGCTTGCGGGAATCGGCCGGATTTGCCCTTTGGAAGATTATGGACGACAGGATGTCCCAATCGCCGGCGTACGGCCTGGTTTGTGGAGCAGTCGATGCTTTCCGTGTTCGTGCCAACTGCGTCGTCTCTGAAGCGGCTAGAGACCATCGAGGCCGAGGCGCTGCCTGCAAATGCGGTCTGGATCGACCTCAAATCGCCGACGCCGGGCGAAGATAAGGCGGTCGAGAAGCTGGTCGGCATCGAAATTCCGACCCGCGAGGACATGCAGGAAATCGAGATTTCCAGCCGCCTCTATGTCGAGAACAACGCGCGCTACATGACGGCAACGCTGATGTGCGCGACGGATTCCGGCGCGCCACGCATTACGCCCGTCACCTTCATCCTGACCGATCATCGCCTCGTCACGGTGCGCTACGACGAGCCGAAACCGTTCGCACTGATTGCTGCAAAACTTGCGCGCAACTGCGCGCCGAGCATCAATGGCGATGGCGTGCTGCTCGAACTGCTTGACGGCGTGATCGACCGCTGCGCCGACATTCTGGAGCGCGCCGGTGCCGACGTCGATGCGGTGTCGTCGCAGATTTTCGAGCCCTCGGCGGATCGCGGCCACGCAGCCACCTATTCGCAGATCCTGCTCACCATCGGCAAGAAGGGCGACCTCACCTCGAAAGTGCGCGAGAGTCTGGTCTCGATCGGGCGGCTGATTTCATTTGTGCTGGTGGAGACGGACACCACGCGCTGGAACAAGGACCAGAAGGCGCAGTTCAAGACCCAGCAGCGCGACATTTCCTCGCTCACCGACCACGCGTCATATCTGTCTAACAAGATCACCTTCGTGCTCGACGCGATGCTCGGCGTCGTCAACCTCGAGCAGAACAACATCATCAAGCTGTTCTCGGTGATGGCCGTCGTGCTGATGCCACCGACGCTGATTGCGTCGATCTACGGCATGAACTTCAGGGACATGCCGGAGCTGTCGCACCCGTGGGGTTATCCGATCGCGCTGCTGGCGATGGTGATCGCGGCGATCGGGCCGTATCTGTTTTTCAAATGGAAGCGGTGGTTGTGATATTTTTTTTGAAAAAGCTGGGCTAAGAGGAAACAATGCGCCTCGATTGGAACGATGTACGTGCCAGCGCAGCGAAATTTGCTGATGATTGGAAGGACGCTCATTACGAGCGCGGCGAAACGCAGACTTTTTACAACGAATTTTTTGAACTCTTTGGCGTAACGCGTCGCCGTGTTGCGAGCTTCGAACACGGCGTTAAATTGGCGGACAACAAGCGGGGCTTCCTCGATCTTTTTTGGAAGGGCAAGCTGCTTATTGAGCAGAAGTCGAAAGGTCGAAATCTTGAGCCAGCGCGTCAGCAAGCACTAGATTACTTTCCGGGTCTCAAAGAAGCGGACCTGCCGCGTTACATCCTGTTGTCTGATTTTCAAAGCTTTGAGCTTTACGACCTCGACATCGATCCCGACTAGCCTCTGAAGTTTAAGCTCGACCAGTTGCCGGATCACGTACAGGCCTTTGGCTTCATCGTAGGTCAAGAGCGGCGCATCTTCCGCGATCAGGATCCGGCGAACATCGAAGCCTCGGAGATGATGGGCGCGTTGCATGACGCGCTGGAAGAATCCGGTTACAAGGGGCACGATCTTGAACGCTTTCTTGTGCGCTTGCTGTTTTGTCTGTTTGCGGACGATACCGGCATTTTCCAGCCGACCGGTATTTTCGAAGAGTATGTCGCCAACACAAGAGAAGACGGCAGCGATCTCGGAAGCCAGCTTGGTCATCTGTTTCAAGTGCTCGACACGAAAGAAAATGCCCGCGCGAACAATCTGAGTGAGGCGCTGAGTAATTTTGACTATATCAACGGCGACCTCTTCAAAGAAAATCTCAAACTCCCATCGTTTGATCGCGGTATGCGCGAGAAGTTGCTCGCGGCCTGCGGCTTCAAGTGGGAAAAAATTTCACCCGCTATCTTTGGCGCACTATTTCAATCCGTTATGGACAAAGCGGAGCGACGCAAGACCGGCGGTCACTACACATCCGAGAAAAACATTCTCAAGGTCATCGAACCTCTTTTTATGGATTATCTGAAATCTGAATTCATCCGCTTAAGGGCTCTTAAGCGGGGGCGCGATGCGGCATTGGAAGAATTTCAAGAAAAGTTGAGCAAGCTGACTTTCTTCGATCCGGCCTGCGGTTGCGGCAACTTTCTCGTGGTTGCCTATCGCGAATTGCGCGACCTTGAGATTGAGGTCATTAAGCTGCTTCACCCGACATCGCAGCAAGTCACTGACATTGGCCTCTACACGAAGGTCAATGTCGATCAGTTCTACGGGATTGAAATCAAAGAATTTCCGACGCGCATCGCCGAAGTGGCGATGTGGATGATCGATCACATCATGAACGTGAAGTTGTCTCTCGCGTTTGGCAAAAACTATGCTCGTATCCCGCTGACAGCCTCGCCGAACATCCGGCACGCTGACGCGCTCGAAATTGATTGGGCGGACGTGTTGGCGCCCGCGAAATGCACCTATGTATTCGGCAATCCGCCTTTCATTGGCGCGAAGCAGCAGAGCGAGTTTCAACGTGGGCAAGTTAGACGCATCGCCGCGCTAGGCGGATCAGGCGGCTCGCTCGATTATGTGTGCGCGTGGTTCCTGAAGGCAGGCGAATATATCCGCAAGTCGAAAGTGCCGATTGCATTCGTCGCTACCAATTCAATCACGCAGGGCGAACAGGTCGCGCAACTTTGGCCGCTGCTGTTCGATCGTTGCGCCCTCGAAATTTCGTTCGCGCACCGGACGTTCGCATGGGACTCAGATGCACGGGGTCGGGCGCATGTTCATTGCGTCATTCTAGGGCTGACGAAGCGCGAGTACGAGCCGAAGAACAAGCGGCTGTTTTCATATGACGACATTGCAGGTGATCCCGCAGAGAGTCGTTGCGCAACTTTGTCGCCATATCTGTTTGATGCAAGTAAATTACCTAATCGCCATTTGGTCATCAAAGAAATCAGTGAACCTTTGCAAGGTGCACAACGCCTAAAAACTGGCGTTCAGATGATTGACGATGGCATCTACACCCTCACCTCGGAAGAAAAGGATGATTTTGTAAGGCAAGAGCCCGGAGCTCGAAAATATTTCAGAAAGTATTTAGGCGGCGATGAGTATATCAATGGGTTCTACCGCTGGATTCTCTATCTTGCGAAAATTTCTCCGAGTGATCTCAATGCGCTTCCGATGGTCAAGGATCGAGTGAGGCGCGTACGTGCGTACAGATTATCAAGCAATCGGCCTAGTACCGTAGCGATGGCATCAGAACCCACCCGCCTAGGTGTCGATGAACGTCTATCATCCGATTATCTGGTGATCCCAAATACAAGTTCTGAGCGGCGTGATTACATACCTATAGGTTGGTTGTCGCCAAATGTGATTGCAAACCAAAAACTTCGCATTCTACCTAATTCTGATCTGGTCGAGTTCGGCGTTTTGACTTCACGAATGCATATGGCGTGGATGCGAGCTATAACGGGTCGTCTTGAAAGTCGGTATATGTATTCAGTTGGTGTCGTCTATAACCCCTTCCCCTGGCCGGACACGTCTGACGACAAGACGCGCGATAAAATTCGAACTCGCGCGCAAGCGGTGCTCGATGCGCGTGCCAATCATCCAGAGTCAACGCTGGCCCATCTCTACGACCCGGACACGATGCCGAACGATTTGCGAAAAGCTCATTATGCACTCGATCTCGCGGTAGATAAACTCTATCGCAAAGAGCCGTTCGTATCCGACCGGGAGCGCGTCGAACATCTTTTCGGACTATATGAGAAATTAACGGCCCCGATTTTGGCGGCGACAAGCCCCAAACCGACCACTAAGAAAAGAAAATCGCCGACCGCTTGACACTTCCCCCGCACCGGACTATATTCCTATCACTCCCGTTCACGAGGGGTGCTTCTCGAGGGCGCTTGTGAAGTGAAACGGGATGCGGTGCCTGCACGCTGCGGTTCGCAGCCGCGCGTTCGGGAGAACCGGGGTCATCCGTCCGCCCCACTATGAGGGCTGCCCAATTGGCATGGGACGGAGCGGAGACGGCGGCGAAATCCGTCCGTGCGAAAGCTTGCTTTCGCTCCCGCTTCGCAGCTGCACGGATGCCGGGTCAAAAATCACCGCCAAAAGCAATCGAGCGTGCGCAGATTGCGTCTGTTCGATTGTGGAGCGCCGTGAGGCGTTGCGCGCCGTGTTGTTCGCTCTCGCAGGCGGGCTGCATGTCGCGACCACACTTCGTTGCGCCTTTCGGCGCTCCATCCCTTCACTTTTAGTTATTTGGGGGATCGGATAAGGTTTTCGGGCGCCCCCGCGCCGGCAAAATAACAGGGGCGATTGCGCGTGTGCTTCTCGTGATTGCGAGAAGCGCACGCTCCGAAGCAATCCATTTCAAGATAAGCAACCTTAGTAGTGGATTGCTTCGCTCCGCTCGCAATGACGGCAATTCATTTCGGCGTAAAAAAATCAAACGTGCTGGCCGCCATTAATGTGGATTTCCGCGCCGTTCACATAAGACGACGTTTCCGTGCACAGCACATAGATGATCTTCGCGACTTCATCCGGTGTGCCGAGGCGCTCAAGCGGAATCTGCTCCTGCACGATCTTGTCGGTGCCCGGCGAGAGGATGGAGGTGTCGATCTCGCCCGGCGCAATCGCATTGACGCGCACGCCGACGCGGCCGAAGTCGGCAGCCATCTCGCGCGTCAGCGAAGCAAGAGCGGCTTTCGATGTCGCGTAAGCCGCACCGGCGAACGGGTGTACGCGCGAGCCTGCGATCGATGTGACGTTGACGACCGAACCCTTCGCGGCTTTCAGTTCATCGAGCAGGCCGCGTGCCATCATGATCGGCGCGAAAAAATTCACGCGAAACACCTGGTTCCAGACATCCATCTCGGTGTCGATCGAACCCATCCGCTTGCCGCCTGCGGCCTTGGGAGAAATCGCGGCGTTGTTGACCAGTGCATGCAACTCGCCGCCGATGCGCTCCTTCACTTCGTCAATGGCGCGTGCGGTGTCTTTATGATCGGACAGATCGACCTGGATGTGATCTTCGGGTCCGGCACCCCACGGACACTCTTCGGGAAATGGGTGCCGCGAACAGGTCAGAACGCGCCAGCCCGCGCTGGCAAATCGGATCACGGTCGCATGCCCGATACCGCGGCTCGCGCCTGTCAGCAGCAGCGTGCGTTTCGGCGCGTTGGAATCCGGTGGAGCGGGATGGGCCATGTCAGCAATGTCGCTCTTTGGCGCGCGAGTTCAAGGTCATTATGGTTAGAATGAATAGAGACGCGTCACGGATAAAGCCGCGTCTTGCTCCAGTTTGCGCCGGTAGCGTCGCGCGTGAATTCGATGCGGTCGTGCAACCGAAATGGCCGGTCGTGCCAGAACTCGAACGACACCGGCGCAATCCGCCATCCGCTCCAGCCTGGCGGTCGCGGCACGTCGCCGACAGCGTATTTCGCGGCGTTCAGCGCAATGGCTTTTTCAAACGCCATGCGGCTCTCGAGCGGCTTCGATTGTTTGCTGGCCCAGGCGCCGATCTGCGCTTGCTTGGGGCGCGTGGCAAAATAGGCGTCGGCTTCGTCAGCGGTGACGGGCGTGACAGCTCCGCGCACGCGGATTTGCCGGCGCAGCGACTTCCAGTGAAACAAAATCGCAGCTTTTGGATTCGCAGCAAGCTCGCGGCCCTTGGCGCTGTCGATGTGGCTGTAAAACACAAAGCCATGCTCGTCATAGCCCTTCAACAAAACCATCCGCACATCGGGCAAGCCGGATTGATCGACGCTCGCCAGCGCCATCGCGTTGGGGTCGTTCGGCTCGGACTTCACGGCCTCCGCGAACCATGCGGCAAACAAGCCGAAGGGCTCCTGCGCCTCGGTAAAATCACCGGAAATTAACTGTCCGGGGTGTTTGATCGGGTCTGGACCGTTCATGTCTGGAGTGTCCGATTGCGTGCCGCTGCGCCCATTTGCGCCGAACCCGTCGCCGGGAGCCTCTTATATAGGGCACCGGCGAGCGGCAGCCTATCGCCGATCCGGCGAATGGTCGCGATGCTGGCCGTGATTGTCGTCGGCACGTCTGCCGGGGGTTGCAGCTTCCGGCTCGGCTCCATGTTCGACAGGGACAAGGGCGACGCGTCCGACGTCACCGGCTCGATCTCTGCAGTGCGCATCAAGGACGACACCAATCTCACCGACGCCGACATGGCTCTGGCACGCAATGCGGCCTCCGACATTCTGAGCCGTGGCGGCAAGGACGCCAGCCAGCCATGGGAAAATCCCGACACCGGCGCGCGCGGATCGGTCACGCCGCTGGCCAACACCTATTCCTCCGAAGGCCGGGTCTGCCGGGATTTTCTTGCCAGCTATGTGCGTGGCGCTAATGAAGGCTGGCTGCAGGGCGAAGCCTGTCAGGACGGCCAGGGGCCATGGCAAATCCGCCAGATGAAGCCTTGGAAACGAAGCTAGAAAACCAAGCGAAGCATGCGTCTATCGCCATCGTTCGCACCGGTTGCGCGGGCGCATAATATCCCCAAATACAGGGTTGGGGACATCCGTCCGAATTTGAATTCCTAAAAGGAGACCACGTCCATGCGCGACCCCTATGAGGTCTTGGGGGTGCAGAAGGGTTCGAGTGCGGCGGCGATCAAGAGCGCTTACCGCAAGCTTGCCAAGAAGCACCATCCCGATGCCAACAAGGGCGACGCCAAGGCGGCCGACCGTTTCGCCGAGTTGAATACTGCGAACGAAATCCTCGGCGATGAGGACAAGCGCAAGCAGTTCGACCGCGGCGAGATCGATGCTGAGGGCAAGCCTAAATTTCAGGGGTTTGAAGGCGGCGGCGGCGGTCGCGGCGGACGCACGCGCGCAGGTCCGGGCGGGTTTGAGTATTCCTTCAACAGCGGCACTCCCGGTGCCAATCCGAATTTCGGCGGTGGCGGTTTCGAGGACATTCTGAAAAGCATGTTCGGCGGCGCTGCCGGTGCAGGCGCGCGCGGACGTCCCGGCGGCTTTGAATACGACCAGCATTATGCTGGCGACCTCGATGTCGCCGTCACCATGAGCGTGTCGCTGGAAGATGCCGCGACCGGTGCGACGCGCCGCGTGCGTCTGCCGACAGGCAAGGAATTGAACGTCAAGATTCCGGCGGGCGTCATTGCAAGTCAGCAAATTCGGTTAAAGGGGCAGGGCGAGAGTGCCGCCGGCCATCCGCCGGGTGACGTTCTGATTACAGTGACACTGGCTCCGCATTCGTATTTCAAAGTCGACGGCAACGATCTGCGTCTTGAATTGCCGATCACGCTCGATGAAGCGGTGCTCGGCGCGAAAGTTCGCGTGCCGACGCTCGACGGTGCTGTGCAATTGTCGATCCCGAAAAACACATCGAGCGGGCGCACGTTCCGACTCAAAGGCAAGGGCATGCCGAACAAAGGTTCGCCCGGCGACCTGTTCGCGGTGACGCGCATCGTGTTGCCCGATGCGAACGACGCCGAACTCGAAGCGCTGATGGAAAAATGGCGCAGCGATCATCCCCACAATCCGCGCAAAGATCTCGGCGAATAAGCGCCTCGGCGAGACAAAATTCCGGCGAAACGCGCTCTAAGGCCGAAATGTGAAATTTTTCGCGCGCGAAGGCATGCGCGCGCGCTAACGCGTTGTGCACGGTGCAAAAACCCGGATCGCAATTTCGCCACTGAATGCTGACGCGATTTGAGGCCAGATGGTGACGAACTCGGAATCGAGTGGCGGGATTGCGGCAGCGTCCGGCGCACTTTAAATCGTACATGAGCGATGAATTTGAGGCGCCTTCCAGGGAGGTTTGCATGTGCCGAAACATCAAGACGCTGTTTAATTTCGAGCCGCCCGCGACCGACGACGAAATTCACGCCTCGGCTTTGCAGTTCGTGCGCAAGCTTTCCGGCTTCAACGCGCCGTCGAAAGCGAACGAAGCGGCGTTCAATCTCGCTGTCGCGGAAGTTTCCGCCAGCGCGCACACATTGCTGGCGTCGCTTCATACGCATGCGCCGTCGCGCGACCGCGCCGTTGAGGCCGATAAGGCGCGCGAACGGAATAAAGCGCGATTTGGCTGAACGGATGTTGCAACGCGAATTGCGTTTTAGCGGATTGAACCTTACGATTCGCGCAAACCGAAATTGAGTCGTGCGTATTCACATCCGCTCAACCGCTGGGGAGACTCCTTCATGATGTTTTCAACTAAGCTTCGGTCATCCACACTTCGCGCTTCTACCATTCGCGCAGCACTCGTTGCACTGACCGGATTTGTTGGTCTCGGATTATCGTCCACCGCCAACGCCGACAGCGGCTCGGTGTACCTCACGGTTTACAAAGCCGGATGGATCATCGGCGGCTCGGGCGGCGGCGGCACGCTGACGTTTCAGGGGCGGCGCTATCCGCTCTCGGTCGGCGGCATCGACTACGGCCTCGTGTTCGGCGGATCGAAGACGACGTTCTCCGGCCGCGTCTCGAACATCACACGTCCCTCCGACATCGCCGGCGTTTACGGTGCCGCAGGTGCCGGTCTTGCGATCGGTCGCGGCGCGCGCGCAATTATTCTGAGCAACCAAAAAGGCGCGGTGCTTGAATTGTCCGGTCAACAAGTTGGTTTGATCGCGAACGCGGATTTGAGCGGGCTTGCAATTACGATGAAGTAGGGGAATTTAGCTCTGTTATCGCGACGCATTGGCGGCGCGAGCGCTTGCAAGTGAATATCTATGGCTTATTAATTTAAGACAATAATCGGTTATTACGACTATTTGATTCGCAGCATACGGGTTTAGGCCATGAACAGCGTCTTGGCAGAGCGCCTTGCGCCTTTGCGAGCGCGCATGGAGCGTGACCGGGCTGCCATTAGACCGGTATCGCGAGTTTGGTTTGAACTCAGTGACAAGACTGCGTTCGATAAATGTATTGCACTATCACTTAGTTGGATGGAATCCCGCTCCCAAGTAAAGCTACCGGCAGAAGCTTGGAAGGGTGAGAGCTTCGATGTAACTGATGTGCTCGGTGCAAATCCGGCTAAGGCCATTCGAGTCGATGCCTCTGATGGGTCAATTTGGGCGGCGCGGCTCGATTTTCCAGACCCGCAATTCTCGCGAACCTGGGTTTCTGAATTTTTTTCCGAGCATCGAAACGGTGGTCTGTCTCGCTTCGGCGCGCAGCTTACCTGCGTCACTCGAAGTGAAGCACCATACGACATTACTCGTCCTACCGTCGTTCGCCATGTGCTCGAAACTCTGTCGGCGGAAGCCGATGGCTGGACGCTTGCTGAGACTGCGACGAAACTCGACCAAACAGAAATTTCTTCGTTTGAAGACCTTTTATTGACCGGCCCCCACTGAGTGGTCCGATTGGAATGTTAGTTTAGCGATTGCATTTTGACTACCTCCTTTGGCGCTGGCCAGACGAGGGCCTCTGGTGCCGGCGGTCGATATCCCAGCGATGAGTGTGGACGCACCGTGTTGTAGTGCCGTCTCCAGTTCTCAATGACGATCTGGGCCTCCTTCAATGTGTAGAAGATCTCGCCGTTAAGCAGTTCGTCACGCAGCTTGCCGTTGAAGCTTTCGCAATAGCCATTCTCCCACGGGCTTCCGGGTTCGATGTAGGCGGTCTTTGCTCCGACAGCCGCGATCCAGTCCCGAAGTGCTTCGGCGACAAACTCAGGGCCGTTGTCCGATCGGATGTGCGCAGGGATGCCACGCGAGACAAACAGCTCGCAGAGCGCTTCGATGACGTCGGTCGATTTGAGCTTTCGAGCGACACGGATGGCCAGGCTCTCGCGCGTAAACTCGTCGATGATGCACAGCATCCGCAACACCTTCCCATCATGGGTGCGATCGGCGACGAAGTCGTAGGACCAGACATGATTGGGTCGCTCCGGCCGCAGTCGGATGCATGATCCGTCATTGAGCCAAAGACGTCCCCGTTTGGGCTGTTTGCTAGGGACTTTTAGCCCCTCACGTCGCCAGATCCGCTCGACACGTTTCTTGTTCACCGTCCATCCGGCCCTGCGGAGCATCGCCGTGATCCGGCGATATCCGTAGCGGCCATATTGGCGGGCAAGCTCAATGATGTCGGCAGTCAAAGCCGCTTCATCACCGGGTGTCGTTGGAGTCTTGCGCTGCGTCGATCGATGCTGGCCAAGCACGCGGCACGCCCGTCTCTCGGAGATGCCAAGCTCAGCTGTTACATGATCGACGCAAGCACGGCGCCGAGAGGGGCTTAGAAGTTTCCCTTTGCGGCCTCAGTCAGAATGAGCTTGTCCAGCGTCAGATCCGACACAGCACGCCGCAGTCGCGTGTTCTCGGTCTCCAGCTCCTTGAGCCGCTTCACCTGATCGCCCTTCAGGCCGCCATACTCATTGCGCCAACGATAATATGTAACTTCCGTCACGCCTATCGCTCGGACTGCATCAGCAACTTGCCGACCCTGCGCCATCAGCACATCAACTTGCCGAAGCTTCGCAACAATCTCTTCAGCCGTATGCCTCTTCCTTGCCATCGATCCTATCCTCCATCCGAAAATTATACTTCAGGGAGGACCACTTCAAAGGGGGCAGATCA
>JBBRQD010000147.1:0-12195 GCA_038227045.1 Planctomycetota bacterium
ATTATCGCGCCGCGCCGGGCAAGTTGAACGAGGCGGTCGAGCAAAGGCGTATTGGGAAGATACGCCGTGCGAGACCAACGAAGTTCAACGCCGCCCGCCGCAAGCGAGAATGATGCTTTAGAAATGCGCGGGTCAATAAAGCCGTTTCTTCGCTGTTAACTCTGAAGATTTTCCCGCCAGATAAGTCTTTAAAATGCAATCTATTTCATTATCATAGCCACATTGACGAAATTATTGGGTGTCGAATATTCGTGACCTTTGACGTAGAACCTCGGACTGTGGATAAAAAATGAAGTTCACGCACAAACAAATCTTAAGCACCCTGGGCCTGGCCCTGCTCCTGACGTTTCTCGCCGCGTGCGAAACGAAGATACCGAGCTTCGAAGGTATCCAGGATTCGAAGCTGCTGGACCGCCGCATCAAGGAGACGCCGCGCCAGCGCGTCGTGCGCGAATGCGAGCAGGAAGGCAACCGCTTCCGCGTCGGCTGCACGCACTGCCACACCACGAATAAAGCCGAAGCCATCACCGCCGAAGCCCCGTCGCTCACGCCCATCGGCGAACGCGCTCAAATCATGCGCACCAGCCCGACATTCGGCCAGCACCAGGATTGCCAGCAGTGCCACCAAACAAGATTCACACTAAACCGCAACGCCCAAAAACTCTTCGGCCCCGGCGGCTCAAAATACGGCGAATCGCTGAGCGTGCTTAAGGTCGATAAATAGAGTTAATGTACCGCGACCGCAAGGAAGCGGTTTCCTCGGAGATCGCGGGGAATGCCGCAGTGTTAATTCTTTAGTTTCTCGAAGAACGACGCATTCGTAAAGTGCCAGTCGTTGCTCACCCCGGCATTGAGATGACACGTCGTACAGAACTGCGCCGTTTTTGAATCACCTTTACCGCGTTGTTCCGCTTCTCCGGGCGGGATCAGCACATATTCCCAATCCTTCGATTCCGGAGCGCTACCCTTTCTCAGCTTCATGCTGATGAGCAGGGCCGGGGTCTTCTTCGTTTCCCAGGCTGACTTGTCCGAATAGACTTCACGGAGAAGGATCGTTCCCTCTGGATATACATAAGGCGCTTTTCCCTTGCTGACCGCTTCGCCCACCGCGTTCACATAAACTTCGCGGTAGCCTTTCTCACCCTCTTTGCTTCCCAAATATCCGGTCGGATCGCCAGTGATTGGTCTGCCTTCCGTGAGGTGGTACCACTTGTCATAGCCGTCCCATGGCGTCTTCTTGGCTTCTTCGCGTTTTGGCTCAATCGCTGTAGGCTTTGGCTCAATCGCCTTAGTTTGAAAGAGGAACATCCAGCCCAACACCGCGCACGTCACGACCACCAGCACCACGATCCATTTCATCGTTTCTCCTTTTTTGGCCGAGAGATTCGCTGTCCGCTCACAGCGTCTCTAGGCAAGTACGGCGCACGCTACTCCCCCCAAATTAACAACGTCAAACAGAATCCCAGATGAATTTGACAGTTTTCGCTCTTTTCCGACAACTGATGAGAGCGAATCATCGCTTTTTACTCGGGGGTCACGGGGATCTCGGGGACAGGATCTCGGGATCTCGATCTCGGGGACAGACACGTATCTATTTTTGTTTCGTGTCTGTCCCTAGAACTCGGCGGCTCAAAATACGGCGAATCGCTGAGCGTGCTTAAAGTCGATAAATAATAATGGGCACACATCGACAAAGAGCCGCGACCACAATGGAGCGGTCGTTTTGACGTCACGACCACGATGGACGATGCCAAGGACGGCAGTTCAACTCAAAGCAAAGAACGATTTTGTCAGTTCGTATTGCAGACGCCATCGCTGCAATCGATTCGGCGGCGGCGAGCGACGACGTGGTAAATATGCGTTCCTGGAATGCTAATTAAGCGAAATTTCATAAAAAATCCAATGATTCGTGTCGCAGGCAGCAACGTTAGCGCCATCTGATACGACCAGTATCCTACATAAACATTGCCCGTTTCGTCCATCGCATGTATGTCACGCAGACAATCACTGGAAATCATTCTTGGATAGGTATTGAAATCCGGAGAATGCACATCGACAAATCGCAGCCGGGAATAAACATCGAGCCTTTCCAGGAGTGCGGCCGTTCGGCGACAGAGCGGACATTGCCCGTCGACAAATAGCCTTAATACCTTGCGATTGTCCGGATATCCGGAATTGCATTCCCAAAAAAACCACCCCAAATATACGGCAAAGGTTGGGCCAAACAGAATATTCATGAACAGCAATATACCGACGTGAAACAATGTCCCGCCAGCAAGGTAATAAATCCTTAGACGAGGCCAAATCAGACAGGCTCCAAAGGTCAGTTCAAAGAGAATGCTGGATACGGCGCCGACATGAAAGACAGTTGCAGGAAGCCACTCGACCAACCGGCTCATGCCCGGCGGAGCATATGGAAAGTTATTCAAATCGTTGTTTAATTTAAACAACAACATATTCTTCAGCGGCTCGCCGCTCAGAAGCCAGCTTCGGAAAAAAAAAATGTGCGACGTCGCGGAATTAAGGTACAAAAGCGCGGTCATTAACAGGCAGAAAAAGAATTGCGGGGAAAACCGGACATCGGTCGCGATATCGACCTTCCTCTTCGAACGCAGCGCATCCAAGCTCATCGTACTGTATTCGGACGGAAGCAGGAAAGCGACAAGTGCCAAACATGCCATATACTCTGTATTCGTCTCGCGCAGATAGCTATTCAATACTCCGAAATAGAAAAAACCAAGAACCACTGTTACCGGCTGAATTGTCTCCAATTTGAAGCCCAATACGGTCAGCAGGCATCCGGCTGAAAAAAGCATCTGCAACAGCCCGACCACCGTGGGATTTCGGGCCAGGGTTAATAATGGCTCGAATTTGAGCAATCCGGTGGGCATGAACTCAAACGCGGAATGTGAGGCGTAATGCGCCAGATTCACGCGATACAAAAACGTCAGGCTAAAAACGGAATGTACGAGCATGAACGAAAAAAAAGTTATCCGCAAAAGATCGTTTTGATACGCGCTTCCGGAAAACCTCAGCTCGATGGCCTTGCGCAGTTCGTGCATACCATTCATCTCGTTACTTCCCCGATCGTGTGGCAATTGAGACATTGCATGTAACATCGCGGTCCTCGGCGAGTAGGCATTGCAATTCTCCTTTTGCCTCCATGCAGACGAAGTGGATATTCACTTTCACCGAATCTTGCGACAGCTTGGCCGCATGGGAGTTCGACCATTCGGAAATAAGAAACTGGAGCATCTCTTTCAATTGATCGTCATGTCCTGAAACAATGTATCGTTGAATGCGGTCGTGAAGAAAACCGGGCGGAAAGTACTTATAATGATATACGAAAGAGTTGAAATCCATTTCTCCATCGCGCGTCGAATCCGGGAGTGTGGTCAAGCGCACGCGAAAGTACTTTTTTCCATTAGTAGGAAGAACGGCATACAAACCCCATGAGGTGAATGGGTACATTTTTATCTCGGACAATTCCCGGCTGCGCAGAAAAACACAAACACGGAATATTTCGGTCCCAATAAAATTGCCCAGGTAGAGCGCCAGAATGCCGGCAAAAGCACAATTGTACACCGATCGCCTAGAAATACCCATCGGTTTTCGGTCTCCAGAAAATGATTTATCCGTAACTTATCGAAACGTTATTCTAAATGTTTTACGCGAGAATCAAGGCTACAATAGGCGAATTTTGAAATCCATTACTAATGACCATTCGGAATACCGCGCGTTTCCCTTACCTAATAGTTGGTACCTCGCTTGGCCTGCCTTTTGACTATTAATCGACTCTCGACACGAATGAACTCCTCCACCTGGATAGTACCGTCCTTGTCCGTGACACACACTGATCTGTTTCCCCTCACTTCTTCCTCAAAACCGCCGCAAAAAATCCATCCGTCCCATGCACATGCGGCAGCAATTTCAAAAACCGTCCGCATGGCGACGCAATCTCCGTCGCGCGGATTTTCGACACTATTTCTTTCAGCGGCACGGCTTCGCAGCCGCCGTCCGCAAGCAGCCGTTCGACCACGTCTTCGTTCTCGGCGCTCAACACGCTGCACGTGGCATAAACCAGCCGTCCGCCCGGCGCGCACAATTCCAGCGCCCGGCGCGCGAGCGATTCTTGAAGCTGCGGGAGCTTTTCGAGCGCGAAGGATTCCTCGCGCCAGCGCGCTTCGGGATTGCGCCGCAGCGCGCCCGATCCGCCGCAGGGCACATCCGCCAGCGCCCGATTAAATTTTCCACCCAGCGCGATGGCCTCGGCCGGCCACGCGTCGGGCCGCGTGCGCGCCGCCCGAATATTGTGCGCGGCGGCGCGGCGCGCGCGGCGCCGCAGTTCTTCGAGCTTCGCTTCGGACACATCCAGCGCCATCAACGTCCCGGTGCCGCCCATCAGCGCGCTCATGGCCAGAGTCTTGCCGCCGGTCCCGGCACAGGAGTCCAGCACTTTCGAGCCGCGCGCGGGCGCAGCGATTTCAGCGATGAGCTGGCTGCCTTCGTCCTGCGCTTCAAACATGCCTTCGCGAAACGCGCCGCACGAAAACGCACGCGCGGGGTTTTCCAAATCCAGTCCAAACGGCGAAAAACGCGTCGCCCGCGCATGCAAATCTTCAGCCGCCAAATGCGCGATCAATTCCTCGCGCGTGGTCTTCAAACTGTTGGCGCGAAGCGTGAACGGCGCGCGGCGGTTGAGCGAATCCGCCAGCGGCGCGGCATGTTCGCCATAATCTTTCATAATGCGCGAAGCCAGCGCATCGGGCAGAGAATACTGCGTCGCAAATCGCTTGACGGGATCGTCGATTTTCGCGATGCGTTCTTCGACGCGCGCCACGACATCCCAATCGACGCCCTCCAAAAATCCGCCAGCCTCCCGCGCGTCGATATTTCCGGAAAGCAGCAGCGCCGCGGCCAGCAGCGCCAGCTCGCGCTGCCGCCCATTCTCCGTCGCGCCCGATCCCTGCAAGGCAAAATCCAGCCGCCGGAATTGCGCGATCATTTCGTGCAGCGTTTCGACAACCTCTTTTTTCTGTTCTTCAGCCAGCACCTGGCGGCGAAACGCATCGGCAATTTTCGAACTGGCAAAGCACCAGCCATCGCCAATTTCGCGCCAGAGTTCAAGGACCACTTCGTGTTCGGTGGAAAGACGATTCATCATCCGCGCATCATCGTTCATTTCGCAGCAAATGACACAAGAATTCGCCGGGGATTCGATCCCCTCTCCCCTTGAGGGAGTGGGCCGACGCATGTACTCATGCACGGGGTGAGGGGTAATCGCGGATCGCAGGATTAATCCGCGCCCACCCCTCACCCGGCGAGCGCAAACGGCTGCGCTCGTCCGCCCTCTCCCTCAAGGGGAGAGGGGAATGCAGCCACATCACGTATCAATCTGCGCCCGCTGCAATTTCCCGGAATAATCAACATACACACTCTGCCACTCGCTATAAAAATCCAGCACCGCCGCCCCCGCTTCGCGGTGGCCGTTGCCGGTCTGTTTCACGCCGCCAAACGGCAGATGAACTTCCGCGCCAATCGTCGGCCCGTTGATGTACGTGATGCCCGCTTCAATGTCGCGCATCGCGCGGAACGCGGCGTTGACGTCCTTCGTGTAGATGCTGCTCGACAGGCCGTATTTCGTGCCATTCACAATCGCAATCGCGTCGTCGAGATTCTTGAATTTCATCACGGCACAAACCGGGCCGAAGATTTCTTCCTGAGCGATGCGCATGGACAGTCGCACACCGGCGAAGATCGTCGATTCGAAAAAATGGCCGTCCTTCAATTTCCCGCGTTTTGCAGTCTTGCCGCCAAGGCGCAGCACCGCACCCTCTTCGATGCCGATGCGGATATACTTTTCGACGCGCTCGCGTTGCGCCGCGTTAACCAGCGGACCAATGTGCGTCTTAGGATCGAGCGGATCGCCCAGACGCAACGCCTTCGCGCTTTCGATGAAGCGGCTCAGGAATGCGTCGTGAATTTTTTCATGCAGCAACAGGCGGCTGGTCGCCGTACAGCGCTGCCCGGCCGTCGCGAACGCGCCCCACACCGCGCCTTCGAGCGCCAGATTCAAATCGGCGTCGGCCATCACGATCTGCGCGTTCTTGCCACCGAGTTCCAGCGAACAGCGCTTGAGCTGCCGGCCGCATTTCTCCGCAATGATTTTTCCAGTCTCCGACGACCCGGTGAAACTGATCGCGGCCACATCGGGATGATCGACTAAAGCCGCACCCGCCTCTTCGCCGCAGCCGTGAACGACGTTGAGAACGCCGGCCGGCACGCCGGCGTTCATCAGCACGCGCGCAAACGCCGAGGCGCACGCGGGGCTGTCTTCGGCGGGTTTCAGCACAACGGTGTTGCCGCACAGCAGCGCGGGAAACGCTTTCCAGCTTGGAATCGCGATGGGGAAATTCCACGGCGTAATCAGCCCGCAGACGCCTAGCGGTTTGCGCACCGACATCGCGGCCTTGTCCGGCAATTCGCTCGGCAGCGTCTGCCCTCCAAACGTCCGCGAAAAGCCCGCGTAAAGATTTGCGCAGTCGATGGCTTCCTGAACGTCTCCGCGGGCTTCGATCAGAGTCTTGCCCATCTCGCGCGACATCAGCCGCGCGAGATTTTCTTTTTCATCCGCAAGCGCATCGGCGCATCGGCGCAAAATCGCGCCGCGCTGAGGCGCGGGCACGTGCCGCCACGATTTGAACGCAGCGAACGCAGCCCGCACGGCGACATCGACATCCGCTTCATTCGAAAGAGGAAAGCGCCCGACAACGTCGGCCGTTCGCGAGGGATTGGTGCTGTTGAAAGTCTTGTTGGATCGACTTTTCAGCCACTCGCCACCGATCAGGTTTTTGGCAGGGGCGAAGGCGGCGGACGAGAGCGAGAGTTTGGCGGCCATGCTGCGATCTCCAGAGGAATCGGACACAACTCACTGTAACGCCATTCGCACAATGGATCATAATATTTTTCTTCCTCGTCCTCTTCCATTGGATTTCTTGTTTTTTCTTTGTGCTTCTTTGTGTTCTTGGTGTCTTTGTGCGAGGATAGTTATTGGGTTCCGGATCCTTATTAAGAACATGGACAATCGAAATCGCTCGTTTCTTTGGGAAATCGTGTTCGTCACTGCCGTGGTATGCGGTGTAGTGGCTCTCGGTTTCGACGGCTTGAACGATTACTACAACGTGCGCAATGACAAGCATTATTCGCCGTCGACCATTTTCTATATGACGCTGCAATTGTTCACGATCCAATTCGCGCTCGTCGATCCGGCCAAAGACGCCGCGCTGGGCGCGAGCGTTGAATTCGCACGCTTCGCCGCGCCGCTGTTGTCCTCCTACGCGGTCGTGCGCGCATTGATGGAACTCTTCGCCGAGCGGCTCATGGCCGTCCGGGTGTCGTTCATGCGCGGGCATGTCGTGATCTGCGGACTGAGCCGCAAAGGATTCGCGCTCGCCAAGGACTTCCGTTCGCGCGGCATGCCGGTCGTGCTGGTCGAATGGGACAAGGAAAACGATCTGATCGAGAACTGCCGCGACATGGGCGCTGAGCTGGTCATGGGCGACGCCACGGAAGAATTGACGCTGCACAAAGCCGGCGCCGAACGCGCGCGGCTGCTGTTCGCGGTCTGCGACGAGGACGGGGTCAACGCCGAAGTCGGCATTCTCGCCCAGACAATGGTGATGCGCGAAAGCGGCAAAGCGCCGCTGGAGATGTACCTGCATGTCGAGAATTTGAAACTCTGCGGCCTGCTGCGCGCACATGGCATTGGGGAACGCCGCAGCGCCGGGACGCGCTTCCGCATTTTCAACATCCATGAAAACGCCGCGCGGCACGTGCTGAAAACGCACCCGCTTGATGGCGAAGGCCTCGCCGCACACGATCCGCGTACGGCCCATCTGGTTTTGATCGGCTTCGGAAAAATGGGCGAAACGCTGGCGCTGCACGCGGCCCAGATCGGGCATTTCGCGAACGGCACGAAATTGAAACTGACGGTCATCGACCGCCAGGCGGACGCGCGCTCATCTCAGTTTCTCGCCCGCCACACTAACTTGACGCACGCCTGCGACATTGAATTCTGGGACGACGATTACGAGTCCCTGCGCGTTCAGGAAGCCATCGAAAGCTATGCGTGTGACGAGCGCAAACTACTCAGCGTCGTGGTCTGTCTGGCGGAAGACGGATTGAGTCTGACGTGCGCGCTGCGCTGCGCCGAGATTTTCAAAGAGCGCGGCATTCCGATTCTGGTCCGGCTGGACCGCGATTCGGGGCTGGCCGTGCTGGCGGAGCATCCGCGGGTCAAGGCGGGCGCGCGGATTCGGACGTTTGTGGTGGGCGGCTCGTTTTGCTCTGAAAAAGAAATCGTTGAAAAGGACCGCACGCGGCTGGCCCGCGCAATTCACCATTACCGCCGAACGACCGCCGACGCCGAGCACGCCGTTCCGCACTGGAACGAACTCGACGAGGAAGCGCAGGATTTCTACCGCCAAGCCGCGGATCACGCGCCGGTAAAGCTGCGCGCCATCGGCTGCGAAATCACGCACGCCAAAAACGCCACGGAAAATTTCGCGTTTGCGGCAGACGAGATCGACTTGCTGGCCCGCATGGAACACCGCCGCTGGTGCGCCTCGCGGCAGCTCGCCGGTTATCGATTCGGCCACACAGCCGACGGCAAAAAAGACATGCAGCGAAAGCTCCATCCGCACCTGGTCGCCTGGGACGAGCTGCCCGAATTGGAACGCGAAATACTTCGCCAGTCGATAGCCCACATTCCGCAATGGCTGAATTCAATTGGGAAAGGAGTTCGGCGGAAGGGGTTGATTGAGAAAGAAACGGCAGAGTGACGGAAGCACGTCATTGAACTCAATCCACTGAGTCCCTAAATTTTTCACTAAACCACGACCCCGCTCGCCTACTTGGTTGTATAAAGGAGCAAGCTTTTTTCCCGAGACCCTTTTCACATGAATCGAATCTCCTTCTTTCTCCTCGCCGCACTTGCCGCCGCGCCCGTTCTCGCTTCCGAGATCGAACCCGCCGCGCTTAAATTTTTCGAGGAGAAAGTCCGCCCCATCCTTGCCGACAATTGCTATTCGTGCCATTCGGTCGGCGCGAAGAAACTCAAGGGCAAACTGTATCTCGACAGCCGCGAGGGCGTTGCGCGCGGGGGTGAAGGCGGCGCGATTGTGGTGCCGAACGATCCCGACAAGAGCCGCATGATTCTCGCGGTTCGTTACAAGCTCAAGGATCAGGAAATGCCGCCCGATGGGCCACTCAAGCCCGAGCAGGTCGCGGTGCTTGAAGAATGGGTCAAGCTCGGCGTGCCCGATCCGCGCACGTCCGATGTGAAGCTTCCCACACTCGCCGCGAAAACCATCAATATTGAGGAGGGGCGCAAGTTCTGGTCCTTTCAACCGCTCAAAAAAGTCGAGCCGCCCAAAGTCGCGGCGACGGGGTGGTGTAAAACGCCGCTCGATCATTTCGTGCTCGCGAAGTTGGAAGAAAAGAAGATTGCGCCCAATCCGGAACTCGACAAGCGCCGACTCGCGCGCCGTGTGTATTTCGATTTGATCGGGCTGCCGCCGACGCCAGAACAGATCGACGCGTTCGTGAACGACGCCGCGCCCAACGCGTATGAGAAACTCGTCGATTCGCTTTTGGCCAGCCCGCACTTCGGCGAGAAGTGGGCGCGGCATTGGCTCGATGTGGCGCGCTTTGCCGAAAGCCACGGGTACGAGCAGGATTACGACCGCAAATACGCCTTCCATTATCGCGACTTCGCGATTCAGGCATTCAACATGGATTTACCCTACGACACATTCGTGAAATGGCAGCTTGCCGGTGACGAATTCGAACCGAACAATCCGCTGGCGATGAAAGCCACCGGTTTCCTCGCCGCCGGCACGCACGCGACGCAAATCACCGCGAACCAAGCCGAAAAAGAACGCTACGACGAACTCGACGACATGGTCCAGACGATCGGCACCGGCATGCTGGGACTGACCTTCGGCTGCGCGCGCTGCCACGATCACAAATTCGATCCGATTCCGACGCGCGATTATTACCGCCTGATTTCAACGTTCACGAAAACGGTTCGCTCCGAAATTGAAATCGACATGGACCGCGAAAACACTCAAAAAGCAAAAGCGGCGTTCGAACTAGCGCACAAACCGATTGCCGCGGCATTGGAAAAATACGAGCACGAACAACTTGCCGGAAAACTGGCGGAATGGGAGGCGAGCGGCACGGCGAAGGAACTGCGCGCCAAACCCGCCTGGATGCCGCTCGACATCGTCGAATTCAAATCGGAAGGCGGCGCGACGTTTACGAAACTGGATGACGGCTCATTGCTGGCGGCCGGCAACAACGCCAAATTCGACGCCTACACGCTGACGGCTCACACCGATCTGAAAGGCATTACGGGAATCCGAGTGGAAGCGCTGGCGCATCCATCGATGGTCAAAGGCGGTCCGGGGCGCGCCGGCAACGGCAATTTTGCGTTGACCAATGTCAAGTTTTCGATCGTTCCAAGCACTAAAAAAGACGCGGTGCCCGATTTTATTAAATTGCAAAATGCCACCGCCGACTTTGAACAAAAAGGGCTGCCGGTTAAAGCCGCGATTGACGACGACCCAAAATCGGCGTGGGCAATCGATCCGCAATTCGGGAAAGATCACACGGCGGTTTTCGAAACATCGCGCGACGTGGGCTACGACGGCGGCACGACGCTGACGGTCCGGCTCTATTTCAACAACAACGATGGGCACAGCATCGGACGCCCGCGCCTGTCGGTGACGACGATGCCGCGTCCGCTTCCGCTGGTCGGCTCAGGCATGCCGGCCAACGTTGCGTCGATCCTCGATGCGCCCGCCGACAAACGGACCGCGGAGCAGACAAAGATTCTGCTGGCCTGGTTCAAGCCGCAGGATGCCGAATGGGCGAAGCTGAACAAAGCCGTACAGGACCATCTGGCTCAGGCCCCCAAGGGCAAGGGCGAACTGGTGATGATCTCCAGCGAAGGCACCCCCGCGATTCGTCTGCACACGCAGGGGCCGGATTTCTATGAGAAAACCTTTTTCCTGAAGCGCGGCGACCTCAACCAGAAACTGGAGGAAGCTCCCGCGGGATATCCGCTTGTACTGGTACGCGCGACCGAAGGCGAAAAACATTGGGAGAGCGCGCCGCCGCCGGGCAGCAAGACGCTTCACAAGCGCATGGGGCTGGCGAATTGGATCACGGATGTTGACAACGGCGCGGGGCATCTGCTGGCGCGCGTGATCGTCAACCGGCTCTGGTACCACCACATGGGCCGCGGCATCGTCAGTACGCCGAGCGATTTCGGCGTTCAAGGCGGGCGGCCGTGCGATCCGGAACTGCTCGATTATCTGGCCAGCGAACTGATCGCCAGCGGCTGGCATCTGAAGCCCATTCATAAGCTGATCATGACCAGCGCGGCGTATATGCAGGACTCAGTATTCGACAAAACGAAAGCCGCGGCTGACCCGGAGAACAAGCTTTTCTGGCGGCGGCGCAACACGCGTCTGGAAGCCGAAGCGATTCGCGACGGCATGCTCCTCATCAGCGGCCAATTGGACCCGCGCATGTACGGCCCCGGCACGCTCAGCGAATCCGACCACCGGCGCAGCCTGTATTTGACGGTCAAGCGCAGCAAGCTGATCCACATGTTGGCGCTCTTCGACGCGCCCAGCACCACGCAAAGCGTCGGGCTGCGCCCCTCAACAACCATCGCCCCGCAAGCGCTGGAACTGCTGAACAATCCCTTCGTCCGCGACTGCGCCAAAGCCTTCGCCAAGCGCATAGCGCCGAAACCGGACACGCCGTTCGACGAGTCGGTAAAGAACGCCTATCTGATCGCCCTAGGCCGCCAGCCGGACACGGACGAGTCGAAAGATTCAGTGGAATTCCTAACCGCGATGAGCACGAAAACATCGCGCGAACAGGCACTGACGGATTTCTGCCAGGCGTTGATGGGTTTGAATGAGTTTGTGTATGTGGAGTAAGGGAATTTCTTTCGGATGCAATTCGTTTGGTTCTTACTACACTATTGACCCGCGCATTTCTAAAGCGTCGTTATCGCGCCGCGCCGGGCAAGTTGAACGAGGCGGTCGAGCAAAGGCGTATCAAGAGGATACGCCGTGCGAGGCCAACGAAGTTCAACGCCGCCCGCCGCAAGCGAGAACG
>JBBRQD010000148.1:0-12150 GCA_038227045.1 Planctomycetota bacterium
GCGGCAAAAGGCTGGAGGAAATTAAATAAATCGGAGTTGTTGGCAGACGTGATCAAGCTTGTTCGTTTCGTGGATGGCATCAAGGAAAACGCCGCATGATTTCAACATCGCCATCCACATCATTTGACAATTGCTCGTGGCAATGCCCTGTGCGCTTATGCTCGCACGAACAACTTTCGGAGCATTTTACGATCCGCAAGAAGACTATTTTGTATCCGACTGCGTTGAACTGGATGGAAAAATAGAGACATGTAAGCCAGATTTCTGGTTGAATATTGATCCCCAAATTCGCCCCATTCCGGGGGTAGAACCGCTATCCGAAAGTAGTTTTAAATCGGCAAAAAAGTCAATTGCCGCAGAACTCAAGTCCTTCGAATCCAAGTTAAAGCGTTTTCCACCAGAGTACATGCACATGATAGTAAAGGGTGTCCCAGTCATTGACGTTACTGTGCTGTCGCATGCGACTATAACCAAGATTGCAACAAGCGCTCCCACTATTGGCGATTTTGCAATGCTAGGCCGCTCGATACGAGCTATTGATCGTATTCGAGTAGATCTGCGAGAGCCTGGGCTGTCGGAAGTATTGAAACTACGGCAATTGTGTATTCAAGTTCTACGGCTTCTTTGTTTTGAAAATTACTAAACATTTGATTTCAGAAGCCAGTTCATAAACAGCAAAAGTTACGATACGCTCATTTAATCAATTTCCGCGCCCCATCAATAACCCGGTCCCATTGCAGTGCCGGACCCGGATCGACTTTCTTGGTGTCCAGATGATAGTGCCCGAGCACACCCTGATATTTTTCCAGCGTCTCGTCGTCGAGCTTTTGCGGAATTAAGGCGCCCTGTTCATCGCGCGGATAAGCGCATTTTATCTTTGGAAAAACAGTGCAGAGCGTCGCGGTCAGTTTGATCAGCGCGTCGTATTGCGGCTGGGTCAGATCGTACTGGTGCAGGCGGACGCCTTGAATCGTTCCCTCGATCAATTCGTTGCGAATCGGATGCCCGGCAAAATTCGGCGTGCGGATGCCGTGCGTTCCGCTGCCCGGAATCGTCAGCATGACATTGCCCTTCTCGTCTTTCGAATACCATGAATCAAGCTTGCCCTTCTCGCCATCGGGGTACGCGCCGATGTTGGCGATCTCGACACCCACTGAGCGCGAATTGGACGTCGTCGCGTGCCAGGCGCGTTCTTTCAAATCGAGGGTTTGATAAATTGTGCCATCGACATCAAGCATGAAATGAACGCTCAGGCAGCGCATGTCATGCAGGACTTTGAAACACGCCTGGCTGCTCCCCGCCGCATCGTAATGCAGCACGAATTGATCGACGCAGCGCTGCAGCAGCGGCAAGTCCCACCCGCCGCCGCGCACGCGTTCGATTTCGTCAGGCGAAAGCAAATCCTTGCGCAACCCGTACCGGTTCGGAGTCTTCAAATCCTTGTAAAGCGCATGCGCCTGATCCCAATCCGATTTCGCAAACGGCGCGAAATGGGATTCGACGCGGTACGCATCGTAGCCGTCGGGGTCCATCCACAAGACGACGGGAGTGCCCGTGTGAAAGAATTGCCCGCACACAACGATTTCGTCGCCGCTGCGAACGAGCGCTTGCCCAGACGAAACGGAGCTGAGCGGTGCGGCAGGAGTTTTATTATCGACTGCCAGCGCGAGCGTCAATTTTTCGGGTTCGTTTTTTGGAGCGGGTGTGGATTCAGATCGACGCGGGTAAGCATTTGAAATTGAAAGCATCGCGTAAAAAATAACAAGCAACGCGAATGGAACGGCAAGTTCGTAACTGAAACGGCGAGAGGGTGGCGCGTTCACGTTGAGAACTCAGAGACCAGAATTGCAAGCGCACTTATTTTAATGGCTGGGGCATGTATTATCGCAGTATCCCAAACGACCTTAGGCGAAACCGCAAAATAGGCATGAACCGCAAAATTTCGATAGGCTGCTACTTTTTTCTAGGCTATTTCGGGATGCCTGTCGCGCAGTTCATCGGTAACGCGCGACGCAGCCTCTCCAATAATTGTTAGTTTCATTTGCACCGCGCTGTGCAATAAATCGCTCGTAATAAAGGTATCACAATCACTGCCTCCGATAAATCGGGCAATGGCGTCAGCGGCGTCAACCATGTCTTGAAGATACAGTTTATCGCCGCGCATAAAGCACCCGGGATTCTGCGAGTACTTCTTTTTTAATCGTTTCTTTCAGTCCATTTTTCGCAACCAAATCGACTTTTTTGCCGGTCAATTCTACTAATGCTTCACTCAAGTCGAAAAACTCATGAAACGTGGGGTGCGATTCCGGCTCGAATTGCACGAGAAAATCGAGATCGCTTTGTGACTGTATAAAGTCATCTCTAACTGCGGATCCGAATATGGATAGTTCCACAACTTGGAATTTTTTGCAAAGCGTCCCGAGCTCTTCAAGCGGGCAATTCAGCCGAGAGAGTATACGGGTATCGATGTCGAGTGCAGCGCAAGTTCCTTCCATACGATCGATATTCTAAAATCAAATCGCGCAAATGCAATCTGGAAGAAGCGAAAACTCTCTTTCCGTTCTTTGCGCCTTTGCGTCTTTGCGAGAGATCCCCGTTTAAACCGCCGGGGGCTTCTCCGCGCATTCGTCCGGCGCGCGGCGGATGTCCGCTCCGAGGCTCAGTAATTTCGCTTCGAAATTTTCGTAGCCGCGGTCGATGTGATAGATGCGCCGCACTTCCGTTTCGCCCTCGGCCGCGAGGCCCGCCATCACCAGCGCCGCGCCCGCGCGCAGGTCACTGGCCATCACCGGCGCGCCCTGCAATTTCTCGACGCCGATCGTCACGCAGGTCGTGTTCACGCGCACAATATGCGCGCCCATGCGCTTGAGCTCCGCGACATGATTCAAGCGGTCGGGGTAGATGCCGTCGTGGAAGACGCTCGCGCCATTGCCCAGGCACATCAGCGCCATCATCTGCGCCTGCAAGTCGGTCGGAAAGCCAGGGTACGGGAGCGTGGCGATCTCGACTTCCTTCGGCCTGCCCCGTGGAGTGACTGCGGCGACTTTGCAATTGCGCGTATAGCCCAACCCCGCTTCGCGGAATTTGTCGAAGACGGCTTCGAGATGCGTCGGATCGATGTTCTTCACGATCACTTCACCGCCGGTGATCGCGCCGGCCATCAGCAGCGTGGCCGCTTCGATGCGGTCGGGGATGACGTCGTAGGCGCAGCCTTCGAGCGTGCGCACGCCTTTGATGTGGATGCGGTGGCTGCCCGCGCCTTCAATGCTCGCGCCCATCGCGTTCAGGAAATTGGCGAGATCGACGACCTCCGGCTCGCACGCGGCGTGTTCGATAACAGTCTGGCCTTCGGCGAGGCACGCGGCCATCATCACGTTGCCGGTGCCGAGCACCGACGAACCGGAGGGGCCGCCCAGATAAATATTTGCGCCGCGCAATTTTTTCGCCTGCGCGATCACGTAACCGTGTTCAATTTCAATCTCCGCGCCGAGCGCGCGCAGGCCCTTCAAATGCAAATCGACCGGCCGGTCGCCGAATGCGCAGCCGCCGGGGAGCGAAACTTTCGCGTAACCGCGCCGCGCCAGCAACGGCCCGAGCACGCAGAAACTCGCGCGCATCATGCTGACCAGTTCGTAGGGCGCGAACGACAACTCCGGATTGACCACGCGCGTGTTGACGCGCCCGAGCGCGTCGCGTTCAATGGAGACGCCGAGCGTCTGCATAATTTTGGCGAGCACGTCGACGTCGGCCAGCCGCGGCACGTCGCCGAGGGAACACGGCCCGTCCGCGAGAATCGTCGCCGCAATGATCGGCAGCGCCGAATTCTTGGAACCGCTCGCGCGGACTTCGCCCTTGAGCGGCTTTCCGCCCTGAATGATGAATTTTTCCAGACCCATGACTCCCCTCCCCATGATCGACGCGTGTATCGATGTATCGGCAGATAAAGAGGGTGAGTTGAATAAAGAATGTGGTGAAAGTGGGATGGACGACCCGCCCATCAACAAACGAAGTACCCTTCGTTTGAACGAACGTATATAGCGCGTTCGCATAACGAAGAATTATCACTCGTTAGACGGACAGGCAGTCCGTCCTACTTTTTATACCGCGCGCGATAAACCGCGCCGTTGTTGACATAATGCTTGTACGTCGCCGCAAGCCGTTCGCGCTGTGGCGGCGTCAGTTCCTTGACCTGCTTCGCGGGGCACCCCGTCCACAGCGTGTGCGGCGGAACAATCGTGCCTTCGAGCACCACGGCACCGGCGGCGATCAGCGCACCTTCGCCGATTTCACAACGGCTCAGGACCGTCGCGGCGATGCCGATCAGCGCACCGTCCTTTACCACCGATCCGTGAACAATCGCATTGTGTCCGAGCGTCACGCGCTTGCCCAACACGCACGGATAGCCGACATCGACATGCAGAATGCTGCCGTCCTGAACGTTCGTTTCGTCGCCCACTTCGATGTATTCGCTGTCGCCGCGCAGCACGCAGTTGAACCAGACGCTGGCGCGCGCGCCGATGGTGACGCGCCCGTTGACGGTCGCGTTGGGCGCGATCCAGGCGCTCGGATCGATCGCCGGCTCCGAGTAGATCGCGTCGATATCAACATGGGCTTCGGGATAAGGCAGATCGATGTGCGGAGGGGTTTCCATGGCGTTCTAAAAATTCCTTCGCGAAAAAATCAGATGCGCCGCAAGCAGCACGGCAGCCGCATAACTCAGTCCGTACAGCGTCACGGGAAGCATCTCGTTCATGCGAATCCATTCGCCGGGGTCCGCGTGAACGGCGTCCTGGCGGATGTTGAAATTGTGCAGATTGGGCAGCACCAGATAAACTTTGTACAGCAGCCCGCCGATGTATCGCGCGCGCTCTTTCGCCGCGGCGCCATCCACCGATCCCTGCAAAACTGTCGCCAGATCGACGATCCATTTGGTCAATTGCCCGAAGAAAAAAATAATGGTCGTAAAGATCGCGGACAGAATCGGCGTGCTCGCCGAACTGAAGAATATCGCCACTGCCGTCACCAGCAGCATTTCGATGAACGTCAGAAACAGCGCTTCAAACAGCGCTATTGTCACTGGCGCGCCAGAAAGCCACATGTACGTGAGAAATGCAATACTGAGAAACACCATGTTGACTAGCGTCGTCAGCGCCAGGCCAAAGTATTTGCCCAATAAAAATTGCCAGCGTTCCGCCGGTTTCGACAAAATGGTGTAAATCGTTCGCTTGTCGATTTCTTTGTAGATCAATCCCGTGCCGACGAAGATCGAAACCATGCCGGAGAACATCCAGATCGCCGTCAGGCCGAGGTCGGCCATGATCTTATAATCCTGCCCGAAACTGACATAGCCAATGGCCTTCGAGCCTAAAATCAGCAGCACGCCAAACGCCACAAGCACATACAGAATCTTATCGCGAACCGCCTCGCGAAATGTATTGAGCGCGATAACGAAAGTAATCATAAGTTCGAAATCCTTCGGATCTTTAAGTGGATAGTGAGCGGCTTCGCCGCTAAGGGGTTAGGGGTCAGGGAGGAAAACGCAAAGCCTCTTCGATCGGACCGAATTAAAATTTTTTGCCGTCCTCCCCTAATCCCTAAGCGGCGCAGCCGCCACTAATCACTAACCCCTTTTTTTTCCGCATACTCCGGACCGGCACCGCCGCCGGCCATCGTGACTCGGATAAAATATTCTTCGAGCGATTCTGTGTGCGGGACCATCGATCGCAGCACGGCGCCGCCGCGTTGAAGCAACTCTGTTACCTGCTGCGCTTTTTCTTCGCTATCGACCAGCAGATGATACTGCGCGCCATCGTGCCATTGGCGGATCGCCAATTTCACGACCTCCGGATTGCCCTCTTTGGCGACGCCTGTGAACGCCAGCGCGACTTCGACGATCTTGTTTCCAAGCAGCGAGGCGATGGCGCCTTCGGCAACTTTTTTGCCCTGATTCAGCACGCAAACCCGGTCGCAGATTTCCTCGACGTCGCCGAGAATGTGCGAACTGAAAAACACCGTCTGTCCCTTGTCGCGCGCGCGCAAGATCGCGTTGCGGACATCGCGCCGGCCCATCGGGTCCAGGCCCGACATGGGCTCGTCGAGAATCAGCAATTGCGGCGAATGCATCATCGCCTGCGCCAGGCCTAGTCGCTGCCGCATGCCCTTCGAATAATTGCGCATGTTGACTTTGCGCGCGTGCACTAGCCCGAATTCATTCAGCAATTCCTCGGTGCGGCGCTTGCGCGAATTGCGGTCCATGCCGGAGAGTTTGCCGTAAAAATCGAGCGTCTCGTCGGCTGACAGGTATTCGTAGAAATACGGATTCTCCGGCATGAACCCGATGTGCTTGCGCGTGGCGCTGTTGAGCACGTCGCCGCCGAATATCCAGGCGTTTCCGGAGGTGCTGAATTGCAGGCCGGCCAGTATTTTAATCGTGGTGGTTTTGCCCGCGCCGTTCTGCCCGAGGTAGCCATAGATGCTGCCTTTCGGCACGTCCAGATCCAGATTCTGCAAACCCACTTTTTTGACTTGAAACAATCCCGGGCTGTACGTCATGCCGAGACCGGTTGTGCGGATCGCAATATCAGGCGAATTGTTGGCCATAATCCCCGAGCATTCCTTGGAGGCCGCTTAAAAAGGAGCGGCCATAACCGCGCGTCGTTGCCGAACTTTTTTCAGAAAGCCCGGCAATTCCAAGCTGTCATAAAAGACAGTCGAGCGGATTGAGTTCCTACGCGCTCCACGCGCGCACCGCCGCTACCCTGAACCGTTAATCGACCGTTCTTCGCGGTCAAAACTATTATCGGCTAGAGAAATGGAGGAACACTATAAATCGCTTTGAGATTCAATAAAATCGCGATGAAAAAATCGTCATCGAAGGATGCCAGAGCCGCGCACGTCAGTAAGCGGCTAAGTCGGTGTGCCGCAAAAACAAGGCCGCTTACTGACGTGCGCGGCTCTGGTATTAGAACTCGACAACGAAGCGTTTTACGGCGCTTAGCGCCCCGAAAACTCCGGCCAGAACGATGCACCCGATCGCGCCAAAGAAGAACATGGACGTATCGGCGTTGCGCGAAATTCCCGCTTTGGCCATTCGATCCAGATAGTCCTTGTCATCGGTCGAAACCCACGCCGACGCCGGTCCAATGTACAGGACCAGCAACACGCAGGCGATAATGACGAAGAACAACGCGACGATTCCCATCACCCGCTCGCTGCTCAATGTTTTCGCAACCTCTTTGTATTCTTCCGGGAGCAGATTCGGCATGGCTCGCCGGCATTCGGGGCAGACGATTTCGGTATCCTGTGCGTGCAATGAGTGGTCGACAACCGTTCCGCAGTCGCTGCATTTGATCTTAACGTCGATGGCCATACGACACCCCCAAACGGAAATTCCGTGCACTTGGCAATTTGAATGCGCGCATGATAAACAATTTTCGAATTTTTGACAAGTACGTGTCCAAGAAGAAATGTCCGCCACATGCACAACACGTCGGGTGCCCCATCCCTCGGGATGGGTCGCGAAGCGACAAAAAGCCACTCCCAAGACCCGCGCATTACCTAAAATGCGGGAAACTCAGGAGGGGCGTCTTGCGCCATCGGCACCCAGCCCGAGGGCTGGGCCACCCATTATTTTTGCCACGGCTTCGCTTAAAATTGGTCGGTTGTCGGCGGCTTCACCGGTTCCGCTGGGAACGGAGTGGGTTTCGGCGCCTTCGGAGGCTTCGCCGGAACCAACGGGCCAGCCGGAATTGCCGGATTGACCGGGGCTGCAGGATTTACGGCCACGGGATTCGCCGGCAGAGCGGGATTCGCCGGCTTGCGCACGACCGGTCTGATCGTGATTGAATTGTTCATGGCTGGATCGGTCAGCATGGAAAGCTTGCCGAGCTTCGAAATCGGGCGGCGGGTGATCTTTCCGTCCCCCGTCGTATTGCCGTTCACGTTGGGATCGAAGTCGAGATTCGCCGCGACGAGATTCAACATCCCCACAAAATTCTCGGATTGAACCGCGGGCTGCGCTTTGTTGTCGTTGTAAAGCGAAATCGACCACGCGGGGCTCGCGTCAACTTCGAGGCGCGCTCCCGCCACTGCCACCGCAAATCCGACGTTGGTCGCCACCGGCTGTGCGCCAAATTTTTGATTCAAAGCCACGCGCAGCGTATTGAAAACAGCGTCGCGATCAGCCATTTCCTTTGGGGCGTTGGCGGCGATGTTCTGTTGCTTGAGCGCGGCGACGAGTTGCGCCTGAGCTTGCGGCGTCTGACGTTGGTTCACGTCCGGCACCCATTTGCCCTGCGTGTTTGTGGCTGCTTCCGCGGGCTGCCCGGCAGCGGCAGAACCCGCTGGCTTGGTTGCGGCGATCGAAATATAGTGCGCCGGCAAAGTCTTGATCGGCGACACGACCTTGCCTTTTTCCTGATACTCCAGTTGCGTCCAATAACCAAACGCGCCAGCCGCGCCGACCATCAGAATCGCCAACAAAACGGGCCAATGACTGTTCATAGCTTTATCGCCTCGCAATTATTCTACCATTTAGATACACCGAAATGGGAGCCGGGAGGTCACCTTAAAGCGGTTGAAGGTTGCCGTTTTGAAAATCGATCAACTTTCAACCTTCAACCTTTAAACCTTCAACCATATTCCCTATTTCTTCGTCGGCGGCGGAATCGTCACGTCCAGCAATTTTACATCGGGCAGTGAATTGAACGATTTCGTTTTGTCCAGTGCCGCCGTGTTGCCGACGCCGATCAATTGCATCTTTTCGGGATCGAGGTATTGAGTCGCGGCGCGGTTGACATCGGCGACCGTCACGCGCTTGATGTTCTCCAGCAGTTTTTCGGCGAAGTCCATCGGGTAACCGTAGAACTCGTAGGTCATCTGGCGGCCGATGATCTTCGATGGCGAATCGAAGTTGAAGACGAACGAATTGAGGATGCTTTCGCGCGCCTCGTTCAATTCGGTTTCGGTGATGCCCTTGTCGCGAAAGCGCACGATCTCTTCTTTGATGGCCTCGACGGTTTCGAGCGCTTGTTCGTTGCGGGTCAGCGCGTGGCAATAGAAGAGGCCGGGACGATTGTAGAAAATCTGCGCTGCGCCGCCGACTGAGTAAGCGAGGCCTTTCTTCGTCCGCACTTCGGTGAACATGCGCGCGGACATGCCGCCGGCGAGGATCTCGTTCATCACCTGGATCGTCGCGTAATCGGGGCTGTTGCGACGCAGATCGACTATATGGCCCATCATGATCGTGGTCTGATTGATCTTTGGGCGCTCAACGAAGAGATTGCGCTGTTCGTGAGCCGTTGGCAGCGGCGGGACCGCGGGCAGCGCCACGTCGGCTTTTGGCCACGGTTCGAACACGGCTTTCAATTTCGCCAGCATCTCGTCCTTCTTGAAATCACCGACGACTCCGACGATGAAGATGTTCGGATGGTAAATCTTCGCATGATACGCGCTCAGGGCGCTGCGGTCGATTTTATCGAGGTTCGCGTATTCGACGACCTTCGCATAAGGGCTGTCTTTTCCGTACATGTGTTTGCGAAACTCGCGGCTGGCGATGCCGCCGGGCTGGTCGTTGCGCTTCGAAATCCCGGCGCGCACCTGAGCCAGATAAAGATCGACTTTTTCGTCGGGAAATTCCGGGTTGCGCAGCACATCGACGAGAATCTCAAGGCCCTTGTCGAAATCGTCCTTAAGTGTGCTCAGTGACGCAAAGCCCGAGTCCTGCCCGCCACCGACGCTAAGATCGGCCGCCCTGTTTTCGAGAATCTCGTCAAGCTTGTCGCCGGGATATTTCTTACTCCCACCCGAGCGCATAATGGACGCAACCGCGCTATTAATGCCGCTCAATTCCGCCGGTTCATGGATGTCGCCCGCGCGGATGGTCATCGACAAATCAACAATCGGCAGCTCGTGGTCTTCAAGCAGAAACACAACCATCCCATTGGCCAATTCATAGCGCGTCGCCACCGGCGCATTAAACTTTTTCAATTCCGGAATCTGAACATCCTTCCAGACTTTAAAAGGCTGCACAACGCCGGGATTTTGCGGATCGGCTTCCACCGCACACGACACGCCCGCGACGCACAGCGACAGGCAACACACGAGCAGGGATTTGATGAGGATAGATTGGTAATTCATGCAGACTCCGATTTGGTTCTTTGGTTCCAACATTTCGAATCTCATACGTTATACGCCAATGGCGGCGGGGCAAGGGAAGGAAATGGCGGGGCGAGGGATGTCATACACCCGCCGGACGGACTGCATCATGGTCCTGGTTCGATGGGTGGCACGGATTTGCAAACGGCAGCAAATCCGTACCACCCGCCGCCGTCGCGGGTGTATTCGTATCAAAAGGATAACTCTCCCGAATGCTCATCCCTCGCCTGCTTCTCGCAGCGCTGCTGTTCACAGCCATAGCCACGCCCGCGACGTGCCAGGAAGATCCGTACGAAAAATACATTAACACTTCCATCGATTTCAAGCCCGTCAAGCAGGATAAGGATTGGTTGTTGAAGGCCTATCCCCATTGGATCTTCATGCCGTGGTACCATCAATGGACCATTGGACATGACGATGCCGCCGGCGAATTTTGCAAGGTTTCCGGTTTCAACGGCGCGTTTGTAGATCGTGGCAATTCGGACTATCTCCCCTGGATTGACAAGTTTCAGTTGCGCTTTTACATGGACCACACTGCAGGCAAGGGCGACCTGCATTTATGGGACGGCAGCATCCCTAAGAATCACGCGGCTGACGTGCACGGAGCGGGTGTGCGCGTCAAGCCGGTCAATGCGGCGATGAAGACGAAATTGGAAGGGATCATCAAAAAGTCAATTGAAGCCGTAAAGTCGTCGCCGAATCGTTCCGCGTACGCGTTGGACGATGAAATCTCGTGGGGCCATTTTGAGCATCCGTGCATGTGGCAGGCGACCGACGACAAAGCCGCATATCAAGCCTGGCTCTCCGAAATCTATGGGCCGGGCGCGCCGAAGCGCGCGAATTGGATCGGCTACAGCGAGATCCTTCCGAAGCTGAGCGGCTGGGACGTGGCGTCCTTCGATGCCAGCCAGTTGATCGACCAATGGACGTTCAACGATTCGTACTGGAACAATTTTCTGGGCGATCTCGTCACGTACGCCAACAGCGTGGACGGCGCGACGCCCTGCGGATTTGTCGGCGGGCAGGCGCCGTGCGCCTTCGGTGGGTTCGATTACGCCAAACAGATGCGCAAGGTTCAATACCTCGAGGCGTACAACCTGGGCGGTTCGCAATCGATCGTCCGCTCGTTCAATCCGCACAACGCCATTCCGGCGGTCACGTCGTATTTTCACCGCTCGCTTGACGATGGCCTGTGGCAGCTTTGGTACTACATCGCAGAGGGAAATCGCGGCGAAATCGGCTGGGTCGAAAAATGGTTCAACGCCGACAAGACGCCGAAAGATTGGATCGCGAAAGCCGCCCCGCAATTCATCGAAGCCGGCCAGAAAATCGGGCCGCTGATGAGCGGCGCGGAATGGAAGCACGATGGCGTTGCGATCTATTACAGCCACGCGTCGATTCAACTCGGCTGGATCATGGACGCACAGGCGCACGGCAAGACCTGGATCAACCGCAACAACGACGCAAAACTCGGCGCTTCGCATCTCGTGCGCAGCGCGTGGCTCAACATGCTGCGCGACGAGGGCATTCAATTCACCTGGATTAATTATGTGGACGTGATTCAGAAAGGAGTGCCCAAAGAATACAAAGTATTGATTCTGCCGGCGGCGTTGTGCCTGTCGGATGCCGAGGCAAAACGGATCAAGGAATTCTGCGAAAACGGCGGCACCGTGATCGCCGATTACATGCCGGGATTGTGGGACCAGCACGGCAAGGGGCGACCAGAAGGCGGCGTTCTCGATGGTCTCTTCGGCGTGAAACACGATCCGAAGATGATGCAGAAAGATGTGTTCAACGGCGCGAAACTGTGGTGCGAAGTCGATCAGGACACGAACTTTTCTTACAAGTCTTTCGAGTAGCCATTCACGCGGCAAGATTATACTATTTTTCTAAAATTGAACGGACGATAATCCATGTATGACCGACTCGACATTATCTTCGGAACGCGAGCATGAATTGGAGCATATGATCCGCAGTCTCGCACGTGAAATTGAC
>JBBRQD010000149.1:0-12115 GCA_038227045.1 Planctomycetota bacterium
AAACATCCATCATTCTCTTCACCTGTCGATCTGTGACCATTCCGCCCCCCTGATTTGCAGGGAAACAGATTGGCCGATCCCGCCTTAAAAAGCCGGGAATTCTACTTGCCGTCAGGGGGAATTATAATTGTCGTTCATCATTGATGATACTTAAGGTCCCCAGCGGAAAAGAACGAACCGAGGGCGAATACCAAACGCTCATTAAAGCAAGCGGTTTCCATTTGAGCCAAATCGTTCCGACATGCCGAAATCAGCTTAATCGAAGGACGGAAATAGTAATCATGGCTTTGGAACGCCGCGATCCTGCGCTGGCTTCCCATCGTCGACGGGCGGAAGCATCGGATTCCATGGCAGATTCTTTACATCTTTGATTGCCGCGCGGAAGATGTCGTCTGTTTCCGCTCGGACGAGGACCACGATCTGGCCCAAAGCGTGGGCTTGGTCGTTCTCCTTGGACTTAACGATCTTCCGCACATACACGGCCGGCTCAGTTCCGTTGACGAAACAATAGCCAATTAGGTTGTCGTCCAACTTCCGCCCCGTGTCGATCCTGGCGATGGTCAGATGCTCCGGTCCTTCAACCATGCTGATCCGATCGCGTTTCACTCCGCGCCGCTCGCGCATCGCGCGGTTGAACACGATATTGTAAACCCCCTTGTCATTTTTGAAGAGAGCGAAGGCGATTTTCTCATCGAGTGCCTCAGCCTGACCCGCGACGAAGGCACCGCCAACCGCTTCGGCTTTATCCATAATTCGCTGAGCGAACGCAAAATTGCGCCGCAAGATCCCGTCCTCGAGCTTCAGGTACTCCGCTTGTGCCCGCGCGATAGCTGCGTCCAGTTTCGCTGGATGATAGTAGATCGAACCCTCTTCGTCGCACAGACCGTCGGCGGTTTCGTAGAAGTACTCGACCGTCCGAGTGCCATGCGTTTCCACTATCACGCGCAACCTCTTTGGTTCGCGAGTGTAGGTACAAAGCAGCGTCCTCTCACCCCGGCGGTATTCGATTTCGGTCAGTGACGCCAGTTTGAGATACGAACCGCGATCCAGCGTCCTGAACTCCGTTTTCACGAATGCATTGCGCTCGCGATCAAGTTTCTCGTCTAACGCGCGCCGGGCGGCGAGCACGGTTTCAAGTTCCTGTTTCTGATGAAGAAGTTCGTCGGTCTTGCGCCTGGCGATTGCAGTTTCGATCAGTTCTGGACGGTAAAATACGACGCCGTTTTCTGCACGCCAGCCTCCAGGAACTTCCGTGAATATTTCACTCGTCTTTCCGGCAGCACTCTCGACAACAACGTGAAGACCCCGTTGATCGCGCGTGTATTGGCACGCGTACGTCTTGGGGCCATTCCTGTATTCGAGTTGGTTTGGCGAAATCAGAAGCAGGCTGAATTTGCGATCGATATCCAGGAATTCAGAGCGCAAAAACGCCGTTTCGGCTTCGTGGCGGCGTTTCTCTTCGGCAAGGCGCGCCTGTTCGTGTTCTTGCTGTTCACGATGATGTTTCTCTTCCACCATACGAACTCGTTCCAATTCAAGTTCGCGATGACGCTTTTCATCCGTCACTTTGGCCAGTTCAAGTTCGAGCTGTTTTTGGCGATTGGCCGCTTCCGATTTTGCGCTGTTGAGCTCCTGGCGTTTGGCATCGTCTTCGCTCGCGTGTTGAATGGCGAGTTCCAAAGCGGGAGGCAGGAAGAGACGCGCACCTTCCGCGCTGGTCAATCCTTCGGGTCCTTCGTTAAAGTAAGCGACAGTCTTCGAGCCCGCCGCTTCGACCACGACGCGCAATTGCCCCGATTCGCGCGTGTATTGACAAAGAAAGATTTTATCGCCCTTCTTGTATTCCAGATCGTGTGGAGAAATGAGTTCAATCACCGTTGTACCGTTGACAGTGGAATACCGAATGTGCTCAAATTTTGGAACCTCGGGCGGAGCAATGGCGATGGCCGGCGACGTTGAAGGCGACTTCTGCGAGTTGTCCGCCAGTTTCTGGGTGTCTCCGCAAGATGCCAAGACGAACAGCAACGGTATCGCTGGAAGACATATTGTTAAACGGTTGCAATGCACTGAGGAATCCCTCCTTTTGTTAACGGCACACCACACAGTTACTGCGTCTTAAAGTAACAAAATAGTAATCTAAGGCGAGCATGAATTTTCAAATCCGCCAACCTTTCGAATCTCGACCACGCATCGATTTTCATCCACAGAATACGTTGCTTAAAATGCACGTTGTGTGCGAGATCGTTTCAAATGCGCCTTGCGAACAACTCCATTTGCCAAAAACCTGCCGTTTCTCAAACTCATTCCATCCCATTGCGCACAAAGTCATTCGCCATGCACTTTTTAAACCAAAATCATAGTTTTTGAACAGGGCGGGCGTGGGTTTGCTGTTTCTCATTCCACTGCCGCGTTGGCTTCAATTGGCTGTCCGTATCCGCGGCCATTGCGGCGAACGTCACGAGCTGGTTCTGCATCGCCGGTGAACCACTCCCGTTGCCGCATCCGGTCCGAGGTCTTTCACCGAAATCGTGTACGTAACCGTGCCAAGCTGCGGCGGAGTGGCATTATCGAGTGTCTTTATCACAAGCAGATCGGCACGCTGCGGTGTTACCGTCGCGCTGGCCGTGTTATTTCCGGACACTGGATCGAACTGGTTGCTGGTCGCCACACTGGCCGTATTTGTGGCGCTTGGGATCGCCGCAGCGGTCACCGTCGCCGTCATCGTCAATGTCGCGCTCGCTGCATTTGCAAGCGTGCCGACTGTCCAGACTCCGCCTGCATGCGTAGTCGTTCCGCTTGGCGTCGCTGTTCCCAGCGTCAAGCCTGCAGGCAACGCCGTCGGCTTAAATTCCGAGCGGCTGCCCATCACGCTCGAAATTGAAAACTGCCGTCCAGAACGTGCAAGATGAGCGTACAGGGGCGAGTCTGGGGAGTGGGAAGGAGCTCAAGATGGAATGGAAAAAGAATGAGGCGTGTGTGGTGTCGTTTGATGGGGATTGAGAATGGGGCCGGGGAAGAAAACACCGCACTTGAAAATTTTAGTCTGGACCGTGGTTCGGCTAACTTTTGGTAAAATATCGATTGAGGATGTTCAATGGATGCGTCGATCACCCGAAAATTGGATGGGGATTACATCCAGAACGGACATGTGAATGCCCAATTTGGTCGAACTTCCTCGCTCATTCCAAACCACCATTTTTTAGATGTGCGACAAATTGCAATTGCAAATTGGCACTGCTCGGTTGAAGATTTTTAACACCGATTTTCGCAAAGATTGTCTTTTACATGAGAGCATTCTATCTTGATCGAACTGGTACTTACCCCCTCCAATGTTCTGACCGTTAAGGAGCACGCGACTGCGGAAGTGACGCCATCAATTCCTATGGAGTTTCAGCGCGAATTGCTTGCTGGTTTCGCCAAAGATCAGTCCGAATTAATTCTGCTGCTGGCGGCGTGGCGGGACACCGCTCCACTTCCGCCAGTCTTTGTTTTTTGGCGCGATTTTGGCGCGCTGTATTTGAACGAACTTTGTCATATTCCAGGGCCTTCCGAAAATCTCCCGCAGCCGATTCCCGCGCCGATCGATGAGCTGGCCCGCATGGCACTCTTCGCGCCGCCAATGCGCGGCGGCGAGTATTTGCGAATCGAAGCGCTCACGGAATTGTGGAGCACTCTGGACGAATACGTTCGGCGCGATATTGCAACACGTTCGGGCGGGCTTTCTGAATGGTTGCGCATTCGCGCGCCGCACTGGCATCGCGTCGGTCGCGTTTGTTTTCATTTGGCGGAGAACAAACGCGATCCGGAGAACCCCTTTGCGTTTCTCGCCACGTACGCGCCGAAGATGCTCGATGGCCAGCGCGTTCAATACCAGCCGTTGGGCAAGGCACTCGAAGAATACTCGGGCGCGAAAAATAGGAATGCACTCGTCAAACTGCTCACGCCCGTTCAACGCGCCTCGGAAAAATGCGCGTGGGTCAAGGAACTCGTCGATACGGGCGACGTATTTCATCCGCTGGCGTGGAAGCCGGACGAAGCGCTTCGCTTTTTGAAAGACATTCCGCAGCTCGAAGAAAGCGGCGTGCTGGTGCGCGTTCCGAATTGGTGGTCGAAACGGCCCTCGCGAGTGCGCGTCGGCGTTTCGATTGGCAAGTCAAGCAAGGAAAAAGAAGCGCGCTTTGGGGCCGACGCAATGCTCGATTTCAATGTCGAGCTTACGCTTGACGGCGAAGATATTCCATGCGAGGAATGGGAATCGATTCTCCAAAGCTCCGAAGGCCTGGTATTTCTCAAAGGAAAATGGGTCGAGGTCGACCGCGAAAAACTTTCGCGAGCACTGGAACACTGGAAGGAAGTGGAGCAGGAAGCGGAAGACGGCATCTCGTTTCTTCACGGCATGAGGTTGTTGGCTGGTGCGCCGATTGATCCCGGCGACGATGCGCTCTTCGATCAAGACACCGCGAATTGGTCGGATGTTCGCGCCGGGAATTGGCTAGAGGATCGCTTGCGCGGTCTGCGCGAACCGGAGACGCTTCAGAACGTTTTACCAGGCGGTGAATTGAAAGCGACGCTGCGGCCCTATCAGCAAACGGGCGTGAAATGGCTCTGGTTTCTGTCGAGCCTCGGGCTGGGCGCGTGCTTGGCCGATGACATGGGACTCGGCAAAACGATTCAGGTGATCTCGTTGCTGCTCATTAAGAAGCGCGAAGGAAAGGGTGCAAGAGCGGCTCCGGCTCTGTTGGTGTTACCTGCTTCGCTGCTAACAAATTGGAAGGCCGAAGTTGAGAAGTTCGCGCCGTCGCTGGTCTGCAAGCTGGCTCATCCGTCAATGATCAAGGCTCAGGAACTGCAAAACGCCGCGACGAATCCACAGAACTTTCTGGACGGCGTGGATTTGGTGTTGACGACGTATTCGATGCTCGCTCGCTTGGATTGGCTGCTGAAAACAAAGTGGTCGCTCGCAGTGCTGGACGAAGCGCAAGCAATCAAGAATCCCGGGGCACGGCAGACCAAAGCGGTGAAACAATTGAAGGCGGACGCGCGCATTGTGCTGACCGGGACGCCCGTGGAAAACAGACTCGCGGATCTTTGGTCGCTCTTCGATTTCATCAACCCCGGCTTGTTGGGATCGGGAAAGGCGTTCGGGAATTTTGTGAAACGGATGGACGCCGGGGGCGAGAACCGTTACGCGCCGCTGCGCAAATTGGCGGGGCCGTACATTCTGCGGCGGCTGAAGACGGACAAGTCGATCATCTCCGATCTGCCGGACAAAATCGAATTGCAGGCGTTTTGCAACCTCACGAAAAAACAGGCGGTTCTGTACGAACAATCCGTTCGCGAATTGGCGAAGGCGCTCGAAAACGTGGACGGCATCACGCGTCGCGGAGTCGTGCTGGCGTTCATCATGCGCTTCAAACAAATCTGTAATCATCCCGCGCAGTGGCTCGGAAATGGTTATTACGACGCGGCGGATAGCGGCAAGTTTTTGCGTCTGCGCGAGATTTGCGACGAACTCGCCGGGCGGCAGGAGAAGGCGTTGATCTTCACGCAATACCAGTCGATGACCGAACCGTTGGCGGATTATTTGCAGACGATTTTCGAACGGCCGGGATTGGTGCTGCATGGCGGGACGGCTCTGCCGAAACGCAAGAAACTCGTGGACGAGTTTCAGAGCGCGGGCGGGCCGCCGTTCATGATCCTATCGCTGAAGGCCGGCGGAACGGGCTTGAATCTCACCGCCGCATCGCACGTGATTCACTTTGACCGCTGGTGGAATCCCGCAGTCGAAAACCAAGCCACCGACCGCGCTTTCCGCATCGGGCAAAAGCGCAATGTCATGGTCCACAAATTTGTGTGCCAGGGAACCATTGAAGAAAAGATCGACGCGCAGATTCGCGACAAGATGGAATTGGCCGGGAGCATTTTAGAATCCGACGGCGTGCCAAATCGAGTCACCGAATTGACCGATGCGGATTTGCTGAATCTGGTTAAATTGGATGTCAATACTATCATGGAGGATTGAACGATGAGTTGGGGCGGATACTGGAAGCCATACGTGCCGGTCGCTCAACGACAGGCCAACGCGAAGAAGGCGATGGAGAAGCTCAGCAAAAAAAAGGGCATCGCCACCCAGCCCATCAGGATTGAAGGGCGTTTGATCGCCACGACTTTTTGGGGGAAGAAATGGTGCGAGCATCTCGAAGCGTACAGCGATTTTGCTAATCGCCTTCCGCGCGGACGGACGTATGTGCGTAACGGTTCTGTTTGTCATCTCGACATTAGAAAAGGACAGATTGAAGCGAAGGTGATGGGATCGGAACTCTACACGATTACCATTGGAATCGAGGCTCTGCCCGGCGAGAGGTGGCGGCAGTTGAAGGCAAAATGCGCAGGTGGCATTGGCTCGTTGCTGGAGCTGCTGCAAGGACGCCTCTCCGAGCATGTGATGACGCATGTCACCGATCGGGATCAGGGTCTTTTTCCGAGTCCGAAGGAAATCCAATTGGAATGCTCGTGCCCCGATTGGGCCGACATGTGCAAACATGTGGCGGCCGTGTTGTACGGCGTCGGCGCGCGCCTGGACGAAAAGCCGGACTTGCTGTTTTTATTGAGAGGCGTCGATCACACCGAATTGATCAGCACGGATTCCGCCAAAGCAGTTACATCCAAGGCGTCCGGAAGTGGACGAAAACGCTTAGAGGGTTCTGCGTTGGCAGACGTATTCGGCATCGATTTGGAGATTGCAGCGCCCATATCTGAACCCGCCTCGCGTGCTTTGACTAAAACGCCAACCACACCGCTGGAACCGAAACCGAAGAAGAGTCCTGCGAAGGAAGAAAACGATCAACGCACTGTACAGAAAATGAAAGCGAAGAAAATGACTCGCAAAGTCACGGCGAAGAAAACGGTAGCCAAAGGGGCGAAGACGGTCTCCCGCCGAAAATGAAGCGAGGGGTAAACACAAGCCGATTGCTCGACGATCCGATTGAAGCTGCTGAAAATCGGCGCGCGAATCGTGGGAAACGTGAGACGGATCTTGTTGCTTTTATCTGAAGGATACCCCTTTGCGGAATTACTGACGACGACGTTGGTGCGCTTGAACAGCGCGTAGGCGTGAAAAAATTGAATAACACTGTTAGTGGGGGGTAGGGGAAATTATGCCCGGACGCATTCCGTAACAGGGTCAAATCGCGAATTCGACGAAAATACCCGCCATTGCTCGCGGCGCCGGCGGAACGGCTGATACGATGAAATATGGTTCATCCGACTAACGCGTACTTCGGCCCCAAGGAAACCGGCAAATCGTTTATCTTTCGCGAAATTTCGCCGTATGCGATCTTGCTCTCCGGCGGCCAAGGGAGCGTTACGGACCTTTTTGGCTGGAAGAACCGGAAGGACAAACCTGGCCTGGTCGTGAAAAACGATCTTGTCGCCTTTGACGACGTTGCCGGACCGAATTTCAAATCGGCAAACGACAAAGACATGTACAAGGGCTACATGGAGCAGGGATCCTTTTCCCGCGGCGATGATAATCGAAACGATTCGGACCCTGTTGGGACAGGGGTGGTCACAGCGACGCGTAGCCCGAGAGCTGGGCTTGCATCGGGATACGGTGGCCCGATATGCACGGCAGTCGCGGCAGCAGGCGCAGGCTCCACCGTTGCTTGCGTCCGATTCAAAACCGGCCATTCCACTGACCGGCTCTGACGTTGCGTCGGAATCAAAACAGGCCATTCCGCTCACCGGCTCAAAGGCGGGTCGGAAGAGCCAGTGCGAAGCGCTGAGCGAAACGATCAATCAGAAACTGGACGCGGGACTGTCGGCGCAGCGCATACCCCCGTTCTGTATGCGACGTGACGATGATCGCATAAACGGGCAACGCGGCTTTTTGGGCGCGAAGCGCCTTGCACACCTGAATGCCGGTCATTCCCGGCATATTCCAATCCAGCAAAGCGATCAGCGGGGCGTCGGGCCGCTGTATCACGTCCCAGGCTTCCGTACCATCTTGTGCGACGACGGCCTCGTAATGAAAATTCTTGAGATGCATTTCCAGCAGACTGCACGAGGGCGGATCGTCGTCCGCGATGAGTATCTTCATATGTGTTCGACTTCTGTAAACGATGAATTCCTACGCTCGGCATCCAGATGACAGTGAACTCAACTATTAGTTGAGTTCACTGTCACCTGAAATTGGCTGCCTGAACGCGTGTTATTTCGTCTTGCCACTCTTGCCCAACGTGCCGGTATAAGTCAGCGTCACCGTCGTCTGGTAAACAGTGCCGTCAAGCGTGACCGTCAGGGGCACGGTGACCGGCTTGACGACCGTCATGTTCACAAGCCCCGCGGAAACCAGCGATGCCGCGAACGTTTTCTTGCCCAGCTTCAGCTTGAATTTCGCCGCCCGCGCAGTTATCCCTTTGCTGCTCAGGCTAAACGATCCATCGGCGTTCTTCGCGGTCTTGCTCACGGTAAACGTCTCGATCAAATCCGCAACCTGTACGGTCGCCACTTTGCCTGTGAGATCGCCGGCCACGAGTTCCAGGGTGCCGCTGGCGGATATGGAGTCGGCGTTCGCTTTGGCGAAGTTCAGCTTCACGGACAGTTTGACATCGCCCAGAGGATTGGGGGCTTTTACCGTGACCATGACAGTGCTGGTTGTCGTTCCGCCGACGCCATCGTCGATAGTGACAGTAACAGTAATAATCCCAGCGACCGTATAGATGTGGCTGATCGCGGCACCCGTACCCGTGGTGCCGTCGCCGAAATTCCAGGTATATGTCAACGCATCGTTGTCAGGGTCGGTGCCGCCCGCGGTGAAATTCACGGTCTGGCCAATCAACACGGTGGACGGAGTCGCTTGAACACCCGACGATACCACGGGAAGATTTTCAAGCGGATGATCATAACTCAGGACGCGGTTGTTTGACACGTCGCAGACATACAAGTTGCGTTTCGCGTCAAATGCCATGCCCACGGGAAAGTTTAAGCTGCCAGCGTTGCGCCCGCCGTTGTTGGATGCGTTGCTGGTGAAACTTCCGCCCTGTCCAAAGACCCGATTCGCCATGCCGTTCGACGTCAAGGGTGAGTTGAATGCCAAAATCCGGCTGTTGCCCGCATCGGTGACATACAGATTGTCAGCGGAATCAATCGCCACGCCGTCGGGAGTGGCCATGCTTTGAGCGCTGACGCCGCCGGTGTTGGACGTTATGGTCGTGAAATTGGGCTGCCCGAATACGCGATCCGCGACTGCATCCGTCGTTACCGGAGTGTTGTACTCCAGAACGCGGTTATTGCCAAAATCGGAAATGTACAGATTGCCCGTCGAATCGACTGCGGCGTAGCCGGGGCCGTTTAGCGACGACGCGCTCGCGCCGCCATTGTTAGCAGTGTTGCTGAGAAAGTCGGGCTGTCCGAAAACTTGGGACGCATTCATGTTCGTGACAAACGGCGGCGCGTACCGCAACACGCGGTTGTCATTGTAATCCACAACGTACAAGTTCCCGCTCGCATCCATGGCCATGCCGTAAGGCGCGAATAAGCCCGACGCCGACACCGCACCGCCCTTATGAGCCATGCCGCTGACAAAATCTGCCTGTCCCAGAACCACGTCGGCCACACCGTCGGTGTGCAGCGGGTCATTGTAGATCAAGACCCGGCTGTTGGAGGTGTCGGCGACATAAACATTGCCCGCTGGATCCACAAGGACTCCTCCGGGGGATTTGAGCGTCGTGGCGCTGGTACCACTAGATTTGCCGACAAAATCCGCCTGACCCAACACGAAATCGGCATCCTGTCCGTCATTCATTGCATCCGCGCTGGCCCAGCTCAGAACGCGATTGTTGCTGAGATCGCACATCCACAACCGGCCGGTTTTATCGATGGTTAAATCGTAAGGGGTGTTCATCGAATGCGCAGAAACTCCGCCCGTGTTCGTCGTCCCCGTGGTGAAATCCGGCTGTCCGAAGACCCGGTCGGCAATGGTGTCATTGGGATTCCGAGCGTAGATCGAAAGAGTCGCTAACGACGAGACGCCTCCGCCCGGAGCCGGGGTCATGACGCTAATCGCAGCCAATCCTACGACCGCCACGTCGGATGCCGGTATCGCTGCCGTCAGAGTCGAGAAGCCCGTGAAGGTAGTCGGACGGGCCACGCCGTTGACCTGGATAACGGATGTATTGATAAAACGGCTGCCGGTGACATACAGCACAAAAGCCGAACTGCCCGCGGCCATGACCGCTGGAGATATCGTCGTCACCGTGGGAACGCTGGCCGTAATCGGTAGGTCGTATTCCAGGACGCGATTATTGCTGAAATCGGCAACGAGCAAATTTCCAGCATTGTCGTGAACGCAGGCGAAGGGATTATTCAAACTGGAGGCGCTCACTCCGCCCGTGTTCGCCGTTACTATGGCGAAATCGGGTTGGCCAAAAACACGGCTCGCGGCAACGGTCGACCCCGAACTGTATTGAACTACGCGATTGTTGCTCGAGTCCGTGATGTACAGGTTGTTGAAAGGATCGAGCGACAGGCCATGCGGCCCGTTCAGTCCCGACGCGCCCGCGGCGGCGGCGAAGGTATTAAAAAGACCGCCCTGCCCATACACCTTTGTTGCGGCACCGTGAAATGCGATGGGAGCGACGTATTCCAGCACGCGATTGTTTAGATTATCGGCCACATAAAGATTGTTGCTGGTATCGATGGCTAGGAACTCGGGATTGGACAGGGAAGTAGCCGAAATCCCGCCGTTGTTCGCGGTGTTCGAAACAAAATCGGGTTGCCCTAAAACCAGCGAAGCGTTCATGCCGTTTATAAACGACGGCGCAAATTCCAGCACGCGGTTGTTGTTAAAATCGGCCACAAAGAGGTTACCGTTTTGGTCAAGCACTATGTGTGTCGGCGTATTCAATGTCGATGCGGTAACGCCTGAAGCATTGGACGTAAAATTGGCCTGCCCGATGACGACATCGGCGATCGCATCGGTGGTCAGAGGTTGCTTGTACATCAATACTCGATGGTTGAGTTGGTCGGCGACGAAGACGTTGCCCGCAGCATCGAGCGCAACGCCAATAGGCTGATTGAGCGTCGAGGCCGAAATGCCGCCGTTATTGGCAGTCGCTGAAGTAAAGTTCGGTTGCCCCAGTACGAGATCGGCTGCTTGCCCATTGGCCATGGAAGCGGCGCTCGGATAACTCAGCACACGATGGTTAATGGCGTCGGCAACCCAAATGCGTCCGGTTCGCCTGTCAATTGCAATGTCGGTAGGGAGATTTAGCCCGCTCGCGGAAACCGCCCCGCCTTGGTTGGCCATATTGCTGGTGAAATTGCTTTGCCCCAAAACATGATCCGCGACATTGTCCAGGTTCGCGGCATTGGCTGGTAACGCGCAAAGAAAAACAGAGGCCAAAAACAGCACGGATACTCGAAGAGCGAAGCGCGTGGCATGCATGGTCGAACCCTCCCGCAAATGAGTTGAATTGGTTGAATGCAAATGCTACACGGCGCATCGCAAATGCGCCACATGAATTGTGACATGCGAAATTGAGTGACTCTCAATTAGGAACGGTTTACTGCTCACTTATCGCCTGCGGCATTCTTTTTCTTCGGAACAACAGGAGAAAGCTCAGAATCCACCCGCGCTGTTTTCACGAACTCCTCGACTCGCGCAACAACCTCCTAGTTCTCCACGGAAACGTCGTGCGCTTCGCCGATGTCTTTCGACAAATCATATAATTCCCAGGGCTTCTGCAAACCCGGCTTCACCGCTTTCCAATCGCCCATGCGGACTGTAAACGGAGGTCTTTTGCGATTAAGTCAAGGACAATGGAACGAATGTTCAGACTTTCGACCTGCTACGTCCAGCGTCAAATCAGCGCCGGCAATTGACTATCGTTCCGATTTGGGATGACGACAAAGCCAAAGTTTATAGACGGGATCTACAATTACTGCAACCGCTGGTGCGAGCGTTGCCCGCTCACGAGCAGGGCCTTTCAAAAGTCCGTCGCCTTGCGCGCCAGCAAAGCGATGGCTTCGCCGGGGTGTGCGGCGAAGCGCCGCAAGGCTCGCGCGACGTTCTTTATTTTGTTTTGCCGCAGAACCGAAAGGATGGCGTTGCGCA
>JBBRQD010000150.1:0-12081 GCA_038227045.1 Planctomycetota bacterium
CATGCGCAACGCCATCCTTTCGGTTCTGCGGCAAAACAAAATAAAGAACGTCGCGCGAGCCTTGCGGCGCTTCGCCGCACACCCCGGCGAAGCCATCGCTTTGCTGGCGCGCAAGGCGACGGACTTTTGAAAGGCCCTGCACCGATTATCAATTTTGGCCGATAATGACTTGACAGCGACCCAAGCCGCGACTATCGTGTTCTCCCTTTTGCAAGGGTGAATCAGGGGGAGGCCATGTCGAAGAAAAAGAAAAGCGAGAAGCGCAAGAGCGACACGAAAAAGAAGAAGGTGCTCAAACACGTGTCCCCCCTTAAATCCAAAACGCTCAAGGCCAAGTTGCTTAAGCCCAAGCCGCTCAAGAAGTCTGTCAAGAAAGCACTCAAAGCGCCTTCGTCGTTGCGCGAGAAAGTTGTATCCAAGTCGTTCAATAAAAAGGATTTACCGCTGAAAATCAAAGAGAAGAATAACGTCAAAAAGAAGGACAAGCTGCGGGAAAAGAGCAGGGATGCATCATCCGGGAAGTCCACAGCCAAAGTTATCGTGCGAAAATCGGCGCCCACGCCGGTGCGGGTTGTACCCATCAAAATTTCCAAAGAAATGTTGGAGATCCGGTCGCGTCTTCAAACGATGCTCGGTGAAATGCGCCGCGATATCGACCACGAAGTCCGGGGCGCGAGCGAACGCGATCTGGCGCACATCAACGATACCTCCGACATGGCCTCGGACGCCGCGGAAGGCGATCTGGCGCTGCGCATCGCCGAAAGCGAAACCGTCGAAGCCGAGGAAATCGAACGCGCCATCGAGAAAATCGACAACGGCACATACGGCATCTGCGAAATGTGCAACAAACCGATCGGCGCGGATCGCCTCAAGTTTCTGCCCTACGTGACCCTGTGCATCAAGTGCCAGGAATTGTCTGAAATCCGCCGCCGCGAAGACGGCGACGAATTGGACGATCTCGCCGAGGGAGCGGAAACGGACAACGACGCATAGCACCGGTTTCAGGTTCCAAGTTTCAGGTTTCAGGTTTCAAGTTCCAGGCGCAGATCGTTCGATGCAACCTGAAACTTGAAAACTGGAACCCGAAACCTGTTTTAATTTCGTACATGACAAATCCGCGCGGCGTTATAGAGTGACTCGGCTTTCCGTGACTATTTGCCGGCAGCCGTGTATCTTTTTAAGCAATCGGAGCAGGCCCGCGAGCGCGTTCAATGCCAACCGAACTTTCCAAGTTTCTCGATCCGAAAACGCTGACCAAACTCAGCAACCTCGATTTAAAAGCGCGCTTGATCGTCGAAGGCTACATCGCCGGACAACACAAATCCCCTTTTCACGGCTTCAGCGTCGAATTTGCCGAGCACCGCGAGTATTCGCCCGGCGACGATTTCAAGCACCTCGACTGGAAAGTCTGGGCCAAATCCGACCGTTTCTACATCAAGCAATACGAGGAAGAAACCAACCTTCGCAGCTACATTTTGATGGACACAAGCGAATCGATGAAATACGCCTCGCCGGGGTGCATTTCGAAACTGGAATACGCCAGTTACATCGCGGCCAGTCTAAGCTACATGCTGATCCGCCAGCAGGATTCCGTCGGCATGGTGCTCTTCGACAACAAGATCAAGAAATTCATTCCGGCGTCGGCGTCGCCGGCGCATCTGCGCCTGCTGCTTCACGAAATGGGCTCCATTGTTCCCGAACAGAAAACCGACACCGGACTGATTTTTCACGAGCTTGCCGAGCGCATCAAACGCAAGGGCTTGATCGTGATTCTCTCGGATCTGTTCGACGATCCCGCGAAGCTCATGTCGGGCTTGCAGCATTTCCGCTACTTGCGGCACGAAGTCATCGTGTTTCAGATCCTCGACGATTTCGAAACGCGGTTTCCATTCGACAGCATGACGCAGTTCGAAGGCTACGAAGGTTGGCAGGAGCTCGTCTGCGATCCGCGGTCGCTGCGCAAAGGCTATTTGGAAGAGTACCAGGAATTTACCGACAAAATGAAACGCGGCTGCCGCAACAACAAGATCGATTTCGTCCCCATTTCAACGAACCAGCCGCTGGACGTGGTGCTGACGGCGTATCTGGCGACGCGGGCGAACAGCCGGGCGAAGTAACGTTCGTAGTTCCGCCTTCAGGCGGTCTGGCAATGAAGACCGCCTGAAGGCGGAACTACGAACGAGCTCGGAATTAAATTTAGAACGCTGCATGCAACAGGATTCGAGATAAACTGCTTTGGAATTTTTCCTCCACTCTTGGCTGGCTGCCGCAGGCGCCGCGGGCGCGTCCATCCCGATCATCATTCACCTGCTGAACAAGCAGCGTTACAAGCGGGTGACGTGGGGTGCGATGCATTGGCTGTGGGCGAGCTTTCGCAAGTCGCGCCGCCGGCTGCAAGTCGAACAACTGATCCTGTTGATCGTCCGCACGCTCATTATTTTACTGCTGGCACTGGCGCTGGCGCGCCCGATTTTGCAGCGGGCGGCTGGATTTTTCTCCGGCCGGCCGGCGACGCATCGCGTCATCGTGCTCGACAATTCCTATTCGATGGGACAGATCGCCAACGGCAAGCCGCTCTTTGAAAAGGCCAAGGCGCTCGCCGCCGAACTGGCCACTCAGATGACCGGCAACGACGAGCTGGATGTGTTGCTGACCGGCTCCGGAACGCTTGACGCGACTCACGACGACCGGCTCGTCAACAGCAAAGAGTCCGCGAAAAAAAGCTTCATCACCGACCAGATCAATGCCGCGCCGCTGGGCGACGGCGGCACGGATATGCCGCGCGCCATTGCGGCGGCGTGCAAAGTGCTGAACGACAAGAAATCGAAGAATCCACGCAAGGAAATCATCGTCATCACCGATTGGACGCGCAACGGCTGGCTGCGCCCCGATCAGCAGCCGCGGCGCGTCGAAGGCGCGGATGAGGCGGCGATCATCGATGCGATGTCCAATCCAAACACCAAGCCCAAGATCGTCGTCCTGCGCATCCCCGGCGACCCGCAGACGGACAATTTCGCCGCGTCGGGCATTGAGATCGACGAGAAGGTTCTGCCCGCACACGTGGACAAGCAACTGGTCGGCACAATCCACAGCTTCGCCTCGAAACAGACCCGCGATCTGAAGGTGAAATTGAAGATCGACGCCGACGAAGTGGCCACGGAAGCGCTGGGCAACATCACGCACGACAAGCCGGAGACGGTGACCTTCCGCCACGCCTTCAACGACGCCGGTTCGCACGCGGTGACAATCGAAGTGGACAGCGGCGACATCCTGCCGAACGATAACACCGCGTACCTGGCGGTGGACGTGGAAGACCAACTGAAGGTGCTGTGCGTCGATGGGCAGCAGCGCGCCGGTCCCAACGCCAGCGCGATGGACTTCCTGAGACAGGCGCTGTCGCCGTCGAAGAGCGACGAAATCAACGCCGGGAAGATGCCGTTGTTTCCCGAAGTGATTGCCGACAGCGCCTTTCCCGAAGCCAATCTCGACAACTACCGGTTGGTGGCGATGGCCAACGTCGCCGCGTCGATGCTGCCCAAAGAAAAAATTCAGGCGCTGATTCAATATGTGAAGCAGGGCGGATCGCTGCTGATCTTCTGCGGCGACCGCGTCGATCCCGCGATCTACAACCGCGAATTGGACGAACTTTTGCCCATGACACTCGGCGAACCAGTCGGATCGGGCGATCCCGACGGCCCAAAGGAAAGTCTCAACGACAAGGAACTCGATCATCCCGCGATTGCTAAATTCAAGGGCGTCAAAGGGCTCTCGCTCGCTCAATTGCAGACATTCAAACGCTTCAAGTTCATCCCCAGGGAACCCGTTGCGCCCAAGGATCCGAAGGGCGCGATTGATCCGAAAGAAAAAGGCAGGAACGATGGCGTCCGCGTCGTGATGTACTATGAAAACGGCGATCCGGCGGCCGTGGAGAAAAAGCTCGGCGAAGGACGCGTCGTGGTGTTCGGAACGAGCGCGGACAAATCGTGGAACAACTGGCCGGGAAAAGCCGACTACATGCCGCTGATCAATTTCGTCGCGCTCGATTTGATCACGCCGTCGTACTTGCAGCGCAATAAACTGGTGGGCGAGCGCTTCACGGTTCAAATCCGCCGGCAGGATCTCGGCGCGGCGCGGCGTGAAGGCATCCGCCTGACCGACCCGAGCGGCGAAACCAGTGCGATGGAAATCAATCTGGAGCAATCCAGCGCGGAAAGCGTGCCGCTGAAACGGGCCGGCATTTATACGGCGGTGATGCCCGGCGACACGAAACGCACGCTGCATTTCGCCGTGAATCGAGTTGTCGAAGAGTCCGATCTGACGGTCATCGACGACCGCGACATTCAAGCCTTCATTCCCCGCGAGGCGACAGACAAAGCGGCGCAAACCGGATTCTTCAGAGGCATCGTGCAGAGCGACATTGCGCTGATCAAGGACGACATCAAGGGAGTCGAAGAAAGCCTGGCGAGCAAAGGCGGCGGCAAGGAATTCTGGCGCTGGCTGGCCTTCGGGGTTTTGTTTTTGCTTTTGATCGAATCGTTTTTGGCGAGACGGTTTGGGGATTTTAACAGGTAGGGCAACGCGAGAGGTTTGGGTTAATCAATGGTCTACTTAATCGCGGATGGACGCAAATAAACGCGGATTACCGCAGACGTGAGCAAAGGGTGAATAGAATGGCGCCCATTTTTTATCCGCGGTAATTTGCGTGCATCCGCGTTCATCCGCGATTAAGTAGGGCTTGGAATTAGTTAGGCTCATAGAGAGACACAGTGCGCGAATTGTTATCGAAATTACTGGGACGGCAGATCGATCCCGACGCGGATCTGAGCGTTCAGTTCAACCAGCCGGTCGAACGCGTGCTCGCGTTGGTTCTGGTTGTCGCCGTGGTGGCGTTCGCGGTTTGGGTTTATCGCAAGGACGGACGCGATACGGCCTCGGTGCGGCTGCGCGTGTTCCTCGGCGCGCTGCGCGCGGGCTTGATCGCAACCGCGCTGTTTATCCTGGCCGAACCCATGCTGGTTGCAACGCAGATCGAATCCCGGCGCTCATCGGTGATCGTGCTGGTTGACGATAGTTTTTCGATGGAGTTGGCGTTCTCGGATGCGCAGGAACCGTTGCGCAAAAAGTTGCAGACAGCGATGGGCGCGGCGGCGCTGACGCTGAAGGGTGAGAACGGCAAGCCGCTGACGGTTCCGGCGGAAAAGCTCGCGCCGAATCAATTCAAATACCTTACGCGCCTGGACGTGGTTCAAGCGGCGTTGCAAAACAATGTGCCGGGCGGAACGCCTTTTCTGGACGCGTTGAAGAAAAATCACGATGTCAAATTCTTCGGCTTTTCACGCGGCATTTCGGAGAACACCGACGACGGCAAACCGATCGATCCCGCGAAGCTGTCCGCCAGCATGTTGCGCGGCGGCGAAACGCGCATCGGCGACGCGCTGCGCGCGGCCTTGAAGGAAACACGCGGGCAACCGCTCGCGGGCGTCGTGATCGTCAGCGATGGGCGCCAGAACGCCGGCGAAGACGCGGTTCAAGCCGCGACGACGTACAAGAATCGCAGTGTGCCGATCTTCTCGGTGGGCATCGGCGATCCGTCGGAACCCAAGGATTTCGAAGTGACCAACGAAGGTCCGGAAGTCATCCTGCCGGAAGACCAATCTGAAACCACCGCGTGGATTCGCTTCAAGGGCTACACCGGCATCGATACGATCAAAGTCGAGATGAAAGACGGCGACCGGGTCGTCGACAGTGTGGACGCGAAGCTCGGCAAGCCCGGTGAGAAGACGCCGGTCCCGCTGCATTTCAAAGAAATCAAACCCGGCAAATACACCTACACAATCCACATTCCGGAACAGCAGGGCGAATTGCGCACGGACAACAACACCGTCACGTACAACTTCCAGGTCGTCGATAAAAAGGTGAAGGTGCTGTTTGTCGAGGGACAGGATCTGCCGCGCTGGGAATACCGTTACCTGAAGAACGCGTTGCGGCGCGACCATACGACCGAATGCGACGTGTTGATGGCCACGGCGGACAACACGTTCACCTGGGACGGCACCGACGGCAAAACGCCGCTCGACCAGTTCCCGATCAATAAGCGCGAAATCGGCGAATACGACGTGGTTATTTTTGGGGACGTAAGCCCGTCGATCTTCACCGGCGACCAGTTCAAATTGCTGAAGGATTTCGTCAGCGAAGGCGGCGGGTTCATGATGATCGCCGGCGAGCGCTATGCGCCGGCGGAGTTCTCACAGGCACCGTGGTCGGAGATTCTGCCGGTGATTCCGCAGCGCGGCGCGAATCAGACACCCGACGGCGGTTTGCAGGACACCTTCCCCATTGAGCCAACACAGGAGGGCTACAAGATGCCGTGGATGCATCTCGACCCTGACGAGCATGCGAACCGCGACGTATGGGAAAACCTCCCGCACATGTACTGGTACTACCCCGTCAAGCGCAAGAAAGAACTGGCGACGGTGCTCGCGACGCATCCGACAGACAAGGACGAGACGGGCGCGAAAATGCCGCTGATCGTCGAAATGCCTTTCGGCAGCGGCAAAACGATGTTCATCGGAGTAGACAGCCTGTGGCGCTGGCGCCGGGGCGTGGGCGATAAATACCACTATCGCTTTTACAACCAGGCCATCCGGCACTTAAGCATGGCCAAGCGCCTGGGCGGACAGAAGCGATTCTTCCTGGGGACCGACAGGTCGCAGGCGGCCATCGGCGACAAAATCGTGGTCAACGCGCTGGTGAAAGACGAGAATCTGCGCGAATCCACGCTGCCCACGGTCAGCGTGCACGGCAAGAAGCCCAACGGCGAGAACTTCAGTTTCGACATCAAGGCCTTGCGTGATCGCTCGGGCACATACGAAGGCGATTATATTCCGGAAATGCAGGGCGATTATTCGATCTGGATGAGCGATTCCGCCCAGCCTGAAGCGCATCAATCGGAGGTGTCGTTCAAAGTCGAAAAACCGCAGCTCGAATACGAAAACCCCCGTCTCGACGAAGACCTGTTGCGCAACATCGCCAAAGCCGGCGGCGAAGGCGGCGAGTACAACGCCATCGACACGCTCAACACGATCCCGCCGAAAATTCAACCGCGCGAAGAAAAGATTCCGCGCGAGACCACCATCGATCTGTGGGACAACTGGCTGGTGCTCGCCCTGTTCACGCTCTGCATTACGCTGGAATGGATTTTGCGGAAGTACGGGCGGATGATTTAAGCAAAAAGAATAGCGCGGATGAGCTTCGACATCGAACAGGGCCGATGCAGTCATGCGTAGGGCAAAAGCATTTTAACTATCGCGCCACTGCACATTGTTCATGCGCGGCCGCGGCTTCGCGGTTTATACCATCCTGGATCACCCGGCACCTATTTTTCGTTTATTCCTCAAGCGGAGCATTCATGAAACGCGCCCATTCTTTTATTCAACCGCTATTGCTTCTTTCTCTCTTGTGTGCCGGCGCATTTCTTGCCGCTCGCGCCGCGGATGCTCCGGCTGAGGCAGCGCTCACGGAAACGGGCAAGTTTGGCCGCGCATTGAAACCGGGCCGCACTTTCGCATCCGCTCCGGCGCTAAGCGCCTTGTATTTCGATCTGCCGCGCACCGTGGAACTCTGGGCCAAAATTTCGGGCAAGGAGACCGACGTGCCGCTGATCGCCTATGAGCCGCACACCTCCAACGAACACTGGTCGCTCATGGCCGCCAAGACGACCGGACTGCTGACGTCTTACATGCCCGGGTTTAAGCCGCAATCCAGCGCCGGAGGCACCGTGGACATTGCCGATGGGCAATGGCACTACATCGCCTTGACCTTCGACGGCGCGACGCTGAACCTGTATGTCGACGCGAAAGAAGTCCTGTCGCAGAAAGTGCAGAAGATTCACGGCTACAGCGACGTGGGTCCGCTGAATTTCGGCCATTTTGAAAAATTCCCCCCGCCCGCGAATCTATTGCTCGATGAAGTCCGGCTGTCGAACGGCATCCGCAAAATCGACGCGATTCCGGACGCGCCATTCAAACCCGACGCGCAGACGATGGGCTTGTGGCACTTCGACGAAGGGCCGGACGCGGCGAGTTTCGCGGACGCGTCCGTGCATCACAACAAAGCCGAGCCTTCGAGCACCGACGACGATTTTGTTTCCGTCTCGCCGAACAGCATTCATTGGCAGGAGCAAGACCACGGCCCGTTCTTCAGTTCAAGCCTGGCGTCGACGCTGCCGGCCAAGAACAATACCAACAAAGCAATCTCGATTCGGCTGGATGACGGCAAGGCGGGGATTGCATTCGATACGGAATTGCTGCGTATCAGCGCTGCATGGACCGGCGGATTTATGAAGATTTATCCAGGTCGCGACGGCTTGGGCCAGCATCCCGATCCGAATGGCGTTGTCGAATTCGGTACGGCGGCGGTTCCCGGCTGGATTCGATTTCCGGGAAATGCAGGCAAGAATGCGGACCTCGACGATCCTCGCGAAGATAAGGCGGGGCCGATGCCCGCCGAGCGCGGTCGATACAAGGGACTGTATTTGAATGGCCAGCGCGCGATTCTTTCGTACTCGGCTTTCGACTCGGCCGTTTTGGAAACGTTCGATTTTGAAACCAAAGATGGAGAACACGCTTTTGCTCGAACGATTGAAGCCGGGCCGTCGACACAAGCGCTTGCGGTACTTGTCGCGTCGTGGCCTCATCCCGTAACCAACTTGACGAAGAAAGGCGAGCCGATTGTCATCGACAATGCGGGCAAGACGCTTTACATCGATCTTATTAAAGGAGAGGGGGCGGTTGAGTTCTCCGGTGCGGACACACATGAATTGGTGCTGATTCCGCCGCACGACAAGACCGTGCGCTTCAAGGTTCTCACATGGACGGGCGACAGCGCGAATCTGCCCAAAGCGAAAGCGTTGGCAGGGGCATCGAAACCTCCGGAAATTCTCGCGAGCCAGCTCAAGGGGGGCGCGGCGCGCTGGAGTGAAGTGCTGACCACGAAGGGCACGCTCGGCACTGAGAAAGGCGCGTATGTCGTCGATACCCTGACCGCTCCTTACGTGAATCCGTGGAAATCGTATCTGCGCTTCAGCGGCCATGACTTCTTCAAGAACGGCGACATCGCGGTCTGCTCCATCAGCGGCGATGTGTGGGTCGTATCGGGAGTCGATGATAAGCTGGAGTCGCTGAAATGGCGGCGCTATGCCACGGGATTGTTCCAGCCGCTGGGCTTGAGGATTGTGGACGACCTGGTCTATGTTTTAGGACGCGATCAAATCACGCGGCTCCATGATCTCAATGCCGATGGCGAGGCCGATTTCTACGAGAATTTCAACAACGAATGCAAGGTGACGCCCGGGGGCCACGAATATTGCACCTCGCTGGAGACCGATCCGGCGGGCAATTTTTACTACACGAAATGCGGCAACCCCACCGCCCATGGTGGGACGATGCTCAAGGTAGCGAAGGACGGCTCGAGCCTTTCGGTGTTCGCCACCGGCCTGCGCAATCCCAACGGCATGGGTGTCTCGCCGACGGGCCTCGTCACCACGTCCGACAATGAAGGCGAGTGGGTTCCGGCGTCGCGCCTGGACCTCGTTAAACCCGGCCAGTTTCTCGGCTACACCCCCATGGCTCACGGGCCGAAGCCCGAGCATCCGGGATATCCGATCTGGATTCCGCACAGCATCGACAATTCCTCGGGCGGGCAAACGTGGGTCACCGGCAACCGCTGGGGTTTGCCGGAAGGCACCTGGCTGCACACTTCGTATGGCCTTTCGCTGCTGTACCTGGTCATGCCTGAAGTGGTGGACAACAAACTTCAGGGCGGCGTCTACACGTTTCCGTTGCACTTCGCGTCTGGCGCGATGCGCGCGCGATTCAATCCAAAAGACGGCCAGCTTTATGTGAGCGGCTTGAAAGGCTGGCAGACGAATGCCGCGAAAGACGGCGCATTGCAGCGCGTGCGCTACACTGGCAAGACCGCGGCGGTCCCCATTGCAATCCACGCCCACACGAACGGCCTTCGTTTGACGTTCACGGTGCCGCTGGATCCCAAGGCCGCGACAGACCTCGAAAACTGGAACGTCGCGCAATGGAATTACCGGTGGTCGGGCCAATACGGATCGAAAGACTGGTCCGTCGAAAATCCGCAAAAATCGGGGCATGACACGGTGACAATCAAATCGGTCACGCTGTCAAAGGATCAAAAGAGCGTCTTCCTCGAAATTCCCGCAATCAAGCCCGTGATGCAGATGGAAATCAAATACGCCATCGAAACCGCGGACAGCGCGCGATTGTCTCAAACGATCTACAACAGCATTCATGTGCTGCGGCCGACCGGGACGGCGGATGATGTGGAAAAGTAAGAGCTACCGGACAAAATCCACGCACCGATATTCCGAGCGCGACAGGTCCGGCGTTCCGCTCGGATTGGACGAGCCATTGCCTATGAAAATCGCTCCGTCTGAAAAGAAACGCCTCCCCAGTATAGGAGATACGGTTTGCCATGTTTGTGCGCCGGGGACGCGAGCGCTTTGACGAGCCGCAGCAGCATCGTGCCGCGATCATTGGCCGCGCGTCTCGTGCGCCGCACTGGCATGTGGCAGGGGCAGTTCACCGGATTGACGGATCGCTCAGGTGGCATTCTTTAACGCCTTGCGTCACTCGACGTATTATCGGCGATGGGACAACTGAGGCTCTTGGCATACATCCCAGACCGATCGAAGCAGCAGGGGCGTCGCTTCCCTTTGGCGAGCATATCGCAACCGTCCGCGATCCGCTTCAAGCGCGTCTCTTCCCGCTTGGCGGACTCGATCCACTGGATCCAATCCCTGCGCGCGACGGGCGTGATGTCCGACCATACCGCCCGCGCCTTCGGGTGGGCGGCCGCGAGAGCCTTCCGCAGATCGGCCGGTACCCTGGGTTCCGGTTCCTCTGCCACCGGCGCGATTTCCAGTGAGACGACGTCGCCCGCCTCCGCGCCCGCCGCTTCCCGCAACTTCCTGTCCACTTTGAGCCAGTGGCCCCCTTGGCCGTCCGGCTCGAGCGTGGCTCGAAAGGCCAAGCCATTGAACGCGCCTTCGATCGACGTCATGCCTCGCGAGGGAAGCTTCGCACTGGCTTCTTTGGGCAGGGTCAGAAAGGTCCAAGCGACGGCGTTCGTGGTCATCGCTGGCCGGAAGAGCGTCGCGCTGAAACGGATCTTGGAATCGGTTGTAGAATCGCTGAGCGCGCGAGCCGTGCGCGGTTTGCTCGCGCGTGACGTGCCCTTGACCCTCGGCTTCGCCATGCCCTCTGTCATCATTCGTTCCTTTTCGTGAGCAATCGAGTGCCCTGTCCCTGATTCCACAAGGCGTTGGTGGGAAAAGCGGAGTACGCCTGTGTAAACAGTACCGACCGCCGAGGAATTATTGATTCCCGATTAGTCGAAGTTATGTATCAACTGGTGAACCGACTACGCTTTTGAGACAACATTCTCGACGCGAAGAATTTTTCCTTTCGAGTCAAAAGTGATTTTAAACTTTGTCCGTACTGTTCCCTCCCCGCCTTCTGGCATCAAGGACACACCTAGATAAAGGGTGTAGGTCTCCAAACCTGCATCGAAACTGATGTCCCCCTTGCAGAGTAGACCGGGATAATTGAATACAGATGCTCCGGTCTTCAGAGATTTTCTGAGTTTCGGAATAATTTCTTTGGTTCGCGCGATCATTGCTGTCGCTTCTTGCTTCGCTTGTTCAGTATATTTGTTCGGCTGGTTGCTGTGTGCGATGTTGCATTGACTTTGGAGTACAGCCGGAGTCGGTAATTCCTCAATCAGTTTCGCGATCTCCTCTTTTGAGACTTCTGCGCCTTCTTCTCCAAACGTCGGTGACATGAGTGCAAGGACCGCTGCGGATAACCAAATTAGATTTCTCATCACGAGCTCTCCCAAGGTTTAGCCGGGTGCCACCCAACGCCGTTAACCCGCCATCCGTTTTTGCTCGCTCAAGTTTTTGATTCCAATGGCTTTCAATGGCTTTGTCAGCCTGCGCAAAATGGGCGCTTTCGGGCTTTCGTGGGCCTTGCGCTCTGGCCATGGGCGCCTAAC
>JBBRQD010000151.1:0-11964 GCA_038227045.1 Planctomycetota bacterium
AACGGCACAACATTCGTAACCTGACTCATGTGGCGTATCCTTTCTGGCCCGCTGTGGGCCGGTTGGTAATCTTGATTCGATCACCAAGGATATGCCGCACTTTTCAATTTCGCTCATCCACAACTTTTGACAATATCTCGCCAAACGTCGTTGGTCAGCAATGGAAGCCTGCGGTAGCAGGAGAAGGTATAGAAATGAAGATGCCCTGCCAGATTAAGCCGCACAGCCTTGCGGTAGTTGAATGGGCCGTGTTCGGACATATGAGCAACCTACCACGGATCACGCGCAGCAGCAAGGACCAGGGTACTGGTCCTTGGCACCCAATCGGTACCACTGGCGCTCGCGACCACCCGCCAAGAGAACGCAAACAACGTCAGGACGATATAAATGAACTTTGATGAAGTTGTGAATACTTTAGAAAGCGGTGAAAATTTGGCTGCCGAGGTTCCGGCCAAAATCGGCGGCTGCCGGGCATTTGTTGGAATTCTCGCATTTAAGGAAACACCATTAGGAGTTTTCATTTCCAAAGAAAAATTGGCATCAACTCCCCTGACCTTTAGATTAATCCGCGTCGAAGTCGAACCTTTGAAACTGGAGTACGATGTCCATGATGAAGATTTGAGCGTAAAGGAATCTTTCATTACACAGAACCCCGATGATTTACAAAAGAAACTGAAGGAGTGGGTTCCCGACGATACGATGATTAAATTAATGTATCTGACGGATTTCCCCCTTTAATCGCGTTCCGATTCTTTGAATCGCCGGGTGCCAAGGACCAGTACTCTGGTCCTTGCTGTTTGACGCACGCAAACAAATCAGTTGTCGATCCAGTCATCAACCTTAAGAGGTTCGTGATCGCGCTGGCCTTGTTCAATCCACCGAAAACTCGACCATTTCCATTATTGAGTTGGGCCACGCACGATAAACAAATCGCATCGAATTCCACCCATCTGCCAATTTTTTTGAATCAAACCGCGCACTGGCTCGTCAGAATACATACGGAATTCTGAATTGACCCCGATTCACTGGGAGGGCGGCGCGCATGGAAATCGTCTATCAACTCATGATGGGGCTGAGCCTCGCGGCATGTGCCGGTTTTCGCGCCTGGCTCCCGCTGTTCGTCATGGGCGTCATGGCGCGCACGAATCACATCGCGCTCAATCCGTCGATGCAATTCCTCGCATCGGACGCCATGCTGATCATCTTCGGCCTCGCCTCCGCGCTTGAATTCTTCGGCGACAAATTCATCGTCGTCGATCATTTCCTCGACGCCGTGGGAACCGTCGCGCGGCCGGTCGCCGGCACGATTCTCGCGTCTTCGGTGCTCACCCATATTGATGCTCAGACGGCGTTGCTGCTCGGCCTGATCGTCGGTGGCGGCACCGCGCTGACCATGCACACCGGAAAAGCCGTGGTCCGCGCGAAATCCACCTTGCTCGCCGGCTTCCACGGCGGAACCGGCAACACCGTGCTCTCCTTCGGCGAGGACTTCCTGTCCGGCGGCATCAGCATTCTCGCGTTCGTCGCCCCATTCCTCGCATTCTTCTTCTCCATCGTCATGGTCGTCACAGCGGCCGCGATGATCGTTCTCGGTTATCATGCCTGGCAGCAGTTGTTCGGCCGTGCAAGTAAGAAACTCGAAGCAAAAAGCTCTCCTGCTTTTGAACGCGCCGAGATGGCAAGCCTGACGATGGAAAAGGTGTAGTCGTTTCGTGGCGGGACCATCTCGGTCCCGTTTATTGACAAATTCGGTGTTATCCAAAATGGCCATTCCCTTGCGGTCGAAGTTCAACGAACAACGGGACCGAGACGGTCCCGCCACGAACGTTCGCTCCCTCGCGTTCGCCTCAATTTGCTGTGCCGCCACATTCCTTGCGTCCCCAGGCGCCCAATCCGCCGAAGACGAAAATCTCGTCATCGGCGTCCGGCAATACGTGATTGCGCAAAAACCCGCTGTGGTTCCCGTTCCAAAATCAGCCGCAACAGCCCCCAAAAGAGAATGGTTCAAATCCGGCCTCACGGACAGCGCGCTGCACACCGAAGCACTCGCCGCTGCCCGCATTTTGGCCGGCGCAAAAGACGGCGTATCGGATCTCGATTACGTCAAAGAAGGCGTCGTGCGCGAAAAGGAGCGCTGCGTCAAAGAATTTCTGTGGATGCTCAATTGGAAGAATTGCGGCGACCCGGTCTATCGGCGCGGCGCCATCGCCGGATTGGAACTGTGCAATCCCGAGCCCAAAGACGCCGGAAAAGCCCTCGCGATTTCAGCCATTTTCGAACCCGACGCCGACACGCGAAAAGCATCCATCGAACTGATCAAAGCCCGCAAAGACCCCATGGCCGCGCGCACGCTGGTCACGACCTGGAAGACCGCTTTCGACGAGCATGGCGTATTGGCGGACAACGAAAACACACGCAAAGCCGCCGTTGACGCCATGCGTGACATCGGCGACAAACGAGTCTTCGAAGTGCTGCGTTATTACGCGATGCTCGAACTGCGGGCAGGATCGGCATCGCTAGCCCGGGTCGACACAGTCTCCATCAAAGGCCAGGGAATCAACCTGCCAATTGATCTGCCAGTGCTCGATTTAATCAGCGTCGAAGGCAACATCATCGTTCCAGGCCTAACCAGCCTGAAACAAGCCACAGGCCAGGACTTCGGCCGCCACTTCGACAAATGGAAAGACTGGATCGACAAGCTGCCTTAATCTAAAAAAGCCTCGCACAAAGAGACACAAAGGAAAGGCAAGACATGAGGATAGGGCAATTCTATTCTCAATGTCTTCTTTGTGCTTCTTGGTGTTCTTTGTGTCTTTGTGCGAGGCTTTTTGGATTACTCCTTTAACTCCGCCACCGCATCCGCCTTATTCTTCTCAGCCTGCTTCGCCAAATTCGCTTCGTTTTTCTTGATCCAGCGCTCCCAAGCCGCCGGATCATTGGGCAATTTGCGTTCGCCGGTCACTTCGCGAATCCACATATAGTACACGTCGCCCTCGACCTTCAGAACTTTGGTATCCAGCACCACGCCGGTCATAAACGACTTCACCACCGGATCGTAGGAGCTTCCGGAGACGTCGTAGTCCGCGATGTAACTGCGCTGCGTGCCAATAAACGTGTAGCCGCGCGGCCCTTCGCCCCAGAATTCCTTCCAGTGTTCGACAATGACTTCAAACACGCGCTGGCCACCCATCTGCCGCATTGCTTCAAGCGTGTTGTTCTTGATCAACGGGTCGTCGAAATTCAGCGCATTCACCAGCAATTTGGGCGCGCGCTTGTCGTCCTCGGCAATTAGCGCTTTGCGTGCCAGGGCGCGCAGCGAACCATCGCCCTCCGCCACCGCCACGCTGGCCAGCGCCTTCAAGCCCACGCCATCCGGGTCGGCCGAAGGCGAAATGCGCGCCAGCGCCCGAATAGCCTTCTCGCGATACTTCGAATCCTCTTTGCTCCAAGCCACTTTCGCCATCGCGCTCATGCGCTCTTCAGCTTTTAGATCGTCCCAAGTCTTGCGCGCAACCGCGTCGCCGTCCAAAGAGGCCTTATAAAGAGTCACTTGGGAGTCAATCAGCGCCTTCTTCTCAGCCTGCGGAGAAAGTCCAATGCGCACCGCATCGTCGGAAGCGCAAGCGACAACGCTCAAAACAAGCGAAGCGCCAATAGAGGCAATGCATTTCTTTAGCATAACGGGCAATCCCCCAGTGGTGTGTTCAGCAACTCTATTCCATCAGCGGTAATCCGCGTTAATTTGCGTTCATCCGCGATTAAGTCCAGCCGCAAGATTCTAAAGTCGCAAGCGGTTCAAGGCGCATTCGTCCGCTCGCGCATCCCACGCTTTTCATGGTAAGCATCGCGTTCTTCCTTGCCAATTTCGCCAATCTTTTCGCGATACCAGATGCTCCACGCATAAGGGAAGCTGCCCATGTCTTTGCGAGCGAGCATCTTCAAATAATCCACGATCGGCCAGCCGAATTCCGACGCAATGCCCGTGACTGGCTGCGACGGAAGAAAGATCGGCATGTTCAAACGTCCGGGCCCGCCGGGAATAACGTACTTCGGCTGGTCAAGCCCAGTGCCTTCGCCATAATTTGCGGTTATTGCGGGCGCGGGCACCGCGCGGACCAGTGCCAGGTAAATTCGATTGTCGTCGATTTCATGCAGCGCCGCGGCGGAGGATTGCTTCAGCGCCGAATTCGCTTCCAGCGCCGCGTATTTGACCAGGTCGCGAATCGCGCGATCGTCCTGCAAGTAGCGAATCGTCCGGCACGCTTCACGCTTCGCTTCGGGATACGGATCGAACATCGCGGCATACGCCACGGTTCGCACCGCTTCGTCCGACAGCGGCGCGAAATCGATCATCGCGCGCAGAATGCCGATGCGCACATACTCGCTGGTTTTCATTTTCGGATTCAACATCGCCAGCATCACCAGCATGTATTCGTCTTTGCTCTGCTTCGCCTTTTCCACCGCCGCCTTGCGCTTGGCCAACTCCGGCGAACCCAGATCTTCCATCTCCAAAATGCGCGGATTCGCCCAATTCGGATCGAGGTTGCGCGGCGAGTTATTGCGATTGCCAATCGTCGGCTTGACTTCTTTGTCGCCCGTATTGGCAACAGCAGGCACCTTCCCAGCGCCAGTGGGATCGACAGGCACGGCAGGCATGGTGATCTCCATGCGCCGCACACGTGATTTGGCAATCACGCTGGTCTCGCCGTTGGGCTGCTTCAGGAACACGTTGCCCGCTTCTTCCTTGATGAATTTGCCCTTCATCACGGTGCCGTCATCCAGCGTGACGACATCCTCTGCCTGAGCCGCAAAAGCCCCGGCAATTAGCAAGACCAGGAAGGCCAGATTCCACGCATTGAGATTTCTCATCGTTCAAACTCCAATCCATCTGTTCTCTGTGTCTCTGTGGTGCAAACACACTCAATCCTTGAACACAAACTTGGCCCCATCCACCTTCCACCACGCAATCCACGTCTTCATGTCTTTCTCATTCGTAGTAAACGTCTTCCCGGTAACTTCCTTCACCGCGCTCAACACCGGGTACAAATCGGTGTCGGGCACGCCGTACGCCGGGAGAATGTTGTCCTGAACCCCCAGCGGATTGTCCGAACCCAATCCCACCCCTTTGCCGCGCAGTCGATTCTTCGGGTCCATCGGATTGCCGCCGGCGAGTTCGAAACTCAGTTCCTTCATCAGCCGCTCAATGACTTCCTGGCTTCCATAGCGGCGCAGCGCCACGCAGGCCAGTTTGCGCACAACCCACGGGTGCCGAGCATTGTCGCCCGAAATAGCAAGGTCCATCAACTTGCGCAACCCGACCGGCTCGTCCAGCATTGGCAAAGCCTTCGCCGCCGCGAACCGCACCCCTTCGTCAGGATCGTAAACGCAGGCAGTAATGAGCGGCTCCATAAGCCGGCGATCCTGCGCCAATCCCGCCAGCCACGCCGCCCGCGTGCGCACATCCGGTTTGATACCAGGCAGCGACCCGGGAAATTGCGGCGGAATCATAAGCTTCGCAACCGCACTGGTATTGGCCCGCGCCGTCGCGACCAATTCAGCCACTTCGGGCGCCGCGTTGGGCTGCCCATCAACAGGCGTTTTTTCAAGTTGCTTCTGCAACGCCGTAATCTGGTCGCGCGACGCTTCAGGTGTTTTCTGCTGCGGACGCACCGCGATCTGAACATCCGAATCCACCGCCGGGCGCCATTTGCCGTCGGTCAACGCATATCCGAGAGCCTTGCCGGCGTCCGTATTCGCTGGATCGATCTTCAACGCCGCTTCCAAGAGTTCCTGCGCCTCATGCTTGAGATTGCTCTTCTGACAAAACGCGGCCAATTCCACGCGCCCTTGAGCATCGGTATCATTGAGCAGTTTGAGGCGTTTGAAGTAATCGTTGCGCTTGGGTTCCGGAATATTGCCGCGAATGTCTTTCTTCGCGACGTTGATCGTCTTGCCGTCGTAAGTCGAAATCGTGACCTGATCGCCATTTTCGACGGAAACGCCCTCGTAGCGCGACCCATCGGCGAGCAAAAAGACATCCGCTCGAGCGCCAAGCCCCGCCATCAGCAAGAGGATTGAAATGCAGTGCCTCATATCTAGTAGTGTAGACGCATATTTCGAAAATAGGACTGCAAAATTACGAACGAAAGCCCTGTATTGTTCGTATAGTCGAAGAGGGCAGCCCTTTCGCCGTGTCACTCTTTACCGTGTCATCCGCAAGAGGAACGATGGCCATCGAAAAATCCGAACTCCCTGAATCCTGGCAGCGAGCGCTCGATGAACAAGTCGTCACGGAAAGCGAACCGGCTCAATCGGCGGCGAGCACCGAGCGCACGCCCATTCAGCCGCCTTTCCGGATTTGGCACGGCCTCTATGCGGCCACTGTGCCGCTGCTGGCTTTATGCCTCGCATTCGGTGTCGCAAAATGGCAGCACAGCCCGCTTCCCAACTGGCCCGGAGCGGCGCTTTTTCTGGCGGTGCTCTGCGGCGGAAACGGGTTTTTTCTCTCGCGAGCCATCGGGCCGGAGCACCAGCACGAGCGCTTCGCGGGAGACTGCGTGCTCGCCGGATTTCTCAGCATCTTCTTTTTTCTGATTCCCGGAGCCACGGAAGTCTATCTCTCATTTCTCGTCATCTTTGTGCTGTCTCAATGCGTGTCTCGAACCAACGGATTCACCGTCTTCATTCTTGCAATGACCATAGGCCTTGCCATTTTGTTCATTGCGGCGCTGAATTACGCATTGCGCGGAGCCGTATTGTTAGCGCTGGAAAATCAAGCCACCCCGCTGATACTGGCCCTCATCGCCGCATGTCCCTTCGCACATTCGCTGTGCACCGCAGCGCTTCCCGCCGAGAAAACACTGTTCGGGCGGCTCGACGCAATGATGACGGGCGTCTCCGCCTCGCTAATGGGCATGTTCTGGGCCATGGCCACGTATCGGCTCTTGCTCGCGATGTCGAAATGGCTGCCGCATCAGCTCCAGGAATCCAATCCAGAGTGGATTCAATTTGCGGTAATCGTGGGCGCGCTCCAAGCGGGAAATTGGGTCTGCGTCCGGCAACTCTTCAAAGCCGCGTATTCCGCGCGCGAGGAGCGTCCAATCGTTGTACGAAAGACTTGAGCTACGGCCCCTTAAAAAGGCGCTCGCACAAAGGCACGAAGGACACAAAGAAGCACAAAGAATGCTCTTCTGCTTCTTTCCTCATCGTATGCTTTTCCTTTGTGCTTCTTTGTGTCCTTCGCGTCTTTGTGCGAGGGATTTGTGCGTTATCGGACGCCCCAATAAAATTTCTCAATTCAAGTCCGTAAATCTAGCACTCTCCCTTAAAGCTCCCCCGAAAAACAGTCGAATATCTATTCAACAAACATGCACTGGGGGGTGTGATGAGGTTAGTCAGCTACGGGCCAAAGAGCCACGAACGTCTGGGTGTTTTGATCAACGGCGGAACCGCCATCCTCGATCTGAACCGCGCCGACGCGTCCATTCCATCGACCATGATCGAATTTCTCAGTGGCGATTTCTGGGCGAAAGCACAGCACGCCGCCGCGCAGGCGCCGGCATCGAGCGTCATCAAGAAAGGCGATGTGCGGCTGGGCGCTCCGGTTCCCAAACCTGGCCAGATTGTCTGCGTCGGACTCAATTATAAAGACCACGCCGACGAGCAGGGCGTCCCCTACCCGGAATCGCCGCTGCTGTTCGGAAAATCGCCCATGTCCGTGTGCGGCCCCAACGACGACGTCGTCTATCCCACGGGCGTCACGCAGCTCGACTACGAAGTTGAACTGGGCGTGATCATCGGCGCCACCGCGAAAAATGTGCGGCTTCAGAACGCCGCATCCCACATCGCCGGCTACTGCGTCTTTCACGATGTCTCCGCGCGCTGCTGCCAGTTCAGTGACAAGCAGTGGTTCCGCGGCAAATCGTTCGATACCTTCGGCCCGTTCGGCCCCGCGTTGGTCACTCCGGATGAAGTATCCAATGCGCACGCACTCGCGCTGACCTGCAAAGTCAATGGCGAACTGCGCCAGAACTCCAGCACCAACAATTTGATTCATTCCGTCGAGAGCATCATCGAATACATCACGCGCGGCATCACGCTGCAACCCGGCGATGTCATCGCCACCGGCACGCCGTCCGGAGTCGGCGTTTTCCTGAAGCCGCCGAAACTGCTCAACAGAGGCGACCTCGTCGAACTCGAAGTGCAAGGATTGGGAGTCATCACCAACAGAATCTCGTAGAAAAAACGTCCACCTTTGAACAGATTTTCATGTCCCCTAGTTATGGAGAATCCCATGTCCCTGAACCTGCTCCGCTCGGCCACCTTGATGAAGCTCTGCTTTCCGGTCGCCGCATCGATGCTCCTGTTTGCGCCCGGATGCGGCCGCGATCATTGCAACACCTGCAATTCCTGCACGAGCTGCGCGTCGGATTCGCCGACCTATCGCGCGTACGAATCGCAGCCTCAAACCGTCTATCAGGCGCCTGCCGCCGCGCAGCAGCCGGCCGTCGTTTACAACGATTCCGCGCAAGGCCTGCGCGGACCGCGTTCGCAGGCTGAAGTGGATGCGATCTTCAATTCCTCGCGCATCAACGCGCTCCCGCCGCTGCCCGCGCCACGTCCGGCGCAGCCTCAGCAGCAGCCGCAAGACGTCGTGATCGTCGCGCCGGGCGAAACTGCCTGGGCCGCGCCCATCGCCCGCGAATGGCGGCACATCGTTATTCATCATTCAGCCAGCCCGACCGGCAGCGCCGCCTCGTTCGACCGCGCCCCTCGCGAAAAGGGTTGGGACGGTCTCGGCTATCATTTCGTGATTGGCAACGGCAGCGGCTCAGGCGACGGCCAGGTTGAAGTCGGTTACCGCTGGACGAAGCAAATGCAAGGCGCCCACGCCGGCAACTACGAATACAATCAGCACGGCATCGGCATCTGCTTGGTTGGAGATTTCGAACACGGCGGCCCACCGAGCCCGCAGCAGATGCAAAGCCTGCGCACGCTGGTCGCATTCCTCCAGGCCAGAGCCAACATTCCGCCGAATGAAATCATCGGTCACGGAAACGTCCCGGGACGCAACACCGAATGCCCCGGCCGCAATCTGGACATGGCCGCATTCCGCGCATCGGTCGGCAGCGCATACATCCAGCGCTCCGCCGCCTCGGTCATCAACGAAAAGCCAGCCAAGACGCCGATCGTGAGAGCCGCAGCCGCAGTGGATAATCTGAATTCAAAGCCGGTCGCAGTCAAGACCGTCGTCACGCCGCAATAGGTTCTGGAATATAAACGATGATAGTCCGCGGTTATCAAACCGCGGCACATTCATCCGCTCGGAGTTCAGCCTTCAGGCTGCCTTGTGCGTGCGAACGTCAAGACAGCCTGAAGGCTGAACTCCGAACAACTTCACAACACAAACTTATCCTTCCACGACGACTCGACAATCGGCTCCAACAAGTCCTTGCTGAATGGTTTCGGCAACAATTTCGACAGCAGTTCGACCGTAATCTGATCCGCTTCTATTTTTCCCGAACTCGCCACAACCGTGCCGGTGCGCTCGGATATTTCGACGCTCACCTGCCACTTCCCGGTCTTCGGACTGCGGCCCAGGTGGCAGACTTCCACGAAATACTCGCCAATCGGATAGGACGTCAGTTCCACCGCCGTTTCGCTGATCCCCTGCTTGTAGTAGAAATGCTCCTGCCGCGCGTCGCAGAAATGCTGCACGAATTCCGGCGTCTTTTCGGAAGCCTTCGACGGAACGAACGCACCGGTCCGCACGGCCTCGTCGTAGACGCCCGTGTTGACTGTATAAGCGGTCAGCGCGCCCGAAAGCTCATGCTTTGCAATCCACGCTTCGGCCAGTTCGCGGGTCAGAAAGACACCGCTTGGAAAGGTGCTTTTTTCGCCGCAAAATACCCACACAGTTTCGATCTTCATGATTCGTCGTCCTATTGTTGTGGTGCAGGCATCCTGCCTGTCTCGTTATTCGGCAGTAACGCCATTGTAACGCGATCCGCGCCGGAATAAAATAACTTTGAATGACTCTTTCCGCGTCCATCGATTCCCGCCTCGTGCCGCTCTGCCTGTCCCTCGCGGAAGTCGATGCGCGCTCAGCGGCCCGCGCTCGCGACACGCTGGCGGAAATGCTGTCGGGACGCCACGCATCAACCAGTTCGCTTGAGTGCGAAATGAGCGGCGCGGCAAGCTGCACGGTAACGCTTGAATTACTGTGGGACGCGGTAAAGATTGACATCGAACGCGGCGCAATTGCGGGAACAAGCCCGGATGTCGCCACAAAATTCACCGAATACGGCGAGACCCACAATCCCGTGATTCAGGATCTGCTAAAGCAAATCACTCAGGAAGATTTGAAAAAGCTCAACGAGCGTCTGGCCGTTGTGGGCGCAAGCCTCGGCACGCTCCGCAAAGGTTCCGCGAAGATCACGCCGGCCGTCGCGCAAATACTCGTCGAAGTCCACACCACGTCGATCGATCGCGTCATCCACGAAGAACTCACCGGCCTCTACACGCTGCCGATTTCAGACAAATCCGTCCGGCTCGCGCTGGGGCGATTGCTGCTCGCCCAATTCCCGCTCCCCGCCAAGCGCACACATCGCTTTGTACTGTGCCAGGCCCTGTCCAATCTCGCCGAACTCGAACTCGGCGAAAACCTCGCGGCCCTCGCGCTCGACAAGCAGCACGCATCGTTGCGCGGTCGCCTCTGCGAAGCGCTGACAAAAAGCAGCCATCCCAGCGCAGCCAAACACATCGCCGCCGTGCTGCAAGACTGCGACGACGAAACAAAACTCTACGCCATCGAAGCGCTCGGCGAATTGAAAGCGTTGCAGTACGCCGATCAAGTGCGCGTGTATTTGAAGTACCATTCCAGCGACAAAGAATGGACGCGAGCCATCAAAAAAGCCGCGGAAAAAGCACTAAAAAGAATGTGATGTAGTTCGAATCCAGCTTGAGCCGTTTTGTCGTGTGCCACTGGCAGCGGCCGTATGCTGCCAGTGCGAATCGGCAAGACGCGTCGATTCCAAAACAATCGCCATCGGCAAAAAAAGCAGCCGATTCAAGGCTTCTTCTTAACAGGCACCTCAATCCGCCGGCTCGGATCCATCTGTTTCAAGAGTTCCTCACTTGGTTCCCCGCCAAATTGCTTCCAATAAAGCGCTTTAAACGGATTAATCTTCGGCCCGACCACTCTTTCATTTTCCAACATCGGCACAACATCCGCCCACCATTTCTCATAAGCGGCGGAAAGCACCTCGACAACCTTTGGATTCTCCGCGGCCAAATCGGTTTTCTCCCCGATGTCCGCCTTGACGTCATACAACTGCCAGCGCGCGTGTTCGCCGCCGTTGGGCAATACCAGATGCCACTTGCCATTCCGCACGGCGCAATTCGTATACTTGAGCGTCTCCGGCGGGCTGTCCTTCAGCCAACGCCCCACATGCGTAAATAGATTCCGCTCGGCCCATGCCGCCTTGGGATCGTGGAGCAGCGGCACAAGGCTGCGCCCCTCCACTTGCGCCTTGACCTCATCGCTCAATTTCGCGCCAGCCAGTTCCGCGATCGTCGGAAAGAAATCGATGTGCGCGCACACGGCCTCCACATCGGCGGGTTTGAGCGTCCCCGGCCAGCGCCAGAACGACGCCGCGCGCGTGCCACCCAGCCACGCAGTCACTTTCTGCCCGCGCATCCCGGCATTGAACACCTTCACGCCTTCGGTGCCGCCATTGTCGTTCATGAATACAATCAGCGTCTCGCGCTCAATGCCCAAAGCAGTCACCTTGTCCAGCAACTTGCCGATGTTGTCGTCAATGTTCCAGGGCCTTTCAAAAGTCCGTCGCCTTGCGCGCCAGCAAAGCGATGGCTTCGCCGGGGTGTGCGGCGAAGCGCCGCAAGGCTCGCGCGACGTTCTTTATTTTGTTTTGCCGCAGAACCGAAAGGATGGCGTTGCGCATG
>JBBRQD010000152.1:0-11893 GCA_038227045.1 Planctomycetota bacterium
CGTTCTCGCTTGCGGCGGGCGGCGTTGAACTTCGTTGGCCTCGCACGGCGTATCCTCTTGATACGCCTTTGCTCGACCGCCTCGTTCAACTTGCCCGGCGCGGCGCGATAACGACGCTTTAGAAATGCGCGGGTCAATAGCTTACGGCAAAACGGCTAAAAGCTAAAAGCTTATAATAACGGTGACGCGCACGGAACTTTTCGTGCGCGTCATCGTTACCCCGCGATCAATGCCGACAACTCCGCCTTTCTCGTTTCCATCTCGTCTTTCGATGTCAGGCTTTCGAGATTCAGGCGCACCACCGGTTCGGTGTTGCTCATGCGCAGATTGAACCACCACGAACCCATGTCGATGCTCACGCCGTCGATTTTACTGATCGACTTCGCCGACGGGCCGTACTTTGCTTCGGCTGCGGCGATGGTCTTGGCGGCGTCGTGGACTTCGAAATTGATTTCGCCGGTGTGATGGTAGCGGAGCAGGGGCGCGACCCGTTCGCTGGCCTTGAGCGTCCCCTGACTCAGCAGGCTCAAGACCAGGAAAAATGCGGTTTCGCCGGAGTCGCTGTAAAAGAAATCGCGGAAGTAATAGTGGCCGCTGAGTTCCGCGGCCATCAATACTTTTTGCGTGCGCATGCCGGCCTTGATGTGGCTGTGCCCGACGCGCGATTCCAGCGGCACTCCGCCGGCCGCGGCGATCGCTTCGGGCAGGGCTTTCGTCGCGCGAACATCGTAGAGCACTTTCGCGCCTTTGTTTTTCAGCAGGAGCATTTGAGCCATCAGCGCGCCGGCCAGGTCGCCCGGCACCGCCGCGCCGGTTTCGTCGACGAACGCCACGCGGTCGCCGTCGCCGTCGAACGCCACGCCGAGATCGCATTTCTTTGCGATGACTGCTTTCTGTAAATCGACGAGATTCTCGGCCTTCAACGGATTGGCGTCATGATTTGGGAAGCGCCCGTCGGGTTTGAAAAAGAGCGGCACGAATTTGATCTGCGGCAGGCCTTTCAACAGATCGGGAAGAATGTCGCCCATCACGCCGTTGCCTGTGTCGATGGCGATTTTCAGCGGCCGTTTGATCTCCGCGAATTGCAGGCAATGTTTGATGTATCCGGGACGCAAATTCTTGAGCTGAATCTTGCCGCGCTGCCTTGCCAGCGCGGGCAAGTCCAGCTTGTAGAGCGCTTCGATGTCGGAGATGCCCGTGTGGTAACTCATCGGCAGTGCCCCGCCGCGCGTGAATTTAAAGCCGTTGTACTGCGACGGATTGTGCGACGCCGTCACCTGAATCGCGCCCTGCAGAGCTTTGCCGAGCACGCCGGTCGCGTAGTACGTGATTGGCGTCGGATTCATGCCAAGGTCGAGGCAGTCGGCTCCGGCGGCGGTGATGCCAGCCATCAAGGCGGCAGCGATGTCGGGCGATTGAATGCGCGCGTCGCGGCCCACGGCGAGCGTCCGGGCGTGGAGATGAGCGACTGTGGCTTTGCCGATACGGTACGCGTCGCCGGTGGTCAACTGGTCGGGCACGATGCCGCGAACGTCATACGATTTGAAAATCCCGCCCATTATGGCTCCTCTATATTAAGATACTGCTGAAAGTATACGACAGTGTCCAGGAAAGCGCTTTTCATGTCGAAGAAAAATACACCATCGGCGCGGTTTGCCATTGTCTTTATGTTGACACTGGCGGCGATTTCGGGCGGGGTGTTCGTTGCTTTTTCGACCTATCAACGGGCCATGTTCACGAGCCGGCGCGAAACCAGCGCGCAGAATTTGACCGGTATCGGCGCGGCATTGAAGGCGTATGCGGCGAAGAATCGCGGACGGTATCCGGAGCGCGCGGCGTTGCTGACGCCGGAATACCTTCCGAACGCAGGAAACTTGACGCACCCGGCGTGGCCGGAACAGCCCGGATACGTGTACATTCCCGGCATGCGCACCGACGACTCGACGGCATCGCTGCTGGTGTATGAAAATGTTCCTGAATACAAACGCAAATTGGGGATTCAAGCGCTCTTTTCCGACGGCCGGATTGAGACATTAAAGGAAGCGGAAATCGAGATAAAATTGAAGAATCAGGAAGAGGCGTGGAAGCGAACTGGGCGCGTATGGATGCCGGAAATGATGACGCCGCGGGAGTTGAAATAAAACGAGATTTAACTTGATCGCCCCGGCGCGCATGATATAAACCCCTTCCCGCTGGCGGAAAGCCGGAAATGGGTAGCCGTCCGTGTGGCGTTCGACGTGAATCGGGCGATTAGCTCAGTTGGTTAGAGCACCTGCTTTACACGCAGGGGGTCGGGGGTTCGAGTCCCTCATTGCCCATCTGTTGTGAGTCGGGGATCGTCGCCAGACAGTGCGGTGAAAAGCAGGTTTGAAGGAATTAAAAGTGGGCTCGTAGCTCAGTTGGTTTAGAGCGTCGGCTTGTCACGCCGAAGGTCGCGGGTTCGAGTCCCGTCGAGCCCGCCATTATAGTCGTCCCGCAGCCGACCGCCTGCCCAATCCCAATCCCGACCGTTTGTTCGTTGCCGGCGTAGCTCAGTTGGTAGAGCAATGGAATCATAATCCATGTGTCGGGGGTTCAAATCCCTCCGCCGGTAGTCTTATATAAATCGACAACGCCCTTTCTCCACACGCTATACAAAGCCAGCGTGGCCCAATCCAATACAGTCCGAAATTCGCTGGGACGCACAACAACCGAAGCCATAAAGCGTCCCTTCACTCCTCATGCGCCCGGGCGCGTGAGGTCGAACAGAGTGGTGGTTCGCGTGTACGTGCTCCCGCCCATGCGCCCGATCGTGTCGAGTTTTAATGGATCGATCAGCCCGTCCGGGCCGAGCACGCTGTCGGCGACGTGGATCAACAGAATTCGGCCAATGACGACGTTCGCTCCGAGCGGTCCCGTGCCGAGGTTCAGGATTTGATGGACCACGCATTCCAGATGGATCGGCGAATCTTTGACGCGCGGTGGTTTGACGCGCGACGACGCTTCCGTCGCGATCCCTGCTTTTTCGAACTCGCTGACTTCATAAGGCAACTCTTCCGACGTGTCGTTCATCGGCTTGGCGAGCGCGTACGGAACGACGTTCACGACGAACTCCGGCGTCGTTTCAACATTCCGCAACGTGTCCTTTTTCTGTCCATGGCGGTTGTTCACCGGACAGAAAAGAAGCGTAGGCGGATTGGCTCCGATGCCGTTGAAGAAGCTGAACGGCGCGAGATTCGATATGCCCTGTGGCGAAAGCGTGGAGACCCACGCAATCGGCCGCGGCGTGATGAGCGAGACCATCATGCGGTAGACATCGCGGGGCGGAGCGGACGCGGGATCGATAACCATGATTTTTCGATTTTCCAGAGCCGCGCACGTCAGTAAGCGGCCAATTTATTTCGACTCTCCACTTGGCCGCTTACTAACGTGCGCGGCTCTGTAACCGATCACAGCCACGACAACAAGTAAGCGGGGTCGTCCATCTTCATCGCATCAGTGGTGATCGCGAGCGGCTTTTCCGCATCGAACATCACGGCGAGTTCTTCGGTGCACACCGCGTCCATGCTGGCCACGATCGTGCCCGGGTGCGGGCCGTGCGGAATTCCTCGCGGGTGGTGTGTGAGGGACGCCGGTTCGACGCCTTTGTGGCTGCCGAAATTGCCGCGCACGTAAAAGAGCACTTCGTCAGCTTCGACGTTTGAATGGACGTACGGCACTTTGATCGCCTGCGGATGCGTGTCCAGCATCCGCGGCGCAAACGTGCAGATGACATACCCCGGCGCTTCGAACGTTTGCTGTACCGGCGGCGGCTGGTGGATGGTCCCGGTGATCGGTTCAAACGCGTCGACGTTGAACGTGTACGGATACACGAACCCGTCCCACCCCACCGCATCGAACGGATGGCTGGCCAGCACGTAGCGCGTCAGGCGGGTGCCATCTTTGACCAGCACTTCGGTGTCGCGCGGATCGTCGATGAAAAGCCCTTCGCGCGGTCCATGAAGATCACGTTCGGAGTACGGCGCGCCCAGCTTGATCTGCCCGTCGGGATTTCTGTAGCGCTCCGGAATGCGGACGGTGCCCGCCGATTCGAAGACGAGATAATCTTCCGTTTTGATGTCAGCCGGAACCAGCCGGTACGTTGTTCCGCGCGGAATGACGATGTAATCGCCCGACCGGTACGCGAGTCTCCCGAACTGCGATTCCATTTCGCCGCCGCCGCTGAAGACGAAGATCACTTCGTCTGAAGCGCCGTTGCGATAAAGCACGGATTGATTCACTCCGGGCCGACAGCGGTAGCAGGTGACGTCCGGATTGGTCAGGATCGGCACGCGCCCTCTGATCGGATCGCCCTGCCGCGCCATTCCCGCCGAGCGGAAATGATGGTGGCGCAAAACCGGATCGTCGGCGAGCGGGATCGTCCACTGTCCTGCCGCCTCGGCGGCTTTGACCCGCGTTGGCGGACGAAGGTGGTACATGATTGAATACGCCCGGTCGAAGCCGGCCGTAGTGATCACGTGTTCGTAACACATACCTTCATTGGCAAAACTCTCGCCTTTGCGTGCGAGGCGGGTATGGCGCTTTTGAGGAATGTCGCCGAAACGCATGTAGTTGGGCATGGGACAACGCTCCTTTCAGGCTTGGGTCAGGCGCGGGCGGTGATGAGGTTCCGCAGCACGCCCAGTTTTTCAATCTCCAATTCTACAACGTCGCCAGGCTTAAGCCAGCCCCCGGTAATTTCGGGGCCAAGTTCCAAAATGCAGCCCGTGCCGACGGTGCCCGACGCGAGCAGATCGCCCGTGCGCAGTTCGCAGTCGCGCGACGCGAATTCGATCATCTGCGGAAACGAAAAATACAGGTCGCGCGAATTTCCCCGTGACAGCGCTTTTCCGTTCAGCCGCGCGGACATCGCCAGAGTGACGGTCTCGCCATTGATCTGCGCGCCAAGCTCGCTCAACGGGACCAATCGCGGCCCGACCGCGGTGGCGAAATCCTTCGCCTTCGCCGGGCCAAGCCCGACGGCCATTTCGCGCCGCTGAATATCGCGCGCGGAGAAATCGTTGACGACGATGAAACCCGCGACGTGTTTCCACGCGTCTTCTCGGCGGATATTTTTTCCGTTCGTGCCAATGACGACACCGAGTTCCAATTCGTAGTCCAGTTCGTTGCAGCCTTCAGGCGCGGAGACCGGCTCGTCGGGGCCGATCAGGCTGAACGGATTCGAATAGTAGAAGACGGGCGCCTGGTACCAGCCCTCGACGACCGTCAATCCGCGTTTGGCCCGGCAGGTTTTGACGTGCTGCTCGAAGCTGTAGAAATCACGGAAGGTGGGAGGGATGGAGATGGGGAGAGTGGCCATGCCGTTAAAGCGCTCCTCGCTTCGCTTGTTCGCGCTCGATGGCTTCAAAGAGCGCCTTGAAATTGCCTTCGCCGAAGCCGTCGGAATTTCCGCGGCGCTGGATGACTTCGTGGAAAAGAGTCGGGCGGCCGAAGAGCGCGTGCGTAAACAACTGCAGCAGATAGCCGTCGGGGCGGTCGCGGTCGACGAGGATTTTGAGCGGCTTCAGTTCGTCGATGTTTTCCTTGATCTTGCCAACGCGCTGATAGAAATTCTCGTCGTAATAGGAGTCGGGGACATCCATGAACTCGACGCCCTGCGCGCGCATCTCGCGGACGGTGGTCGCGATGTTCGGCGTCAGTAGGGCAATGTGCTGTACGCCGGGGCCGTTGTACACGTCGAGAAATTCCTGAATCTGGCTGTTTTTGCTGGACGGTTCGTTGATCGGGAGCTTGATGTAGCCGTCTTCGTCGCCGACCACTTTGCTCATCAGCGCGCTGCGGCCGGTGTTGATGTCGAAGTGCGCGGTCTGATCGAAGCCGAAGACGCGCGCGTAGAACTCCACCCATTCATTCATGTTTTCGACGTTGGCGACGATGTGATCGATCATGGCGAAATTGATCTCGCCGTCTTCGATTCCGTCCGCGACGTTTTCGTAGCCCGGCGCGAATTTTCCGTGATGGCCGCGCTCGATGAAGCTGTGAATCGTGTCGCCGTAAACCTGGATGGCCGCCGAGCGGTAATCCGCGTTGCCCTGAGTCAGCGGCCGCGCTTCGCGCGCGCCGGCTTTGACCGCGCCGTCGAGCGCGGCCTGTGCGTCGCCAACGCGGAAGGCGACGTCTTTCACGCCGCAGCCGTGTTTCGCAAAGTGTGCCCGGATCTCGCCGGCAATTGGCCCGTTGCCTTCCGCCTGCGTAAAGACGAAGACCACGCGCCCCTGCCCCACGACGTGCGAAATCCGGCCGGGCAATCCGGATTCGGGCCGGCCGATGGCGCGGCGATACATGCCGTAGCGCTTGACGTAATAATCCGCCCACGTCTTGGCGTCATCGACATAAAATTCGATGTGGTCGACGCCGCGGACGCCGAGCGGGTTATTAATTCGGACGGATTCAGTTCTGGATTCGGCAGGAAGCACGGCGGATCCCCTTATTTTTATGTTCAATTCTCAACCTGATGCAGAAAACTTTTCAAATCCTGTTCGTTCACCAGCGGTTCGCCCGGCGCGACGTTGTTCAACTTTCCGTCGCGCAGCATTTTCTCAAGACGGTCGACGAGGCTGAACAGGTGATCGAAGCTGTCCACCCAAAAAAGCAGCGGCTGATAGTGATCGATCTCGAATCCTTGATTGATGGCCCACTCCAGTTGAATTGGGAAGCGTTGAACATCGGGCGATTCGATCGCATGTTCAATCTCGCCGTACGAGCTGAGCAGGCCGCTGCCAAAAACACGCAGCCCCTTTGGCTCCGGCACGGCCGGTTTCGATTGCATCAAGCCGAATTCAATCGTGAACCAGAAGAAGCGCGCCATGGCGCGCATGATGCTGCTGACCGTGCGAACCCGCTGCGCTTCGTCGCGGATGTTCGCGACGATATCGACCGCGGTGTGCGCGCATTCGCCGAAGCGCACGAGCGTTTCGGCGAAGTGCTTGTCCGTGTGCATGGGAACGTGTCCGGCGATGTCGTGAAAAATATCCGGCTCGGGCAGGTAATCGAGTTTGTCGGAACGGCGGATGGTGATCGTTGTCGGGAACGCACGGTTGCGCAAGCAGTCGAAGAAGAGGAACGACGGGATATATCCGCTCACCGCCTTCGCTTGAAATCCGGTCAGCGGACTCAGGAAGCGGTTCACGTCTTCGAGTTTCGGGATGCGCTGCGGATCGAGGCATAGCGCGTGGATGCCTTCGAGAAAATGCGTGTTCGCATAGCGTTCCCAGCGCGGGCGCATGCGTCCGTACAACCGCCGCCAGGCCTCCTGATTTTCGTCGGTATAGAGTTCATAGGGCTGGTGAATATATAATTGACCGTGCGCCTGCGCCGCTTCAATAAATGGCGCTTCGGTCGTCGTCAACCCGGCGGGTACGGCCAATGCTGTCATAAACGTACTGTCTCCGCTGACTTCGCGTCACAGTGCACTATAAACAACATCAGCGTAACTCTGAATCACTGGGTGTCAATATTGATGAAATCCGTGGCACGGCGCTCCAATCGTCGCGTTTGTATTCAATAACCTTAAATAAAAAGGACGGTGCCCCAATCATCCAATGGATAAGAACTGACCCGAGCTGTTTCCACTTCGCCTTCCATTTTTTGTTTTTTGTGAGTTTTTTTTGCGTTTGCGTCGTAAAACGTAAAATTACTCTCTCCGTGTTCAAATCCCTCCGCCGGTACTTCTCCTTTCGCCCTCTTCGTGTGAAGCGCCAATAACCTAACCGGCGCTTTGCTGCGCAAAATCAATCATTTTCCACTGTAACACGGTGCTGCTCGCCGATCCCGAATCGCCATGGCTCATGGCGTATTCGCCCAAAGCCTGCGAAATGGTTTTGGAAAAAGTCGGGCTAAGATTCTTGAAGCTGCACGCAGCATTGAGCAGCGATGCCACGTCACTCGACGATATGGAGGAGGGTCAACATTGATTCAGCGCGCGAACATGCTTGTTTCGTTGTTGTGGGCAGCGGGTGTTGCGTGTGCCGCCACTCCCGCGGTGCCCGCGGGCTTGTGGGACGCCGCGAAGGCAGAGAAGCTCGAGACGTCGCTGGATGCGTTCTTCGCCGAGACCGATGCGGGCAAGCGGGCCGAGCTCTTTAAAAAAGAAATACTGCCGAAGGAGCCAGGGCTTGCGCTCGACGATTTTGAGCGCATCGCGAAGGCCGCTCCACCCCTGCCCGGGAATATGCTGCGCGTTCAGTGCCCTTGGGCGAAGGAGAATCCGCGGGCCTGGTTCAATTGCTCGGCCCCAAAAGGCTATACGCCGGCGAAGGCGTGGGGTTTGGTGATCGCACTTCACGGCAGCAACTCCGACGGCAACAACATGGTGCCGTTTTATTCGCCGCAATTAAACGATGCCGGCTACTTCGTCCTCTACCCGACCACGACGGCAATCAACAATATGTGGAACGCAGACCCGGAGATGGCGAACGTCTATCGCATTATCGACTGGGCGGCGCGCAATTACCGCATCGATTTCCGGCGGCTGGTCATTACAGGCGCATCGATGGGCGGCATGGGCACGTGGTCGCATCTGCTGGAGCAGCCGCACGTCTGGAGCTGCGGCGGGTCGGCGGCGGGGCATCCGGCGGCGATGGGCGGCGAGGTGCTCGAAAACCTGCGCGGCATTCCGTTTTACATTCTGCATGGCGAGAAGGACACCGCCGGCGTGTCGTTGGCGGATGTAAAGAACGTGCGTATTGCCGTCGAGGAACTCAAGAAGCGCAACATCGACCACGTCTACGTCGAGGCACCCGGCGCGGGGCACACGCCGCCGATGGAATTCTTCCAGGCGATGAGCGTGTGGATAACGAAGCAGGCGCCGAAGGCATGGTCGCCGCGCCCGTTGTTCCTTCCCAGTGGCGAAAAACGCGCGCTGTGGCAGATCCGCGAGGACCGTCTTGGCATCAAGACGGACCCTGCGCTGGCGATGATCAAAGATGGAAAAGCGAAGGAGGCGAAGACCGAGCTCGATGGCCGACTGAGGAGCAAAGACGACCCGCGGGTTTACCTTCTGCGCGCGATGGCGCAGGTGCCGGCGCTGATCGATCCGCTGCCGGACAGTCTCGACCCGACGGCAATGGCAGACGCAGCCAAAGGCTGGAACGCGGCCTCCGAGAACGCGGCACTAAGCGACCTGGACCATGCGTTGAGATCAAAAGCCGGAAAAGACGACGAGAAGGCGTTCAATGCCTACACTTATCTGCTGATCGGAAAGATCTGGTCCAAGCGCTTCGCGGTAGCGATCGGCGCGGGCGGAACAGGCTGGGTGACGGCGTACCAGAATTGTTCCAACGCGATTAAAGCGTCGAATCAGCTTGATCCGGCCGCGGTTGAGACCGCGCGGCTGGCGCAGGCTGTAATCGCGCGATTGCCGTTGAAACGCCAATAGAGCAAAACGATGAGCGCGGAATTGACCTGCCTCCTGCCGGAAGGCATGGGTCGATACAGCCTCTGACGGAGTGCTTTCCGGCTTCCCGGAAATCTGAGCAAATTTCACTATTTTTGCAGTAAGCTGAATGGCCCATCGTCGTACTGTATAATACCGTCAGCCGTTTTTGGGTTTTCACGTCCAGACGGTGCGGTTCCTAGAGATTTTCAACGCATTTTGTGGAGTGTTTTCATGAGTTCAATTCTGCGGTCTCTGCTTTTCTCGCTGCTCTTCGTCTGTGCTTCCGCGTCGGCGATGACGATCAGCGATCTGTCGATCGGCAAGCACGGATCCGGTCCGAATCTCACGCCGAAGGACTTGAACGGTAAAGTGGTTTTTGTGGTCTACTGGGGAACGCACTGAGGGGCTTGCGTTGGCGAGATGCCCAGTTGGGCGTCACTCTACAAGAAACATGCGGCCGAAGGTTTTGAAATCGTTGGGTTGGAATGCCAGGGTTCGACCGAAGCCGAAATCGCCGAGTTCATGAAGTCAAAGAGCGCGGATTTTGAAGCCACAACCGGGGGAAGTCTTAAAGGTGCGGCCGTCAGCGGGATCCCGCACGGTTTCCTGTTTGGCCCCGATGGCAAATTGATAACGGACAGCGGGCTGCGCGGGGCGGAACTCGAAAAGAAAGTGGTTTCCGCGGTAAAGGAATGCGGCGCTGCGATGGCCGGCCCCGGCCCCTATGTGAAACTGGCCCCTTTGGCCGCTCAGATCCGCTCCGGTTTGGGACTCGGCACGGTGCTCAAGACGCTCGCCACCAAAAAGACCAGCAAAGACGCCGCCGAAGTTGCCGAAGCCACAATGATGTACGATGCGCTCCACGGCAATGCCGAGGAGCAATTGGCCTCGGCCATGGAAAAGAAGGCCGATGACCCAGTGGCCGCCTTATCCAAGTTCGACCGGCTGTCGCTGCAATTCAGCGGTGACGAAATCGCCAAAAAAGCGACCGACGAATCCGCCGCGATGAAGAAGGATCCGGTCATTAAGAAAGAGCTCGAAGGCGCCGGCATGTGGAAGATCATTGAAGCATTGAACGACAAATTGAAGCCCGTGAAGGGTCTGAAAGATCCGAAAGACCCGGCGTTCGTGAAGATCAATATCGAAGCCTTACAGGGTCTGGTCGGGGGCTGTAGAACCATCATTCAGCGCTGTCCAAATACCGGTGCCGCCAAGAAGGCTCAGGATCTGATGGATGAATTTAAGCCGAAAGGTTGAAGCAGTTGTCGTAGACCCCCAGTTGAAATCAAACGGCCCACTGTAGATGATCCTTTCGAGGCACGCCGCGTGGGCCGCGTTGTTTCTGCGCCAGATTTGCGGCGCGAATAATTTCCGGCAATTTCAGCCAAACGGCCGCAAGCCCGGCAAAGCCGGTGCCGTAATAGCGCCGTCAAATCATCACGGGAAGTGTTTTGAATGAATCGGTACGGTGTCGTCAGCCGGACGTGACGCCGTGCAACTCTCAAGGAAAGAATCGCCGTTTTGTGCGTCATGTGTCGGGGAAGTGTCTGACTTCGGTAAAGCTAAAAATGGTGGGCAGAGAGGGATTTGAACCCCCGTATCCTTTCGGAGACAGATTTACAGTCTGTTTTTTTACATATTATGTTCATGTCATTAAAGACTTTATATATTTTACACTTCCTGTTGTTTACGTTATTGTTTACGACTACCACAGATTTAATCTCATTTAAAACATTCTTGCACTTGCTGCATCCCATGCGCTGCACCGGCATAACCAGTGACATAGGCTTTAACCCGGGGCGACAGGACACCATTAGAACTTTTTATGAGGGGGATGTTTGGATTGGGCGCTCCGATCCAATCGATGATTTTGGCTGCATAAGGTCTTTTCCAATTTAGAAATCCAGCGAGAGTAAAATAGAGCAAGTGCCCATTAATTTAAGGCGCACTTCTTTGCATAGAAACAGAAAGCCGTCTGATTATCCGCGATGATGACGCGCGTCGCGACTTTTTCATTCTGGAGATGTTCGTGCACGGGTCTGCTCTCTGCAACCATATTGAATCAAGGTGTGTAGCTGCGGTATTTCGTGCTCTGGCGATATCATCATAGAACGAATGCTCAAAAGCTGCTCAATGAGCTGCGTCCCGGCTTTGCGTTCTCTACGGTGGACGGCAATAGTTAGGGTTCGGTATAGGCCGTTGGACCGCTAAACTACGGTTTTGCCGATCGCCCCGATATCGATCCGAAATCGTTATTCGGCGTAAACATGACGGTGACGGTGGACTGGTACGTCATCCCTGCAACAATGGCTGCAAATTGCAGTGGAAGCATTCGCGGTTGTCCAGCGACAATCATTCCTCCGGCCGACGACAATTAGATTTCCCGGTTCGCCTGGGCAACGATCGTTGCGCTGAAGCAGGCTTTCTTTACGATCCAACTTGACCAGCGAAACGGAAGCGAGCTCTGCTGAGGAGCAA
>JBBRQD010000153.1:0-11643 GCA_038227045.1 Planctomycetota bacterium
ATTCTCGCTTGCGGCGGGCGGCGTTGAACTTCGTTGGTCTCGCACGGCGTATCTTCCCAATACGCCTTTGCTCGACCGCCTCGTTCAACTTGCCCGGCGCGGCGCGATAATGACGCTTTAGAAACGCGCGGGTCAATAAGATCAAGCACGGCTCAGTTCGGCGTGGATTTCCCTGCGCGCATTCTCCTTAAATATGCGTTGAGATACACTGCGCGGTGCAGTAAAAGTAGGGCTGATTTCGGAGGTTCTCATGAACGCCAAGCGTGGAATGACGACAATTCTCAAACGCCCTCTTCCCAAGGAACATTCGGCGCTCGCTGGAGCGGACGGCATGCGCGCCACGGACCCGCTGGCGATCGTCATTTTTGGCGCGTCCGGCGATCTGGCGCATCGCAAACTCATCCCGGCGTTGTTCCATTTGCACGCCGGCGGATTTATGCCGGAGCGGTTTGCGGTCGTCGGCTTTTCGCGCACGCCCATGTCCGACGACGCGTATCGCGACTCCGTCGTCAAATCGTTGCGCGAGGTTCTCGGCAAGGACGCCCCAAACGATCTCGCGAGCCACCCGGTCATACAGGCGCTGCATTATGTCGCCGGCAATAACGACGATCCAAAGTCGTTTGAGAATCTCAAAGCAAAGCTTCTCGAACTCGACACGGCCCGGCAGCTCGGCGGCAATCGCCTTTTTTATCTCTCGGTGACGCCTGCTTTTTTTCCAAAGATTATCCAGCAATTGGGCCATGCCGGTTTGATCGCCGACAAGTTTGGCAAGCCGTGGAGCCGCGTGATTATTGAGAAGCCCTTTGGCCGCGACCTGGCCAGCGCGCAACAATTGAACAACGATATTTCGACCGTGCTGGATGAATCTCAAATCTACCGCATCGACCACTATCTGGGCAAAGAAACCGTCCAGAACATCCTCAGCTTTCGGTTTGGCAACTCTATTTTCGAGCCGCTGTTCAACAACAAGTATGTCGAGCACGTACAGATCACCGTGGCCGAATCGCTGGGCATGGAAGGCAAGCGTGGCGCTTATTACGATACGGCTGGCGCCACGCGCGACATGCTGCAAAATCACCTGCTTCAATTGATGACCTTGGTGGCCATGGAGCCGCCGCCTGTTCTCGATGCGAATTCAATTCGCGGCGCGAAAGGCATGCTGCTGCGCGCGATCCAGCATTTCACCCCCGCCCTCGCAGCCAAAGACACCGTAAGAGGGCAATACGGGCCTGGTGTGAAAGAGGACGGGCAGCCTGTCGCAGGCTATCGGCAGGAGGAAAATGTCGCTGCCGATTCGCAAACTGAAAGTTTCGTCGCTTTGAAATTAAAGATCGAAAACTGGCGCTGGGCCGGCGTTCCGTTTTATCTGCGCACGGGCAAGCGGCTGTCGGCGCGGCTGAGCGAAATTGCGGTGACGTTTAAGCGCCCGCCGATGAGTTTGTTCCAGCATAACAGAGAGTCCGACTACTGCCTGATGTCCGACGATCCAGTAACCAATCAACTCCTCTTGCGCATCCAGCCCACGGAGGGCATTAGCCTCTCCATGGCCTGCAAACAGCCCGGCATGAAAATGGTGCTGGACGAAGTGGATATGGAGTTTTTATACGAAGGCGTTTTCGAGCAGCGCTCGCCCGAAGCGTACGAACGCCTGCTGCTGGATGCGATGCGCGGCGACGCCTCGCTCTTCACGCGCGTCGATGAAGTATTTCAAGCGTGGAGTTTCGTCAGTTCACTGCAAGAATCCTGGGCGAATCTGCCTCCGCCCATATACCCAAATTATACGCCCTTCACGGACGGTCCGGCCGATGCCGCGCGCTTGCTGAAAGCGGATGGTGCTTGCTGGCGGCCGATTCGCCCGCCGGAGCGCAAGGCGTAGCCTCCTTTAAAAAGTATCTCGCACAAAACACCAAGAAGCACGAAGAGTATGTAAAATAGACGAAATGAACGATGAATGTTGAGACAATATAGGGATTAATTCTTTGTGCATCTTTGTGTTCTTCGTGCCTTTGTGCGAGAGTTTTTTGGGGCTGAACGGTTACCAATTACATTACCATTTGGTAAATGGTACTTATTTCTTCAGCACTTTCGTTTTAAGCCAATCGGCGCATTTGGCCTGCCATTCGGCCCACAATTCCCCTTTACCGCAGCCCAGGCCGTGTTCTCCTGTCGGCAGTTCGAGGAATTCGGCCTCGATGTTGTGTGCTTTCAGGGCTTCGTAAAACATGGCGCTGTTGGCGACGGGCACCACGTGATCCGTTGTCGAATGTACGACGAACGTGGGCGGCGTTTTCTCGGTAACTTGTTTTTCGTTCGATAACAATTCAATGTCCGCTTCGGATGGCGTCTTTCCGAGCAAATTGGCCCGCGATCCGCCGTGGCCTTTTTCGCCCATGGTTATGACCGGGTAAACGAGCACCATGAAATCGGGACGGCAGCCGGCGCGGTCGATCGGATCGGCGGCTTTCGGATCGCCGTCGTCGAAATGCGTGCCGAGCGTCGAGGCGACGTGTCCGCCGGCGGAGAAACCCATCACGCCGATGCGTTTCGGATCCAATTTCAATTCTTCGGCGCGCGAGCGGACAATTCGCATTGCGCGCTGCGCGTCGAGAAGCGGCGCGGGGTGCCGGTATGGACTTACGCGATACTTAAGCACGATTCCCGCCACGCCTTGTTCATTGAGCCATTTGGCGACGTCGCTGCCTTCGTAGGTCATCATCAATCCGCCGTAGCCGCCACCCGGGCAGATCACGACAGCGGCGCCGTTGGCCTTGCCCTCCGGCGCAAGGTATACGGTCAATCCGGGCGTATCGGCCGGGCCGGCCCCTTTGGCGCCGGGAGCTCCATTCGGCCACAACGGTTCCTGTTTCGGTTCCGCCGCGACGATGGGTAAAATGTGCAAGGCGGCTGCTATGAGAATCGATACGGCGAGAGACTGGCTATGAGTCACGATACGTTCTCCAAAATATGATGTACACTAACCTACCGCTTATTATTTACCATTTTCCATTTTCCATTTATCATTTTCCATTTATCGCGAATTCGAAGACAAATGGAAAATGAAAAATGGCAAATGAGAAATGAAAAATGGTAAATAATCAGTTCTGCACCCGAAGTATCAGCCACCACTGCGGATTGACGCCGTCGAGGCGCACTTCCGTTACCGGCAATCCGCTGGCTGCGATCCATTGCCGCGCGAGGGGGATCAGATTGTAGAAGAGATCCCACGGGAACCAGGTGACTCCGATGAATTTATGCCAGTTGAAATGATCGAAGAGCAGGTATCCTCCCGGACGCACCAGCCGCACCGCATCGCCGACGATTTTCAAGAGTTCCGGCTTGCCGCGTTGATCGAGTCGTTGCGCCCCGGCGTCCTCCGCAAGCCACTCGATCATTTGACGTTCGCTTGGGAACCAGTCGATGGCCGTCGTATCCATCCCGCGCGGTTCCGACACCGCCGTTTGCAGAATATCGTTTACGGCGTGATGGAAACAGGCCACGTCAAGGCTGTGGGGCGGCAGATAATCCAGTGCTTTTTGCGCGTGGTCCTCGACGATCCGGATCGCCATCTTGAGATGGGCGATTTTGGGCCGAAGCTGGTTGCAGAGTTTGCGGTTGAGATTGATCGTTAGGTACTCCGCCGTTCCGCCACTGTGCGCTTCGGCGGCGAGAATTACGGGAACCGACGCGCCCACGCAGGGTTCGTAGATGCGAATCGCGCGCGGCAGTCCCAGCGCCCCAAAAACCTCGTAATATTGTGCAGCGAGCACCGCGTTGAGCACCGGCATGACGATGTCCAGCGGTTTCGGATCCTGCAATGCGCCCGCGACGCGATTCTCCAAATCGGGGATCGCCGCCAGTTCGCTCCGGCTCAGCGCGTCCAGACTCTGATGAATTGCCCCTTCGGAAATATCATGGGTGACACGGGCGACATTCCAAAGCGGTGTGGTTGGTTTGTTCAGCTTATTCGAATCCACGCGCGAGAGTTCCCCTATATATTGATGTGGATTCTTAGTGGCCGCTCCCTTGCGGTCGCGGTTCATGCGCGCCCGGTATTACTTGTTTCCATCGGCGGGGGGCTTGATGGGCGGTTTTTCCGGCGTCACGGGCGGCTTTTCCCGCTCCATCATATTGTCGTAGATTTTTTCAAACGGTTTGTAATTTTTATGCTTATAGACAAAAGTCTCCCAAAACGATTTGAAATTCGCGTCGACTTTCACGCGAACGGCATCGTTCTTGATTCGTTCCACGACTATGTGCAACGCCGACCGGATTTCCTGCGCCGGCAATCCATAGAGGTAATAGTAGCGGCCCAACTCATGCAATTTCGCTTGGGCGGCTTCTTCGGTGGCGGCCGCCGATGCCTCCACTTCAAGCGCCTTGATATGGATATCCGCTTTAGCGCGGAGTTTGGTTAATTCCGCTTTCTCTTTGTCCGACAATGGCGCAGGCGGTTGTTTGGGCGCGAACATGCCTTTTGGCGGATTATCCCTCCATCGGAACGTGTTGAGTTTTTCGATTTCGGTTAAGTTAAGCTCCGTTTCCTGCGCGCTGGGACTCCCCGTCTTTTCCTTCGCGATGGGCGGTTTCTCCTGCACGATAAAACGAACGCTGACGACCGAGGCCCCATCTTGAGTCACGATGGAGCCGTTTTCCAGCCTCAGCGACAGGCTTCCTTCGGCGAACGAAAGCAATTGTCCTTTGTTCGTCTCGCCGCTTTTAAGCGTCACGTCAACGAGCGGCCCGACGGCGGAAACCGCGAGCCCGATGCGCGGGGTCTCCGCGGCAATGCAGCCCGGACTCAGCGAGGCCGCAACAAAAGCACACAGCCGGATATAGTGGGTTAGATGCTTCATTTTTTCGCTTCCTTGGCATTACTATACCCGCAGGGTTGACTTGTTCAAACTCCTCCCCTTATAAATTTAGCTTTAGCGGCACTTGAACAAGGGGATGGGGATTGGCTTTGACTCGTGGCTAGGCCGGATAGAATTTGTGCAACGCGTTGTTTTTTCCACTCTTGACAGAACGTCTCCCATCGTTACGATAGCCCTATTCAGACTGCTATTTCCAGATGTATTTTGGCTTCGCTTGGCCGGGCAAGTGCGCGCTGTGGCGGCGCTTGAATCTGTTCAATTAGGAAGAGGATGCTCATGAACGAATCCGCTTACAAGAGTTTCCGCGTAGTTGCTTTGATGCTAACGCTGTCGGCCGCGTTTTTTGCATCGAGCCCCATGGCGCACGCCGAAGAAGATCCGGTGGCCGCGACCGAGAAACTGTTTCGCGAGGCCGTCGATTTTTACGAACAGGGCAAGTACGCGCAGGCTCAGCAGAAGCTGAAGGCAGTCGAAGACAAGGACCCGCGCAATGCGCTGGTTGCGCGCCTGGTGGACGAAGCCGGCACAAAGGTCATCATTAAAATGATGGCCGACGTCCGCATGGGCACGGAACCCACGCGCATCTGGGAACAGTACCGCAAATACAATCTGGGAAAACTCGCCGACAAGGAACGCATGACGAAGATGTCGGCGCGCCTGGTCGATCCGAACACTAGCGAAGACGAACGCGCGCTTCTCTATCAGGAATTCGGCCGGATGGGCCACTATGCCGTGCCGTTCCTTGCCAATCATTTGAAGGATGCCACCAACGTCACCGCGCGCAGTTACGCGCGCCTGGCTATCGCTCATATGGGCCAAAAGGCCACGCTGCCGATCATCACGCTGCTGGGTCACAAAGACCAGTTGATGCGCGAGAACGCGATTCTGGCTATCGGCGACCTGCTGCCGTCCGATGCGCGCGCCATCCCGGGCCTCAAGGCGCGAATCGAAGACCCGAAGGAATCGGATACCGCCAAGACGTACGCCAAGCGTATTTTGAAACGCTTGACCGGACTGGAAGAAGCCGCGTGGAAGCCGGCCGCTCAATATTATTACGATGCGGCCAACCGGTACTATCTCGATCGTCCGGGCGTGGCGGAAGAAGCGGAAGACATGACCGGCATGGTGTGGCATTTGAACGAAGCCGGCGACCTGTTATTTGTGCAATACCCGATGTGGGCGTGGAACGAACAGATGGCCGAAGAGTCGATTCTGAGCGGACTGACGATCAATCCTGAAATGAACGAATTCTTCGCGCTCTGGGCGTGCAATGCGGCATCGCAGGCGTCGGAAGTCAAAGACCTGATCGATATTTCAAACGAGCAGCCCGTGCGCCACAATTTCTCGAAGGAAGAGAAAACCGAACTGGAAGAATGGGATAAAAAACTGGTCGACGCGCGCCGCATGATTGCCGCGGTTGGCAAGGAACACTGCAACGCGGCATTGAACAAGGTCCATGCCGACTTGAAAAAATATGCGGGCCACATCCGCCTGCCGGGTGTCGGCGGGGTGCTTGCCAAAGAAATGTTCATGATCGATCCGAAGGGCGATACCCTTATTGACGGCAGCGGCTTGATTGCCGGTTTGGACAGCAGCGAAATCGCTGTTCAATACGCCTGCGCCGTGACGCTCGCGAACATCAATCGCTTCCCGGCGCAGTGGGCCGGCAGCGAAAAAGTCGGCGGTCTTCTGGGACGCGGCGTCAGTGAAAACAAGGCGCTCGAAGTACTGCTCGTCGATGAAGACTCCAACGCCGGGAATGAAATGGCTCAGCGCATCAAGGGACTGAACTACGGCGTGACGATCGCCACCAGCGGCCGTGGGGCGCTCACCGCGGCGCGCGCATTTCCGCCGAAAGACGTGATCATCATCGCCGAAAATCTCAAGCGCGATTTGAATGCGTACCAACTGCTTGAGGAACTGCGAGCGGACGCAACCACGCGTTATCTGCCATCGGGCATTCTCCATCAGCGCGCTCAACGCGAATTGATGCAGGCGCGTTTTGGTTCTGACGTCACGCTGATCGAACGCGAGAGCACCGGCAACGATCTCAAGACGCCGGTCGATAAAATCGCCGATCAACGCGTGGCCACTTCCGCGAACAAGCGCAAGGCCCACGAAATTTCCGTGCTCTGCGCCACTACGCTCACCGCGGTCGATGCGAACGCGACGAACATCAAACTTAACGACGCGGTCGAACATGCGGTCAAGGCGATGATCGGCAGAAAAGACGATGTGCGCAATCCGTGCGCGGTGTTCCTGGGACGTGTCGAAGGCGGCGCGATGAAAGATGCCGCGGCCGAGGCATTGAAGCGCGTGTTTGAAGACGCGGCCAGCCCCGTCGAACTGCGCCGCAATGTTCTGCGCGCCTTGGGACGCGTCAAGATCGACGGCATGGAAGAGGTCTACGCAAAATCGCAGTCCGATCCGGATCAGGAGATCAAGGATATCGGAGCCGAAGCGTTTGGCCAGAAGTCGCGCGGTGGGAAGGCGATCTTCGATCTGATCAGTGCCAATCGCATCGACAAGGATAAGAAGGAAAAGTAAGCCGGGCAATCTCTGCCTTATACGACCCCGTGCCGAACTCGAATCGGCACGGGGTGTTTTTTTACTTTCCTGTCTTCATCCGCCACGAAAGAAATCGCGCTTCAAAAATGCAGTGTCGAATTATCGGTGGAATCACGCGACATCATGCGGGTAACATACTGGCATGAAAACGGACCTTCTCCCTCTCACCACAGCCGAAATGCAGCAAGCCCGCGAAACGCGCGACGCGACGTTCGACGGGCTCTTTTTTTTCGGCGTCACCACAACCGGCATCTTTTGCCGCCCGTCGTGTCCATCCCGGCCAAAGCCGGAGCATGTGGTCTATTTTCGAAGTGTCGGTGAAGCGGTTGGAACGGGCTATCGCGCATGCAAACGCTGCCGGCCCGAAGCGGCCCGCGGCGAGCCGCCGCAATGGGCGGCTGAATTGATGGCGAAGATCGAAGCGGAACCGGGACTGCGGTTGAAAGCCGCGCAACTGCGCGCGATGGGTGTCGCACCGGAACAGGCCCGCCGTTGGTTTCAGCGGAATTATGGAATGACCTTCGCGGGATGGTGCCGGGGAATTCGCTTGTCGGGAGCTTTTTCGCAAATCCGCCGGGGCGAGAAACTGGACAACGTGGTCTTTGATACCGGCTACGATTCGCACAGCGGCTTTCGGGATGCGTTCGTGAAAACCTTCGGCGCCCCGCCCCGTCAAGCGCGCGCGGGAGAGTGCCTGCGCATTGCGTTCCTCGAATCGCCGCTCGGACCGCTGCTGGCGGCCGCGAGCGACGAAGGCGTTTGTCTTCTCGACTATCCCGACCGCCGCGGCCTGGAGAAACTCTACGCGGACATGCGCGCGCGGTTCAAGCTTCCCGTAGTGCCTGGGATGAATACGATTTTGGAGCGTTTGAAGGACGAGTTGAACGCGTATTTTGAAGGACGGCTCAAAACATTTTCGGTTCAACCGGTGCTGCGCGGATCGGCGTTTCAAATTACCGTATGGAACACACTGAGAAATATCCCGTTCGGACACACCACGTCATACGAAGAATTAGCCCGGCGAATCGGCAATCCGAACGCCGTGCGAGCCGTGGCCCGCGCGAATGGATCCAATAGGATCAACCTTATCATACCCTGCCACCGCGTGATCGGAAAAGACGGGGCGCTGTGTGGATATGGCGGCGGCTTGTGGCGGAAGAGTTTTTTGCTGGAAATGGAGCGGCCGAAAACCACCGTGAAAAAGATCGCTACGGTTTCGTTAAACAATACAGGTACTTCTCGCCCCGCAGAAAGAGATCTTTTCCCGCCAATGCCGGAGACGCGCTGAAGGAATCCTCGAGCGTATTGGCGGCAAGAATCTCAGGCGCGCCGTGTTTCAGCACCGTCGTAATGCCCTCGCGCGACGTGATGTAAATGCGCCCGGCGGCGCCGACGGGCGATGCGTAAATATTGAACATATCCGGAAGCCGCTGCGGGCCGAAAACGGTCTCGCCCGTCTTGGCGGCAAGACAAAAAAGAATGCCCTGATAGTGTTTCAGAAAATAGAGTTTTCCCTCGTACAGCAAGGGCGACGGTACATAGGGCGTATCGCGGTTGCGCGACCAAAGAACGTGGCTGCTCCCCGTAATATCGCCTTTCGCGCCTTCCAGGCTGATCGCCAGCATCGCTCGTTTTTCATAGCTGCTGCCCGCATAAACCACCCCGTCCGCATAGACCGGCGAGCCGACGACGTTGGTCGACATTCCGGCGCATTCCCAGATCTCCACCCCCGTCGCGAGGTCGTACCCGCGAATGCGGTTGGTGGCGCTGACGACGACCTGCATTTTGCCGTCGTGTTCGACGATCAACGGCGTCGACCAGGAAGTGACTTCGTCGCGCGGCGTGCGCCAAAGTTCCTTGCCGCTGTTTTTGTCCAGCGCGGCGATGAACGAGGGGCCTTCGTGATCCCAATTGATGACCAGCGTATCTCCGTAAAGCGCGGGAGAATTTCCTTCGCCGTGGCCGTGCAGCGTGTGTTTCTTGCCGAAGTCGGCTTTCCATTTCAACTCGCCATTCATGTCGAGACAGTAAAGTCCGGCCGAGCCGAAAAAAGCGTAGATGTGGACGCCGTCGGTCACGGGAGAGTCCGATGCGAAACTCGCGGTCTGGTGCGCGCCTTCGTGAGGAACGTCGCTGAGAACCGTTTTTTTCCACAGAATTTTCCCGTCGCGGCGGTCAATCGCGACGACACTGTATTCCTGTCGATTGACCGTCGCCATGTTGTCATGCGAGCCCGGCCGCATGCCGACCGGCGGCGGCATGGGTTCGCCAACCGCGATTGCCGTGGTCAGGAAAATGCGGTCGCCCCAAACAATCGGCGTGGAGTGGCCCTTGCCGGGAATTTCAGTTTTCCAGCGGACGTTCTTGGTCTCGCTCCATTCGACAGGCGGATCGGCAAACGGCGCGACGCCGGAACTCAGAGGCCCGCGCCATTGCGCCCATTCGCGCTGCGCGTCATCGCTGCTTATCGCAATTGAAAGCGGGATCAGCAGAGCGGAAAGAAACAGCACTGAATGTCGCATCTTTAATACCAATTCCGGGAACCGAACGAGTACCATATCACGCAATCATTGTCGTCGAAATCTTCCATTGTAAACAAGCATTCGTGTAAATTGGATGTAAAATGCCGTGCCCATCTTAAGGATTCATTTATGAAACATCCGATAGTACCATTCCTGTGCGCATTGATGGCCATGTGCCTCCACGGCGCGGATCAGCCGGTGGCAAAAACGCTGCCCATGGCCGGCGACGTTTTCTCAATCGAAGGGCACGCGGCATTCATTATCCCCGCGACAAAACCGGCGGCCGAGGGCGAGAAGACGCCCTGGGTCTGGTACGCGCCGACGTTGCCAGGTTTGCCCGCAAAGGAAGAGCAATGGATGTTCGAGCGCTTCGCCGCCGCGGGCATCGCGATCGTGGGCATCGATGTGGGGGAATCGAGCGGCAGTCCCGATGGCCGAAAGCTATTCTCCGCGTTGTACGACGAATTGACGTCCAAACGAGGCTTCGCGGCCAAACCGGTGCTGCTCGGACGCAGCCGCGGCGGATTGATGCTCCTAAATTGGGCGGCGGAGAACGCGGACAAAACCGCAGCTTTCGCGGGCGTTTATCCTGTGTGTAACATCACCAGCTACCCGGGCCTCGATAAGGCCGCGCCGGCCTACCATTTGACGCCCGCCGAACTGGCCGCAAAACTCGCCGAGCACAATCCGGTGGACCGTCTCGATTCGCTCATCAAGGGAAATGTGCCATTTTTTGCAATTCATGGCGACAATGACAAAGTCGTTCCGTTGGAGAAAAATTCAGGGCTTGTGGCTGAGCGCTACCGCGCGGCCGGGAAGACCGCGCTTCTGATTGTTCCCAAGGGCCAAGGCCATAATATGTGGACCGGCTTTTTTCAATCGCAGGAACTCGTGGATTTTGTCATCAAAAATGCAAAACCGTAACAGCCAATTCATCAGTGGCATTTAACCCCAGGAACTCATTATGCGTTACCTCTATGTACTTCTTTTTTTTGTTGCTGCATTTTCGATTCAGGCGGTCAAGGCCGAGAACTGGAACAATCCGCCCGCAAAGCTGCCCGCGAACGTCCAGCACTTGACGTTTAAGAGCGCGTCGATGAATGTCGATGTGGGCTATTGCATCTACCTGCCGCCGGATTATGCCGCCGAAACGCAGAAGCGCTACCCGGTTATTTATTACCTCCACGGGCGCGGCGGAACGGAATCGTCCGAACTATTTAATGTGGATATTCTGGACAAGGCGATCCGTGCGGGACAACTGCCTCCGATCATTTATGTTCATTCGATGGGCGGACGCAACAGCGGCTATGTGGATTCGGTCGATGGTAAAATCTCGGGAGAATCGGCCATCATCAAGGAGCTGATTCCACATATCGACGCAACCTATCGCACGATCGCGTCGCGTTCGGGCCGCGCCATTCAGGGATTTTCGAAGGGTGGCCAGGGCGCGTTGCTGCTGGCGTTCAAATATCCGGAGATGTTCAGCTCGGTCATCGGCTACGGTGCGGGATTGGCCAACGGCGTGGAGCTGAAGAAGGAACGTCTTTGTTTACCGTGTGCCTTCATAGGAGAATCGCCACGAAAAACGCATGTAAATTGAGTTTTTGGGGCCAAAATCCGCAGCAAAGTGTTATGCACTCCTATGAAGTTTTCGCGTTAACCCTTCAAAAAGGCGGTAAACA
>JBBRQD010000154.1:0-11587 GCA_038227045.1 Planctomycetota bacterium
ATCGCGCCGCGCCGGGCAAGTTGAACGAGGCGGTCGAGCAAAGGCGTATCAAGAGGATACGCCGTGCGAGGCCAACGAAGTTCAACGCCGCCCGCCGCAAGCGAGAACGATGCTTTAGAAATGCGCGGGTCAATAATCGCGGATGAACGCAAAAACTTGCGATGCTTTATTAGAAACTTATTCCACCGATCCAATCCGCACCGCACCGCTGTCCACGCTGCCTTCTTCGACGACCAGCGCGAACGCGCCGCCGTCGAGGGGCTGGGTGGGATCTTCGAGACTGAACACCTCGCGGCCGTTCGCGCGCGCGGTCAGGCGCGCGCCCTCCGCGGCGAGCGACAATTCGACCGTCTGTCCGTATGTCCACGTAAAATCCGCTTCGGCCAAAACGGTGGGACCGTCGAATTGTTTGATCAGCCGCAGCTTATTTTCCGGGCACAGCAGCAGCGCGTAGTAGCGCTGCATTCCCTGTACACGAATGGCGATCCCGGCGCTCCGAGCCATGCGCGGGGTGACGTGGGCCTGCGCCGCGTAGTCGCGCCAATTTCGCGTGCCCTGAATCAGCAGTCCGGTGCCGTCACTCTGACAGATGCGCAGCGCGGAAGTACCTTTTCCGAATTCGCATTGGGTCGCGGCGTTGACCCACGCGTGCTGCCAGGCGGTGCCGCTGCCATCCGGCGGTCCGAGTGCCGCGCGCGGCGCGCCGTCCCATGAGACGTAGTCCAGATAAATCTCGCCTTCAACGGGTTTTTCAGAAAATATCTCGAGGCCCATTTCGGCGATAGGCCGGCCCAGCAGCACGGAATGCGTGCCGTCGGGATTCAACGCCTCCGTCGCGTGGGGCAGCGTCCATTGAAATTCGTGGCGCGCATCGGGCAACAGCCACTTTTCCGGCCCGCGCAACGTCTGCAATTCGTCGTACTCGCCGAAATAACGGATGAACGGACGCACGCCGGCCTGGTCCTTGTTCTCAGCGCTGGCCTCAACGTACGCCCGGATGGTCTGGCCCGGATACAACGTCGGACTTCCGGTGATGCACGCGGCCCGTCCGTCGGCGTCTTTTTCGCGCGCGGGAAACACCGCCACGGCGACCCGCGCATTGCGGTTCGCATGGATGCCGGAGAAGACCAAAGCCAAAGCGCGCTTGCCGGCGCGGCTGTGCCCGGCCACGTTCTGCAGCAGGATCAGGCCCGGCGAATCGGAACTCATCTCCGCCGCGAAACCCTGGGTGGAACCCGGCAATTCGAAATGGTAACGCGCCCCTTTCTTGGGCACGCTATAGGGCGTGTGTTGCAATTCACGGCCCAAGCGGCTGATTGAAAGAGCCTCTGTGACCGCATCCGTCACGCAGCGCCCGGCATCGGCGCTGGGTATAAAAAGGCTGTCGTCGATCGCGGCGCGCCAGGCTGGGCAGGCGTCGATTCCGGCCAGGCCATTTTTTACGCCCAAAACACATCCGATGACGCTCAGATTCGCCGCAGTGCCCCAACCGGCGGACGCGGCCAGCCTAAGGCTCTTCAACAGGTCGCATTCGCCAAGAAGCAGCGCCATCACCACGCCGGCGAAATGCGGCACCGCGTGCCGCTCGTCAAACGCGCCGCCGCCGTATTTTTCAAGTATCAACTCGCGCGTATGCTGCCACGCATTGCCTTGGGCCTTCCATTCGCGCACATCGGCGATCAGCCGCGCGACCGCGCACCCTTTCGGCAGCGCGAACTCGCCGGCACAGACGATGTCATCGATGGAGTTGCCGCAGAAAAACGCCGCCGACACAAAAGCCGCGACGGCTTGCGCCGCGCAAACCGCTTCGCCGGCGTAACTCACGCGCGCGGCTCTTCCCGCCATGTCCGCCGCGCGATCCACATCATTGGGACGGACCATGCCCCATGCCGTGGCGCACGGCTCCGCGCCGCTCTGCTCGGCCACCGTGCCACCACTGAGTTCGAGCGATTCGCTCAACTCGACAGGAACGCCTTTTTTCAAATGCAGATAGGCCGTGTGCTGAGCCGAATTACCCATTCCGCCCCACCACAGCACGCTGCGATTTTCGATGGCGTAATTGAGCCACGTCTGCGCGACGTGCTCGCAACTGAAGCTCGATGCAAAGTCGAAATCCTCGAGCACGCGCACCGCCGTCAACGCGCAGGCCATGGACTCCTGCGCGAAGTGCGCGGAAAAATCCCCGCGCTCGTCCAAGTCATAGCCGACTTTTCCAAGCTCACTCGCGGAAAGTGTCCGCGTCTTTCCCAAATAGCGCCGCCCCAAACCGGCGCCAATGGCCTGTCCCAGCAAACCCGCATACACACGCTCTTCATAATCGATATTCAGTTTGCGGAATCGAGCGGAAGTGGCCATGTTTTCCCTGCATAATTCAAAAAAAAGCGCCGGGCATTTTATTCAAATACCCAGCGCACCATTATGGCCGGCACAAAATTAATGCGTTGACTCAACCGCTGAGTTCGATGCCACTGTTTGAACACCGTCGCACTTCCAGTTAAAGGTATATTCGCCCGAACGAGCGCGCGTTACTTCCAGCGGCCCGCGGCTGGTGTCCACTTCAAAAAGCATATCGCGCGCATCGTCCTTGCCGAAGCATTTTATGGGTTTTGCCGCAAGAACATCAATATGCAATTCGCGCGCGACGACATCCACGCACGTTTTTAATTTAAGTGCCCACGCGGTGTCGGTTCCGAGGGGCGTCTTGCGCTGGAGGAGGGGTTCGTCCATCAATTTCGAGAGAGTAACGTTGGAACGCGTCGAAGGGCGGCGAATTTTAGAATCCACATGATCCAATGGAAAGCTCTGATCGTTCATAAAATCAGTTCCTCCTGCGATAGTGTAAACTCCCGGCGGCTACGGTCGCCTCACTGCATAATGGTTTTTACTGAATAGTCGGTCGTCTGTCACATTAGATGTTTAGTGTTGATTCGATAGGGACACCTCGTGGGTCACTGGTTATTGAACCACATTGCGTTAACCGAAGCAAGGGTTTCAGCAATTTCTTGAACAAAAATCAGTGAAATTTAAATATTCCTTTTATGCTTTTGGGATGCTAACACGATAGCGAAAGTTTCTTCGCCACAGAGGCACAGAGGACACGGAGAACAGTTTAATGAGCAGCAAATGGTTCATTAATCCTTTGTAAACAGTATTCAAAAATAGTCGCGAGTTGTTAAGATTGGCGGCTAAAGAAGCGCTCGTTAAATGCAGATGATCTCGCCGGTCGTATCGATTCGATGTTTCCAACACGGTGCTTGAAAAACATGAAAAGCAAAACGAATTGCATCGGTATCCTGACATCCGGCGGCGATTGCCCCGGCTTGAACGCGGCAATTCGCGGCATCGTGAAAGCGGCGACGAGCCGCTACGGGATGCAGGTGATCGGCATCCTCGACGGCTTCCGCGGCCTCGTTGAAAACAGGACGATCCCGCTCACCTATCCGGAAGTGAGCGGCATTCTCACGCAGGGCGGAACGATACTGGGGACCAGCCGCGACAAGCCGCGCAAAATGACCATGGGCGGCGACGAGATGGACATGACCGCCACTGCCGTGCGAAACGCGCAGAAGCTGGGCATCGAATGCCTCGTCTGCCTGGGCGGAGCCGGCACGCAAAAAAACGCTCTGCATCTGCATGAAGAAGGAGGGCTCAACGTCCTCACGCTTCCGAAAACGATCGACAACGACGTCGCGGAAACAGACATCTCATTTGGATTTGACACTGCGCTGACAATCGCGACTGAAGCCATCGACCGGCTGCATACGACCGCCTCGAGCCATCAGCGCCTGATGGTCTGCGAGATCATGGGACACAACGCGGGCTGGCTGGCGCTGGGAGCGGGTATCGCAGGCGGAGCGGAGGTCATTTTGATCCCGGAGATTCCCTACGATTTGGACGTTGTCAGCGCCTTCCTGATCGAGCGGCGGCGCAGCGGCAAACGCTTCTCGATCCTCGCCGTCGCGGAGGGCGCGATGTCGAAGGACGAGTTCCGACGGGGACCGAAGAACGGAAAAAGAGAGAAAGAGAAAAAAGACGACAAGGACACCAAAAAAGAAAAGTCGGAAAGCGGCCGCATCGTCCTGCCGGAATTTGAAGAACCCATGGCCAGCCGGCTCGCGCGCGAACTGCAGCACACGACGGGCATCGAAGTGCGCATGACCTCGCTCGGGCACGTCCAGCGCGGCGGCAGCCCGTCGCCAGCCGATCGCTTGCTGTGCACCTGCCTCGGCGCCAAAGCCGCCGAATTGCTGGCGGCCGGCGTGTACAACGTCATGGTGGCGATGAAAGGTGGCGAGTGCGAACCGGTGGATTTAAAAAAGGTGGCCGGCCGAAAGAAAACCGTGCCGGTGGATCATCCCTGGGTGTTGACCGCGCGCCAAGTGGGCACGTGCTTCGGCGATATTTAAAGGGAAAGATGAAGCACGCCGATTTTCATTCACCCGTCATCGTTCAAAAGAATTCCGCGCGGAGTGACTTGAAATCCAAACGCATTGTGAAATACTGCTCCACCCGCGCAAATCCGGCGGGCGCAAAAAATGGGCAGGTGGCCGAGCGGTCAAAGGCAACAGACTGTAAATCTGTCTCCGAAAGGATACGGGGGTTCAAATCCCTCTCTGCCCATTACCTATGACATAGGAGAGAACCCGCCAAGTGCGGGTTTCTTTTTGTCTTTACTTGTCGTAAACAATATCGTAAACTTAAGCCCGTTACTTTTGGAGGGCTTGAACATGGCACGCGTCCGCAAACCGATCACTCGCACCGTTGAAGGCAAGAAAAACGTCGCACGGTTTTGTCATCCGATGCGACATGGAAAAACGGTCCGATTCTTTTTGGGTGAAGACGTCGAAGCCCGGCGGAACCTTGAGGCACTCAATCGGATATTCCTTGTCGAATCGAACTGGGTCAACCCGCCGACGGACACGCCCGACCTCATTAAAACGCAATGGCTTGGCTCTGACGGGTTCGTGAAGATCAAAGCCAGGGCCGAAAACGCCGGGCGCGACATTGCCGTCCTACAGGCGGAAGTCACCAGTCTCTTGGCAATCATCGAAACGCGAGACAAGACGATACGAGACCAAAACAACGAATTAAAGGCGCTTCGCGGGAAAAAGTATTGCAAGGAAATGCTTCTCGACACGCTGGAATGCGCGTTTGGAAAGTGGCTCGCCGATTACAGCACGCCGACGGCGGATGTTGACCACAAGCGCACAGTCAAGGGTGACGTGGCCCGATTCGTTAAGCACTTCGGTCCGAAATCAAAACTCTTCGAAATGGAAGGCAACGAAGGCAAAATAAGAGCGTGGATTCACGGACTGACGCGCACAATCGGGAAGGGCGAAAATGCGATTGTCAAGCCTTTGAGTCCCGGCCGCAAACATCATGTGCGTGTTTACTGCATAAAATTTCTGGCTGATTGCGGCGTTGAACTCGACCGGAAAGCAATCACGCCCGTCAAGCAAGAGGACATCGACAAGGCGCGCGGAGGAATCAAGGCGCTCGACAAGCGATCTGCCGAAGCAATGGTAAAGGCGCTGCCGACGCCGTGGAATGACGTTTTCAGAATTCAGACAACAATCGGCTTGCGTCCGGACGAATGTATCACGCTGCACAGAAATAATTTTGCAGACGACTTTTCCCGCTTAACGCTCTCGCCACTCGGGGCGCTGACGCTGAAGACCGGTGGGCGCACGATCCCTATTCCGGGCGAAATTCGTGATATGATCATGGCACGTGTCGCGCTGAATCCGATTGTGTTTCCGCATCCGAAGACAGGGAAGGCGTGGGGTAATCCCAAAAACTTTGACAAGCGCTATGCGGCGGCGCTCAAAAAAACCGCCAAGGCGCTTTCGATAGATACAACGATGGACGCAAGGACGGCCCGTAGGACGTGTGCAAGCCTTTTATTGCAGGCCGGAGAAAGCCCAGCGCGCATAGCAAGCTTATTAGGAAATACGATTGAAATGATTTTGAGCCACTACGGCGACCCCGACACTCTCAACATGGATCTATCCGCAAGCACACTTTGCAAATAGGAACTAATTTAATTGACGTTTGATTCAAAAAATGCATAGAATAACTCGCAGAAAACCGCAATTTCTGAAGGAGTTTCCATGAATGCATCTGATGTTTTTCGAGAAATTCGTTGTTGCCTTAGCATGCTGAACATGGACTTGAGCGCCAGTACAATTTGAATAAAAATTAAAGAGATGCTTGGGGAAAGTTCGTAATTTATTCTTTCAACTTTGACCTATATGGAGGGTAAGGCGATGAAGGCTTTGGACGTACCACGGCAAATTCGATGGTCACTTCGGGCATTTAATAATTTGGTTGAGCGCCTTTTTTCTGATCAAAGTCAAGACCAACCTGCGGACAGCCGCGATTCGCAACTGAAGGAAATTCAACAAAAGATATTATTTAGGGATATTGCTGCGTTAACAAGAAGCTTCGGTTCTATCTCACGTACAATCAAAGAACTTCCAGAATTTCAACGGGAGCAAATTGCGCGTCAAGAACTCGAAGCTCTTTTAAAGGAGATTTCCCAACCCAACTCAATGATCAGCGAATTGAACGCCCTGCACGAGGAGTTTGAGAAGGAAATTAAGCACGATGAATTTGACCTAAAGACGGCCGTTGAGAAGCAGGTCTCTAAAAATGTCAACGGCCTTACTCGGGTAGTTGAAGTACTTGATTTTGGTTCCGTATTCGCGCATTTTATACCTGAGATCTCCGCCGAAAATTTTTCAACTAAACCTGATAAAGCCAATGAAAACAAGACTCAAAATAGGGATGAAATTGTACGGCTGTGCGAACAGTTCTTGTTGAATCTCCGGAACTGGAGCGCTGACCTAGAAAAAGAAACGCTTGCAGTCGAAGTTCTATATCCACGGATTTTGCCTCAGTCTCCGGGAGGCCTCGCTGAGGAACTCAGACGACTTCTTAAAGATGTCGAATTCTACTCACAGACCGAATTCATATCCAAGGCCGTTACGGTACCGGAATGGCATTGGTTTAGAAAAGACTGCAAATCGCTTGCAGATCAATTATGTTTGTTGGGTTACATAAAACATAAGCCGATTCAAGACGCTCACGCTGAACTGCTCAAATACGAGGCCCCTTGGGATCCGCTTGAGAAATATGAAATGGCGGATGCGATTATTTTGGGACAGGCGATTCGACTTCTTGAAGATGCCGATCCAAATAAAGGGATTCTAAATAAGGCACTGCAAACAAACACTTCTGATCAATTGACAGTGGCAACAATGGATCCCGTTCCATCGGCGCATCTGATGTCTCATAGTGACGGCTATCGCACGATCAATAAATATGGTAAAATATACGAACTCACTGTCAATCAGGCCGCAATCATAGCTAAACTATGGAATGAAAACGAAAACGGGACACCGTCGATAAGCATAGCCTGCCTCATAGAGTCCGTCGGTTGTGAGTCTAAACGGATGCGTGACATTTGGAAGGGAAATGAAGAAGCCAAAACGGCGTTAATTTCTAAAGGCAAATATCTAGATATGTTTCGCTTAAATATTGACCCATAGTCCACACATCCTTCCGACGCTGGATCAGTTCCCTTCCGACGACACCTGAAGTGCGAAACAAAGCGGCATACCGACTAGTTGTTGCCGGAAAACATGCTCGAACATGAGATCCTGATAAATGCGCTGGCCAGACAAACCAGCATAGAGTTTTTGTGTCCTTCAGCGGTTCAAAATAGGCTAGGGAAAAAGCGGTCAAAACCGGCCGGATCCGCGCAACGGCTTCCGCCATCGCTACTGCGCTCTGCCAGCGCTACTAGCGCGGTTCCATCGTTTTGGCACCAACAATGCTTTTAAACACTCGCCGTCGATCTTCAACAACGACAGTACGCTGACATCCGCGATCCTCGACTGCATCCTGCATCACGCTGAAACAGTCGTGATCGAGGGGAAAAGCTACCGCAGGAAAGATCGGATCAAACCGTAAACCGAAGCACGAAACTCATTTTATAATTGGCCATCGCGCCAAATATTCAAACCGGCTGATTTACCGCATTTTCACAACGGCGCTGACAAGCCTTAACCCTCGGCACTCATTCGCCGCCGACAAACCCACCGATCGGCTGCCGACTTTCAACCAACTGACATTGACTGTGTTTACGCCGCCGCTGCACTGGCGCAGACACTATGCGTAGCGCCCGACCTTACTCACCGGAAGCGCTTTCAAGCACGGCGCCGGTGATCGGAATGGCCGGTTTTGAATCCGAACCTACTCGATTAAAAAAAATATTTTTACGCAGATTCCACCGCCATACACCACTTCGTTCCCTTCCAGTGTCGGACAATGCACGCTGGAAAGGGAGGGATAAAATAATGAAGCGTCTGGTCACACTAATGAGTCTGTGCAGAATTTTAAAACTATCCCGCAATTGGTTGAAAAACGAGGCGAAAGAACGGCGCATTCCATGTCTGAAGGCCGGGAATAAAACTCTATTTGATCCCGCAGAAGTGGAATGTGCCCTCGCAGTCAGAGCGAAATTCTCTGCTCTAACATCTGAAGGCGGAGGTCTTCGATGAACTTTAGCTATCTCGTTCTGTCGCCCGATGGAAAACTTCATCCTGCCACGGACCGAACATCCCTTGACCACCTTCTAGACGCACTCCGGATCCAATACGGAGAAGATGCAGAATTTGGCATTCGTGCGGAACTACAACTACCAAACACAGACAGGAGCAAGAGCGCATGAGTACCGCGATATCGTTGGATTCGTTCAAGACGATGGCAATTTTATTGCAAGAACTTGGGCTATCGAAGCCGGGTCCAAACTGCCCGTGCCCCAAATGCGGCTCTGGTGACGCCCTGAGCGTTCAATTGGGCGAATCCGGCGCCTATTGCCGCTGTCACTCATGCGGGCTGAAGGGCGATGTTTTTTCGGTGCGGTCTATCCTTTGCAATATTTCTATCGGTGATTCTATCAAGTCGTTATCTGGCGGAAAGGTTCCGCTCAAAAGCTTGGAACCTATAGTACGACAGAAACCCGCCACGCCGCAACTGCTGCGGAATATTGACGCCGAAGCTCAATTAGCCCGCCAATGGGCCGAGGATCTAGAACACGCCGAAGACGCGCTTGATTTTCTATGGACTACACGTGGAATTAGTGCCAGCGTTGCGAGCACCTACATGCTTGGAATCAAAGATATCAAACGAGATTCCATCGGAGCTATCATCGGTGCAACTTGGACCATTCCAGTCTTAAGCCATGCACTTAACCGACCATTAATTGGCATCAAATGCCATGTTCAGCCGAAGCCCGCTAGTGGAATGAAGAACTATTGGATTCCGCGCGGCGTTAAGCAAACTCACTACCTATTTCCATTACCCGAGTGCCAAAATTTAACTAAGCACTCCCAAATAATACTTGCCGCTGGGGAGCTGAAGGCGCTGGCATTTCTTTCAATCGAACGCGCAGCGACCGCACGGACAACCGGCGAGCAAGCCAATTGGCCCGCCGAAGTGGCAGAGCGTTTCCGTGGACTCCGCGTAACGATTGACCCCGACCGCGAAGAGTCCGACACGGCCAAAGCTTTTGTACTTAAATCATCGACAGCGCTTCGAAATATTGCAGCACTCGTGGAGGTATTTCAAAATGTCTAGTTTCCAGAAGGATGTCAACGACGACGCCCGGAATGCCATAGCAAACAATCTAGATCCCAATGCTGCAATGCAGCGGCGTGCGGACGGGCCGACCGTATTGCCCGAGGAATATCTAAAAAAACATCCTCAAATAGAGTCTGCGTCTGAACCGGTTAGATTTCAAAGTGCCAGACAACTCATAAAAACTTATACAAGTTTGAGGCAGCCGATTATCAACGGGCTTTTGCGCCAAGGTGAGACAATGAACATTATTGCCCCGCCGAAGACGGGAAAATCGTGGCTCGTTTTGGATCTCGGTGTGAGTGTCGCGACCGGTCGCACGTTCTTAGGTTTAAACACGGTACCCGGCCGCGTTTTAATATTAGACAATGAGCTGCACCCCGAAACAATTGCAAATCGCATACCACGCGTCGCGACGGCGAAAGGTATCGACGTTGATGAGTTTGGCGATAATATTCAATACGATTTGCTGCGCGGTAATTTGAAAGACATCTATTCGCTTGAACCGACATTCCTTTCCATTTCAGCGGGTTTCTTTTCGGTCATAATCCTCGACGCGTTTTATCGATTTTTGCCCAAAAATACGGACGAAAATGACAACGGCAGCATGGCTGCACTTTACAATCAACTGGACTACTACGCCGACCACCTGCGCTGCGCGTTCGTCTTGATCCACCACACCAGCAAGGGATTGCAGACGGGACGTGCCATTACCGACGTTGGCGCTGGCGCAGGAGCCATTTCACGTGCCGCAGACTCCCACCTTATTTTACGACCGCACTCCGAAGATGGTGCCGTCGTGCTGGACGCCGCGCCGCGCTCATGGTCACCGATGCCAGCCACTTGTTTGCGTTTTGATTTTCCGCTCTGGAAAACCGCACCAGATCTTGACCCCGCCGACCTGAAGAAGCCGACTCCAAAAAAGCCGAAGCCTGTTTGCGAAGCTAAGCCCGAAAAGCCTGTGAAATGGACGCACCAGGCGTTCGTTAATGCGTTCTTTACGACCAAGCCGAAACTCAAGAACACGATACTTGCCGAGGCACATGAAAAGTTAATTACGAGTTATGCTTTCAAAGAATTGTTGCAGCTCGCAGAAGGTGCGCAATTGGTGCATCGTTGGGACAATGGCCACAAACAACCTATGTCATATGCGACGGTTCCGCAGCCCAAATTAGCTCTGGTTAGAGAGGTTTTAGTGTCTGAGTGTGCCAGCAATAGTCCTTAGAGGAAACTCTAAGGACTAGGACCCTCAAACTGAGACACACACAACCAAGTAATGTATCGGACAAAAATACAGTTGAAAACGATTCAGATAAACTAAGGAAAGGTAACTTATGAGCAACAAAAATGTCGAATCCAAAAGTTCGTTAACTTTAGAGCAACTTGATACACTGCACCGGCTAGAAATTGCTACAGAAAAACTTCAATCCCGCATGAGTTGGAAACGAAAGCGCGAGGCAAGTCATTGCATTTTCAGTGCATTGAAAGAAGTCGTTTCGGAGCAGCTAGCCCACGATGTCGCAACAGCCATGACTGGCATCCAGCCGGAAGATTGGCGGACGGCTGTTGAGGCAATGGACGACCTCAGTAAATTAGGTGTCAAAGTAATCTACAAAACCTTAGGTAGATTGAATAAAAAAGCCAATCGAGCCGGTGGATATCTCAATGTAGCGTTTGACGAATCAGGCCGTTGGGAATCTGTAGATTTTTCAAGCCTTACAAACCCTGTCGCCCTATTAGAAATTCGAGTCCACGGCGATACTCACTTCAAGGTGTCCGCATATCAGCAGAACAATGGACACTGATGACCTTCCCCACGTTTAGTGGACGCGGCCCTTTTGACTCAGTTGGCTGCTGCCTCGAACGATTCGGGGCTGACGTAGCCTAACGAGCTGTGCCGTCGTTTCCGGTTGTAGAACACTTCGATGTACTCGAAGATCGACTG
>JBBRQD010000155.1:0-11575 GCA_038227045.1 Planctomycetota bacterium
GAATTTCCGGACATCTTGCCGACAACTGCATCGATTGTACGCGACCCTGTCTGCTATTGACCCGCGCATTTCTAAAGCATTGTTCTCGCTTGCGGCGGGCGGCGTTGAACTTCGTTGGTCTCGCACGGCGTATCTTCCCAATACGCCTTTGCTCGACCGCCTCGTTCAACTTGCCCGGCGCGGCGCGATAATGACGCTTTAGAAACGCGCGGGTCAATAAGCTGGATGTTCTCATATCGCACTTAAGTTCATGTGTTGCACCAATTTTTTGCGAGCATGAAACGGACCTGTGCGCCAGGCTAAAATGGGACTTCGAATATTATTCAATAAATCTGTGTGGATTTGCGCTGCCAGCTCGATCTAAGTTGTGTTCCGTGCCGCTTATTATTTGGAGAACTTTATGTCGAATCCCGCGACAATTATGATCGTTGACGACTCCGCCACAAACCGCATGATTCTCGAAGAAATGGTGCAGGAATTAGGGCACACGTCCGAAACTGCGGTCAACGGAAAAGAAGGTCTGGACAAAATTCGTAAAAAGATGCCCGATGTGTTGTTATTGGACATCATGATGCCGATCATGAATGGCTATCAGGTATTGGAAGCGCTGAAAGCCGATCCGGCGACGCGCAATCTCCCGGTGCTCGTGATTTCAGCGGTCGACGAAATGGAGAGCGTTCTTCAATGTATTAAGAATGGCGCCGAAGACTATCTGCCCAAACCGTTAAACATGCTGCTCTTGAAGGCGCGCATCGGAGCCATCCTGGATCGCGTGCGGGCGCGCGAACAGGAGGAACGCCTGCGCAAGGAAAGCGAATCGCGCATTCGCATGATTGTCGAGACTGCGCTGGAAGCCGTAATCGTCACCGACGACAGCGGCAAAATCGTGATTTGGAATCCTCAGGCGGTGATCGCATTTGGGTACACTGCGGAAGAAGTAATCGGCAAGCCCCTTTCAACGATGGTTTTCAATGCCACGGTTCGCGAGGCGTTCGAGCAAGGCTGGCGAGAGTTCAAGACGGGAAAGCCGTGGAATCTGCTCAATCGCACCTGTGAAAGTGTCGCGATCCGCAGGGACGGCAGCGAGTTTCCGATCGAATTGTCGATCTCGCAGGCGTCCTGGAACGAGTTGACGACTTTGAATGTCTTCATTCGCGACATCACGGAGCGCAAGAAAGCGGAGGCAGCGCTGAAGTTCGAGCAGGACAAATCCGAACGCCTGCTGCTGAACGTGTTGCCCGCGTGTATTGCGACACGGCTCAAGAACGGCGAAAATACGATCGCCGACGATTTTCCGATTGCCACCGTGTTGTTCTCCGATCTGGTGGGATTTACCAAAATCTCGGCCAAGATTTCGGCGGCCGAACTGGTGAATCTGCTTGGCGGCGTCTTCACGGAGTTCGACCGGCTGACGGCGAAATACGGGCTGGAGAAAATCAAAACCATCGGCGATGCCTTCATGGTCGCCGGCGGTTTGCCGGTGCCGCGCGCGGATCACGCCGAAGCGGTGGTGGCCATGGGCCTGGAAATGTTGACCGGCCTGGAACGCGTCACATCGCACATTCCCGAGCCGTTCAAGGCGCGTATCGGCGTTCATTCGGGCCCGGTGGTGGCTGGCGTCATCGGCACGCACAAATTCATTTACGATTTATGGGGCGACGCAGTGAACACGGCGAGCCGCATGGAATCGCATGGAATCCCGGGGCGGGTGCACATTTCCGCGGCGACGCGCGCGTTGCTGATGGACAAATTCCAATTCGAGTCGCGCGGAACGATCGAAGTCAAAGGCAAAGGCCCGATGGAGACTTTTCTGGTAATATAGAGTTGCACGTTTCTGCACCACGGAGTCACAGATAAGTGCATTCCATCTCTGTGACTCTGTGGTTATTTATTCAAAGGAGTTTATGTCAAATCCAATTCATATCGACTACACGTTTAAATTCAAAGACGGACAGAGTCGCCAATTCTGCACCGCGCTTGACGGCGATACCCTCGCCATTGTGCCCAAGAACGTTGAGCCGCTGCCGGAATGGACAATGCTCTCGTTTCAGCAATGCCCGGGCTGTCCGTTGAATTCAGCAACCCATCCGCGCTGCCCGGTGGCGGTCAATCTGGTCGAGATCGCGGAGTTCTTCAAAGAGTATTGTTCTTATGAAGAAGTGGAAGTGACGGTCTCCACGGACAAGAGGTCGTTTGTCAAACAAACGTCGGCCGAAGAAGGGCTCGCGTCGCTTCTGGAAATATATTTGGCAGGCAGCGATTGTCCGACAATGGACAAAATGCGTCCGGGGCTTGACAATTATTTGCCATTTTCCACCCCAGCGGAGGCAACCTATCGATTTCTAGCCATTTATTTAACGGAACAGTATTTGCTTCGAAAAAATGGCAAGCCCGACGATATGGACGTAGAGCGATTGCCCGCGTTTTTAAAAGAGATGCAGGAGACAGTCGCCGCATTCCTCCAACGAGTGAAGGCGATTGAAAAGAAAGACGCGCTTCGCAATTCAATGGTTCTCATTTCCAATTTGATTTCCATCGCGGGGCGTGCTATTGAAGCGAAAAAATTGCAACGTATTGAGACCATTTTTCTGCCGGATTTAAAATAAACGCACGTCATCAACAAGAGGGGTTTATGCATGGCCAAGTACACACAGGGTTTATCTCCCTGGATTATCCTCCGTGTCGACCGGCTCGAATATGCGCTTCATATTGACGTCATCGTGGAAGTAATTCGCATGGTGGCCGTACGCCCGTTGCCGGATGCGTATCCGTGGATTGCCGGCATCATGAACATCCGGGGCCGCGGCGTGCCGGTCATGGACCTTCGCAAGCGGCTGGGCATGCCGGCGATGCCGTACATGCCCAATATGATCATAGTAGTGATTGAAGTCGAAGGGCATCCGCTGGGTCTCATTGTCGACCAGGCCGTGGAATTCCTCTCGATTCCCCCCGAAACAATCCGGCCTCCGGATCGGGTCAGCGGCGACGCGAGCATTCTATCGGGCGTCGCGCACGCGGGGGAGCGTCTCATCCTGATCCTGGATCCGCGCTGTCTCGTGGCTTTAGAGTCGCGCAATAATCAGCTCCCGGCTCCGGAGTCGCGCAACCTGCTCGCGGCTCCAGCAGCTCAAAGTAGATTAATGCCGGGAGTTTTATGATTAAGACCCTGGCACTCCACCCCACTGAGCTGGCGCTCTTTGAAGAACTCATCCATAAGAAGAGCGGGATGGTGCTGAAAACGCGCCATGACGATTTATTGTCGCATTTAAGCGAGTTGATGAAAGAAACAGAATCCCACTCGGCAATGGAACTTTATCAGTTGCTCTCCAATGATTGGAAGGGCGGCCGGCATCTGACACACCTGATCAATACCTTGACGATCGGAGAGACGCACTTTTTTCGCAACGTGCCTCAATTCGAGGCGCTCGAGCGGCATATCCTGCCGGACTTGATTGAACGCAACCGCGTGACGAAAGAATTGCGGATCTGGAGCGCGGGATGCGCGACGGGCGAAGAACCTTATTCCATCGCCATTCTTTTGCACAAGCTGATTCCGGACTTGGCGACGTGGAAGATTCATCTTCTGGCCACGGACATCAACGAGGATGCCCTGGAAAAGGCGCGAGTCGGTCTTTACGGAAACTGGTCGTTCCGCCAGATTCCGGAACACGTGATGGAGCGTAACTTCGTTCCCTGCGACAAGAAGTTCAAGATTCTGCCGCATGTCACCGGCATGGTCACGTTCGCACCGCTCAATTTGGTCGCGCCCAACTATCCGATGCCCTTCAATCAAGCGGCGAGCATGGATCTGATTTTGTGCCGCAACGTCTTCATTTACTTCGATGAGGCGACCATCGGCAGCATCGTCAAGAAGTTCCATTCCGTGCTGGCCGGCACGGGCTGGCTGGTGGTCGGACACTCCGAACCCTCCCAGGCGCTTTTTGGCGATTTCGCACCGTGCGATTTTCCGGGCACCGTCGTTTACCGCAAGACCCCCTTGCCTGGAGCGCCGGTGGTGCGGCAGGCTGTCTCAGACACTTCCACCCCGGCAAGCGTTTCCAACCCTGCGAATGTGGATATATGGGCGCAATCGACGCCTGTCTCCTCCACCGCTGTGCCCTATCGTAGTCCGTATTCGAAACCGTTGCCTGAAAATGGCGCGCATGATCCCCTGCCCACATGTGCAGAAATTGAAACGTGGATTGCGGAGCGGCGCCTGGACGCGGCGCAGTCGGCCTTGACGCGGATGCTGCATGAAAATCCGAACGATGCCCGGGCGAACTTCCTCAAGGCTCGCATTCACGCCAAGCGCATGGAATGGGATCTGGCGCGATCCTCGATCGAACGCGCGCTCGCGGCGAACTCCCTGGATGCGGAGTCGCACTTTCTGCACGGGCAAATCCTGAACGAACAAGGCGAAACGGATGCAGCTTATGAAGCGTGCCGTCGCTGTGCGTTTCTCAATCCGGAGTTCGTTCTCGCGCATTGCCTGATGGTCCTTCTGCTCAAGAAAATAGGTCATCTTCCGCAAGCTCAAAAGGCGATGGAACGGGTTTCGCATTGTCTCGAACACAAGACGCAAGAGGAACTCATACTGGGCGGCGACGGAATGACGGCGGGAAGCGTAAGGGGCTTGATTGCCAATTGGAGGTGCGCGTAATGGACGATGAAATGACCCTTACAGAGAAAGAAATTCAGCGCATTCTGGAGGATCGCGCGCGCGAACTGGCCCGCTTGCCCAAGCTCAAGGGCGCTGCGGGCGTCGCAATTCAAGAATTTCTGATCCTCGAGGTCGGCAATGAATTCTATGGCGTGCACATCGAGAGCGTGCAGGAAATTCAGATGCTCAAGGGCCTGGCGGCGGTGCCGGGTACGCCGGATTTCTGGGCGGGTCTGATCAATTTGCGAGGCCGTCTGGTTGCGGCCATGGATTTGAGATGCTACCTGGGCCTCGCACAGCGAGGATCGGCTGCCAATGCAGCGTATTCGCGCGTGGTCATCGTCAACGTCGCGGACATGCTCATTGCGCTGCTGGTCAACGAAGTGAAGAATGTGCGGCGTTTTGGAAACGACTCGTTGCGGCCGCCCGTGAAAGATTTGGGGCGAACCGCAGCCGGCATTGTCACGGCGATTACGCCGGATCTGATCTCCATCCTGGATCTGGACGCACTTCTTGCCGATTCGAGGATCATGGTGGACGAGCAACACGAATAGCACTCTGGCTTTATTTGGATTTTTGACTATTTACTGCGGTACTCTTTTTAGGAGAACTTGAAATGTCTTGGTTTAAGAATCTTCCGATCCGCTCGAAGTTGACGCTCAGTTTTTCAGTCGTTTTGGCCATGTTTGTGGCACTGGGAGTGGCATCGCTGCTGCTCATGGAACGGATGAACGACAATCTCGTGAAAACGGAGAGCGTCCATCTCGCCAATATTAAAGCCACGTCGGACATCAACACCAACACATCGGACTTTCGCATCGGCGAAATCCAGCACATTCTGTCCACCGAAGACAGCGAGATGCTGAAATACGAAAAGGAAATGGAACAAAAGCTGAAAGACATCAAGGCCAACGAAGAAATTTACAAAGCCAATTTGAGCACGGCTACTCCGGAAGAGAAGATGGCGTGGGATAAGTTCAAAACGAATTGGAACACGTATTTGGAAGAGCACGCGGAAGTGGAAAAACTTTCCAAGACCAATAAAAACGAAGAAGCGAAGAAGTTGGTCCGCGGCAAGTCGCAGAAGCTGTTCGACGATGCCAGCGATGCGCTGCTAACCGTGATCAAGATCAATTCCGACAATGCGGCCAAATCGAAGACCAATGCCGCGGAGACGCATCACTTTGCCATTCTCTTGACCGTGGCGCTGCTGGTGGGTGGTTTAGTGTTCAGCATGATGATGGCGCGGGCGTTGAGCAACGGCATTGCCCTGCCCCTGACGAAACTCGCCACAGTCTCGCAGAAGATTTCAGAAGGTGACACCAATCAGGAAATCACCGTCGAGAGCACCGACGAAATCGGCAAGCTCTTCGGCTCGTTCCAAAACCTGATCCAGTATTTCAAAGGAATCTCAGATGCCGCCGGAAACCTGGCCCAAGGCGATTTGACCATCAAGGTAAAAGCCAAGTCGGATCGGGATACGCTCTCCAACAGTTTCAACGCCATGGCAGAGAAACTGCGACGTAACGCGCAGATGGAGAAGGAAGTACAAGCCTCGCTGCACGAAGGCACGCAGAGCATCAGTTCGGCGACCAGCCAGATCTTCGCGACCGTCAGCGAACAGACCAGCAGCGCCCAGGAACAAGCCGCCGCCGTGTCGGAGACGTCCTCAACAGTGGAGGAACTGCGCTCGACATCGGAGATGACCGCGCGCAAGTCAGTTGAAGTATCGCAGATCGCCCAGTCAGCCGTGCAAATCGGACAGGACGGCGCATTGGCCGTCGAAAACATCATGAAAGGGATGCAAAGCATTCGCGAGAAAGTGGAAGCCATCGCGCAGAACATTCTGACGCTCTCCGAACAAACGCAGCAGATCGGCGAGATCACGACGGCGGTCAACGACATCGCCGATCAGTCCAATATCCTCTCGTTAAACGCCACGATCGAAGCGGCGCGCGCCGGAGAGCAGGGCAAAGGCTTCGCCGTGGTCGCCGAAGAAGTGCGCAATTTAGCCGAGCAGTCGAAGCAATCCACCGCGAAAGTCCGCACGATCCTGGGCGAAATCCAAAAGGCCACCAACGCGGTGGTGATGGCCAGCGAACAGGGCACGAAGGGCGTGGAAACGGGGATGGTGCTGGCGGAGAAAGCCGGAGACGTCATCCGCAAACTCGGCGAAAACATCCGTTTGGCGGCGCAGTCCGTGCAGCAGATTACGGCTTCCGCCAATCAGCAGAATGTCGGCATGGACCAGATTTCGCAGGCGATGCGGGAGATCGATCAATCCACCAAGCAGTTTGTATCCGGCGCACGGGAATTGGAGTCCGCCGCCAGTGGGCTCAACAAGCTCGCAGGCCAGCTCAAGGCGACCACGGATTCATTTAAAGGAACGCGCTAGCGATTAATTCCCCTCTCCCCTTGGGTGAGAGGGGGTAGGGGATAGGCGTACATTTAAGCAGTTGCGTTTGGGCCTGAAAGGCCCTGACATACCAGCCCAGGGCACCGCCCTGGGAAACAAATCGAGGGGGAAGACCGCGCCCTGATAAGGGCAAAACATATTGGTTTCGCGATGCCCAGTATGTTTCGCCCTTATCAGGGCTTTGTTTATCGTGGATGCGCATAACCCGGGGTGGCGCGCGTTCCGTGCTTACTCCGGGCTGGTATGTGTCGGCCTTTCAGGCCAAGAAAAAGGCGCACCTTTGGTGCTGCAAAGGCCCACGTAGGAATCGAGAATTTATGAGCGACGAGTTCGTAGCCCGTTTGCGCAAGAAGATCATGGCGACGTTCGAAGCCGAGGCGCGGGAGCGCTTGCAGGCCATCACGAACAGCCTTTTGTCGCTGGAACAGAAACCGTCGCCAGAGGATCAAGCTGCGCTGCTCGCGGACATTTTTCGCGAGGCGCACACGCTGAAGGGCTCGGCCCGCGGTTTGGATCTCGAAGACATCGGGCATTTGGCGCACAAGCTGGAGAATGTCTTCACCCGTGTGCAAAAGGGCGAACTGGCGGCCGAACCCTCGGTCTTCGACGTGGTCTACCGCTGCCTGGATTGCATGGGCGTGATCGTCACGGCGGAAGCGTCCGGACAGATTGCGGACGTGAGTGTCAAGGATATTGAAGCCGAACTGGACAATCTGACCGGGACCGCACCGGCCGTGCCCGCGCCGGCTCCCGAATCCTCCGCAACTACGGCCGCGCCGGTTGCGCCCGAGACCGCGCCACCCGCCACGGATTCAAACGACGTATCGGACGTGCAACCGGTGACCGAAGCCATGGCCGTTCACGACGCCGACAGCGACGAACCGGCACCGCACGCGCAACCCACTCCCCTTGCCGTTATCTCCGGTCAGGAATTGAGCAAGGAACGGCGCAAAGAGCTGCGGCCCGCGGGGGAGTCTAGGCCTCGCGAGGAATCTCGCAGCAAGGACTCCACAAAAGTCACCGAAAACACGGTTCGTGTCGCCATTTCGAAACTGGACAACTTGATGGCTTTGGTGGGCGAGATTCAGGTCACGCGCGTCAGCACGTTAAGGCGTCTTGGCGAAATCGGCGCGTTTCTGGATCTGTTCGAAGCGTGGGAAGGCGACTGGGGCCGGACGCGGACGGATTGCCGGAAAATACTTCAAATCGCGGAGACCGATTCGATCACCGCTGAAAACCACTCGGCGTTGACCGAAATCCCGCGCAATCTCCCCGGATTCTTGAAGAACAGCGAGACGCGGCTGAAGACGGCGCTGGCGCAGGTCAATCTGCTGCGGCGCAATTTCAAATCGGACAGCCGGCGCATGGCCCAGGTCGTCACCGATTTGCAGGACGAAGTGCGCTACATTCGCATGTTGCCGGTCTCCACAGTGTTCCAAACCTTTCCGCGCATGATTCGCGACCTCAGCCGCCAAGTCGGCAAGGATGTCGAATTCGTGATGAACGGCGGCGACAACGAGATGGACCGGTCCGTCATTGAACAGATCAGCGGACCGTTGGTTCACTTGCTGCGCAATTGCGTGGACCACGGCCTTGAAATGCCCGATGTCCGCCTGGCGGCGGGAAAGCCACCGAAAGGGCGCCTGACTCTGTCCGCCTCCCAACAAGGCGGCAGCATTCTCGTCGAAGTAAGCGACGATGGCGCTGGAATCGACGCCAACCGCGTCAAGGCGTCGGCGGTCAAGAAAGGCATCATCACCGCCGAGGCTGCCGCGGCGATGACCGAGCGCGAGGCGATCTGGCTGATTTTCAAATCGGGTGTGTCCACGCGCGCGGCCATTACGGATATTTCGGGCCGCGGCGTCGGCATGGACGCCGTGCGCGAGCATGTCGAGCGCATGAATGGCATCATCGAAATCGAAACACATTTGGGAAAAGGCACCAAGTTCACACTCAGCCTGCCCTTGACGGTCGCCACCACCCTGTCGCTGATGGTTCAGTCCAGCGGTTTGACGTTCGCGCTGCCCGTGGCTAACGTCATTCGCATCATGCGCATCAAGTCGTCGCAAATCGGCAGCGCCAGCGGGCGCGCGGTCATTCATGTGGACGGACGCCATCTGGCGCTGATCACGCTGTCGGAAACGTTGGGACTCAAACTGGAGCCTTCGTCTTCGAACAGCTTTCTGGCCATCATTGTCGGATCCGTGGAAGAACGGACGGCCTTTGTCGTGGATGCCGTCCTGGGCACGCAGGAGGTCATGATAAAGAGCCTGCCCAAACCGATGATCCGCGTGCCGTGCATCGCCGGCGCGACGATTTTGGGCACCGGCGAGATTGCGATCATTTTGAACGCGGCGGATCTCAGCCGCACCACGAGCAAAAGCGGAGTCGCGTTGGAGACGCGTTTGACAAAGGCGGCGGTCAAAGCCAAAACGGCTCTGGTCGTGGACGATTCGGTGACGGTGCGCACGCTGCAAAAGAGCATCCTCGAATCCGCCGGTTATCGCGTGCGCATGTCCTTCGACGGACTGGATGCCTGGACGATTTTGCAGAACGACACGTTTGACATCGTGCTTTCGGACGTCAACATGCCGCGCATGGACGGATTCGAACTGACTACCAAAATGCGCGCCGACCCGAGAACGAAGGACACACCCGTGGTGCTGATCACATCGCTGTCGTCGCAGGAAGATCGCGAAAAAGGAATTCGCGCCGGAGCCGACGCGTACATTGTCAAGAGCATGTTCGAGCAGGAACGGCTTTTGGAAACCATCCGCGGATTGATCTAATATCTTTTCCAATAACCTGTCGCGCCCAGATGCGCCCCTCTTAAGGGGCGAGGCGCGCGGTACGATTTGGAATAGACGGCGCAGCCAAAAATAATCGCGCTGGACTTATATTTTGTAAAACAAAAGGTTAGACTCGAGACGTCTTTTAGGACACGGATCGATTCGTCCACGTCAAACATTGGAAGGTTTCACGCATGATTCGAGTTCTGGTTGTGGAAGATTCACTCACGATGCAAGCCGTGCTCGCGGAGGTTCTGACGACCGATCCCGGGATTGAAATCGTCGGTGTCGCGAACAACGGAAAGGAAGGCGTGCGCCTCGCGCATGCGTTGAAGCCGGATGTCATCACGATGGATATCCGCATGCCGGTGATGGACGGATTCGAAGCCACCCGGCTGATCATGCAGGAATGCCCCACGCGTATCGTGGTCGTCAGCGCCAGCGTCAATTCTCCCGATTTGAACATCTCCTTCAACGCCATCAAGGCCGGCGCGCTGGATGTCGTCGAAAAGCCCGCGGGAGGCGGTGCAAATTTCGAAATCATCAGCGAGCGTTTGATTTCGGCGGTCAAACTCATGTCCGAAGTTCAGGTTGTGCGCCAACGCAAGCCGGCCGGCGGAACGTCGTCGGGAATTCATGTTTCTCCCATGTTTACGAATCCGTCGCAACCCGCTCCTGCCGGCGTTACCGGATTTTACAGCGCGCAGCGGGCATCGGCTTCGGCATTGCATTCCGCGGTAGGGGCAACCGAGTCGGCGTTGTCGCGCGCGGTTGCCGATCCCAACGCTCCGCCCAGAGCGGTTCGCGGCATCCCTGCGATTCTCGCAGTGGGTTCCTCGACGGGCGGCCCCGCGGCGCTTAGCGTTTTTTTGAAGGGCCTGCCGTCGAACCTGCCGGTGCCCGTGGTGATCGTGCAGCATATCACGGCGGGATTTGGCAAAGGCCTGGTGGATTGGCTCCAGAGCGAATGCGCGCTGCCGCTTCATATCGGTACGCAAGATCAGCGCATTTACCCGGGCGAGGTCTATTTCGCCCCGGACGACCATCACATGGTTTTGCATCGGCGGGGCATTCTCGGCCTGACTCGAACGCCGCAGGTCAGTTTCGTGCGCCCGTCGGCTACAGTGCTGTTTGAATCCGTTGCGGCGAATTATGCCAACCAAGCCTTGGGGGTGATTCTGACGGGCATGGGCAACGATGGCGCATCCGGACTGAAGGACATTCGCGATGCCGGCGGAACGACTTTTGCCCAGGATCAAGCGACGTGTGTTGTGTACGGAATGCCCAAGGCCGCCGTCGAACTCAACGCGGTGGATTATGTATTGTCACTGCCAACTATCGCGGGTCAAATCCTCCGCATTTGCAAGGTGCCATGATCAAAAAGACAACCTGTTCAGAAACTTGGCATTACTAATCATCCAATCCCTTTCCATTGAAAATTCGCTGCATACATTTTTCAACCCTTGACTCCCGAGTTTTGGATTGGTCGGCTGCAGAAAAATAAAGTTTGTATGCTCTTTGCCGTCCTGGCGTCAATGCGGCAAAAGCAGTTTTCAAGGCAGGGATTTCATCTAAACCCAATCTAAACTGAAAACACTATTTTTCGATGCCAAGGGTGTCGATTCTATATCGGGGGGCAGGAGTTGTCGCTATGCTCAAGCCCGATTTGGCGAAGTGGAATCAGACACTCGACGACCTTTTTACGCTGGC
>JBBRQD010000156.1:0-11530 GCA_038227045.1 Planctomycetota bacterium
TAGCTTGTTTTTCGCCGCGTTTGACTGCCTCAACGGCTTGGCGGCGGCGGCGTTCAAGTTCTTCAGCGCTTCCGATAGGTCTCATGTACTATGTATCGGCTGTTACTGTCGTCTACTTTGGCAAGGCTGGAATCAATAAGAGTAAAGAATACGATTGGGCTGCGAGATCCTTTCAGCGCCTTGTCCACCAGTCCACACAACGTTAAGATGAGCAGGATTGAGTAACAAGTCGAACGCAACGCTGACAGCGCTGCGTTCGATTTTTTAAGAGAATGGATTACCGCGCCGCCGCCGCGGATTTTTTGGCCTTTGGGGCGGTTCTTCGACCGCCTTTTTTCATCGGCTCGTGATTTTCCGGCTTGCCGTAGCCTCCGCCACCCGGCTTCTCGCCACCGTGATGGATCTTGTTTACCGTCGCCCATGCGCGTCGCGTCGCTTCATCCTTCGATTTACCGTGAGCTTCGTATCCTTTTTCGATGTGTTCGGCTTGCCGTTTCTGTTTGTCGGTATACTTCTCTTTGCTTCCGCGGGGCATGGTTGCGGTCCTCCTCAATGAGTCAATGGAAATTATGCGCCCGTGCCGGCCTGCGAAGCAGTCGAAGGCTCCGCATTCTCCCGGGCCTTCTGCATGAGATATCGATCCGCCATCTTCTCCTCCTGCAAGTTCTGTTCGAGCAGGTTTGCCGCCGTGTAATGTCCCATGAGCTGCGCCCAATTTTTCAGCGTACTGTAGGTTGCGATTTCGTAGTGCTCGACCTTCTGAGCGGCGGCGATGATGGCCGCATCGCGTGTGAGAGCGGACTTCTTTTGAAATGCGATCTGAACCTCTTCCAAAAGGCTATTCGACGCCGCACAGCTTTTGGACTCAACGGGCTGATCGATGCTCTCGAAAGCCAATTCCAATCGTTTGACGTGTTGTTGCGTCTCGCGCAGATGCCGGGTGAAACATTCCTTGAGCGCGCTGGACGTCGCGGCCGCTTCCATTTTGGGCAACGCCGTCAGCAACTGTGTCTCCGTGTCGTAAATATCATTCAAACCGCCGATGAACACGTCATGCAGATGCTGGTTTTTCATGACGGTCGTGCGTCCATTGACGCAGGGCATAATGGCGGTGCTTTCAGCCGAATGAATTTTGAGGTCTTGCATGCGCTGCTCCTTGTTTTAGTGCGCTGGCGTATGTTCAGAAATAGGGTTCAATTTTTTCAGTATTATTTCTTCACAGTGTTAAGCAGTGCCGAAATGATCAGCAACAGTTCGCTGATGTCCACAGGTTTGGCTGCATGCATTTGATAGCCCGCGCGCAAGGTCTGCATGCGATCTTCCTTGGTTGCGTAGGCGGTCAGCGCCAGCGCGGGGATGCGGCCGTTGCGTTCGGGCGGCAGCGAGCGAACTTTGCGGATCAGCGAAAGGCCGTCTTCGTGCGGCATGCCAATATCGCTGATCAGGACGTCGAATTTAGAAACGGCGAGCGCAGCCAGTCCGTCTTTGGCGGACGACGCGCCCGCGACTGTCGCTCCAGCTTGCTGAAGGATAAAACACAGCAGATTGCGCGTATCCTGCTCGTCTTCGACGACCAGGATGCTCACGCCGGCCAACGATATTTCCGCTTGATTGTCCGCAGACGAAACGGAGTCTCTGTCGATCTGCGTTTCAGCCCCCTTCTTGGCGGGGCAACGCGGAAGTTTGACCGTAAACGCAGCGCCCATATTCAGACCGTCACTGGCGACGTCAATGCTGCCGCCATGCGCCTCAACGATGTGGATCGCGATGGCCAGACCGATGCCCAGGCCATAGTGCGTCCGCGTGGTGCTCATATCGGCCTGGCTGAAGTGTTCGAAAATGTGCGGCAAGAACTTCGGCTCGATTCCAATTCCCGTATCCGCAATACGCACTTCCGCAAAAATGGCGTCGGCGGAAAGTTCCACGTCGATTGAACCGCCTATCGGCGTAAACTTGACCGCGTTCGAAAAAATATTCCATAACGAGCGCTGCAGCCACGCCTCGTCCGCCGTGACCCAGATGTCATCCAGCGGGGAAGGATCGGTCGAATTAAACCGTAGATTGATTTGTTTGATAGCCGCCGAGACGTGAAACGCCTCCAGCGTATTTTCGAGCATGGCTTTCAATTGAACCGGCCGGGGCGTCAACTCCAGTTTTCCGGAATTGATGCGGGACAAATCGAGCAGATCGTTGACGATTTTATTTTGGGCGTTCAGGCTCAATTCGAGCGCGTCGAGCGCTTTCTCCGTTTCCGGTTCGGTCAACTTCTTGTCGCGCATCAACTGTGTCCAGCCGAACATGGCTTGAAGCGGCGTCCTCAATTCATGCGAAACCGCACCCAAAAAAGCGTCCTTATAATAGAGCGCGGAATCGCTCCGGTCATTTTGAGCTGGGCGCACCTGCCGTCCATTCGGATTCAGCCGGGAACGCTCGATTGCCGCGCCGATCGTAAGGGCAAACTGGGCGATTCGTTGCTTGTCCGCTTCCTGAAATTTATGCGCCGCATCCGTGGAAATAAAGGCGATCACGCCGATCGGTTTTCCATCGGCATGAATGGCGGTTGTCAGAGCCGACGCGGCCGCAATCTTCTGGAGCTCCGCTTTGAGTCCTTCATTCGTTGCGCCCAAAAAGATGGCCAAATCTTCCACGGGTGAGACGATCTCAGGCTGGCTGCGGCGCATTGCGTCCAGGGCCGTGCGGCGGTTACTGGGAAAGATCGGGAATTCGTCGAGCGATTCGGGCACCAATGCTTCAAGAATGGGATGCCGTGCCGCGAGCGCAACGCGGCGGATCAAATCGTCCTCGCCCAATAAATAAATGGCACAGGCATCGGCGCATATCGGGACAATGAGTTTGGAGAATTGTTCCATGCACTCCTGCAACGGCAGCGCCCTTCCTTCTGCCCCCTTGGGGGCGAACAGGGCCTGGGCGATTGTGGCCACGCGAGCTTTCCGCAATTCGATCCGCGCGTCCGACAGATCCGCACATATTTCAATCATGCCGTTGGACGCGTCGTCGCGAATTCTGGAGCGGCGTGAATTGACATGGACCTCGCGCTTGTCCTTTCCGCGGTAGTGAAGCTCGCCGGCCCAGTGGCCTGTTGCATTTAGCGCGTCCGCAATTTGCTTCTCGCCAACACCATTCAAGATCGACAGCAACTCGCCATGTGGGCGGCCGAGCGCTTCCTGCTCCGTCCATCCGAACAATTTCGAGGCTGCGGCATTCCAGGTGGAAATCGCCCCGTCGGGGCGCTGACCCATCACGGCTTCGTCGACGAGGTTCAACATTTTCGCCTGTTCGCAGGCGCCGTCGCGCTCGTCTTTCAAGGACCACAACCGAGTCGAGTTCCGCAACGAGCGGCGCAGAAGCGCCGGCAATTGTTCGAGATCTTTTGCGTTCAAAACATGGTTGGCGCGCTCTCGCAAATCGTCGGGGAGTTTGCGTTCATCATCGCACACCACAACCAGCACCGAATCTGGGCAGCTCGATTGAACTTTCTTGACGATTTCGCTGGTCATCAAGTGGGCGTGCAACACGATTAAATGAAGCCGGGGATGCTCGAGAGCGCGGAAGAATTGATCGGGGGTTTCAACGAGGTTGAAACGTGCGTCCCATTGCTCGGCAGACAACGAGGCCGCGAGCGATTCGGCCACCGGTGACCCGTTTCGCCAATAGACCAATTGAGGTAAATTTTTATCGCTCATAATTTCTTTTACAAATATCGACTATTAAACCGTAGCCAATGCCGGTTTTTCGGCCGAAATCTCGACATGTGCATGATTTGTCGCCGAATACTCGGCTGCCTTGCCATTTGACATTCTCAATTTACTTTGAAGCGTCGTGCGCGGAATTCTCAGCAATTCCGCCGCATTTCCTTGATGCCCATTGGCCTTCTTCAACGCCCATTGCATCAAGGCCTGCTCGAACTTATCGACATAATCGCGCATGTCGATTTTTTCGCTCGATTCCATGGGCACGGAAAACGGCGATTGCAAGTTTTCCATCATCGGCTTGAGGTTGGGGGGCAAATCGCCGGGTTGAATCTCCGTGCCACTTGACATGGCCACGCCGTACTCCATGGCATGGCGGAGTTCGCGGACATTGCCTGGCCAGGAATGCGCCATCAAACACTCCAGAGTGCCGGGTGCGAGCGACTTCACCGGCACGTTGCGCTGAATCGCCAGCGAACTCAAGAAATGCATCGCCAGCAGATGAATGTCGTCTTTGCGTTCGCGCAGCGGGGGCAGGGCGAGCACCAGCACCCTCAGGCGATACATTAAATCGCCGCGGAACTTGCCCTGGCTGACGAGTGTTTCCAAATTGACTTTGGACGCCGAAATAAAGCGCACGTCGGCAGTCAGCGTCTGTTCGCCGCCCACGCGTTCGAATTTATGTTCCTGAATGACGCGCAGCAGTTTGCCCTGCAATTCCATGGGCAAATCATCGATGTCGTCGAGAAACAGCGTGCCGCCTTGAGCCATTTCAATGCGCCCTTTGCGCCGCCGGATTGCGCCTGTGAATGCGCCGATTTCATGCCCGAACAATTCGCTTTCGGCCAGCTCACGCGGCACGTTGGCGCAACCCACGGCTACGAACGGCCCCTTGGCGTTGGCGCTGCGCATGTGCAATGCGTGCGCGACCTGTTCTTTGCCGGTTCCGGTTTCGCCTTCGATAAGAATGTTAGAGGGATTGTCCGCGAAGCGATTGACCAAGTCGAAAGTGCGCCGCATTTGGGGCGAATTGCCAACCATGCCGCAGAACAACAGCGACGAACCCACCGACTTGCGCAACGTCGCGACTTCCGTGTTAATGGCGCGCAACGCAGCCAGATTGTCAAGCCGTATAGTCAGTTCGTCAAAGCTGAAAGGTTTTGTCAGATAGTCGGAGGCCCCGGCGCGCATCGCCTCCACCGCGGATTGAACGTTCCCGAAGGCCGTCATCAGAATCACGGATGTCTCTGGGCTGCGCGCCTTGAGTTCCTTCATGAACTCCATGCCGTCCATGTTAGGCATGCATAAGTCGGTCAGCACAACGTCCCAATTGGCGTTGTCAATGGCTTTAAGCGCTGAAATCGGGCTCTCGTGGGCTTCGGCCAAATGTCCTGCCGAGTTTAGGCGTTGAGCCAGAATTGATCGGTTCGCTTTTTCGTCGTCTACGACGAGAATACGCAATGGCATAGTGCAAAACTCCTTTTAACCAGGCGAGCGCCCCGCCTCTGATTCCGAAAGAGTGGGGGCGAGCGGAATCAACACCCTGAATGTCGTTCCCTTCGCCGAAGTATCAGCTAATTCAACCGTTCCACCGTGGGCCTCGACGTTCTTCCTAACAATTGTCATGCCTAACCCGGTTCCTTTTCCGGCAACTTTTGTTGTAAAGAAGGCGTCGAAGATGCGCTCACGGGCTTCCGGCGGAATGCCACACCCCTCATCGGACACACAGATCTCGAGCATACCCGCTACTTTTGAGAGCAACGCCGACACGGTCACGCATCCACCGCGATTGCAGGCGTCTAACGCATTGTTTAACAAATTGAGGAGCGCTTCCGAGATCAGCTCGGCGTGCATGGGCACCAGCGGCAGTTCCGGTGCGATCTCCGTATGGAGCGCTATTCCACTCTTTTGAGCGCGCGATTGGACGAAGGCGCAGGTTTCCGAAATGCATTGAGCGACATTGGAAAGCACTTTTTCGCCGTCCTGATTGCGGGCCAGGCGCAACAGCCGTCCGGAGATCTGATCCATGCGTTGCAAGCCGTCCTCCAACAGCCCAATGGTTGAAACCATGTTTTTGGCATCGCCGTTACAATTGCTGCGCAGCTCTTCCACGCAACTGAGAATGCCTTGAAGAGGGTTGCGGATTTCGTGTGCCACGCCCGCGGAGAGTTCTCCCAGCATCGCCAGACGCTGTTGGCTGAGCGCCACTTGCGACATGTGTTTCGCTTCGTCCTGACTCGCTTTGAGCTCGGTGACGTCTTGGGCGATGCCGAGAAACTGCGTGGGTGTGCCTTCGGGCGAGCGCGCAAAAACGACGATGCGGCAGGACAGCCAGCACCAGCCGCCCATTGCGTGCTTCATCCGGCAGTCCAGTTCCAAGATTTCGCCATCCGGAATGGTGGCGCAGCGCTGGCGCAGCAGACGAAAGTGCGTCTTATCGTCGGGATGCAAAATCGTTTCGAACAAGCCCGCGCCCATCACTTCCAATTCGGGCGGCGTATAACCCAGGATTGAGCCCACTTCTTCGTTGATGTAAATTTTTTGCAAGTCGATCAGATTCAAGATAAAAATAATGTTGGGGATCGTATGCGTAATCCGTTCGATGAAACGGTAGCTCTCCATGAGCGCGCGTTCCGACTCTTTTTTTGCCGTGATATCGCCAATGACGACGCAATAACCGCGGAGTACCTTGCGATCCGTCAGCAAAGGAGTGATCGCGGTGTTGGTTAAAAATCGCCGCCCGTCCTTGGCCGTATACCAGGCTTCTTCCTGATATCGCTCTTTCTGACGAGCCGTCTCGAATATTTGGACGGATTCGCTTTCGGGAATCCCGTCGCTCGTACGCAACACTGAGAAGGGTTGTCCAATGATTTCCTGCGCGGAGTACCCGGACATGCGCTCGGCCCCGTGGCTCCAACTGGCGATCTTTCCGTTTGGCGACACCGCAAAAATGGCATAGTCTTGAACTTCATTGAGCAACAGCCGAAATCGTTCCTCGCTTTCGAACAAGGTTGCCGTTGTCCTTCGCAGTTCTTTCACCTGCTGAACGACGATGAAGCTCACGATGCAAAGCGCCATCAAACAGATAAAGATGACTTTCGATTCACCGCCGAAAATACCAAACGCGGAAAAGACGAGGATGGCGATGCCCAAAACGATAACGAATCGTTCACGGTATGAGAAGGAAGGCACCGAGTCGCTGGCAGGAAGATTCATTGAGTTTATTATAACTTGATTCCCAAGCAGGCGCACGCCTTTTTCACGCGCCTCGCGCTTTCAAATCGGCTTCGCCTGCCCGTATTCCGGCATCCTGCCGCAACTCGGGCGTTAAAATGATTCCTCGAAGCGGCCTAGGTGCGGCATTATTCCCAATAAGAACGAAATAATTTCACACACCAGCTTTCGCTGAGCACGCCCTTTGCCATCACACTATATGTTGTCGGTTTTTTATCCGTCGAGAATTATTTTAGCCCCCGGGACAAAAGGAGTGGATCATGAAAAAGAAGTGGTTATCACCGCTTGTTGTTTTACTGGCTGTGTGCGGCAGCGTGTTTGCATCGGAAGTTGTGACTGAAGTCATCCGCATGCAAAAGAGCGGCGTGGATGCGCCGGTACTCACGGCGTATGTTCAGAAGGCAGGCACGTTCAGTCTTTCGGCTGACGAAATTGTTGAATTGGAAACGGCCGGAGTGCCGTCGCCGGTGATCGTAGTCATGCTTGATAAGGATGGACCGGCTGCGGATACAGTGCCGGAGGTGAACGTTGCGGCTGCGACTGAGACAGGTGCGGTTACCGCGACCTTTACCGAGGCGTTGGCCCCTTACGGCTCATGGTCGGATGACAAAGAATACGGCCGTGTATTCGTTCCCGCTGAAGCAGTCAGCGATGCGAATTGGCAGCCTTATGTGGATAATGGCACGTGGGTTTATACCGACCAGGGCTGGTTCTGGAACTCAAGCTACGCGTGGGGCTGGGCGCCGTTTCATTACGGACGCTGGGCGCATCGCGACCGCTGGGTCTGGATTCCGGACGATGTCTGGGGACCGTCGTGGGTTAGCTGGCGCCACAATGACAACTACTATGGCTGGGCGCCGTTGACGCCGAGAGCCCGCTTTGAAGTCGGCGTGGGTTTCCGCTTCGGCTCGGGTAACATCGATGTCAGTCTCGGGCTGGGCGAGCGCGATTATTTCTTCGTGCCGTCGCATTCGTTCCTCGAAGTCAACTTGCGTTCCTCTGGTATTCGCAATGAAGAACGGGGACGCATTTACGGTCAAACAACCATTGTAAATAATTATACCGTGAACAACACGACCGTCATTAACGCGGGCATTCCCGTCGCGAGCGTCGCGGTAGCAACCAAACAGGAAGTCAAGCCAGTGGCTATTGCGGCAACTCAAGGCAAGCCTGGCGAGAAAGCCACCGCAAGCAAAGTGCAGGGAGGTAAGATAGAAGTCTTCCGCCCCACGATGCAGGCCAAGGCAACGGTTTCCGCAGTCGACAAACACGTGGTCGACAAGACCGCCAAGACTGAAACGCCGCGCCCGAACGCCAACGCGAATGCCACAGCCAAGACGGACACGCGCAAAGCAGAGATGGCTCAGCGCATCCGCGAACGTGCGAAGACTGAAACGCCGGCGCAGCCCAAGACGACGGCACGAACTCCGGAAGCAAAGAACGATCCGGTTGTAAAGCCGCCGCAGGAACGCACCACCACTGCCGAGGCCGAACACGCCAAGATCGAACAGGCGAAGAAAGCGCGCGAAGAACGAGAACCGAAAAAGAATGTAGAACCGGAAACTCGGAACACCGTACCGAAGGCGCGTGAACCGCAAGAGCGGCAGCCGGAACCGAAAGCCGAACGCCAGCCGGAGCGCAAAGTAGAGCCCAGGCCGGAAGTCAAAGCGGAACCGAGAAACGAACCAAAAGTAGAACCAAAACCGGAACCTCGGGAAGAACGCAAGCCCGAGCCCCGTGCTACGGAAGAACGCCGGCCCGCGCCCCAGCCGCAAGCTCGCGACGAGCGGCTTTCGCCGGAGCCCAAAGAAAAGCGAGAGGCCAAGTAGTTCGACACTTGAGCAGTCGTGAATTGCGAAGCCCGGATTCCCAATGGAATCCGGGCTTTTTTTATGCCAGTTTCAGTACAAGGCCGAAAACTCGTCGGACATATTATTTATGTTGGGCATTCCGGATAGAAATGCGCACGTAGTTCTTAGGTAAAATATTCATGTATAGATAGCTGGTAGTCATAAAACAAATAGGTAAATAAAGCGAGCGGCATCTGTTTTGCTTTAAATGAGGATGGGAGGCACGATTGAAAGGAGTTTCACATGTTACACTGGGCATTTTGGTTCTTGATTGTCGGTTTGATCGCAGGTTTGCTGGGTTTCTATTCCCTGGCGGGAACGGCGGCTGAAATAGCGCGCGTTCTTTTCATCGTGTTCATAGTCATGTTTCTCGTGGGCTTGATCACACGCGGACGGGCATGAACGTGGCAAGCCCGAGCTTGTAACAATGTGCGTGGTGCGTGGCCACCTATTACAAGATCGGTAACAATTGGAAATGAATAAGGAGCAAGTCATGAATAGCGACGTCATCAAAGGAAAATGGAAACAACTGAAAGGAAACATGAAGGAGATGTGGGGAAAATTGACCGATGACGACATTGAGCAGATCAATGGAAATTACGACAAGCTCGTTGGAAAAATTCAGGAACGCTATGGCCACTCCAAGGAACAAGCTGAAAAGGAAGCCAAGGAAAAATGCGGCTGCTGAGATCGGTTTTGCGGTTTAAATTAGAATATCATCGAAAAGAGCGCTTGAGGCGCTCTTTTTTTATTGCCGAAAAGTCGGCGAACGAGGAAAAGGAAGAAGTCTAAAAAACTAATTTATCAATCGCAACATACTGTTAACTCATTCATAGATAAGACTTGCCAACGAACTAAATAATTATTGGTAGTTAATATACTATGGCATCCACATTGCTTTAATAATCCAATGTGAACGTGTTACCATTTCCGCAAAAAGGAGACATCCCCATGAGCCTCATACTGCTGATCGTGCTAATCATATTGTTGACCGGAACCGCCCCCATTTGGCCGCACAGCAACTCCTGGGGATACGGCCCTTCCGGCGGTATCGGCCTTGTTCTTCTCATTGTCATTATTCTCGCCTTGACCGGAAGAATATAGCTGTTTGTTTGAGCGATCCTTTGACGCGGGTGCTCCGTCCGCGGACGCTCTTCAATGACATGATTGTTTCCAAGTAAGGACGACTAAAATAGCCTTGGGGTGGCCCCGAGGCATGTATGGCGGGATGGACTTCGACGATTTCATCTGCCAATTTCCACACTAAAACAAAAGGAGAGACAGATCATGGCAAATTCATCGGTATATGGCGTTTTCGCCACTTACACTTCGGCGGAATTTACGGTGGGGATGTTGAAAAACGAAGGCTTCCGCAACACGGATATTTCGCTTTTGCTTCCCTATAACGAAGGGTCGAAGGACTTCACGCATGTGAAGTCGAATAAGGCTCCGGAAGGAGCGGTGGCTGGCGCAGGCTCCGGTGCGGTCCTGGGCGGCGCGCTGGGCTGGCTGGCTGGGATCGGGGCGCTGGCGATTCCTGGAATTGGACCCTTTATTGCCGCTGGTCCGATTATGGCGGCCTTGGCCGGACTTGCGGTCGGTGGCACGGTGGGGGGCGTAGGCGGCGCGCTGGTTGGATTGGGCATGCCGGAATACGAAGCCAAACGTTATGCCGGGCGGATGGCCAAAGGCGCGATCCTGATTTCAGTGCATTGCGACGATTCCAAATGGATTACGAAGGCCGAGAAAATTCTGGAGGACGCGGGGGCCGAAGACATTTCGAGCGCCGGCGAAGGCCGCGCCGATTACGATGCAACAGACGTACCGCACAGCCGCGCGAGCGTCGTGGTGCCGCCTCGTTAACAATCGTGAATCTGGAGCTTGAAGGAAGGCGCCTGAAAATGAATTCAGGCACCAACCTGCAAGCTCCAATTTTCAAAATTCCAAGTGCAGTGCTATCCTTCTATCCCCGGATTTCGGAGTGCAACGGATATGAACACGATGATTCTACCTTTGAGAGCTGATGTCACCAAGCGCGCTCGAATACTGCCGTTCAGTTCGACAGCGCGCGACGGTCAATTTCCCAAACCGGCCAGGCAAATTGAAGGAAGCTGCGAGCTCAACACGGTGCTGGATGACGTGTTGACAAGTTACTCGCGGGGCTTTGCGAACAAATTTGTTTCACCGATATCGGAAGGCACATTTATCGTCCGCGTTCCAGAGACGGTATTGAAGCGCGTCATCGGGTTGATCCTGGAAGGCATGTGGTCTTTGGGGCTTTGGCGGGATGGTGAATACGAATGTATCAGCCCCGTTGTGTGCAAGTGCCTGAATGGTTACGGCGCACTTCTGGAACTTACGGACGAAACGATGTCATTACCGCCGGCCCTACTCGCGCAGTTGTCGCAGCCGGGTGTTGTTCGACCGGAGAATCTGCCAAGCCGGCAACTCTTGATGGCGCGGGATCTGATCGAACGATATGGCGGGCGGTTGTGCGCGCATTCGCCGTTATGGGAAGAAAAAACCGGCACCTCGATTCGCCTGTTCCTGCCGCTGGCTGCCCACGCAACGCATCATTCGAGCTCTCGCGTTTGAGAGTTATTGACCCGCGCATTTCTAAAGCATCATTCTCGCTTGCGGCGGGCGGCGTTGAACTTCGTTGGTCTCGCACGGCGTATCTTCCCAATACGCCTTTGCTCGACCGCCTCGTTCAACTTGCCCGGCGCGGCGCGATAA
>JBBRQD010000157.1:0-11466 GCA_038227045.1 Planctomycetota bacterium
CATTCTCGCTTGCGGCGGGCGGCGTTGAACTTCGTTGGTCTCGCACGGCGTATCTTCCCAATACGCCTTTGCTCGACCGCCTCGTTCAACTTGCCCGGCGCGGCGCGATAATGACGCTTTAGAAACGCGCGGGTCAATAACATCGAATCGCGCGGATTTTCGCGGATCGACGCGGATAATTTCCTTTGGTTAGAGTTTTGAAATTGCCCGAATGCTCGCGACAATTTCCTTATAAAATTTGCATTTTATCCGCGACTATTCGCGAAGATTCGCGCGATTCGATGTTTAAAATTTTAGAAATTATCGGATCGATTTTTCAGGCAGATGCGTCATACTGAGTGAGTTAGAAACCGACCGGATCTGTCAATCCGCCTTTTTAAGGAGGGATGCTGTATGAAAAAGTCCACGGTGATTGTTCTTTTCGCGCTTCAATTCATGTTGTTTGCGGCGGTCGGCGGGTTCATTTTTCTGTTCGGCCAATACAACCTGGCGGCGGCCAACGCTCGCGCCGCGGCGTCGGAGGAGCGCGCGGCAGCCGTTGAAAAGCAAGCGGCGACGCTGAACGAACGGCTTTGCGCGGAGATTCAATTAAACGAAGTGCGGAGCAGGGACACGGTGCGCCTCAAGAGCCTGACCGGCGCGTTGCAGAAGGAAGTGGCCGAGCTTAAGGACAGCGCCAAATCCTCGCACGAGGCAACCACTCAGAATCGATTTGTGATTGGGGGCGGTGAGGGTCCGGGGCTGCAACTTGGCGCGGAGCTTACGCCGGAAATTCTCAAGCAACTGGGCAACATCCAAATTGGGCCTGGCGTTGCGGGAACGATCACGATCAATGGCGAGAAAGTTCAACTTGGCGATGCGGACAGACTTCAGGAACACGCCATCAAGATCATCTTAAATGAGTTGCAATTGGGCGACCCTGCGAAGCCGCCGGCGGAGAAGAAAGAGAAGACGACGGACGAGCAGTTTTGAGTTTCTGCGTTCATTGATGCGTTTGGGTTTATCGGCGGCCTACTTAATCGCTGATGAACGCAAATCAACGCGGATTACCGCAGATGGATTACAGGGTGTTGGATTTTCGGCGAGTCACGCTCTTGCACCTTCACCCTTAATTGCATGCGCTGCCGCGGCGAGATCTTTGGCCAGTGCGGTGACGTGCTGAACGAAGGCCGCGCCTGTCAGTTTTAGCGCCGTGGCCTCTTCCGATTTTCTCACCAGAGCACTGCCGACGATTGCGCCGTCGGCCACTCCGCATACCGATGCGGCTTGTTCGGGGCGCGAGATGCCGAAACCGACGCATACCGGTGTGTTCGTGCGCGATTTGATGTCGCGGACGTTGTCGGCCAGATCGGCCGGCAGCGCGGCGCGTGCGCCGGTGATTCCGGCCACGGAAATATAGTAGATAAATCCGCGCGAGCGTTCGACGATGAGCGTGCGGCGCGCGGCTGGGGTCGTCGGCGCGATCAGGAAAATCAGATCCACTCCGGCGGCCGCGCTGCGCTCCACGGCGTCGCCTTCATAGCCCGCCGGCAAATCCGGAATGATCGCGCCGTCGAAGCCGGCGTCTTTCGCCGCTTTCAGAAAAATATCGAGGCCGTGTTTGTACACAAGCGAGTAGCTGACCATCGTCACGAGCGGGACCGTCACACCGCTGGATCGTAGGTTGCGCGCCAGTTCGAAGAGCTGTTTGACTTTGAATCCCGCGGTCAGCGCGCGGTAGTACGCGGCCTGGATCACCGGGCCGTCGGCGATCGGATCGGAGAATGGGACGCCGATCTCGATGAGGTCCGCGCCATTGGCGGCAGCCGCGCGAATCAGCGCTTCGGACGTGGCGAGGTCCGGATCGCCGGCGACGTAAAACGGGATGAACGCCGCGCGCTTCTCCGCTTTCAGGCGCGTGAATGTTTGATCGATTTTGGACGGAATTCTTGTCGCCACGTTTGCGTTACTCTCCCCTTGATAGTCCGCTGAATTTGCGCGCACAAGTTTAATGGATTTCGAATTGCACCGCAACAACGCCGCGTGAATTGACGGGGCCGCACGAAACCGCTACGCTCCGCACGCGGGGCAGCCGCTTACCAAGCTGGCAAAGCAACGAAGCACTCTTTGCCTCTCCGGGGTTACCCCGGGGAATTTTTGTTGGACCACGCAGCACGTGGCGTGATCGAAAATTGCGCTCCACGCAAGATTGATCGCGCATCCCAAGTATCGTTGGGAGGCGGCTGCCTCGCACCATGAACGAACGACTTCAAAGCTGGCTTCTGCAATTCGCGCCGCTCAACGCGCGCCTCACCCGCGGAATTGCCGCGTCGATGCTCGCGGGATCGTGGGAAAAATATGCGTTGGAGCGGCGTCTTGAAAAATCGATTGGAGGTCAATACGCGTGGATGCGCAGGCTCGCGGCACGCGTTATGAAGGCGTTGCCTGGACCGCAGGCGCCCGCGATTCGCGCGCTCTGCCTATTTCTTCGCCGCGATGTCGAACTCTACAAATTGGCCCGGAAGCCCGGCTTTAAAATCGTTCGGCCGATTTTCAAGCCCGTGCCGATGTCGCTGCCGCCCGGCTCATGGAATCTACCTGAGCTGACAACCGACGCCGATCTCTGCCGATGGCTCAACATTTCGCAGGAACATCTTGCGTGGTTTGCGAGCATGAACAGCCCGGAACCGAAACGTGGCCGCGAGCCGTTGCGCCACTATTTCTATAAATGGATTCCAAAACGATCAGGCGGCTGGCGCTTGTTGGAAATGCCGAAATCGAAACTGAAGGACATGCAACGCCGCATTTTGTCGGATCTGCTCGACGCGATTCCGCCGCACCCCAGCGCGCACGGATTCAGAAAGGGCGGGTCGATTGTCGAATTCGTCGCGCCACACATCCGCCGCGATCTGGTTCTGCGCATGGACTTCAAAGATTTCTTCGCGTCCGTGCAAGGCTCTCGAATCCACGCGCTTTTTCGAACGGCCGGCTATTCCGAACACATCGCACGCGTGCTTACGTCGCTGTGTACAAACAGCGTGCCGACGGAATTCAGGCGCCTGCCCGATCGAAACGCGCGGCTTTCCGGAATGCAGCAGGCGCGCTTGAGAACTCCGCATCTGCCCCAGGGCGCGCCGACATCGCCTGCGCTGGCGAATCTTTGCGCGCGCCGATTCGATGCGCGCGTCACCGCCCTGGCGGAAAAGTTCGGCTGGCGATACACGCGCTATGCCGACGATTTGCTCTTCTCCGGAAGCTGTTTTCGCAGCGCATTATTGAAACAATTCCAGATTTGGATTGGCGCCATCGCACTGGAAGAACATTTCGACGTCAACACGCGCAAGACCCGTGCGATGCGGGCGCACGCGCGGCAACACGCTGCCGGGCTGGTGCTGAACGAAAAACCGAATTTGTCCCGCGAGGAGTATGACGAATTGAAGGCCATTTTGCACAATTACGCCAAGCACGGGCCCGCGTCGCAGAATCGTGACGGCCGTGCTCAATTTCGTGCGCATTTGTCGGGGCGCATCGGATATGTGTGCCATGTCAATCCACAGCGCGGGCAGCGCTTGAAAAAGCTCTTTGAGAAAATATGTTGGCCGGTCGATGGAGAATGAATTTACGCGTCTCATCTTTGACCCCTGACGGGGTCCTTCGAAATTGCGATTGCAAATCCGATTATGCACACTTTCCCCAACTTTGTCCGTTTCTCGCTTTATACGCGTGCCTCTTTATGTTAAACGCTTAGCCTTGCAGTCTCGATGTGGCACTCATCTCGGAGACGTTTCATGTCTGCGCGCCGGTTCTTGAACCTTTCTTTCTTTCTTGCAATCAGTTTTGCGGCGTTGAGCGAAGATGCCGCGCCCAAGCATCCTATCGCGCTGCCCGCTGGGCCCTCGCGTGCCGCTTGGGAGGCGTTTGTTAAAAACGATTTTGCGGCGGCGGAGAGTGGCTTTAAAAAGGCGCTCGATACCAACCCCGCCGATATCGACGCGCTGGAGGGACTGCGCTGGACGTATGTTTCGCTGACGCATTACAGAGAGGCGCAGCAGATCAATTTGCGCATGTTGGACGCGGGCAAATCCAACGCGCTCGGCAACCTCTTTGCGCAGCGCTGCACGGACGCGCTGGGTTTTGTCGAGAGCCGCGCGGAAGTGCTGGCCGCGTTTGAAAAAATCGCGCCCGCTGCCGCGCCGGCCGTGGCCGCGTACTTGCGGGACGAAATGGCGTATCTCCATTCGCAGGCCGGGCGCTACGAAGAGGCGCGCAGAGCCATCGACGGAAACGGCTATGTGGGGCACTGGATTTTTGCGGCGGGTCCGTTTGGCGAGAAAGACAAGAGCAACACGATCGAACGCCGCTTCGCGCCCGAACGGCCGATTGTGTCGCTGGATTTCAAAGACGAAAACGGCAAGCCGGTGAAGGTCGTGCGCGATCCGGTGAACCTTGACCGCGATCTGGATCTCGATTCTATTTTTCAGGATGCCGGCGGCACTGGCGTGTTTTATGTCATGACCAATCTGCAAAGCGACGCGGAGCGCGACGTGATTCTTATTGTCGCGGCCGATCCGCCGAACCGCATGTTTTTGCGCGGGATGCCGATTGCCTCCGAGCCGGACGAGGAGCGCTTTCGACGCAACGGTGGGCAGTTGTACCGCGTCCGACTCGCGAAAGGCAGCAACCCGCTGCTGCTCAAACTCGGCGGATTGAAGCCATTGATTGTGCGCGTGTGCGGTGAGGATTACGGGCCGGTCGCCGGCGTCAAGGCTGAAGGTCTTTCCGAAAAAGCGCTTGCCGAACACGAGGCTTCGACCGCGCGCGGCATTCTGTTTTCTGAAAAAGTCGTGGGTTCCACCGCCGCGAATTTGCTGCAACGAACCGCGAAAGACGACGACAGCAAGGAAGCGAAGGGCCAGGGCAGCGCGGCGGATTCCAAGCGGCGCATGCGCATGCTGGCCGAGCGCGGCGAGTTGACGCTGCCGGAAGCCGTGTGGTTTGAAATGGTGCTGCAGCGCGAGAACGATCCGATCGCGCGCGAGGCGTTGTCGCGGCGCATGGCCGGCACGTTCCCCGACAGCGCGGGCGTGCTGGATATCGCGGCGTCGGTGCTTGGAGCCGCCGGCGCGTCGCAGGGCAACAACGAGGCGCGCGAAACCGAAGAAGCGCGCCGGCTTCGCGAACACGCGTTGAAACTGGTGCCGTCGAGCCAGCAGCACATGGTCGCTCTGGCCGATTTTTTCCGCGTGCACGAGCTCAACGACCAGGCCTTCGAACTCACGAAAAAATGTGTCGAAGCGCATCCCGATTCCGCCTTCGCGCTGGCCGATCTGGGACGCGAATACGTGCGCAAAAAGTTCTTCGTGGAAGCTGAACGCTGTTTCGAAAAGGCCGCCGCGCTGGACAACGCACAGTTGCGCCAACTGGCTGAGTTTCACGATGTCTTTGGCATCCGCGCCAAGGGCCGCGAACTGCGCGAAAAGATGCGCAAACTTGGCATGTTGAACGTCGACGAGCGTTTCATCGAAGCGCTCGCCCGCGAAGACCACGCGGAAGCCGAACGGCTGCTGGATTTGCAGAAAAAGTGGCAGCCTGAGCGGGCCGATGAAATCGAGGAGCGGCGCGCGCAGATCTTTGTAAACAAGGGCGACTTGCAGACCGCGTACGCGCTGCGCACAACGCTGTACGCGGCGCAGTACGGCCGCACAGGCAAGCACGCGCCGCCGGCGGCGCTGCTGGATCTCGCCGTGCGCCTTGGCAAGCTCGACGAGGCCAAGACACTGCTCACGGCATATCTGGCGAAGCATCCCAACGATTTTGAAACGCGCCGCCGTCTGCGCGATCTTTCGGGCAGCGACGAGAAGCATTGGTGGACGGATTACGACGTCAATGTCTCCGACATTGACACGTCGCGCTTCGACAATGCGCACTACGCATCCGCGAACCACGCCTGGATCGTCGATTTCATGGTCACGAAAATCACGCCCGGGCTGTCGCGCGAATCGTATGTCCATATCGCGCAAAAAGTGCTGAATCTTCAGGGCATCGGCGAGCTGTCGGAAGTGCTGGTGCGCGCGCAACGCGAGGACATCGTGTACATCCGCACGCTCAATCCCGACGGCAGCGCGTACATGCCGCAGAACGTCCACAACTTTAATTTATCGCAGACGGCCAGCCTCTATAAGGTGGGGCCGGGGTCGATCCTGGAACACGCGTATCTCGAGCATCTCGACGCCGACGAGGACGAGCCGCGTTTTTCGATGGGCTTCAACTTCAACGCGCTCGACGCGCCCCGCGCCGTGTCGCGCTGGGTGGTGATGATTCCCGACGAAGTGAAAGACAAACTGGAGATCACGCGCATCCGCCCGGAATTGCTCGACGAAAAAATTCTGCCCGGGCCGAAGGGTTTCACGACGTATCAATGGACCAACAAACGTGTTGAAGGCATCAAGGCCGAACGGTTGATGCCGCGCGAGCCGGACCAGGAAGTGATTCCGCTGGTGCAGATTCAAACCCGCGACAATCCCGTGCGCGCCAATGGTTTCATGCTGCGCCATCCACGCGAGACGATTCCCGAAGAAGCGAAGGCCAAGGCGCGCGAGGTGGCGATCGCCGCGAAAGCGCTTCCGGCGGCGAAAGGCCAGGCGGAGGTGGCGGCATTCGACGCCATTGTGTTATGGGTGCGCAGCAACATCGAGGCCGGGACGGACTCGCGCACGCTCGACGACGTGTGGTTTTCTAAAAAGGGCAATGGCGCGCAAATGCAGGTGCTCGCGCGCGAGATGGCCAAAACCGCCGGGCTAAACGCTCACAGCGCGCTGCTCAACGCCAGCTATCTGCCCGGGCGCGTCTGGCATTCCAAGACCGCGAAGAAAATGTGGGAGCCGACGCAGTTGGCCTCGTTCGGTTCGGGCGGATCGATGCTGGTGCTGGAGCCGACCTGGGGCAACGAACGCTGGGCGCAGTTCCCGGCCGGGGGACAGCGTCCGCAGTTTTATTCGCCGTTCGACGCGAACGCGTTTCAGCAGGGCGCGCTGGCGCTGATCGCCGATGACGACGGCGTGCGGGTCAAGCGCGTGTTCGGCGACCGCAACGGCCTGACGCAGTTCAAGCAGACGGTCAAGGTTTCACTCGATGCGAAGGGTTCGGCCTCAACGGCGAACTATTTGCAGCTCTACGGATTGCAGGCTGGCGCGTTCCGCGAAGCAATGAGCGATCCGCGCCAGAAGGAGCAGGTTCGCGAAACGCTGGTGCGGCGCATGTGGCCCAAACAAAAGCTGACGACCTTCCAGGCGGTGAACGAGGCCGATACGGAAAAGCCGCTGGGATTCAATTTCGTCGGCCAGATCGACGGCCTGGCCGAACAGGCCGACGGCGCGTTTTATCTGACGGCGATCCCGGATCCGCCAAGGCTGCTGCAACTGCGCGGGCAGTCGGCGCGTGACAGCGACGCGGTGATTTACGACGATCTGTCGTTTTCGGAATTCGACCGGGCCGTCGAGTATGTTGCGCCCGAAGGCTTCGCATGGAGCGAAGTGCCCGACGACATTTTCATCTGCACGGAATTTGGATTTTACGCGGCGGACTTCAATGTCGATGGCCGGTCCCTGAAATGCACGCGCTCGTATCTGGTGCCCGCTCAGCGTATCACGCCGGAGAAATATCCGGAGTTGCTGCGGTTCTTAAAACAGATTGCCGAACACGCCAGCCAGCGGGTCGCCTATGCTCCTTATAATGCGAAATCGTTTGGCGGGCGGGTTAAGGAAGTGGTGTCGCATGGGTATGCGTCGTCGGGGGATGAAAAGACGGTGCAAGGGTTGAAGGTAAAGGTTCAGTGGCCGTGAGGCAAGCCGCGCAACTTTCTGAATTCAACCTCTTATTGACTCGCGCATTTCTAAAGCATCATTCTCGCTTGCGGCGGGCGGCGTTGAACTTCGTTGGTCTCGCACGGCGTATCTTCCCAATACGCCTTTGCTCGACCGCCTCGTTCAACTTGCGCGGCGCGGCGCGATAATGACGCTTTAGAAACGCGCGGGTCAATAATTAAACGCAGATGAACGCAGATGGACGCAAATAAATGAATATGAATTGTGTATAGGAATTATCTGCGTTCATCCGCGTTTCATTAAAACACTGTTTAGAGGACAGATGCCGAAGGAACATTACTTCGGTTCCTGCAGATCCGGCAGTTTGCCCGATTCTTTGGGTTCCTGCCAATCGGGGCGGAGCGATAGCAATTCGATGAACGCGAGCCACTGTTCCTTCGTTTCGTAATGCTCGCCGGTCAGCACTTCCAATGTTTTCATCGCAATCTTGCGAATTTCGTTATCGTCGTTTTCCAATTGTTCGGCCAGAAAACGCGCGCCGTGGGTGCTCTTGAAATAGGCGAGCACGTCGATGATTTTCTTGCGTCCCGGGCGGAAGCGGTCGAACGCTTTCGTTATATAAAGGGGGGCGCGGCGTTCGCCGATGAGCGCGCAGGCGCGTGCGCAGACTTCGCGCAGGTTCTCATCCTTGTCGTCCAGGATGCCCAAGAGAAGCGCGTCGGGCGCGCCGAAGGATTTCGCGCGCATTTCTCCCAGCGAGAACGCGGCGCAGACTCTGTCGTCGGCTTCGCGCGATGTTTTGAGCACCTGCACGAGCGGCTCAATGGCCGGTCCGTAGCGCATGTAACCGAGCGCCAGCGCGACGCCGTCATTTTTCTTGTCGCGGCGGTTGAGCATCGTGATGAGCAATTCGCCGGTGTCGGCTGCCTTGAGCACCGCCACTGTTTTTGCGGCTTGAGCACGGACTGGTTTGGACGGATCGTCCAGCAGCATGACGCATTCTTTCAGCATCTCGGCGGTCTTGTCGCCGATACTGGCCAGAGCGATCAGGACGCCGACACGTTTGCGTTCGCTTTCCTGCGAGAGATTGTCGCGCAAGAACGGCACCACCGTCGTGCCGGCCCGGACGAGTTTGTGCAACAGTTCGACGTATTGTTGAGGGTTCTGATTTTCGTCGTCGTTGTCCGCCGAGGTCAGGAACAGGTTGACGAGATTCTTCAGGTCTTTGAGTCCCTGCGCGGCCAGATCGTTGATCTTTGTTTGAATCACGTCGGTATCCACCGGCGTCCAACTCGCAAGATTGCAGGCTTTTTGGATGGCAATCGTGTCTTTAAAACCAGAGACGAAATGGCAGTCCTTTGTGTCGCTCTGAATTTTGGCCAGAATGACCTTCAAACTCACGCCTTCCTTGATCATCTCCAGGAGCTTCTCGTTATCGAGAATCTCCCCGGCGCGGGCCATGCGGGCAAACAGGCAGGCCATGACGAGGGTTGAGGTTGCAACGAATGCGAAAAGGCGTGACGCGTTCATCATGTACTCCAGTGAAACGAGACTAACCGACTTCGAAAGAGCGTGTAGTGTCGGCTATTTTTGCACGAAAATCAACAGAAATGTGGGAGTTAGGGGTTAGGATTCAGGGGTTAGGGTTTAGGGAACGGCAGAAAACAATACGACACAATGCCTTTTTTCCCTAGTCACTAACCCCTGAATCCTAACCCCTCTTTTCGAGGCTACGCATCGTGTCCGATTTGGAACCGTTGATTTTCGAGATGGGTCTGTACAAGGCGGTTATTCCCGCCGATCTGCTTTATTCGGAAATCCATTTCTGGTTTCGGATTGGCGACAACAACCGGACGCAAGTCGGTCTCACGTCATACGCGGGACGGCTGCTGACCGATCTCTTTCGCCTTGATTGGGCCGTGAAATCCGGCGATGCGATTCAATCCGAACAGGTGCTCGGAGAAGTTGAAAGCACCAAGGCCGTATCCGAATTGTATGCGCCGATGAGCGGTGCGCTGCTGGCGATCAATCAGGCTGCGGTGGACGATCCGTCGATGCTGGGCGTCGATCCTTATTCCACGTGGCTCTTTGAATTTGAAGGCCGCCCGGGCGTTGCCATGTCGGCGCAGGAGTACGTTGCCTTTCTTGCGAGCGGATGGGAAGAAACGGTCAAGCTCTTGAAGGGGCAGGTGTAGACAAAGAAAGGCCATTTATCATTTTCCATTTTTAACGGAAAGACCGTGGTCTACGAGATTGAGCGTATAGAAATGAACTTGGGCTCCACACAAAAAGTTGTTCTCGCGCCGTGCATGGGCGTCGGCAAGATTGTTGCGGCTGTTACGCGGCGGGCTGCCTATTCGATTCATGCGCAGTGCCCTGAGGATGTCGAACTGCTTTCGATTCCCGCGCTGATGGCCGGCGATGCGCATGAACGCGATCTGATTCAGAATAATCCCACGATCATCATCGATGGCTGCGCGCTGCGTTGCACGGCACATATATTTCGCCAGTTCGGCGTTGATGCCGTGGCGAAAATTGAAGTCAATCAGGTGATGAAGGAAAAAAAGATCGGGCCGGGCAAGACGCGTAAGGAACTTGAAGAAACCGGCAAGCGGCTGAGCGATTTCACCGCTGAAAAAGTGCTGCTGGCGTTGAATGACGAAGGGCTTGAGGCGCGTTTCGTTTCGCCCGAGGAATTGCTGCAGCCTCCGCCGGAGGGATTGTGTGGCTGCCCGGATCAACAACGGGTTCAGGTTTCAGGTTCCAGGTTTCAGGTTGCTGAGGTGGATGGGGCGGTCGTCAATGGACATGAGGTTGCGGTTGGCAAGCATCGCGTGAATTCCGTGACGGTACTGCCGTGCCAGGGCATCAAGCGCACTGGTGGGCGGGTGACTCAGCGGGCGGCTTACGAAGTGGTCGAAGATCGGTTTCTTGGGAAAAGCCAGGTGCTGTGCATTTCCGCTCTTGCGGCTGGCTGCCAGGAAGATGTGGATATGCTTGAGAAGTATCCGACTGTGGCGATTAACGGCTGTGCGAAACGTTGTGCGTCGATTTCCGCCGAATACCATGGCATTCCTGCCGTGGCGCATGTCGAACTGCCCGATGTTGCTCCCGATTTCGATTGTGAAACGCATTGTTATGAACCGGATTTGACTCAAAAGGAACTGGCGATTTCACGCACGCTTGCCGACGCGACTGCTCAGGTTGTTGAGGGTTTGATCGGATCGGAGATTGACTGGACGCCGCGAAAAATCGACCTGCATGGTCTGGTTCACGAGCCGGCGAAGATTAATGGGTTGACCGGGTACAAGGACGTGGGGCAGGGCATTTTGGTGAAATTGGCGAAAGAACAGATTGCGCGAATGGAGGCTCTGGCCGCCGCGAAACCGGCCGCGCCGGCGGCGTTGAAAATCGACGAACAAAAAGCGCAGCATGAAGTTCATGCCGCGACGATGGTTTGCGAAAATCCCGGGTTGAAGACGGTTATGACGGGGCTTTTTAAGCCGCGGAAGAAGGATTGACTTATTGACCCGCGCATTTCTAAAGCATCATTCTCGCTTGCGGCGGGCGGCGTTGAACTTCGTTGGTCTCGCACGGCGTATCTTCCCAATACGCCTTTGCTCGACCGCCTCGTTCAACTTGACCGGCGCAAGCGATAATGACG
>JBBRQD010000158.1:0-10935 GCA_038227045.1 Planctomycetota bacterium
CATGCGCAACGCCATCCTTTCGGTTCTGCGGCAAAACAAAATAAAGAACGTCGCGCGAGCCTTGCGGCGCTTCGCCGCACACCCCGGCGAAGCCATCGCTTTGCTGGCGCGCAAGGCGACGGACTTTTGAAAGGCCCTGGCTTAAAATCAAGGTTTGCAACTGCCGTCCTGTTCAAAAACTATGATTTGGCTTAAAACCAAGGCGAGCCACGGGTAGACCGACGATTGGGGCGAGAACTGGCTGCACGGAGAGCGGGACGATCTTCCTGACCATGCTGTAAACACGTTTCCATCGCAGCAGCCTCATGGAGCAACCCATGTTCGGCTCCCATCCGAACTGCGAATATTTGCATTTCAAGCCCTTCTCCATAAAATCCAATCGCTCTTTGACAAATGAATACGGCTGAGTCACGGCTTTTGCTCCGAATTCCAGCGGAGGGACAACTATAGGATATTGCGGCGGCGATCCGGTTACGGACGATATGACCAGGACACATCACGAGCAAACGGAAAGGGTGGCGAAGCAGCAGCGCCCAAGCCGTCGCCAGTGACATTGCGGTTTTTCCTGTGCCGCAGTCGCAGATCATCCAGACGCGGGATTTCGCTTTCAGGCCGGCCAGCGCCCCCGCGATCTTCTGGCGTTGACTCGGGTAGAACGTGAACGGTCTGCCGGCCGCGTCAGCGCGGCAAGCTTCGATGGCCGACAGGTCGGGCAGTGGCGCGTCAGGGTTGTGGCGAGGCTTCAGCACCGCCTCAGCCCCTTGCGCAAACTCGCCGCCGTAGCGGTGGATCAGATCATTGAGGTCACGAGCCAAAGGCATGACGCCTCCTTTTTGTGGTCAAATGTGTCGCCGCTGCCAAAATCGTCTTGAGGTCGGTAGCGGCGTGATGTCAACTCCTCGATTGAGCGAAAATAAACTCGTTCTTGTAAGTCCTTTAGAATTTACGTACTCATTTTGGTATGGAAAGTGTTTAGGTCTAAGCACCTGATTGGGCACGTCCTGCAGCGGCCGCATTTGCGGCTTCCCCAGGTCGGGTACGTCCGGCACGTTGGGCAGGCTTTTTCTAAACAAGTTTGAAAGATTGGGAGGGGTATGACGCCAGCCGAAAGTGCACTCTGAAGTTCAAGAAGAAGTTATGGCGGATTTACCTGCCAACTTGCCCATCGGGCCCGACCTACGTGCTTTCCGTGCCCAACGCTGGCGGACGGTGCCCGACGGCACTGCCGGGTTGCAACACTTCTGTGGCTGGGGATCGACGTGATCTCGTTTCTATAAGTCTTTTAAAATCCAATTTCATAAATTTGTGAACGGTGATGAGAAGCCGATCAGGGAGCTCGCTCGAACGGCTTCATTGGTGTTGAAAAAAATCCAGTTTCATTGCTAATTCCTGCTTCTCGGCGGTAGTCCTATTTGGATGAACACCGAACCCGATCCCCAAACGCTTCATGTGCAGCAATTGTATGTGCGACATCAACAGTCGCTGCTCGCGTATGTGATGTCGATGGAGCCCAACTACGCGGACGCGCAGGACATCGTGCAGGAGGTCTTCCTCACCATCACGAAGAAGGCGAAGACGTGGACGCCGGAAACGGATTTTCTCGCGTGGGTCTGTACTGTGGCGCGCTATGAGGTGCTGCAATTCCAACGTACCCGCTCGCGCCGTGCCGCGAGACTGGATGAGGATGTGATCGAACTTCTGCATGTTGCCGACATGCCAGACGAGACTGAATTTCGTCAACGCCTGGTCTGGCTTCAGTGTTGTCTTGGCAAGCTGGCGCCGCGTGCGCGGGAATTGATTGTCCGACGCTATCATAACGCTCAGATGCCAGAGCAAATCGCCCCGGCCATCGGTTGGTCGGTCGGTGCCGTGCGCGTAGCCCTCACACGCGCGCGGCAATTCCTCCGAACGTGCTTCGAACGGCAAGCGGCCATGAGCGAGGCACCATGAACAAACAACGCCTTCAAATCCTGATCGAAGCCTGGCGCGACGATTGCCTCACCCTTGAACAGGCGGCCGAGTTGAGCTGGCTGGTGCGCGAAGCGGAAGACGCAAGGCGCATTTTTCGGGCGGAAGCGCAATTACACGGATTACTGCACTGCGTCGTGATGAATTCTCAGGCTTTACCCACGGAGCGTCCGAGGGCCTGGGAACGACGACCGTGGCTCACTGCGGTGGCGGCCGCAGCGATGGTGGCAGCGCTCGCGTTGATGTGGTATCGCAATTCGGGCGAAAGCACGATCGCCACGGTGAACGAGATTCACGGATCGGTGGAATGGAACAACGGGCGAGGCTCGACGCCCATCGCGTTGCAAAACGGTGAGAATGTGTTTGCGGGCACGATCGTTTTGGAAAGCGACGAAGCGTTCGTCCAGTTGAAACTCAACGACGGTACTCTGGTCTCGCTGACAGGCAGTACGGAATTGAACTTCTCTGACGATGGCCGCAAGCGCCTGTTACTACGAAGCGGCACACTCTCCGCGGAGGTCAAGCCGCAGCGGAAAGACCGGCCCATGCTCGTGCGGACATCGGCGGCAGAAGTGGAGGTGCTGGGCACTCAATTTACGATGGACGCCGAATCCACTACAACGGCGTTGAGCGTCAAGTCCGGCTGCGTGAGCCTGAAGCGCTTGATTGACGGTGAATTTGTCAAAGTCAACGCGAAGCAAAGCGTTTTCGCCAGCTTCGACACCGGCAAGTTGGAGCCCGCCGAGCGTGCGGCACCGCCTCTGCAATGGGCGACCAAATACGAAACTCCGCCCAGCACGCCAGGGACGTATGCCTGGTTACCGGCGAACGATGGCGTTCCGGCGCGGCTGCAGGCGATTCCATTTGTCGCCGGCCGCCGCAAGGACGATAGCCTGATCATTCACTACGGCGTCAACCTTCATTCGCGAATGAACAGTCAGCAGGGTCTCGTCACGTTGGATGCAAAAACCGTTGTGCGGTTTCGTTACCGCCTGAAGCGTGAAACCCGGCTCGTTTGTTTCCTATGCTGCAAGAATGCCTCCGGCCAATATGCCGGGAATTACGCCATACGCTGGCCCGTCTCGAACACTCCTCCCGACGCCGGAGGTTGGCGTTGGGCCGAACTGCCTCTTTCGTCGGCGCTTGCATTTGAGCCCGAAAAAGATTCGAATCCGGTGGGCACACAAGTCAAGCTGGCGCGTATTCACAGCAACGAAGTGGACGCAGGACTCGAAATCTCCGAAGCTGAAATTGGAACGTCGAAGCAGTGAACTCACGGAAAGGACTGGTATGAAATCGAATGTCATTTGGCTCTTGGTTCTCTGTACCGTTTGTGCTTTTGCCGAGGCGGGAGAGGGAACGAACCCGCCGCCCGCGGAGGCGGCGAAAAAGCCGTCGCCGAAAAATCAGTACTTGCTTTCGCCGGACGTCCACGCGGACAGAAGCGTAACGTTTCGTATGGCCGCGGCAACGGCGCAGCTTGTGGAACTCGACGCCACCCCGCCAATGAAGCGCACACCGATGGCGAAGGACGATAACTGCGTGTGGTCGGTCACGATTCCGCCGGTCGAACCGGGCCTGTATCAGTATTGGTTTCGCGTGGATGGGCTGGCCATCGCCGATCCCATGAATCCCGTGACCAAGCCGTGTTTATTTCCGACGAAAAGTCTTTTGGAAATTCCGGCCGAAACGCCCTCGTTCCAGGAGTGGCGTGACGTGCCGCATGGCGTCGTCCGCATGCACGATTACCAGTCGAAGGCAATTGGGCGGCTGCGGCACCTGCGTGTATACACGCCTCCAGGTTATCGGGACGACGGCCCGGCGCTGCCCGTGCTGTATCTGTATCCTGGTTCGACCAATCACGAAGACTCGTGGATGGGAGAAGGCCGCGCACATTGGATCATGGATAACTTGCTGGCGGAGAAGAAGTGCGTTCCGATGCTCGTGGTCATGCCGGAGATCCATGCGCTGGATCCGCGTGTGCCCGCTCCGCCCGGAAAGAATGACCGCGATTTGGTGGAGCAGGAGCTGACAACCGAAATCATTCCGATGATCGATTCCGCCTATCGAACTCAAGCCGATCGGGAACACCGCGCGCTGGCCGGATTGTCGAAGGGGTCGTATCAGGCAATGACTACCGGCCTAATCCGCCACGATACGTTCGCCTGGGTCGGCTGCTTCAGCGGCGGCTCGAACGACCAATTGATTCTGCCAGCGCTATCAGACCCGAAGCTCAATGAACAAATGCGGCTAGTCTGGATCGGTGTCGGGAAGAACGATGTTATTGCGCTCAAGGGTGTCGAAGCGCTTCATGGCTTGCTTGAGAAGCGGAGTATCAAACACATATTCCGCCTGACCGAAGGCATCCACGAATTCACGCTCTGGCGTCCGTATCTCGCTGAATTTACCGCGTTGTTGTTCAAGTAACGTATGGATTGGGATTGGTTTTGTATGAATCATGTTCGAATCACCACGCTGATCGCCGCCGTGCTGCTGGCCGTTCCGGCGTTCTCGGCGGATAAGGAGCACCCTTTCGTCAACACACTGGGGATGAAGTTCGTACCCGTTCCGATTCCGGGTGGCAAACCCGTACTGTTTTGCGTCTGGAAAACGCGGGTGAAGGATTTCGAAGCGTTCGTTTCGGAAACCAAGTACGAATCCGAAAAAAGTGGAATGAACGCGCTGACGCCCGCAGGGAAGGGTGAGCGGAACATCGGGTCTTGGAGAATTCCGGGATTCGCGCAGACGGAACTGAATCCCGTCTGTGGGGTGAACTACGATGACGCGGTTGCGTTCTGCGCTTGGCTCTCGAAGAAGGAAGGCAAGCGCTACCGGCTTCCGACCGACCACGAATGGAGTTGCGCCGCCGGCATCGGAGACCGCGAGCGCGCCGAGGACAGCCCTCGTTCGAAAGACCGCAAGATTAAGGGCGTTTATCCCTGGGGCACGCAATGGCCGCCGCCAAAGAGCGCGGGAAATTACGCCGGTGCCGAGTGCACCGGACAGAAATCGTTGCCGCCCAAATACACCGTGATTGCGGGGTATGAAGACGGGTTCATTTTCACGTCGCCGGTGGGATCGTTCAATCCGAATCCACTCGGGCTTTACGATCTGGGCGGAAATCTATGGGAATGGTGTGACGATTGGATCGATTCAGAGAAGCGTGAACGGCAGCACAAAGTCTTGCGCGGCGGCTGTTGGGGCGATGACTTGCCTGTCTGTCTACTCACATCGTTCCGTCGTCATGAAGACCCGAAAGAGCGCGGGAACATCTTCGGTTTTCGGGTTGTCATGGATGAATGAAGCAATGCATGTGCAGTAGGGTGTGCCGAGACTAAATTAAAGGAGGCAGTTTGTGAATAGTTTCAAACTCGCGTGCGTGTCGATCGTCTTGGCCGGTTCTATTCTGGCGGCAGCAGAGCCGCCGAAAGCACCGTCTGTGCCGCCCGCACTAGAACCATTAAAGGCCATAATCGGCGGGCATTATGCGCTTAAGGGAATCACACTGCAATTTAGGACTGAAGAGCCGCTGACCGAAGAACAATGGAAGGCCATCGAAGGCTTGGGCATTCGGCAGATTTCAGCCGGGGGGAAAGGCATCGACGATGCCGCTCTCGAACGCCTGGCGAAGCTCGACCCCGAAGGGCTGGCGCTCGATTGCTCCATGCTGACCGACGACGGTTGCAAGCACCTTGCCGAGATGAAGTCGCTGAAAACGCTCTTGGTTAGTCATACGGCGCTGGGCAAGAACGGCTTCAAGGGGACTGGACTGGCGCAACTCAAGACCGTAACGACGCTGGAGAAATTTACCTTCGGCGGATCCATGACGAGCGACGCGGCCATGGAGGCGATCGGCGAACTGACGCAACTCAAGGAGTTCGACTCCTGGCACACGCAGCGTACGCAAGCGGGCAATTTGCCGCTTGTGAAACTGACGAATCTGAAGACGCTGACAATCGGCCAGAGTTTGTACAGTTGGGACGGCAAGCCGCGCATTTACGCACTGGACGACTCTTCTCTTGAGACACTCGCCAAGATTGCGTCGCTCGAAAGTTTGACGCTGGTGGAAGCCCGCTTCACGTTCGCCAAGTTGGAGCAACTCAAGGCGCTGGCGAATCTGAAAACGCTGCGTTTCGACATCTGCGACGTCTCCGCCGCAGATGCCGAAAAGCTCCGTGCTTTACTGCCTGCCGTAAAGATCGTTCACAAACCGTTGACCGACGAAGAGCGGGTGAAACTGGATAAGTTGCTGGGTGATCCGAGTGCAAAAAAATAACATGAATCCGAGACCTCAACTTTTTCCTGCGCGCGCGAGCGCCTGTGCACTCATCCTGGTCTGGACGGCGTATGCCGTCGGGGCGGACCTGCCGCAACCTGCACGGACGTTCATCAACTCCCGTTGCACGGAATGCCACGACGCGGACACGTCCAAGGGCGGACTCGATCTCACCGCACTCTCGCCGCAGCTCGACGATCCCAAACTGGAAGCGAAATGGACTTACGTTTTCGATCGCGTGCAACGGGGTGAGATGCCGCCAAAGAAGGAGCCGCCGCCGAACGAGCGCGACGTATTTTTGAAATCGCTCGGTGGATTTCTCTCCGAACACGACGCCGCACGGCAGGCACGGGATGGCCGGGTGGTGCTGCGCCGTCTGAATCGCGTCGAATATGAGAATACCATCCACGATCTGTTGCGGATCGGAACGCCGCTGAGAGACATGCTCCCGGCAGATACCGCCGCCTTCGGATTTGACAATGTGTCGGAAGCGCTGAGGCTATCGTCGTCGCAGATCGAGGCGTATCTTCAAGCCGCGGACAAGGCACTCGACGCCGCGTTGCAATTCGGGGCCGATCCGCGCAAGAAAAAGCATTTCAATTTATTGGAACTTCCGAATATTCGGGACGCGCTCGACAAACCGCACGGCTCGCTCAACAGCGACGGTACCAAGTACCAGCAGATTTATGGCGCGCTGCCGGATGCCTTCCTGATGTTTGTCAACGACACCTTCGGCGGGACGATTCTGCGAGATTCTTTCACGCATTATGCTGGAAATTACAAGATTCGAATCTCCGTGTCCGCGCACCAGAACAACGACCATCCCGTCGTCGTGGGACGGTTGCATATTACTACCTTCCTTCTGGAACGGGTCGCGGGCGCGTTCGATTTCGCCCCCGGCCAGACTCGAGAAGCCGAAGTCACCGCCTGGTTCGGCGAAAACGAAGGCGTGGTCTTGAGAGCCGCGGGCTGCGACCAGGTCGCTCCCGACGGAACCAAACTCAACGATGTCGGCGCGGAGAACTACAAAGGTCCCGGCTTGGCCGTCCACTGGATCGAAGTCGAAGGCCCGTTGGTTGAATCCTGGCCGCCGCCGAGCGTCAAATGCGTCTTCGGTGACGTGCCCGTCAGACCGCTGGACAAACCGCAGGGAGGCCGCACGTTCGAACTGGCTCCTTCAAACCCGCCGGAAGAGGCGGCTAAAGAGGTTGCCGCGTTCGCCAGCCGCGCATTTCGCCGCCCCGTCAAAGGTGACGATACCGCACCCTATATTCTACTCGCCACGGAGGCACTCAAGCGGGGCGAGTCATTTGAAAATGCCGTTCGCGGCGGGTGCAAAGCAATTCTCGCCTCGCCGGAGTTCCTCTTCTTGCACGAAGAGCGCGGACGGCTCGACGATTATGCGCTGGCCGCGCGGCTCTCGTATTTTCTCTGGAGCACGATGCCGGACGACGAATTGCTAAACCTTGCCGCTCAGGGGAAACTGAAGGACCCGGCCACGCTGCGCTCGGAAACCGAGCGTATGCTCAACAGTCCGAAGTCGCTGGCATTCGTGAAGAATTACTGCGGTCAGGCCTTCGGCCTTCGCAACATCGACGCAACCCAGCCCGAGCGCGAACTCTACCCGGAATTCGACGGGCTGCTTAAGGAGGCGATGGTCGCCGAAACCGAAGCGTTTTTCGGCGAAATGTTGCGCGCCGATTTGGGCGCGGCGACGCTCATCGATTCCGATTTCGCGATGCTCAACCGCCGCCTCGCCGAGCACTACGGCATTCCGGGAGTGACCGGCGAGCACATGCGAAAAGTTATGCTGCCACCCGGAAGTCATCGCGGCGGCCTGATGACCCAAGCGGGTATTTTGAAAGTGACGGCCAACGGCTCGCTGAGTTCACCGGTGGTTCGCGGTACGTGGGTGATGAAGCGCCTGCTCGGCTTTCAACCCCAGCCGCCGCCCGCCGACGCCGGCTCAATCGAGCCCGACACGCGCGGCACCACGACCATCCGTGAACAATTGGAAAAGCACCGTCGTATGGCCAGTTGTGCAGCCTGCCATCAATACATGGACCCGCCGGGTTTTGCGCTCGAGAACTACGACGTAATCGGCGGCTGGCGCGAATGGTACCGCTCACAGGGCAAGGGACAGGTTGTGGCCGTGACCGATCCGACGTCGGGGGCGAAAATGCGCTTGCGTCAGGGCCCGCCGGTGGACGCCAGCGGAGTGCTGGCCGATGGGCGCAAATTCGCGAACATCGAAGATATTAAGAAGCTGTTGTTGACTCGGCAGGAAGCGGTCGCCCGGAATCTCGCGAACAACCTCTTCACGTATGCCACTGGAGCGGGTATCACGTTCGCCGACCGGGGTGAAGTGCAGACCATTCTGGAGCACGCCCAACCGCATGCGTACGGCTTGCGCACATTGATTCACGAAATCGTTCAGAGCCGGTTGTTTCAAAACAAGTGAACTACCAGAAGAAAAGGATTCGCCATGAATGCTCAACATTTCCAACCGCTCTCCCGCCGCACCTTCTTGCGCGGGGCCGGCATCGCTCTGGCGCTGCCGTTTCTGGATTCGATGTTCCCGCGCGCGCACGCCAAGGATGGCGACAAAGCGACGCGCCGCATGATCTGCATCAACACCGCACTAGGCATGCACGCGGAATTCTTTTTCCCAAAGGGCGCCGGGCGCGACTACACGCCGTCGGTCTACCTCGAGGCCATGAAAGAGCACCGCGACGACTTCACGGTCTTCAGTGGCTTGGCGCATCCCGGAATGGAGGGAGGCGGCCACGCCGCGGAACTATCCTTTTTGACCGGGGCTCCCGAACCGCACCTGCCCAGCTTTCACAACACCATTTCACTCGACCAGTTCATGGCCGACAAGATCGGTTCGGCCACGCGGTTTCCTTCGTTGTCTTTGGCGAGTTCGGGTAACATCGCAGGCAGTCTGTCGGTAAATCGCAGCGGTGTCAACTTGCCGGGGGAGCAGCGACCGTCAAAGGTCTTTGCTCAACTTTTTCTCCAGGGTTCGCCCGAGGACGTGAAATGCGAGGAAAAACGTCTGTCCGAGGGGCGCAGCGTGCTCGATACGGTCAGCGCACAAGCCAAAAAACTCGAAGCCCGCGTCGGAGCCGGCGACCGGGCCAAGCTCGACGAGTACTTCACGAGCGTGCGCGAAATGGAGCAGCGCCTCCAGGCGATCCAGGCCTGGTCGAAGAAGCCCAAGCCGAAAGTGGAGCTGCCTCCGCCGAGCGACGTTCAAAACACCGCCGATCTGATCGGCAAAATGGACGCGCTTTTCAATCTGTTGCCGCTGGCGTTGCAGACCGATAGCACACGCGTCATCACGATGCTGATCGGCGAGTGCGGCGTGCCGCCGATTCCGGGCGTGACCAGCGGCGACCACGCGTTGTCGCACCACGGCCAGGAGCCGGAGAAGATCGCGCAACTGCGCCTGATCGAGACCGCGAAAATGAAATCCGTCGCCGGCCTGCTCACCAAACTGAAGGCTGTCAAGGAAGGCGGCGACTCCTTATTGAAAAACACGATGGTTCTCTTCGGCAGCAACCTCAGCAACGCCAGCAACCACAGCACTCAGCACCTACCGATTCTCCTCGCCGGCGGACCGTTCAAACACGGCCAGCACATCGTCGCCGCGCCGCCCGAAAATCTGAATGAGAACAAGCCGCTCTGCAACGTTTTCGTTTCAATGCTCCAAGGGATGGGCCTCGAGACCAACAAATTCGGCAGCAGCACGGGCACGCAGACCGGACTTGAACTGGCGTCTTAAATCGAGCTTTGAGTTTGGTAAAAATTGAACGCCCGCGTCTGCTGGCAGAAAGATTGTGATATTGCTTCGATTTTGGCGCATAAGCGGTTTTATCGCATTGTGCTTCTACTTCACTCTTAACGTGTCAATGCCGTGCGCCGCTTGCAGGCCGGGCAGAGCATCATGGACGCCGTGGCCGACCAAATCAAAACCATGGAAGTCAAGGTCTGCGCCCGCGACCGGGACCGTCTCGATCAGTATTTCACTGGCGTCCGCGATCTAGAAACGCGTCTGTCCCAGGCGCAAAAGTGGTAACAGAAACCGAAGCCGGTCGTGAAGGTTCAGCCCCCAGTCGAAGCCGCCAGTCCGCGACAGTACATGGAGAAAGTCCGGCTGATGTACGACATGGCGACGCTTGCCTTTGAAACCGACTCGACACGGTTGGTCACACTACTCCTGAACAGCGTCAATTCGCCGGCCATCGAGATCGAAGGGGCGAAGAACACCCATGCAACCACAACCTGTCGCACCACGGCAAGTCGCCCGAGAAGCTGGCCCAGCTTCAAGCTATCGACACCGAACATATGAAGCATCTGAACACGCTGTTCGGGCAACTCATCGAAAAACGCGAGATCGGCGACCACCTGCTCGACCGAACGATGGTGCTCTACGGCAGCAACCTTGGTAACGCCAACACTCACGTGACCACCAATATGCTCATACTATTCGCCGGCGGCGGTTTCAAGTAAGGCCAGCATCTGGCGTTCGACCGCACGTGTTCGGAAAATGAGTCTGCACGGCAGCGATGTACGCCGGTCCCATGTCCATGGCCACCGCTTCGATTTTTGCACCGGCGCGTTTCAAGCGCGGCCAGAACGGCAGCAACGCGTCCGCGCTCTTGCCCTCCCCGACAAACACCACCGCG
>JBBRQD010000159.1:0-10874 GCA_038227045.1 Planctomycetota bacterium
TTGCTCCTCAGCAGAGCTCGCTTCCGTTTCGCTGGTCAAGTTGGATCGTAAAGAAAGCCTGCTTCAGCGCAACGATCGTTGCCCAGGCGAACCGGGAAATCTAATTGTCGTCGGCCGGAGGAATGATTGTCGCTGGACAGACCGGTCCAGCACGCAGTATTTTCGGGACGGACCGGCGAGCGCCGAGGCGACAATCCGTCGCGAATCGTTTGTTCCCTTTGTTGGGGCATCATCATCGCATCCGCTGGAGAGAATCTCCTCCAATTCCTTGTCCGCCGATTCGTTCCGAAAACGCTCCCAAATGATGGAGACAGCCTTTTCCATGGCGCCGGGCGCAATCTGCTCTTCAGTCTCGGAGTCTTTTCGTTCGATCTCTTCGGTGGCGGCTTTCGCTTCGGAAACGGCATGTTCCGCCGACATTGCCTTTGTCTTGGCATCGGCAGCAAGTGGGTCGATCACCGGAGCGTGCTTGGCACGGATTTCGTTCCGAACGGTTCGAGCCATTTCGTCGTGGGCTTTACGCGCCAGTGTCTCATTGGTCTTCGCCTGATCAAATGCGTCGGCGGCGGCCGCAGATGCGGCACTTGCTGTCTGCTCTTCTTCTCGGAGTGTATGGATGCGCTGTTGACTTCGTTCGAGGTCAGCTTCAAGGCGACTGATGCGCTCGGACAAATTGGCTGCCTGCTGTTGAAGGCCTATTTCGTCGTCGGAAGCATCGGCGATACGCTGGGACAAGTCGGACTGCGCCTTTCGGCTGACTTCCAACCGTTCTCGAAGTCGGGCGCCCGACTTTTCAGCCCTCGTAAGCCGCTGGCTGGCTTTCTCCAGTTTCTGTATTGCGTCAGTCGCCACGACTGTGGCTGATCGAAGCGCCTTCCGCGCTTCGATCAAGACTTTCCGTTCATCACTGCGTTCCAATTGCTCACGGATGTCGGCGTTTCTGTCCCTTTTGGCTTTCAGGATTGCTCTGAGTGCCTCTTTTGCCTCTGCTTCTCGCTGGCTTGCTTCTTTCGATTTCGCCCGCGCTTCCTCAATTGGGCGAGTGTCGCCGGGGAGACAGGGCTTGACGGCCAGCCGCTCGATGATTCGCAACGCCTGTTCGAACGCTTGACGAGAATTGCGGGCACGAGGACGGGTTTCGTCTTCGAAGACCGAGTGCCAGGGGTGAGTCGGCCAATCGTATTGTGGAAGCGGGTAACGGCGCTGCTCCAATATCCAGAGCTTGGCGACACGGATGATTTCGACGCGTTTTGAAAAGTCTTCAACGAGGGCCGCGTCCGCTGAGTCCAGCCCCAGTTTGGTCATTTCGGCAATCAAGTCAGGGCGTCGGTCATCGGACAGCCACGAGGTTGTTTCGACGATGGGCTCGTCTCCAAAGACGGCTTGAATCCCCTCTCGATATGCAAGAGCCAACATGGCTCGTGCTCCGGGAAAATCGCGTTCGAGCATTCGCTCAATGTATTCGTCCTCGACGGCGTTATGGACGAGTTTGACCAGATAGTTCGGGATGTCCGCACCGATCTTGCGGTTGGTATAACGGATGTGGCCCGCCTCATGAAGGCAGAATCCGTAGATCGGGAGCAGTTCGCTTTCCTTGGCCCCTTCCATGTCGGGAAGAAAAATCACCGGCGGTTTGGTCAGGCGGACTTGAATGGACTTTCCGCGCAGGCGAACTTGAACCCCGAGTTCGTTGGTGACCAACGCCGCGAAGTTTCGCAAGCGAGAGGCGGGCAAGATTGAGATTTTGGACATGATTGTCGCTCCTACTTTCGGCGGATTTGCTGGCATTTACGCTTTGGCGCCGGTCGTTTTCTTTGAATCGTTGACCCGTTTGATGATTCGGAACGCCGTGTTGCCATTCGCTTTACGCAGTTTGAAACGGGGATCGAGTTCAATTTGCTGGAACGAAAGAGTGCCGCCGTTTTTCTTGTACGCCGCCCAGATCGCGGCCATTTCTGTCGGGTCGGCCACCTCGGATGCGACACGACCGACTCCCGGAGATGTTCGGCTTGCTCTCGGCGTTTTCCTGGTTCGGTCGATGGCGTCTCCTGTCTGCAACTGGCGGCCAACGACGACGCGTTTCCCGAACACCAACTTGACCGCCTTCTCTATGGGCTGTCGAACGTTTGCATCTTCGATCACCGACAAAAACGTCAGGTTGGCAGCTTCCAACGGGTCGCGGTAAAGGAGCGTCTTGGAGCAAAACTGGATGAGTTCGCGGGTGCTCAGCGTCGGAAGCAGCGAGGCATTCTGACCGTCGCCTTGTCGTAACTAGGCTTAATTACAGCAATCGAGCGGAGAATCCGCAATCTGAACGCACGTTCCGCACCGTTGATCGACAGCGTATCTGTATCGCCCCGGCTGAATTTCGATCCAAGGGTTTTCAGTCGGATGCTCGCATTCCCTGATAAATGCTCGGCTGCCGACTTCCGGCCATCCCCTGCTCGCACCCGGAACGATCCCCGCAGACTCGAACGAATCGCGTTCTTCGTCGGACATCAACATCAGAGGCTGGAATGAAAAGTCAGTTGGCTCCTCTATTTGGGGCAAGCTCAATTCGTAGGCTGAATGGCCGCGAGCGAGCTTGACAACCACGTTCTTTACCCGATCAAACTCGGGCAACCACATCAAGGTACCGTCTGGCTCCGTTCGCATACTTTCCTGAATACGCTTCGAGAGGTCTGGATTCGTCCTCAACGAGTTCTGGATTTTCTGACGCGACACTTTCGTCGGGTCCGCCGATCCCGAAAGGACGGATTCTAAAAAGCAGGCCACGTATTCTTCGTCTAGCGAAAAGCCGTTGTTGCACTTTTTACAGGCATGAACTGTCGGGAGATTCCCAGGAAGCGGATCATCAAGGAACACCTTGGAAGGAACGTGATCATGAGTCTCTGGCAACCCGCCGCAGAAAACGCAAAATCCTGAAAAACGCTTATCCGAGAATATGCCCACGGTCGGTAAACTCCGTTCATTTCAATTGTCATCGAATTGCTTATTTCGCAAGCTCCGGGATTGTGGATTCAGCGACGATCTTTTCAAATTTCGTGTAATGAGCCAAGCCAACTTCGTCGGAATGACCTCCCATCGGCTGAATCAAATGAGAGAGGCCGTTACCTCTCATCGATGTTTCCCAAAAACGCCGCAGCCGACGGGCGGGTTCTCGGGGTCGATCGAGCGATGCGACCTCCGACTTTTTTATTTTCATCGTCCCACCACTCGCCAGTCCGAAGCCGTATTCGCCATCTGCGAGGCGAAGACGACGAACGTCGATTGAGCTTCCATCTTTCAACTTGCACGGAATTCCAACCGCTTCGCCAATGGCGTCAATCAAGGCTCCGCTCAGATCGCTGGCGGTCGGATCGCCTATTTGCAAGATGACACGTTTCTCGGTCTGGGCAAGGCGATAACTGGAGCCGCCGACCTTCGCAGTCTTGATCAGGCGACCATTCTTTTTTGAACCGAGTTGTATGAACTCCTTGCCTTCAAACGATAGACGGAGGTCCTTTTGGGCGAGCGTGAACAACTTCGGAATCGAGAATCCCGAGGCCATCTTTATCCAGTTCAGGCGAAACCAAGTCGGGCCAGCGTCGCCTATGCGATCAAACACGATGGACTCGTGCCGGGACTGTTTCTTGTATTCCCTCAGCCAAGTCCAGATGTTTGGGAAGGGTTTGACGTCCCGAGCACTCATGACCGATTTCAGTTCGGGGTAAACCGCCGTCGGGCGAACCCTGATGATCTGTTTTTTGAAATCAATGCGGTCCCACTCAAGGGACGCTGCTTCAGCCAGACGGAGGCCGCCGTAGCCGAGAACGGCGACCAATGCCTTCCAGTACGGCGTCAGCTTTTCGTTCTGAAGTAAAGGGTGCGGGTCGAGAATCTCAACTTGACCAGACATCCTTCGTTTGCGTTGGAGCGTAGCCTGCGAGCCGGTCTTGAAGGCGTCGGCGGGATTGGTCAGGGCAAGTCCATCGGAGTTTTTTGGCCACGCCAGCAGTCGGAAGAACCGTCGGATGTCGCGGCCTCTGTATAGCGTCTCGGCATCCGAATTCGGTTTGCTCGCACGTATTCCGTCCTCAATCATCTTCTTCGTGACCGAGTAGTGCTTGGTCGTCTTGCCCATTGCGTCGATGACGTGCTGAACCCTATAGAGGAGTTTCTGCTTCGCATCCGCACTCCGGCAGGAAACATGAGTCGCAAAATGTTCGAAGCAGTCCTGGAGTGTAATCGCCTTTTGTTGGGCGGTTTGAATGCCCGTCGCTTTCTCCAGCCCCTCGATGATGTTTTCCTTTTGCTTTATCGTCTCCAGGGCGGAATTCAAACCCGTCGCGAATTCGTTTTGTTCGTCGATGATGCCATCGATGAATTCTTCGAGCAGCTCTGTAGGAACTCCACATTCCTTCTCTCGCCCTTTCGCTTTCAAAAATCGCAGAATCTGCTCGCCTTTCGCTTGGTGTCTCTTCGACAGCTTGGCGAATCGCATCAGGATCTCGGTATCGGCATCCAGTTTCGCCATTGGCCTGAAATAGATGTCCAATGCGATGTCACTGACGCCTTCGTTTGGATCAACCTCGTTGCGGAGACGCGGCATTTTGGCGACCAATTTTTCGAGATCGAGTCTCGTCTGCTCTTGCTCCAGAGGGTTCGGCTGCAATTTCATGAGCCGATGTTTGACATTGAGTCGTTCCCCATCCTCATCACGGGCGATGGGATGCCGGAAGGAAATTCGACCGTTCTTAAGACTGACGCTCATTTTGTACCCGCCCCGAAAACCGTTTGTACCCATTTTGTACCCACTTTTGCGGGGTTTTCAAGTCAAATAAAAAAGCCCCCGACGCTGCCATTCGGAGGCTTTCCCATAGGAGGGTAGGACTTATGAGGAATAGGCCCGCCTGGATTCGAACCAGGGACCAAGGGATTATGAGTCCCCTGCTCTCACCGCTGAGCTACGAGCCCTAATGGGGGTCTTACTTTACTGCGTGTTTCTGATTTGTCATTGGCTTTCTTTTAACTCGCGCCGCTCGCTTTTTGCGCGCTGAATCCGGCACAGCCATTTGAAAAATCGCGGCGCATTCTTTATCATGCGTGCCATGAACATTCTTGTTACCGGCGGGGCCGGTTTTATTGGGTCTCATGCGTGCGAGCTTTTGCTTGCTCGCGGGCACTCCGTTGTGGCGCTCGATAATTTCGATCCATACTATTCGCCCGCGCACAAGCGTTCCAACTTGGCCGCGGCTCTTGCGCATCCGCGTTTCACTTTGGTGGAAGGCGATTTTGGCGATCGGGCTCTTGTCGCCGCGCTGCTTTCGCGAGAGCGATTCGATGCGGTGCTGCATCTGGGGGCTCAGGCCGGCGTGCGCCCTTCCATCGCCGATCCTTTGAAATATCAGCAGGTCAATGTCGCCGGGACGATCACGATGCTGGAAGCCATGCGCGAATTTGGCCCGAGGAAAATTGTCGCGGGTTCGACCAGTTCCGTTTACGGCAACGTGACCCCGGTGCCTTTTCGCGAAGACGCGCCTTGCCTTCAGCCGCTGTCGCCTTATGCGGCGACGAAACGCGCCATGGAGATTTTTCTCGGCACGTACTGCGCGCTGCATGGATTTCAATCCACGGTGCTGCGCTTCTTCACCGTCTATGGACCGCGGCAGCGGCCGGATATGGCCATTGCGCCGTTTTCGAAAAAGATACTTTCGGGCGAAACCATCACGCTCTTTGGCGACGGTTCGTCGTCGCGCGATTACACCTACGTTTCGGACATCGTGGAGGGTGCGGCTTCGGCTTTGGAAAAAATGCCTGACGGCTTTGGTATTTACAATCTGGGCGGCGAACATCCTGTGACGTTGAACGCGTTGATTGCGGCGCTCGAGACCGCGATTGGCAAGAAGGCGTCGATCCAGCACGCGCCGATGCAGCAAGGCGACGTGGATCGCACGTTTGCGGATATTTCAAAGGCGCGCCGGATTCTGGGGTACGAACCGAAAATCGCGCTTGGCGAAGGTTTGGCTCGCACTGTGGAATGGGTGAAGCGGAACTTGGAGTGACGCGATCTCTTTTTTCTCTCGCAAAGGCGCAAAGACGCAAAGAACGGCAAGACATGGAGACAAGAGAAATCATTTTATCATGCTGATATTGTGCGACTTCGACGGCACCATCACGATGCAGGACGTGACCAATTTGATCTGGGATCATTTTATTGGACCCAGTTGGCGCTACGATCTGCTGCCGTCCTACAAGCGCGGGCAGATCACGCATTTGAAGATTATGGCGGAGGGTTACAAACAGATTCGCGCTCCGAAAAATGTGCTGCTCGATTACGTCCGCCCGCAGGTGTCGCTGCGCCCTGGGTTTGAGGCTTTGCGATTGCATTGTCAGGCTAAGAACTGGCCGTTGACAGTGGTCAGTGGCGGACTGGATTTTTATATTGAGGCGTTTTTGCCGGCGGGCGTTCCGTTCTATTCTTACTGCGCTAAACATGACGAACACTGGACGGTGTTCGCTCCGCCGAATTTTGAAAAAAATGACGCGGACGACTTCAAGGTCTGCGTGAAACGCTTGTTGAAGAAGCAGCATCGCACCGAAAAGGTCGCGTTCATTGGCGACGGCCGCAATGATTTTCCCGTCGCCAAACTGGCCGACACCGTCTTCGCCGTGCGCGGCAGCACTCTTGCGCGGCTTTGCGCGGAGCGTGGACAGGCTTGCCACGAGTTTGATGACTTTGCTGAAATTCTTCCGATTCTCGGCATGTAGGGCGGGTTTCCAATCCGCCCTACTTTGCGTTCTTCAGAATCCCCCGGCCATTTCGTCCTTTATAGTTGAGCGTGTAGTCTGCTTTGTAGATTATGGAGTCTGTTTCCACCTCCACTTGCATGGGAATATTTTGCAGCGACAGGCTGGAGTTGGCGATGCCCAGGCTTTTGAAGAATGCGAGCAGATCGTGGGGCGCGGTGTTTTTGAACTGGATCGCGATGGCTCCGGTGTGCGCGTTTAGTTTGAGTGATTCGTTTTTGTTTCGTTGCGTTCCCTTGGCATTGACGACGAATGTAAACAGTGTTTTCAGGTTGTCGATTCCGGCATTGTTTTTCAGCCCGGCACGAACGGTCAATGCGGCGCCCTCGGGCGGAGGTGAGGAAATCAAGGCCCGTTCGATTAGCGTTATATGCAAGTTGTTCCCGGTGGTCCGGCCAAAATTTACCGTGCCCATGACGCGCGTGGGCGTGGCGGCCAGCGCTGGTTTTTGAACGGTGATGACGATCGTCGTATTGTCTGAGTTGTTTTGCGAATCGGTGACGGTCAGCATGGCCGTGAATTTCTGGCTCGCTGCCGCTTGCGGAACAAACGTGTAGGTGTGATTGATGCTGGCACCCGCGCCGGACGTTCCATCTCCGAAATCCCATTGGTACGTGACGATGTTGCCGACGCTAGAGCTGCCGTCGAATGCGACGTTTAGCGGCGAATCGCCGGATGTCGGGGACGCCTGAATGATTGCCGTGGGGCTGGGCGGGGTGCTCGCCACGTTCGAACAGATCGCGAACGGCTGCATCCCTGACGGGATGCTGGTTCCGGTGATTTTGACCGTCCATGTTCCAGGCACGGGATTTTGCACGATGGCCTGCTCAATCGGATCGACCGTGTTGGGCCCCGTGTGGGTGGCGGCGGCGGCGGGCGCGGCGGCACTCAGCGAATACGGAAAATACGTCGCGCCGTTGGGGTCGATCAGCAGCATGTCGAGATCGTTGACGAGCGCGTTGGCTGCGGCTGGATTGCCTGCGGGATCCATCCAGCAGAGGGTGGCTTTGAACACAGGCGTGCCGTTGGGCACGTTGATTGAGATCGTCCGCACGTCGCCGTTGCTGACGGAATCCTCCGCGAATGCCGTGAACACCGACGACACGTGCTGATCGATCAGCCGAATCGCTTCTTGCGCGTTGACAATGCCGAAGCCGTAGATGGAATCCGGACCGGGCTGGCCCAGATCGGTGGCGGATCCGCACAACAGGGCTTTGGCCAGCGCGGCAGTAGGCTCGGTTCCGTAGACCGCCTTGTAACGCTGAAACACGAGCGCCGCGAGGCCGGTTGTGGCCGGGGTTGAAAAGGATGTGCCGGAATTTTGCGTGACGGAATTTGTGCCGGTATCCAGGGTCACGCTGGCGCCGAATGCCACCAGATCGGGCTTGACGCGCCCGTCGTTCATGGGGCCGTATTTGGCGAAATTGGCGATTCCGTCGGACTGCGACACGGGTGGGTTCGCGGATGGATTTCCGGCGTTGGCCTGAGCCGACGAGGCTTCGATGCAGAGTCCATTTTTCATACCGACGAAGGAATCGATGTGATTGTACTTGGCCACGTCGCTCTCTTCGTTTCCAGCGAAGACGGCGATGGCGTCGGAACTGCGCAGAGCGGCGTCCCAATCGGCGGAGATGCTGTCGTAATCTCCAAACGTGCTGACGACGGGACCGTAAGAATGATTTGAAATCCGTGCGTCTTTTGCGGCCGCGTCGATGATGTCGGCGGTTCCGAAATCGCTGTCTTCCAGCGAATAGATCAGCGGAATGACATTGGGCGCAACGCCCTTTGCGGCGGGTTGGTTTGCGCCGTTGGAGGCGATCTGCCCCACGACGGCCGTGGCGTGCGTGTAGAGCGATGCGGTTGTCGAATCGCCGTCGTTGTCGATAAAAATCATACGCGGCGCGAAATCGGCGTGCAGTTCGGGTTTGCCCAGTTCCCGAATGGCGACGTTGATACCCGTGCCGTCGAGCTGATCGCCGGCGTCTCGAACGACGGCGATGTTTGAACTGGAATCGGTCGTCGCGTCTCGCGGGGCGACGGGCGGAGCGGCGTGTTCGACAAACAGCACGCTGTCGGCGCGGGCAAGCGCTTCGGCGAATCCGGCTCGCGCGGCGATTTCGAAGCGCGGTCCCAGAACGGATGGCGTCCGGGCGCTGGCGATTTGCAGATCCGCCAGAGCGTTGTTCGCATGGAGTTGCGCGGCGAGCGTTTCACGCGACGTTCCGGGGACGGCTATCAATTGATAACGAACAAGCGTGCCGTCCACTTGCGCGTAGGGCGGGGTGTGTTGCAGAAAGACGTCGCGTTGCAGCTTGTCTCGCGGATCGATTTGCGCGAGTGCTCGGACGAACGGCAGCGCGGCGGCTTCCGTCAATGCTTGTGAATTTCCGCGGGCGATCCAGGCGTAGCCGCTGACATAGGCGAGCAATTCGACGCCCATTTTTTCCAAGACTTCGCGTTGTTCGACTGTGGGATGATTTAGAAATTGAAGATAGAGTGTGATATTCGCGGTTGCGGCGGTTTCTGAAAACAGGTCGCGCGTGTCTTGGCGCGAAATGATGGGGAGAAACGAACGCGCGTTGAGATCCACGATATAGGCGCGCAACTTCGGTTCGATGGACTTCTGGAACGCATGCGCGGCGTCGCGATCGAAGAACGATGCGCCGTCGTACTGCGCTGAATTAATGGCGGCACCCCAGCGTGGCCAGGACTTTTCTGGAGCTTTCGCTGGGGCCGGAATTGATTGAGCATTGGAACGATTTTGAACGGGCGCATTTTCTCGGTGAGCACGCAATATGAGCAGGCTTGCCAACGCGAGGAGCGCCAGTATTGGCATCACTACGAGTGCGTACTTTCTGGGCGAAAAACCGGGCATGGGGTGTCTCGGGATCGAAATGGCGTCCGGGGATTCTATCGAATCCATCGTACCGCATAAATAAGGTGCGCGGAATTGCGGTTTCGGCTTCTTACAATCGGGCGTAAAAACGGTGTATGTTCGAATGTCGATCATTGTGGTGCTGGCGTCTTGCCTGCGCAGGCTGGAAGCCCGCACCACAATAATTCACGGAGGAATCTTTCATGCTATCGATTTTCCGCTTTGCGCTCGCGGCGTTGCTTCTGGCGTGTGTTGTCGCGTCCGCGGGCGAGGAATGGGCCAAGGCCCGGTTGGAAAAGTCACCGCGCCATGGGGAGTGGGTGAAGATTCAGCAGGGCAAGCGCGAGATTCAGGCCTTCGTCGTTTATCCGGAGGTCAAAGATAAGGCGACGGCAGTGGTGGTGATTCACGAGATTTTCGGGCTGAGCGATTGGGTACGTTCAACCGCCGACGAACTGGCTGAGGCCGGCTTCATCGCCATCGCGCCGGACCTGCTTTCCGGGATGGCGGAGGGTGGGGGCGGGACGGATAAGATGGGTGGCGGAGATGCGGTTCGCAAAGCCATTCAGAGTTTGCCGCCGGATCAGGTCACCGCCGATTTGAATGCGTGCGTGGACTACGTCGGCAAACTGCCGTCGTGCAACGGCAAAGTGGCCGTCGCGGGATTCTGCTGGGGCGGCGGGCAGTCGTTCCGTTTTGCGACGAACAATTCAACGATCAAAGTGGCGGGCGTGTTCTACGGCAGCGGACCAGAGAATGCGGCGGACATCGCGAAAATCGCGTGCCCTGTTTATGGATTTTACGGTGGGAATGATAATCGTGTCGGCGCGACCGTTCCGAAATCGGTTGAGTTGATGAAAGCGGCCGGGAAGACTTACGAACCCATCACGTATGAAGGCGCCGGACATGGATTCATGCGCGCGGGAGAAGCGCCGGATGCCAGCGTGCCCAATAAAAAGGCGCGCGACGAAGCGTTTACGCGCTGGGTGGAAGTCTTGAAGAAGGTGTGACACTCAAGTTTTCGGGTTAGAAATGCGCCGGTCGATAGGACAACATAAATGGCACCTACAACTAGTCTACTGATTCGAACTCAATGAATTAATCACGCGCTCATCCGTCGAAGGTTCCAACAGGGGAGCCCAAGATGAGCGTAGCGCCAAAAATCGAACTGACCAGCAGCGAGAGGGAGACGTTGGGGCAATGGATTAAA
>JBBRQD010000160.1:0-10673 GCA_038227045.1 Planctomycetota bacterium
CTGCGTCGGCGCTCGGGTCGCTCTCCAGCGTTGCCCTGTCCTCCGCGCAGGCAGTGGTAGTATATACGTGAAGGTGGTAAAACTCAACTCAGGCCGGAGTACCCAACATTCCGACTGGCCCTAAGAATGGGGGCAGGTCACCTTCAGATTGCTGTCCCACAAGGATTGAAAACAAACGATGTCGACCCGTTCCAAAGTTCTAACAGCACTTTTTCTGCTTTTGTTGTGCATGCATTTTTCCACATTCGCCGAAGACTCCCAATGGATCTGGACCACCGAAGCCGCTTCGCCGGTTGCCGGCGAACGCTTTTTTCGGCGTGTTTTTGCGCTTGGGCGCACGCCCGCCAAAGCGATGCTGACTATTTCCTGTGATGGTCAGTATGAAGTCTATCTCAATGGAAAACTTGCCGGCGCGGGGAACGAGTGGCGGTTGCCGGGTGTTTTTGATGTCGCGCCGCTGCTCGTGCGTGGGACGAATGTCATCGCTGTGAAAGGCGCCAAAGATATTCCAGGCGCGGCCGGCTTGATCCTCGATCTTGATTGCGGCTCCGAATTTCATTTGATCAGTAACAAGAACTGGCGCTGGTACAAGACGGAGGTTGGCGGCTGGATGCAATCCGGTTTCGACGCGGAAGCCTGGAAGCCTGCACAGAGATTGGCCGTTCGGACGCCGCGCCGTGGAAACTGACGGGTTGGCCGACGAATCTTCCTCACGTGGATGACCTTGCGGCGGGAAAGGGAAATTTTATCAATGGGTTTCGCGTTCCCGACGGATTTGTCGTCGAACAATTCGCCAGCGACAACGACACTTCGTCCGTGCTCTGCATGACTTTCAACGGCAAGGGACAGTTGCTTACTGCCGCAGCCGGAAGTGGACCGACGGAGATTCGAATTCTCGATGCGCTCAATGGTTTCTGTACCGGGCATCGCGTTTTTTATCCGGGGCTGCATTGCCAGGGCATGTGCGCGATTGGCGCGGACATTTATGTGATTGGCAACGGAAAGCTGTATTTTCTGCAGGATAAAAATGGGCATGCCGATAGCCACGAACCACTTTGTCCGGAGTTGCTCGGCCCGGAACTGACCGACGTGGCGAAGCGTTTCGATCCCGCCAAAATTCTGGAGGACATCGTGTACCCGTCGAAAGTGGTGGACGCGCGCTACAGGCAAATCGTCTTCAAGACAAAAGACGGCCAGCGCATTGCCGGCTTCGCATCGGCCGAAACCGAGGACTCGCTGAGCGTCACCAACGGCGAGGCGGTCACGGTGATTCTGAAAAAGGCCGACATCGAATTGAAAACCGCCACGGATAAATCGATCATGCCTGACGGTTTGCTCGATACGTTTACGCCGGAGCAAATCCGGGATTTACTGGCGTTTCTCGAATCAGGGAAGTAGCCGCGGAAACGGCGAAGACTTTTAACCGTGAATAACGCTAATTTTCGCGAATCAACGCGGATAATTTTTAGGGAAGGAGATGGGTCAGCCGCCTTTTGATATTGAATTGCCGATGACGCCGTTTTCTCGCGTTTTTTGTTTTTCAGGTGTTTTCAACGCCGCCGGTTTATTCACTACACAGTTCTTCACTCTTCAGCCAATGGATCACACCATGAAGCGTCGTCTATTCTTTCTTATTGCATTTGCCGCTGCATCTCTAATCTTTGCAGTCCAGTCCGGCGAGGATGAAACACCTCCTAAAAAAGAGCCTGTCAAGAAGAAGGAGCCACCGAAGAGCCGCATTGAAACGATGGACACCGGCCCTTTCATGTCGTGCACGATTGGAAAATTCGTGGGGCCGGATGCGGGGAAAGAATTCGGCACGATCGACGGCGTGGTGCTCAAAGGCATCAGCGTCAAACTCGGCAAGACCGCGGCTGTGGTTTTCGACACCGACCTGATGCGCTATGCCGCTGGCTGGACTGGTGGGTTTCTCGATTTTTCAGATTCAAATCCGGGTCAAGAGAAGGGCAATTTCCCGGCGAGCGCTGTAGGCACGATATTGTTCGGCAACAAGGCCACGCCAGGCGTGGGCATCGACGGAAAATTCACGGATGCGCGCGAACACATTAAAAATATAAACGAGCGCCCGGTGGGACCGCTGCCTTACGATTATGCAAAATACAAAGGACTGTACGTCAACGGCGACAAAGTGATTTTTTCGTACACGGTTGGCGGCGTCGAGGTGCTCGACATGCCGGAAGCCATGGAAGTCGAAGGGCACGTGTGTTTCGTGCGCACAATTCACGTGGCTCCATCGACGAAATCGCTTTCGTTCAAACTCTGTGAACAAGCGGTGTACTGCGACTGCTCGACAAACGCAGTGCTTGAAAATAAAACGCCGGCAATCGTCACGGTCGCACCGAATGACAAGGCGCTCATGTTCAAAATGGCGGCGGGCGACGATGCAAAATGCGGCGCAGCTTTCGATAAAATCAAGAACGAGGCGACCGACCTTCCCGCGCTCTGCAAAGGCGGCCTTGCGCATTGGACTCAGACCGTCGAAACACAAGGCACGCTCGGCAAAGAAGACGGCCCGTACGTAGTTGACAACCTCACCGCACCCGACAAAAATCCGTGGAATTCCTGGTTTCGCGCGGGCGGATTCGATTTCTTTTCCGACGGAACGCGCGCGGCGGTGTGCACGCTCAGCGGCGATGTGTGGACCGTTTCCGGAATCGACGACACACTGCAAAAGCTGATCTGGAAGCGCTTCGCGACGGGACTTTACGAGCCGCTTGGTTTGAAGATCGTCGACGACACCATCTACGTGCTCGGCCGCGACCAGATCACGCGCCTCCACGATTTGAACGGCGACGGCGAGGCGGATTACTATGAGAATTTCTGCGGCAAGTGGAACATCTCGCCGAGCTACCACGCGTTCTCATTCGATCTGTGGACGGACAAAGACGGCAATTTTTATTTTGCGAACGATTTGAACCAGGTCGAGATCGGCCTGCCCGGGCACGGCGTGATCTTCAAGATTTCAAAGGACGGGAGCAAGATCGAAGAAGTTGCTCACGGCCTGCGCGCGCCCAACGGCATGGCGGTCGGGCCGAATGGCGAGATTGTGTGTTCGGACAATCAAGGCTTCTGGATGCCGGCGAGCAAAATCAATTGGGTGACGCCGGGCGCGTTCCTGGGATTTCCGGGCGATCCGCGAAAGGTGTCGAAGACCGACGTCGCTCAACAGTACAAAATTCCGGAGACATTCGACCCGCCGATGTGCTGGATTCCGCATGACTTGATGGACAAGTCCAGCGGCGGGGAGGCGTTTGTGACGAGTGATAAATGGGGCCCGTTCAAAGGCGGCATCGTACACACGTCGTACGGCCACTCCACGCTGTTTTATGCGATGACCGAAAATGTCGATGGGCGCATGCAGGGCGGCACGGTGCGCTTCCCGCTCGTGTTTCCATCGGGTATCATGCGCGCGCGGTTTAATGACAAGGACGGCCAACTGTACGTGTGCGGATTGAAAGGTTGGCAGACGACCGGCGCGAAGGACACCGCGTTCTGCCGCGTGCGCTTCACCGGCAAAACGGTGGCCATGCCGTACTCCATCAAAACGCATCCGACCGGAATTGACATCACGTTCACGACCCCTTTGAATGAAGCGGAGGCGAAGGACGTGGAGAATTATGGCGTCGAGCAGTGGAACTACCACTACTCCGCCGCGTATGGATCGAAGGATTACAAAGTCTCCAATCCAAACGAAGTCGGCCGCGACACCGTGCAAGTCGAATACGTCAATCTTTCAGCGGACAGAAAAACCGTTTCGCTGGCGCTCAAAGACGTGAAGCCGGTGATGCAGATGGGCATCCGCGTGAAACTCAAGGCCGCCGACGGAACGCCGATCAAGACTGAGATCGATTACACGATTCATAAGGTCGGGAAGTGAAGTGAAGGGAATAGGAGTTAGGGGTTAGGGCGTTCGTTGAATTCGAATCAAAACTCGAAGGAGCAATCCGTTGATTAGTGAGAACAAGGGAATCAGCAAAGGTCAGTGGATGGTCCTATTGGCCGCGTTTCTGGGGTGGATGTTCGACGGGCTTGAGATGGGTATCTTTCCCCTGATTGCGCGGCCGGCGCTGTTGGACATGATTAAACAGGCACACAAGGCCGCGGGTTTGTGGGACGGTGGCAGTCCTCAACTTTTGAAGGCCATCGAGACTACGGCGCAAGGTTGGGAAGGCAGCATTCACGCGCTGTTTCTGATCGGCGCGGCGGCAGGCGGCCTTGCCTTCGGATGGCTTGGCGACAAGGTGGGACGCGTCAAGGCGATGACGTTCAGCGTGCTGGCCTATTCCGCGTTTACGGGACTCGGTTATTTTTCGCAGACTCCGGCGCAACTCGGCGCGCTGCGCTTTCTGGCCGCGCTGGGCATGGGCGGTGAGTGGTCGCTGGGCGTGGCATTGGTGATGGAATGCTGGCCGGAGAAACGCCGGCCGCTCCTCGCGGGATTGATCGGCGCCGCGTCCAACGTCGGCTTCACGCTGATCGCCGTGTTGACTCTGTACTTTCATGTGACGGAGGATTCGTGGCGCTGGGTTTTGTTGGCAGGACTCGCGCCCGCTTTGCTGACCGTGGTTATCCGACTGTTCGTGCCGGAGTCCGAGAAATGGCACGAGGAGAATAAAAAGGGGCCATCGAATCCGGTGCGCGAAGTTTTCTCGGGATCGTTGTTGAAGCCCACGCTGATCGGCATCGTTCTAGCATCGGTCGCGCTTCTGGGCACGTGGGGTTCGATTCAATGGATTCCATCGTGGATCGGAAAGATCGCGGTGGGGACTCCAGAATTCAAATCGACGGCCAAATCGCTGTCACAAATTTTCTCGTCGGTGGGCGCGATTGCCGGCTGCATGCTCGCGCCTTTTCTGGGCGAATGGATGGGCCGGCGCTGGGGGTATTTTCTGCTGTGCGCACTGTCGTTGGGGGTTTGCCTCGCGATGTATTTGGGAATGACCGAATACAGCATGAGCTTGCTCTGCGTGATCTTTTTCGCCGGTGCGGTGACCGCCGCGTTTTACGGCTGGCTGCCGCTGTATCTGCCCGAGCTGTTTCCGACACGCGTGCGAGCGACGGGTCAGGGTGTCAGTTTTAACGCGGGCCGCATCTTTGCAGCGGCGGGCGCGATGACCAAAGGATATCTGATGTCATCCGTGAACAACGACTACGCCAAAGCAGGCGCGATCATCACGCTGATTTATCTGGTGGGCATGAGCGTCATCTGGTTCGCGCCGGAGACGAAGGGCAAGCCGCTGCCGGATTAATCTCTCGCAAAGACGCAAAGAACAGCAAGACAAGGATTGTTGCCCTGTTTTTTCTTTGCCGTTCTTTGCGCCTTTGCGAGAGAAAAAACGAAGGGCGCTACCATCCATCGCCCTGCAAAAACTTGACAAGATCCCGGAATTCCTGCGGCTTCAGCGTGTCCGGCAGGCCTTCGGGCATCATTGATTTTTGCTGGTCGGTGAGCTTTGCGATGTCTTCGCGCTGAACCACTTCCTTCTTGTCGTTCTCGCTCTTGAGTGTCACGGTTTTGTCGTCCTGTTCGGCGATGATGCCGCTGAGCGTCAGGCCGTCTTTTTTCTTGATCGACCAGACGTAGTACGGCGCGCCGACCACCGCGTTGGGATCGACTATGTTTTCGAGCAGGTAGTTGATTTCTTTGCGCCCGGAGCCTGTCAGTTCCGGGCCGACGTGGTTGCCTTTGCCGAAGATCGAGTGGCAGGGCATGCAGGTCTTTTCAAAAACCTTCGCGCCGGCTTTCGCGTCGCCGATACCTTCTTTCACAACGCCGCGATATTTTTCGATCTGCGCTTTTATTTCGTCTGGCGCGCGGTCGCGCACGCGCCCCCAGGCGGTCTCGATTTTCTTGTTGAGCGCTTCGTCGTTGAGTTGTCTCATGCGCCGCACGGCCGCCGCGCCAATCTCTGCGCGCGCGATGGTGTTCGCCGCGCATGCGTCCAGCAGCGCCGAGGCGTAATCCGCGCGCGAACAGAGCACTTCCAGCGTCTCAACGCGCGCGGCCACGTCGAAATTTTTCCAGCGTTCGATGAGGCTTTTCGCGTTATCGATTGAAGTGAACGAACCCAGGCCGCGAATGGCTTCACGCGTGAGTTCCTCTTTGTTTTTGCCGTCGATGATTTCGAGGCACAATTTTTCCGCGCCGGGCGATTTAAAACCGGCCAGCAGCCTGAGCGCTTCGATGCGTTCGGCCAGCGGGCGCTTTGGATCGGCGGCGTTTTTCTGGGCGTCGGCGAGGCTGGCAGCGTCGCCGAAATAGGCGGCGATGAGCTTGAGTTTTTTGAGCGTCTCCGGCTCGTTTTGCTTTTGAGCGGCATCGAAAATCGTCTGCCAGTTTTCGGGCGGCACGATCTTTTTGCGGCCCTTCAATCCGAGTTGAATGCCATCGAGCACCGCTACGCGGCGCACGGGGTCTTTGGATTCGTCGAAAAACTGAAACGCCACCGCCAGGTTTTCGGGCTTCTGCGTTGCGACCAGTTTGCGCGCGAAACGCGGGGCGATGTACTCGGTCATGAGTTTGGCATTCGGCATATCTCGCATTAATTTAACAGCCTCAACTTCTTTGTTGGCAAACTGCCGTTCGAATACCAACCAATCCAAAAGGGGCGTATTGGCGTCGGTCAAATCCTCATCGTTTCCAATTAAGCTCGCTAAACTGGTTGGGAGGGGCGACACGTCCATTCGCAATAACGTTGATGCAACTTGCGACCGGACTTCCGCAGCTTTATCCCCTGCCGCAGTTTGAATCAACGCCCATGCTGACGACCAAATCGTTGTCGTACACGATTGGCCGATGAATCGCACTGTCCACGCCCTTACCCACGAATGCTGAGACTTTAAGGCCTCTATCGCAAACGCCTCGTCGAATCCCCCGACGCAATACAGCGCCCATAACCCGCGCAGACATATCTCCTGTGTCTCGCCGTGCAGCGCGATTTCTTTTAAGAGCGGGATCGCTTCGGCTGGCTTTTTTTCCGCGAGTTGGCGCCGGGCCTGGCGCACTTTCCAGTCGTTGCGGTCCTTTTGCATTGCGACGAGTTCCGCCGTGCCGAGTTTCGAGAGATCGAATGCGCCGGGCCATTTCGTGCCTTTGTATTCTACTTTGTACAAACGCCCGTTGGTGCGGTCCCAGACATCGGGGTTGCCGCTGTGACAGTGTTGTTTGTCGTACCAGTCGGAAATGTACACACTGCCGTCCGGCCCCAGGCGCTCGTTGCTTGGACGAAACCATTTGTCGTTGGCCAGCATAAAATCAGGGCCGTGTTTGCCGATGTAGCCCGACTTATTACGTACCAGAATATCGCGGTTGATGCGGTTGCCGTGGATGTTACCCATTAGTATGGTATTTCGATATTCCGGCGGATAGGTATCGCCCAGGTATATACATGCGCCGTCGTGCGCGTGGCCGCCACCCAGCGAATCGCTGCTGCGCCGGTCGGTGTCGTTCCATTGGTTGCCGAGGTAATGGCGGTGATCGGCGATGGTTACTATTTCTCCGTAGGCATAGGGGTTCGCGTTCTGCCCTCCCTGGCGCTGGTATAAGCCGCCGGGGACCATGTGGTACAGATGGGGTATCACGCAGGCGGTGATGAATGCGCTGCCGTAGTCGTCGAAATCGAGACCCCATTGATTGCTCCCGCCCTCGGCGAAGATTTCGAATTTCTTGGTGATCGGATGGTAGCGCCAGACGCAGGCGGTGAATTTAATGCCTTGCACTTCGGACGGCACGAAGACACCGTGGCAGCCGTAGAGCCAGCCGTCCGGTCCCCATATAAAGGAGTTGAGCAGTTCGTGCGTGTCGTTGCGCCCGAAGCCGCTGAGCAGCACTTCGGGTTCGCCGTCTGGGATATCGTCGTGGTTGCGGTCGGGAATGAAGAGCAGGTTCGGGGCCGCGCCGACGAAGACGCCGCCATAGCCGACTTCGAGCCCCGTTGCGAGATTCAGGCCTTCGTAAAAGACGGTGATCTTGTCGGCCTTGCCTGAGCCGGTCGTGTCTTCCAGAATCAGGATGCGGTCCTTGCCCTTTTTACCTACGGGCTGGCCCTTCGGGTATTCGTAGCATTCCAACAACCAGAGCCGCCCGCGTTCGTCGAAGCAGAACGCGACCGGCTGGTGAATCTCCGGTTCGGACGCGACAAGTTTCACTGTAAATCCTTCAGGCACCGTCATCGCTTTGACGGCATCGGCGGGCGAAAGGCCGTTGGCGCGCGTGTCGGGCGGCAGCGGAGTTGCCGCGGCGGCAGGGGCGGGCGTGTCCGCGGGGCGCTCGCCGCTCTGTTTGAAATCGTCGAAATTGATGTGCCCCCACGGGCCAGATTCCTTGTCAACGAGTTGGATGCGGATCTCCTGTCCGACGAATTTCGTGGCGTCGAACGCGACGCGGTGCATGGCTTCGGAGTTCTGCCCCGACGCGCGGAAAATCTCTTTGCCGTCGGCGAGTTGAATCGCGGCGTATTCTTTCTGCGGCAAGTTTCCGCCGCCGATCAGAAACGAAATCCAGGGCTTTTCGAGCTTGAAGAGATCGGAGGTGAGCGTGCCGATCGGTGTGTCGGTCTGCTCGGTGCCGGGTGTGCCGCCCTTGGGGCAGTTTTCGTACGTGCCGATCCAATATTTCCCTTCGGGATTAGCCGCCCTGTTGCGCAGCTTCGCGTTGTCGCCCTCGGTAGGCTGAGATCTGAACGCGTCGCCGGTGGCGGTCCAGCCGCGCAGATCGCCGGTTTCGAAGTTGAAGGTAATTTCGGAGGCGCAGAGCGGCCCCGAGAGAAGTGCCGCCAGGGAAATCAGAGTTTGTACAACACGCATGAACGATACTCGCAGCGAAGGTTATGGAAAAATGGGCGCGCGTAGTGTACGCCGCCCATTCATAATGCTTTACTATACTCCGCCTGGGCGTGAGCTTTCACGCATTAAAAATGAGTTTTTTTACCGAGGTGATTGTGTTTGGAAATGTGTACGCGATCAATTATTCCACCGTCCGCCGGAGGATTGCCGGCATCATGGACCAGGTTTGCGATGATCATGAACCCGTTGTAATTACCCGCAATGGCGAGCGCGCCGTCGTCATGCTCAGTCTCGACGATTTTACGTCCATGGAGGAGACTGCGTTTCTGCTGCGCAGCCCAGCCAACGCAAAACGGCTGCGTGCCGCAGTAAAAAGTCTAGAATCGGGGAAAGGGAAGGGGCCACCCGCCACCCGTGGGTGTTCACCGCTTCAGCAGCCAAGGAAAAATTTGGCAGGGTTGCGCGTTTAATTTGCGCTGAACCCAATCGAGCCGCCGACGGTAGTAATCCGGCATACGGCAAATCTTGTCTTGAGCAGCAGCGGCAGGACCGGAAAGGCCCTTCAGATTCGTAATGTCCCACGTTTGGATCAGATGATCCATGATGTCGATGTAGTCGGCGAATGTGTAGACGCCCAACCCTTGCGCCACGCGCGAGAAGCAGGCGAAGACATCGTTGTCCGATCCATCCGACATCAGAAGCGCGGGCATCTTGATCGTTTCGGTGAACATCGTTTCCATGGATAGCATGGCACCGGACGGGTCGGCGTCGAAGACGTGCGCCATGAAACATTTGTAGGCTTCTTCGTGGCGCGCTTCGTCGCCCGCGATGGTGTTGCAAATGCGGCTCAATGCCGGCTCGCCCGTTTGCCGCGCGAGTTGCGCGACTTTCGCGTGCGACAAACGTGTCGCCCGCTCTTGAAAGGACGTGTAAACGAGCGCGTTGTACGGATCTCCGTGATGTCCCGAATCGAAACCGTTGGTCAGCAGATGCTGTATGGTGACCTCGACTTCACGCATGTTTACGCGGCCGGTCAGGTAGAGATACCGATTCAAGAGATCGCCGTGGCGATTCTCCTCGGACGTCCAGCCGCGCGTCCAACGCGCCCACGGATTGACGCTGGTGCCGGTCTTGTCGCCGATGCCTTCGATCCGATTCAAAGCCGTCTGATAGGAGGGCAGTGCTTCCTCGGTCACTGTCGATCCGACGAGCACGACCAGAAGTTCGTCGGGCAGGCTGCGGGCGGCTTCGCGGAAATCCGTCAATTCCTTCAGCCAGTTGTCACCGGTCAAATCGGGAACAAAATCGCTGGGCTGCCACGACTGCGCAATCGGACATAACAAATGGAGCTTGGTTTCGACAAAACGGTCGATCGACGCCAGTACGCTCTCTTTTTCGGGGGACATCGTAGCCGATCACTTGTATGGCAAAGAACTCCAGTAGGAGATCGTCGCACTGGGTTAGGAAAAAATGAGCACGCATTTAAGAAAAAGTTATCAAAAGGCTCTATCCAAAACCGAACTCGGGCGTAAAACGGCGCATTTTGCCCGGCTCTTCGTTGCGGACTTCAAGCGATATCTCCCATGGATAGCGCATGAAGTCCGCGCCTCGATCCGAACAAAAATCGATCGTTTTCCACCCACGCCGGATTTTGATAGAGTCTCTAAGAGAGTGTTTCAAAACCGAACGCGGCGTAAATCGGCGCTTTTTGTCCGGCTCTTCGTTGCGAACTTCAAGCGTTATCTCCTCTGGATAGCGCATGAAGTTCGCGCCTCGATCCGAACAAAAATCGCTCGTTTTCCGCTCGCGCCCGGTTTTGAAACACTCTCTATTGATTCCAGCCTTGCCAAAGTAGACGACAGTAACAG
>JBBRQD010000161.1:0-10391 GCA_038227045.1 Planctomycetota bacterium
ATCCGACGCAAAAACCTAGGGTATGAGCCTCTTTCTTGTGGCCGGATCGAAGTTTGTCAGGATCAACTCCACTCGGCGCTGCGTAGAGGACATCTTCCGGGGCTCCGCGCCGGGAGACCGTTTCGGGTTACCGCTGGAGGTCGCAAAGACGCGTACAGCCTGCCTGCGCCAGCATTTCTCAGGGTAAAGCGCTTCCAACTCAGGGCGTGGGTAATAGCTCACCACAACGCGGCCAGACGCTCGATTCAGGGCATCGGCAAGCCGCGAGTGATCATCCTTTCCGAAGCCGCCAAGGTAATAGTCCTCCGCGCCGATGTACGGCGGGTCGACGTAAAACATCGTCGCGGTGCTATCCCATTGATTGATGCAGCGCACGGCGTCCTGATTGTCCACCACGACAGTCATCATGCGCCGGTGGATTTCGGGGAGGGAAAGCATCGTCCCGAGCCAGCGCGAAACGCAGGTATTCATGCTGCGGTTAGCGTCGCGGGCTGTGCCCCACGAACGGTCCGAATCGTTATGCGCCACGCCTGACTGGCCACCGCCGAAGCGCTGACGGCAGCGGATGACAAATTGCGCGGCGCGCTTGACCGGATCTTCCGGGCTGTAGCCTTTCTTTTTCGCTTCGAGCGCGTCGCCGAATAAGGACTTTCTTAGGTTGTCCTAGGAACCTAGGACAACCCCACCCAGCGAGGTGCTCTTGCCGGGCAACTGGCGTGTTGATCAACTCCCACCAAAGATGGACCACGCCATCCGGGTCGCGAATGACGCGGAAGAGATTGACCAAGTAGGTTTCGGATGGGTGAGGCTGCTTATTCAGCAGCACGATTCCGCTACCGCCGAAGGGCTCGACGTAACAGGCATCGCCGGGAGTGGGATGGATTAAGGGCAGAATATGCCCAAGCATGCGGCTTTTTCCGCCGATCCATGTGATGGGGCTACAGAGTTTCGACAACGGAACTTCCGATCTCGTCTTCGAGAGGGTCGGGCGGCCAATAAAAAGCCGCTCGAAACGTCTTCCGGGCGGGCCGTGCTAGCAACACGGTGCCGTCCGGCCTTTCTTCACGCCTTGGGCGTTGCGGCGATGGTGTCCATTGCGAGCATGCCGAACATTCGAATGAAAGTCGCGCCGAATGTCACGGCGACGTGAGCGGCGCGCTGGCGCAGTTCGTGGACGGCGGCATAACCACCTTCGAGGGCCTCGGCGCGCTGGATCATCGCATACATCGCCTTCGAGGGGATGCCAAACATGTGAGAAGCGACCTGCGTCGCTAAGATCGCGCGCGCAACGGGCTCGCCGACTTTCGCCACGAGCTCCTCGTTGGTGTCCAGGAACTCTTTGGTGAAATCGGCGACGTGGGCTTCCGCCACTTCACCGGCTTCGCTAAACGCGACTAGGATTTTCATTGTCGATCCTTTCGGGCCAATGCCACGAATTGCCAACCATGCCCGTTTCATCGTAGCGCGCACCGCGAACCCAAGTGGTTCCCTGATTAGCCGGAACGTCGTCATTTCCGCCATCGAGGAACACTTGCAGATTCACTTGATCCGGGCATTCCGAGATCAACGGCACGCAAGTGATAATCGCAGGGCGATGCGCGCCGTTGGGTAGGACGTAGTGAACGATGCGTGCGACGCTGGGCTTCATGCATTAATAGATACGACCATGCGTCGCGGCGCTGCAGGAACGACACGTCCGGGATCCGCGGACGACACGTCTACGTCATCACCGGGCGACGCGTCTTCCGGGTACCCGCGCGACTCCACGGCGTCCTGCAGGCGTCGACGACTCCACCGAGGGCAGACCAGCTGCGCGCGACCGCGCCGCTTCCGGGAAACATATCGATCAGAGAATCGCCGGGAAGCATTCCGAGAGCGTTAAAGAGGAACCCACAGAACGCAATTGGCTTCCTGCCGATCAAAGAACTTCCGCCAAGGCGCGCCGGTTGGGCCGACAGAAAATCGCGCATACCCGGCCGTCGCCTGCGGCCGCTTTGGACGATTACCGGCTCCCATGTGTTGTGCAGGCCGCGCGTGGCGCTTGAAACGCCAATAGGCTTGACCCAAGCGCAGACGCGCACGGTGGACGGGCACAGCGGCAAAATGTCGCGCAGTGCTGCGACGGATGTACTCAGCGCCCATCCGTCAAATTTCTGGTCTTGCAGCCATTCGATCAGGAAACGATGGTCAACTTCGCCGTTGAAATCCGGATGCTGGCCGTAGCATTTCTTGGCAAATCCCGGATAAGGCGGGTCAGCATACGCAAATCGCATCGCGCTCGCCGGGCCCTGAACGACGCCGCTTTCGATCTGGAAAGCTTCGCGCTGGCGGAAGGCTGATTGCCTGCATCGCTTGTCGCAATATTTCGCGTGCCGCGTCTTCAGAGTACTCCGGCGACACCACGCACAGACGACGGGATTCATTCCTTCTTTACACCAACCAATTGTTTCCAGCCTTGCCCAGAGCGAGTTGTGACGTCGGCGGCTCCATTTGAATAACGCTGCTTGAGCCATGAGTAGAAAGCGCACGCGCCGGTCATATGCTCACGGGTCAGTCCCGAGCCTGCAGCTGACAACTGGCGTTCCCACGCCTCAAAATCATTCCAGAGAACGTCCGTGAATTCGGCATTTGCGACGATGTCGATCTCGGGCTGCACAAACTCGATGCGCGCCGTAGGAACCTCTTTCATGAAATCCTGAATCACGATGTCTCTGACGCCGGGGATTTCCTTACCGTCTTCGCCAAGAACTTTCGTGTTCATAAAATCGCCGTTACTGACGATCCGGACTCTGCGCGGGCTGCTCATGCGATCCTCCGAAGATCTGTCCAATGCATCGAGACAAGCATTTCTCACACTGATTCTCACTTTTATTTCTAGCGACATTTGCCGCCCTATCAGCACTATGATGCTCGAAGAAATTTTCGAGCGCAGCCAAAACGCGCTTCTGCGCGCAACTTAGGCATGTGTCTCCGCACACACCCCAATCAAGTTCCTTTTCGATGACGATCATCAGTTGATTGACTTCCGCCAAGTGCAAGAGGGCATTGGTGTCCTCATGGAAAGGCTGTCCATATTGCCATGCACCACCACTCATCAGGCCTCCTCCCTCAACTACTTACCGAACGGCTCAGAGTGCTCCGAATGAACCTTCCAGTTCGCGGCATAGATCGCGGCGATCTTATCGCTGCGGATCACGAGCAGGTTTTCCGCGTTGTTATTCTCGGCTGACGCGGTCCAGTTGAAGCTTCCGGTGATAACCACGTCGCCGTCGACTACGATCACTTTGTTGTGGGCAATGTGATGCTTCTTGTCGATCAGCACTTTGATGCCGGCGTCCGCGCAGGCCTGCGCCTGGGAACTCCGCTCCGTGGGCACGCTGCGGTCGCCGACGATCTGGACGTCGACGCCGCGCTTGTGGGCGTCGATCAGCGCCTTGGCGATGTCCTCAGACGTGAAATTGTACGCCTGGACGATCACAGTCTTCTTGGCGTGAGAGAGCACGTCGACAACCGTGGCCGTGCAATCGCAGTCGCCGTAGCCCAACTTCGACGAACTGTTCGGCGCAAACGCGATGGCCTCCACGGTGGCCTGTACCGGCTCAGGCTTCTCGCTGGTGAACGCGCAACTCGACGCGAGAGCCAGCGCGATCAAGCCCATCGTCGAGAAAGAGCGGCGTGGACCACGCGCGCCGATTGGTCCCGGATGCCCGGTTGCGCCTGCCACACCCACTGGCCCCACTTCACCCGCCGGTCCAACTGGCTCGACAGACTTGCTGTCTATCAAATGGACGAAGTGATCCGCCATCACGGCGCGATTGTCGTTAAGTAGATGATTACTCATCACGTTTGCCATATCGGCGACGCCTCGGCCAATGATGGCTTGAGTGGGAGCCTTACCGTGCGTGAGCATGTAAACATCTTCGAACGCGTCCTCCAGCTGCTCTAGCCAATGCGGGCCGGCCTGCTTATTGGCTCGCGCATGCAGGATCGCCGCGTGAACAGTGCCCGCCCAGCGCTGCGCCTCGGCTGCGTGGCGCTTCGTGACGAAGAAGCCAATCACTCCCGCCACGATCAAAAACACCAGGAACATCGCCATCTGAATGTGATCGCTCACTTGCGTTTTCCTCCATGCGAAAATTTGTCGACGAACTTGACCAGGTAGCCCCACGATGACGACGGAATCCAGGCGGATGGCAGAATGTTGCTGACGTCGCCATACTGGCAAGTCACACCCTGTTGAACCAGAGACGGCGTTCGCTCCGACGCATCGTCGGCGGGATTGGAGCGAGGAGCGGCGCGCGGCAAATTCCAGAGGGCCATCAACATCAACAGAATCACTTGGCCTCCTTTGGCGGCTTCACGCGCATGCGGCCTTTGAGCGGCGTAACTCGACCGCAATCGCAAACGATGACCAGCGTCGAACCTTTCTGGATGCCGGGCTTACGCGACGGCGCGGACGTTTTGGGCCTGCGGGCCTTTTCCGGTGTCGACGGAATCGAACTCAACGGATTGACCCTCGGCGAGCGACTTCCGGCCGGGATTTTCGGAGACGATACACTTCCAGTGGACGAACAAATCTTTGCCGCCGCCTGCGGGCTGGATGAAGCCGTAGCCTTTTTCATCGTTGAACCACTTCACTGTGCCGCGTTCCATGTTGCCGTTCCCTTTCTTCGCTCGATTCGTATTCGGAGATTTGGCCCTCTACGGATGCGATAGACATCCAAGCGAGGCGACCAAGTTGCGGTTGGAGTTTTGCATCCCTGCGGAGCGCATGGAGAAGGTTTTTCCATTCACCGAGAGTAAGAACTACAGCGACTGATGCGCGCGGATTACATACAGAATTTCTAATTGACTGCGCCATCGGGTATTTCTCCACCTGCCCGGCTCCGTCGAATACCCGGAGCCGGACACCCTCTCGTTGACTATCCCAACTTGGCGACGGCAGGCATGGTCGCCAGCGTCTTCAACGCAAAGCCACCGACGATGGCAAGCACTCCGGTGGCCACCTTCGAAACTTCCGTCGCGGCGCTGAGCTTCAGCGCGTGGATCGTGGCGTAGTGCTGATTTTCCGCCTGAGCAACAACCGCGAACATATTCGTGCGCGCCAGTTCGAGATCGCCGCGAGCAACGATGGCCTCCGGCGAGGGATCGGCGGGTAGCGCCGGGATCGCGGGAAAGTACGTGGCCACTTGCGTCGCGAAGATCGCGTCGACCAGATCGCCGCCGAGTTCGTTCACGGCCGATCCGTTGTTGGTCTTAAAATCCTTCGCAGCCTGGACGAGCAGCGCCTGAATCTGCGGCCCAATGTCGGCGACGGATGTAGAAAGTGCAGTCGTCACGTTTGAACTCCTTCTCAAATTTTGCGAATCGCGGCTGGACGCCCAGCGCGCGCTATTTCTTAGCGCAGGTGGGCGGCGCGGACGTCTTGAGCTTCGGCGCGGCATCGGCCACAAACAGCGCTTTGAGTTGCTGTAGCGACGTCGCCTGAGCATCGAGCGCAGCCTGATGCGCGGCGAGGAACGTGAGCGTCGCGGGATCGGCCGTTAAGTACTTAGCCATGGCGCGCAAATCGGCGGCGCGGGCGGTGGCCGTATCCGCTTCCTGCGAAAGCGCGTCGCGCGCGTTCTGAGAAAGATTCGAGCCATTCGTCAGAGCGCCCCCCAGCGACTGCAGGCCCGTTGCCAGCGCGTGGAGACTATCGCTCTGGTTGGCAATAAAATGCGCAACGATTGCGGAGTCATTGGGAGTCGCAGCAACGATCTGACTCTTCGCGACATCGAACGCGGCCGCGCGCTCCTGAGCGTCGAGCGTCAAGCTCGCAATGATCGACTTTTCCTGATCGGTCACTTTCTTGTCACAGCCACCGAGCGAGAAAATTAACGTTACTGCGACGAGCGATAGCGCTGCCGAAATGATTGCGGCTCGCATTGCGGACCTCCCATGATTTTAAGGGCGCTGTTGTTGTGGCGGTGCTGGAGCAAAACCATCACCAACCCGAGGATGGCCACAATGGCAATCGTCTCGTGAAACAAAGCCATGAACGTGTCGCGCATTTCGCGCGTGAATTGGTTTTGGATGGAGTCGCGGCCGGCGCTGGTGTTTTGCTGGACAGTGTCTAGCTTGCTACCCACGGCGACTTCGCCCACGGCCTGCGCCTGCGCGACAGTGTCGACCTTCGCCTGAAGTTCGATGACGGCCTTGTTTTGGACTTCAAGCTTGGCTTCGAAATCGACCTTGAGATTTGCGACGGCCGTCAGAGTCGTATTGATCCCAGCTTCGATCCGAACCAGTGATGCGTCGACCCTGTCCGCGAGCTTACCCAGCTGCGCGCCGACGCCGGTGAAACTTTGCTGCATGGCGTTCTGGCTGGAGGAGAATTCTTCGTGCGAGATCGCGAGCGGCGGCGCGACGACTTCGGCGCGCGTATCGCGCGGCGGGCTTGCGGGCGCTGACGGAACGGCGATCCGCGTAGGATCGCCGAACGTGTTCGACTGCTTATCCGCGTGAGAACCGACACAAGCGGGGAGCGAGGCGAGGCACAGCAAAATCGTCAAGCGGGTAACCATACAGACTAAATAGATACGTAGGCAGTTTTAGGTTGTGGCAACCTATTCAGTGGGTATAAACGCGCGACGGAGGAACCCCATATATGACACCCATGGAAGAACAGTTTTATCGAGCGGCCGCAAGCGAAGCGGTGAAGAGTGCGCCGCCTCCAGTTCAGAACGGCAGTTCGTACTCGCTTTGGTGGTGGATTTCGTTTTTAGTTACGACGTTTACATTCGGCGTTGCGGGACTACTTTGCTTCCTTTTCGGACTCTATGGAATTGCCAGCGTCAAACCTTCGTCGATGGAGATTGGGCGCGGACTTTTACGCGGCTCAATCTTCGGAATCCTTTTCGGTTGGATCTTCGGGATCGCCCTTTGGACCGTAGGAGTCGTAAGCCTCGCTGCATTACTCTCCACAGCAGCGGCGACAGCCGCACGCGATCACAAACCAACCCCTGTTACGATTCCAGCGCCAACACCCTTTGAATTTTCAAAGTACGATCCGCCCGAACTGAAAATGCCACAGGCACAAATGACGAGGGCCACACCGATCACGATCCAGCCAGTGAAAATCCAACAGCCCATTACTGAAGAAACAAACGATTCAAACCCCGAGCCCGCACACGACACGAGTCAAAATACCATGCCGGTCGAAGATGTTGATCCTAAGTCTGCAGGCTTAGTACTCTGGAAAGGCCAATGGATGAAGCCCGAAGAGCGAGCTCAAAAGCGCGCCGAAGAGGATGCCGCCAGAGCGGCCTTAAATAAGCGGCGACGCTAGAACGTGATGGTTAAATCGTGTGCTCCCGTGCCCCTTGCTCGATCCTCGGATGCCGTGCAAGCCGTGCTCGCAAATTCCCTGCTTCCCACGAGTGTCATCGTTAAATATGAATTGGCTCTGGCGTAGATGTCCGCTGGGGTAATTGCGAACGTTTTTACGCCAGTTGATCCAACAGAAACATTGGCTTCAAGATTGACAGGCGCGGTATAAAACGTGCCGCCCGCGCCGTAGGTTACCGGATAGTCGAGATTTGGAGAACTGTATACGTCGAGAGTCCAAGCAGGGCTTTGAGCACTCGCAGTGTTAATATTAATTGACATGTTCGCCGTGCTTATATTCGCAGTTAACCACGCTGGAACTTGATATACGAATACACCGCGCCGCCTCTCGACCGTTGGCAGGGACGGCGACGGGGTTTGATTGACAAAGAAACCGCCGCTGCCTGCGTTCAACTCACTCACCGGGGTTCCGTACGGATTATCATCTCTCAGATTGTTATAGAAAAGACCACCATTGGGATCAGACAACTTAATCGTACCGGCTATCGCGAGAGCCTTGCGCAGGTATGCCACGTGATCGCCCCGAATCGCACGTCCGGCCGTGGGCGTCGTGTTCGGCCACGCGATCGCGGAGGCGGTCCAGCCTTCCTGAGTGCGCAGCGTTGAAATATTAGTGAAGAGATTCGTGAAGTCCGTCGCCTTCGGCTTCACGCCTGCAGCGAGGTACGCCATGATCGTAAGCGACGTTCCAAACGCTGAATTATATTGACCTGCGCGCCGGTTATAGAGACCAATGACCTGATTGATGCCGCTGCTCGCATTCAACTGCGCGATGGTCGGGATAGTTAAAAATCCGGACGAATCACCTGCGTCGACGCCACAAGGCCCGCCAGTGGTGTCCAGAGTGTTATCGAGCTTCGTCGCGCCGGGAACGTTATAAACGTTGTCTCCGGAGCCGCCGATGACCGGAGCCCATGTAACCAGGTCAAAGCCCATCAGGTATAGACCCCAGTTTCGCCCTGGTATGTGTTCGCGGATTTCAAAACGAATCGCGTATTTGCGGCGATCGTGCCGTTCGTGACAAAGACGTCCGTCGGCTGGCCGATCTTCGTCCAAGCGCCGGCCGCGATCTTGTACACGCCGTTTTGAGACGCGGTCGTTTGGTTCTTGACCAAGATCAGATCGCCAGCGACCAGAGCCGTTCCGTCGAATGTGCCGGTGCCCGTGAGCGCGGCGATGTTCGCGGTCGACGCGGCCTTCACGACGGTGCAGCCGCCGAGAGTGACCTGCGTGTAAACGTTCGTCGACGTCAAAACCCAGAGCGTGAATTTGTTGGTCCCGGACTTAACAAGGAACGCACCGATCTGGTTAGATGGCATAAGGGTACTCCCGACGTAACGTGTCCAGGGAAGTGCGATTGCCGACCACGCCGCTCCAACCCGGCAGGCCCGGCTTCGTCTTCATCACATCCTCAAAGAACGCCGTGTACATCGGAGCCACGCGCTCCAGGCTGAAATTGGCGACGCCCCATTCACGGCAAACGCGGCCGTCGATCTGATCGATGTTCTTAGCCGCGCAGACAAAATCATCCATCGTACGACAGCGGAAACCCGTCACACCGTGGACCACGTTCTCAGGGAACGCGCCGAAGTCGGTTGTGATCACAGGCGTACCGCTGAGCGATGCTTCGATGGATACGCCGCAGAACGGCTCGACGTATTGACTGGGACAGAACACAGCCCGAGCGTTTGCCATAAGCACGCGCCGCGCTTCGACGCCGACTGGCGGCAGATAGGACACGTGCGGCGCGAGATATTTATAGGGATCGCCCTGACCAACAAGCGTGATTTTGCGGCCGGCCAGGCGCGCCGCGTCCACCGCGATCCGGATGCCCTTAGAATCGATCAATCTGCCCATGTAGAGGAAATGCTCGCCGCGTTTCTCTGTCGGCGTGAACATCGAAACGTCGAAGGAATTCGGGATGACTTGCCAGTAGAAGCGCGGATCGTTGAAGAGTCCTTCGGCTCCCAGGTGCATGTGGAGCCACGCGTACGATTCGTAAACGCGGAAGGGCGCCCATGAATGCCGGTAACCGATCCCGCTTTCGATTTCAAACTGGCGAACGCCTTCCATTGCGGTGCGTTGAATTCCTCCCCATGTCATGCACACAACCGCTTCGAAATCGTCGTCACAGTTTTGTAGGATCGTTAGCCGCGCGTTTTTCGCCCAACGCTTCATGTACTTGGCGTGCTTCGTTTCGTCGGTGTCGTAAAAGCCAGTGCCCGGCCCACCGTATTCGGCATCAAAATCGGCGCGCGAAACGATGCTAAAATGGCGCGTGCAATCCGGTGTCGAGCCTTCCACACCCAAATGATAGACGGTGTGCCCGGCGCGCGTCATCATGTGGCAAAGGTGAAAGACTTTCATGGTGAACGCACACGTCGTAAAATCCGTTGATGTGACCGTGTGCGGAATTCCTAGAACAAAAATTTTCATGGGTTCGGCTGATCCCCGACAATTGGAATTCCAAGCGCCGCTGCAAACTGCGGATGGTCAATCAGGAATTGTGCCGCGATTGCGAGTTGAAGCTTTGCCTTATCCGCCGGAGTAGCGTTGTTTTGCAAGTCTGCTATCACAGCCGCAAGTTGACGCGGAATTTTGGCGGGCTTGTTCGTGGGCGTTCCTGTTGCTGGTGGCAGACCATTAGCGGCGACATAGTCCGCCCAACGCTGAGAACCTACGCCGATTCCCGTTAAAGAGCCGTCGCCACGTTGAATTTGAACGCCTTGAAGGCGACCGGCGTCGTCATAAATTATTGTCGTGGTTGGCACGTTTTATCCCTTTTAGAAATCTGCGTCTCTGCCTCTCAAAAATCCGAGTCAAAACTCATTATGGCTCCGGATGTTGTTGGGTAGACGATTGCTGCACGCCCAGCCACCCAGCCCGATCCGCCCCCGGTTAATCTTAACACGTTACCCATCATGGTCGTTGAACTGATAACAAGGGTCGAGAGGTTCGTTCCGGTTGTCGCGTCATACCCTTGCCAATTAGCGGCAGTTGCG
>JBBRQD010000162.1:0-10195 GCA_038227045.1 Planctomycetota bacterium
CGACGCCGCCACTCCGCACGCCGAACCGCCCACCGTGCCTGCTGTCCGCACTTGCCTCGCGCCATGAGTCTTCCTCCTCACGCGCGTTGTAGCAGATGACCGGCTGTGTTGGGTAGATGTACTTCACCGGAGGGATACCCTTTTTGCTCGCCTGAGCAATGGCCTTGATCTGCGCGGCATCGTCGATCGTCATGACGCGGCGCAGGGCATACGTGGCCAGTTGTTCGACAAATGCCTCCGCAAACTTATCGAGATCCTGTACCAGCAGTTGCTTGAACTCGTCCGGTCCCTTATAGGCGCGGCCGTCCGGCAGGACACCGGTGGCGTTGACCGGTGGATTCTGCCCCTGCCCCGCGGGCACCCATTCTTCAGTCCGCCAGCGTCCCATCGCATCGAAGTTGTCGAAAGCGAATCCGAGTGGGTCTATCTTTCTATGGCAGGAGGCGCATGTGGTGTGGGTGTCGTGCGCTTCGAGCTGCATGCGGATCGTCGCCTTTAGCGCTTTACTCGGCGTCGGCGCGAGCGGCTCGACATTGGGCGGCGGCGGCGGCGGAGTGCGGCCAAAGATCGCTTCCGAGACCCATACCCCGCGATGCACGGGACGGTGCCGCGTGCCGTCGGACGTCAGCATCAGCACCGATGCCTGAGTGAGAAGCCCACCGCGATGCTCTTCGGGGCGCAGCGTCACCCGCTGTAGCCCGGATGCGGCCAGTGGTGGCAGGTTGTAGTGCATGGCCAGCCGCGGATTCAACATCGTCCAGTCAGACGCGATGAATTCGCGAAGCGACAAGTCGCTCTTGAACACTTCGGCGAAGAAGCCGGTCGACTCCAGCACCATGCTTTTTTCGAGCCACTTATCGTAGTCGGGATACAGCTCGGGGTCCGGCGGGAACAGGCCGACCTTGTGCAACTGCAGCCACTGCCGGGGGAATGATTCCGTAAAGCGGTCGATCTTCGAATCGTTGAACATCCGGGCAAGCTGTGCGCGCAGCGCGTCCGGCTTGGAGAGCGTGCCGTTGCGGGCGGCCTCGAAGAGTGGCTCATCCGGCATCGAACTCCAGAAAAAATATGATAGCCGTGAGGCGAGTTCCCACTCGTTCACCGTTTTGCGGCGTGCGGTCGGCGAACCTTCTTCGAGGTAATAGAAGTTCTTCGAAGTCAGGATGCCGACCATCGCCGCCCGATACGCTGCCTGGAACTTTTCTCCTTCCTTGATTTCGCTTTGAACAACCTTGATGTAGCGATCGATCTCCGCCTCGGTCGCGGGCCGCCGCCACGCACGCTCGGCGAAGCGTTTCAGCGATTCGCGAGCCTCCGCCAAGTCGCCTTCCTTAACGGGAATCATGCCCTCGCGCTTCCGTTTATCGGCGTCGGGTAGAATCGGGCCTTCGCACTCCACCCAATCGACAATCAACAGCGGAAAGATCGACTGCCCTTCGTCGTTGAAGAGCTTGTAACCGGTCGGTTTGTTGGGACGAGTAACCTTCGTATTAACGAACGTGAAGTTCGTGTTGCTGAGCGCGTGTCCTTCGGACAACATGCCGGGCGATTCGTTCATCAGATTGAAGCCGCCCTCGGGCAGGAACGCCTCGATCTCGACAATCGTGGGTTTGTCTTCGGGCGCGCTGACGTCCATGCCCACGACGGAACGTTTTAATCCATGATGCCACAGCGCAAGATGCGGCAACCGGCCCTTGAATGACGGCAACCCACTAAGCTGAATCCGAATCCGATACAGGCCCGGAGTGCTCGTGGTAACAAGGTGTTCGCCACGCCCCGGCCAGAAAAGCCAGCGAACTGGACCGGCCAGTCCCTGTTCCTGCAGCCATTTTTCCTGCTTGGAATTGGCCTCTTTTCGTTCTTTCCGCGCCACGGGCGGCTGCTCGGGAAAGGCCCGTGAGAGCACGGTTTCGGCTGCCTGGAAGTAACGATCGACATGCGATGGCGACAGCGTCAGCATCGAGCCGATGCGATCGAACCCGTGCCAGCGAGGATCGTCGTTGAATGCTCCCGGGATATTCACATCAAAGTAAACGCCGAGCAGATCGTAAACGGTGTGACCATACTCTTCGCGGCTGAGACGGTAATGCGCAACCGGCCCGCGCAGCGCCATCCGCGATGCCTCTCCTTCCTTCATCCGCGCCGAAAGCCACTCGACGACTTTGCCAATTTCGTCCGCCTTGGGACGGGGTTCGTCCTTGGGCGGCATCTCTCCGGCGTTCACCCGGGTGATGACTTCGGCCCACGGCTGAGTGGCTTGAATGTCTCCGAAATTTCGCGAGAGTAAATCGAGCCTGAAATCGCCTTTTTTCTTTTCCGGACCGTGACAGCGCAGGCAGTGCGTCTGAAGGAACGGCAGCACTTTCGCATCGAACGCCGCCGTGTCTTCGGTCGCACCCGCGGCGGAGGCAATCACGGACAGCAACAAAATTGGAGTTAATACATGCATCGTCATACTGGGTTACCGATTTCTCTCGCGAGTTATGTTCTGTGCAGGATTTCGTCCTGAATCAGGGCAGGCTCAGCGTCAACCCGCGCTTCTGGTCCTCTAACGACTTCACTCGTTCTTCCGGCGGCATGGTCACAAAAATCCAGTCGTGGCATTTCACGCGCACGCACCGTCCCGGACGATAGCCATCCAGCAGTTCCGTAAACTTCAATCGCACCTGAATGCCGCTGCTGCCCGGCGGCGGGTTCTCCGTTTCTTTCCACTCGATGACTTGGCCGATTTTCTTGTCGCCGCGATGGAACCACGTACGCAGCGTCTTCTCGGCCGCGGCAACGCCAAAGCCCTTTTCCTGAGTTGCTTTCAATTCGGCGTACAGCGATGGGTCCATCCCGCCGAACAGCGTGAGTGTGACCGTGCCGCCGCCGAAATCGTTGTGCTCGACGCGATCGATCCAGCCGGGAAGCCAATGCTGTTTCTGATACCGCACATGCCGCCGGTGCTGAAGTTCAGTCGCGAACTTGCGGCTTTCGTCATCGAGCCATATATCCGAGACGCCGTATTCCTTATCCCGCCAACCCTGAGCCCAGCCGAGATTGAACTGCACGGCCTGATCCGCAGCGACATCCGCCAGATCGACGAGCTTGCGTCCTTTCCAGACGCGCGTGACATCGTCGATGTCGAATGTGTACGGCTTGCCGAGACCATCCTTGGCGGTTTCGCCCGTGGGCGCGACGTTTATTTTACCTTTTTTGGTATCGATCGAGACCACTTTCCAAGCCTGCCCGCGTCGCTGATAAAAACTGAAGTCATCTTCGAGCGAGATGGCGTGGTTTTGCTTGATTTGAAATTGAGCCTGGTCCTTGGGCAAAGAAGGGATCGTTTCTTCCTCGCCTAATGGGGGCACATAAAAGTAGCAGTGGACGTGAGTGCCGATGGGGATATCGCGCAATTCCGCTGGAGCGCCGTTGTAGAAGATCATGCCGTATGGCAGCACGGCGAAATAATGCAGCGGCCCGGTGTGATACCGCTCGCTTCCGTCTCCATCCAGACGGAAGCCGCCTCGACGATTGACAGGGTCTATGATCACCAGTTCGCCGGCGATGTAGGTGCCCGTGCCGGCGGGAGGAAACTGGCCGGGCTGGGGAACGTAATCCGCTTTATCCTGGGTAAATGCGACGGATGCGAACAGCGCCGTGAATAAAACGCCAATGATACTTGAACAACGATTCAAGCGTATGCCTCCTGACGGCCAGAACAGAGTTGCTACCGGTCGTCCATCGACTGAATGCATTCTTCCGGCGGCAGTTTGACCTTGATGAAGCTGTTGGGGAAAAACCGGATGATCCTTCCGGGACGATACCCTTCGAGCAGTTCGTTGATTTGAACGCGCATTTGCAGGCCGCTGCTGTTGGGAAGCGGATTGGGTATGTCTTTGAAGTCGAGCACCGAGCCGCCTTTGGAGTCGTGGTTCTGCCACCAAGTGCGCAGAGTTTTCTCCGCACAGGCGATGGAAGCTCCTCCATGAGGAGGTTTTTGGGCGCGGGCCTGATCGTAGAGCGAAGGGTCCATGCCGCCGAAAAGCGTGACGGTGACAATGCCTTTGCTGCCGCCTTGATACTCGACATTATCCACCCAGCCCGGAAGCCAGCGGTGATGCATAAAACGGATGTGAATCTGGCGTTGCACCTCGGCGGCAACGTCACGGCTCTCCTTGTCGATCCAGACATCGTTGATCTGGAATTTTGTATTCTGCCAATCGGGCGTCCACGTCAGGTTGACTTGGACATCTTGCTCCGCCGTGAGATCTTTCAGTTCGCCGATCTGCCGGCCTTTCCAGATTCGCGTGCTGGCGTCGAAATCGAACGTTTGCTCGCCTTTCAATCCATCGTTGGCTGCCTGCGCCGCTTGCCCGATGAGGCTAACCTTAATCTTGCCTTTCGCGGAATCCACCGAAACGATTTTCCATGACTGTCCCCGGCGCTGGTAAAAACTGAAGTCGTCTTCCAGCGAAAGCGCGTGGGTATATTTCAGCAGGTATTTCGACGGGTTCTTTTCGGGCAAAAGGATGGTGGTGTCGCCTTCCGGTGGCAAAACGAAATAACCGTGCAGCACCGTGCCGATGGGAATATCGCGCAGCTCCGCGGGTGCACCGTGATAACGCAGCGTTCCATAAGGAAGCATGGCAAAGCGGTGGCTGGGGGCCGAATGATACCGGGCGTCATCGCCGTCGCCTATCAGGCGCAGCGCGCCGCGACGGTTGACATGATCCACTGAAACCAGTTCGCCTGCAAAATAGTGACCGCAGTTGGGCGGCGGGAACTTTCCGGTTTGTGGCACGTAATCCGCTGGCTCTTCGGAACCCGTGACATACGCGGCGAGCGCGTGTACACAGACAACCGCCGCAAATAACGTGCGGACGCGTTGGGCCGAGCCGATCGTCATGCCAGCACCTCCGACACGGTTCCCAGACTGTCGGCGAATTTCTCGGTTTTCACATCCATCTTCTGAGCCATGGTCAGCAGCACATTGCACAGATGGGCTTTTTCGTTCACGGGCTTGTGGTAGATGGCGGGGTGCGTGTCGTAACCCTTAAAATCCTTGATCAAATTGTAGTCCACGTGTTTCCCGTGCTTCAACCCCAGTTTGCTGCCGCCGGCGAGGATAATCGGCACACTAGCCATGCCGTGGCTGTGACCGTAGGCCATGCCGCTGCCGTACAGCGCCATCGTGGTATCGAGCAACGGTCCATCGGCGTCTTTCACTTCCTTGAGGCGGGTAAGGAAATAGCTGAACTGCGCAATGTTGAATCCATCACTCTCGGCGAGTTGATCCATGAGCAGCGTGTTGCCGTTGTGATGCGACAGGGAATGACGATCCTGCTTTACGCCGATTTCGGGAACTGGGAGGCCTTGTCCTTCTTCACCCGTGTTGAACGTGACGACGCGGGTCATATCCGTCTGGAAAGCGAGTACGATCAAGTCGTACATCGTGCGAAGGTAATCGCCGAGCATCTGCATCGACACATCGCGGTTGAGATGGGACTGGGCGGCAGGATCGATTTTCGGGCGCGGCGTATCGAGCCATTTGTCCGAGCGTTCGGTGCGAACTTCCACTTCGCGCACCGCCGTGAGGTATTGCTCGAGCCGTCCCTTGTCTTCGTTGCCCAGAGTGCCGCTGAGTCCCCGGGCCTCTTCAAGAACCGCGTCGAGAATGCTGCCACGCCGCTTGAATCCGCGCCGCTGTTTGGCGATGCCCCCCTTCGGTTCTTCAAACATCTCGCGGAACGCCACGCCAGGATTGCTTTGCGCCGGCAATTGAATGCCATCGGCGTTCCACGACATGGACCCGCCCTGGTTGCTGAGTTCGAGCGACGACACGCGCGTCACCGGAGCGGTGACCTGCGCCATGAGCTGGTCCAGTGAAATGGTGTTGCGATCCGACTGGCCGAGCTTGCCGCCGGTGAGCCAATTCCTGCGACAGTTATGGTGCTGCCCGAGCGCGTTGGGATGATACAGGCCGCTGATCGGCGTAATTTCAGCACGGTGCTTTTCCAGAGAGAGCAGCGGCTTGGACAGCTTGTAGTCCGCGCCGGCCTCCTTAATTTGATAAGCGGCGGTGTTCACGCCATTCGGCAGATAGATGAAGACGCTGCGTTTCGCCGTCAACACTTTTTCGTCCGCAAATGCGACCAACGGACGCATGCAGTCGAGGAGCGGCAACGCGAGCGAGACGCCGAGGCCCCGAAGAATATGCCGGCGGCCGATTAGCCAGTTTTGTTTTTGAATGTTGCTCATGGGAATAGATTCCTTTTTTTCGTTTGAATTACCGCTTCTGAAACAGGTCAGACATCACGAAATTCTCGATCATCGTTTTGAGCTTATACTCGTCCTTTTTACTGGCCTTTGCAATAGCTTTGATTTGCGCGGCATCGTCAATAGTCATAACCCGGCGCAGCGCGAATGTGGCGAGTTGTTCCACAAATGCGTCGGCGAAACGGTCGATATCGCTGACAAGCAGATTCTTGAACTCCGCCGGTCCGGAATAGTCACGGCCATCGGCCAGTTTGCCGCTGGCATTGACAGGCGGGTTGGTCCCTTTTCCGACGGTGAGGCGTTCCTCCGTGCGCCATTGGCCGATGGCGTCGTAATTGTCGAACGCGAAGCCCAGCGGGTCGATTTTCTGATGACACGCGGCGCAGATGGCGTGGGTTGCGTGCGCTTCGAGTTGCATGCGCACCGTGGCTTTCGGTTTGTCGGAAGGCGTGGGCGCCAGCGGCTCGACATTGGGCGGCGGCGGCGGCGGAGTTCTCCCGAAGACGGCTTCAGAGACCCATACGCCGCGATGCACTGGACGGTGCCGTGTGCCGTCGGAGGTCAGCATCAGGATGCCCGCCTCGGTCAGCAAGCCGCCGCGATGATCCTCGGCGCGCAGCGCGACACGTTGAAAGCTCGATTCCTTCAAGGGCGGCAGTTGATAATGCTGCGCCAGACGCGGGTTCACCATTGTCCAGTCCGAGGCGAGGAATTCGCGCAGCGGCAGGTTCGCCGAAAAGACTTCGGTGAAATAGCCGACCGGCTCCAGAACCATGCTCGTTTCAAGCCACCGGTCATAGTCGGGATAAAGCTTTGGGTCTGGCGGGAACATGCCGACCTTGTGAAGTTGCAGCCACTGCCTGGGAAATGCGTCGGTGAAGCGCTTGATTTTGGCATCGCCAAACATGCGCGCAATCTGGGCGCGCAACGTTTCCGGTTCATGCAGCTTGCCCGATTGCGCGACGGCGAACAGGTCGTCATCCGGCATTGAACTCCACAGGAAATACGACAGCCGCGAGGCCAGTTCCCAATCGTTGACCGTGTTGCGCCGCTGCGCGGCCGAGCCTTCTTCGAGATAGTAAAAGTTCTTCGACGTGAGAATGGCGACCATCGCCGCGTGGTAAGCGGAACGCATCTTCTCACCCGCCGACAACTCGCTTTCCACGACCTTCACGTAGCGTAACACTTCGGCATCCGTTGCGGGCCGCCGCCATGCGCGGGTAGCCAGGCGCTGCAGGCATTCGCGCGCATCCGTAATCGTTCCGTCGTTCTTGGGAAACAATCCCTCGCGCTTTTTCAGTTCCGCTGCGCTGACGAGCGGACCTTCCCATTCGACCGAATCCACCAGCAGCATCGGATAAAGTGGGTGACCGGCATCATCGAACAACTGGTAGCCATTCGGATTCAGGCGACTCATATCCCGCGTGCTCGTGAAAATGCTCTGGCCCATGTTCAGCACGTTCAATGTATGGTTGCCGACTTCAACGAAGACCAGCGGGTTTTCGTTTACCAATTCGATGCCGCCGGGTGACAAGACCGTTTCGAACTCTAGGGTCATGGGTTTGTCTTCAGGCGCGAGGATGTCCTGATCGAAGACGGAGCGTCTAAGCTGTTGGTGCCAGAGCGAGAGGTGCGGCGTCCAGCCTTTGGGCGGCTGCATTCCGCTGAGTTGAATACGAATCCGGTAGTTCCCGGGTTCTTTGATATTGATGAGATGCTTCCGGCACTCCGGCCAGAGGGGCCAGCGGACGCGGGCGCCCTTTTCGAGCGGCGGACGGCGTTCCGCCAGCCACTTTTCGTGTCCCTCGTTTGCGTCGCGCCGCTCTTTGACCGCCTTGATCGGCGATTCCGGAAAAGCCCGTTCCAGGACAATCTCCGCCGCCTTGAAGTAGCGATCCACATGCGATGGCGACAACGACAGCATCGAGCCGATGCGCTCAAAACCGTGCCAGCGGGGGTCTTCGTTGAAGGCTCCGGGAAGATTGACATCGAAGTGCACGCCCAGCAGGTCGTAGACTGTGTTGGCGTATTCATCGCGGCTCAGCCGATAGAGTTCCACCGCTCCGCGCTTTGCCATCCGCGCCGCTTTGCCTTCGTCCAGCCGCGCCGAGATCCAGCCGACGACACGGCCCAATGTCGCGGGTGAGGGTTGCGGTTCTTTTTTGGGAGGCATTTCGCCCGCGTTCAGACGGGTCATGACTTCGGACCAGCGTTGAGCAGCGGCGTCGATGGCGAAGTCGTGCGACAGCGTATCGAGCCGAAAATCGCCCTTCTGTTTTTGTGCGTCGTGACAGCGGAAACAGTTCTCTTTGAGAAACGGCAACATCACCTGATCAAAGGTTGCCGGTTCTTCCGCGGCACAAGGGCTCGCGGTCAAAACAGCCAGAAGACCGATCGCGTACAATAACGCTCTCATGCACGCACTCCCGATTTCGTTGAATCGAACGAGTCGAATCCGCCAATACGTCATGCTTTCGTTCAAGACAGAACGCCGCTTCAGGTATGAAAATTTACGTTGCTATAGTCGCCTCAAAGAGGACGTAATCCGACGTGAATCGCTCATAAGACTCGCGATGATACGGAACCATTAAAGACTACACCGGCCGCGTAAGATGGCAATTTATTTAGACGAAAACTTCTGTGAAGCGGGCGAAAGGAATTGGATTTTAAGGTTTCGGCGGCAAGACAAGCGCCTCTTTCGACACGTTCACCGGCGCTCCGTCCGCAGGAATCTCGACGCGCGCCGACCACAGAATGCCGTTGACAATCATTCGACGAAACAATTCGTTCTGAAAATATGTGTAGGAATGTCCCAGCGTCGTGCCGAACGAACGCCCGCCATCCGGCCGCTCGAACACCCAGCCGACCACGACATCCGCCCCGCCCTTCTCATGAACCTGTAGCAGCGGCGTCGCGCCCTTGATAACCGGCGACAGGTAATACTCATCATTGATTTCAAACTCCTTCCAACCTTTGCAAACAGGATGCTCCGGGACCAATCGCACCAGCGGCGACGCCCCGCTGCTCAAGCCCACGTTGCTGATCCACGTCGCCCCCGTATAACCCATCCACGCCGCGCCCAGCCGCTCGAAATTTTCTTTCTTGATTGACGAAGCCCAATGAAGTGTCACCAACCCCACGCCTTTTTTCATCAGCGCTTCGAACTCACCCCGGTTGGGGCCGTCCAGAAAGAACTCCGCCGCGGGATCGGTATAAATAACGATGCATTTAACCCCTGCCAATGCCGCGGCATCCTCCGGCCATCCGTTCGAAACCACCGTCTCCACGCCCGGCGCCAACTCCACGCATTTCGCCAGCACGCCGTTGGTGTACATGTACATATGAGCCCCGTAAGGATGATCGGTATTCTTGCCAATGAAAAGAATCTTGGTCTTCGCAGTGGCAGCCGCCGGCGCAGTCTTGCCAGGCGCGTCCTCCGCAAAAACAGCCGCGCCAAAATACAGCACCAGGCAGAAGATACGGATGTGTTTCATGTGAATGAGTCCCTTGAGAGAATCTGTTTAAGCCTGAATTAAAGTACAAGCGTTCTCATCGACCTACGCCAAAGCAACACAGAATGCCCATCTACTAACCAGATAAATAAATGTCTGACATGTGGAATACCGATCTACTATATGGTATGGAAACCAAAGATGCACGAAATTTGTCGCCAAATGAATTGAGTGTTTTGCGCGCGAGAGCGGTCAAGGGTGTGCTTTCTGGCCGAACGCGCGTGGAAATGTCAGGGCTGCTCGGCGTCAGTCGGCAGACGATTGGACAATGGGTCGATGAGTACCATCAGCGCGGAGCGGATTCATTTAAACTCAATCTAAGCAGAAACCCGTAGTTTTTCCTCTTCGGGATCGAGTTCCCAGCGCGGCCAAAGGCGCTCGACCATGGCCAGCGGGGCTTGATTGACGCGGGCCAGAAACTC
>JBBRQD010000163.1:0-10141 GCA_038227045.1 Planctomycetota bacterium
CCACCGTCACATTGATGGAAGACATCCTCCCCGAAAATCCGCCCATCCCAATTCCTGAATACTTCCCCAGCCGGTAATCATTCCCGGATACCGGTGCGGTGCGCCTACATTACATTGACATGTACTTCACCGGAGCATTACGAAAGACCGACAAGATAACTCTGGGTTTCATCTGCATTCTCCTCTAAAAATTGTGTCCACCTGCGCATCGGCGCTGGTGTTGTAAGTTACTGAGCGCACATCCTGTACCCGTTGTCCAGAATACTGATTCGCACACATCGCGTTCACGATAATTGCGATGCAAGGCCATTATTGAGTGCCGTCAACGACTTAGGATGAAAATGAAGAAATACTCGTAATGTATTATAGTGAAGTGCTTAGTATGCCCTGAGAAGGACTTTTTTTCGCAAGGTTTAGGGCGATGAACTGAACCGAAAAAAGTAATTTCCTTTTTCGCCGTGGCGCATTTATTGAGAACAAATAAAAGCTTGAAACTCCGCCGAATTCGCGTCGAAGTAACGCCGGACTCCCGTCACATGCCTTTGCATGGGCATTCAGAATTTAGTTTTTTCACGCCATATTTTGATTTTGCGAGCATATTAAGCAAAAGAGATATCTAGATTACAAGGAGTCTACCCATGTCGGCAACTCACCGCGAATGGCCCAAATGCATTGCATTCTTTATTCTTCTGGCTTGCGCCAGTTCGATCGGTTCGACGCACGCCGCCGAAGACGACCTTGATTGGGAAAAGGTCAAAGGCCTGCATCAGCGCGCCGGCAAAGGTGAGAAACTTTCCGCCGACGAACAAGCGTATTACGACCGCGGCAAGAAGGCCGTCAGCGAGGGCAAGGCGCCGTGGCAAAAGGGCGGCGCGCAGACTCCCGGCGCGAATGGCGGCGCGGCCAACGCCATGATCGGCAAATCGCCGACGGGTTTGATTCCATTGACGGAGCTGGGCACGAACAAATACAAGGAGGAAGACGGCGGCCTTTACGGCGGCGGCAACAACGAACCGCCCTCCGAACACGCCGCAGCGGCCGCGAAAGAAATCGCGAAATTTCAATTGCTCGACGCGGACGGCAAACCGTCTCCGAACGGCAAGGTCGTGCTCCTGTGCGTTGGCATGTCCAACACGACACAGGAGTTTTCCAAGTTCAAAGAGATTGCGGACAATGACCCCGAAAAAGCCAGGAACCTTGTTCTCGTCGATGGCGCTCAAGGCGGCAAAGCCGCGAAACAGTGGGCCTCGCCGGACGTCTATACCGTGGTCGAACAGCGTCTCAAAGCGCAAGGCGTCACCGCGCAGCAAGTCCAAGTCGCTTGGGTCAAGCAGGCGAACATGGGTCCGCAAGGAGATCTTAAGGATCACGGCACGCAATTGAAGAACGACATGGGCGTGCTGGTGCGCTTGCTGAAAAAGCACTATCCGAATCTGCGCGTCGCGTTTCTCTCCAGCCGCACGTACGGCGGCTACGCGAAGACCCGCTTGAATCCGGAGCCTTACGCCTACGAAGGCGCATTCGCGATGCGCTGGCTGATTCAAGACCAGATCAAGAAAGATGCGCAGCTTAATTATGACGAAACGCGCGGAGCCGTCGTCGCGCCGATTTTGTTGTGGGGTCCGTATCTCTGGGGGGATGGCTCGACGCCGCGCAAGGCCGACGGTCTTGTGTGGGAGGCCGCAGACTTCAGGGAGACGGATGGCACGCATCCCAGCGATTCCGGCCGGCAGAAAGTCGCCGACATGCTGCTCAAATTTCTCAAGACCGATGCTCTGGCGAAACCTTGGTTCACCGCGAAGTGACGGCTGAAACGGCGAACGACTTTTAACCGCGGATAACGCGGATCTTCGCGGATACACGCGGATAAGAAGAGAGCTGTTTTTAAGTCATTTGGATTGCAACGAAACGATACTGTGATTGCTTTTCGAATTGAATGATTAAGAAAACCAGTGACAGCACGCGTTTCAAAACCTGCTTTGACAACCCAAAAACATCCGCGTTTATCCGCGAAGATCCGCGTTATCCGCGGTTTAAAAGCCGTTCGCGGTTGCACCGGTTTCGCATTTTTCATTTTCGCTTCCGCGTTTCTAAAGTAATCTAACGGGAACGCGTTTCTACTTCAATCGAGAGCAATTCCTGTAAGGGCTTTGTATGCCGATTTCAGTGATCGATCCCGTGTCTGCCGCAATCCAAAAGACGAAAGAAATTCTGTTTTCGCCTTTCAATATAGGGAAGTGGTTTGGATTGGGCTTCTGCGCATTCCTCGCCAATCTTGGGACCGGCGGAGGAAGCGGAGGTGGCGGGCAAGGGAATTTCAATAACTCTTTGCGCAATTCGTCTGGCAAAAACGCCGCTCCCGAATTCGATAAAATCATCCACGATGCCGGCAATTGGTTTTCGCATAATTTCGCGATTGTCCTGATCGTCGGTGTTGCTGTTTTTCTGTTCATCATCGCGGTGGGGCTCCTATGCTCCTGGCTTAGCAGCCGTGGACAGTTCATGTTCATCGATGGAATTGTCAAGAACAGGGGATTGGTCAAGCAGCCTTGGCACGAATACCGGGCGGAAGGCAACTCACTCTTCAAGTTTAAGATCTGCCTCGGGCTTATTTATGGCTTCGTTTCACTTGTAGTCGTCGGGCTTTGCGTGCTGATTGCATGGTCGGATATCAGCTCGAAATCTTTCGGGGCCATGGGCATAGTCTCGATTATTGTCTTCGGCTGCTATATGTTTTTCGCGGTGCTTACGGGCGTGACGATCGAATTCCTTACGCACAACTTTGTCGTGCCGGCCATGTATCTGAGGCGAGTCAAGGTTATGGCCGCGTGGGGGATCGTTCGGCAGACTTTTGGGGATCACAAGTTCAAGCTTTTTCTGTACTTTCTGTTCATGATCGTTCTGGGCATTCCCATTGCGATCGGCACCGCTCTTTTCACGTGCTGCACCTGTTGCCTTGCGGCGATCCCGTATCTGGGGTCGGTGATGCTGTTGCCGGTTTCTGTATTCTGGCGCAGTTACTCGCTCTATTTCCTCGAGCAATTCGGACCCGAATGGCAGTTCTTCGAACGAGCGGGCGAGCCTGCACTTTCGATGGAAGTCGAGCCCGATGCCCAGAACTGATTAAGTTAACGCACGGAAAGTCCTTTAGGCGTGAATCAGCAATGGAATGCTGTCCGGCAGGTATTCGACGACTTCTTTGATCACGTCGCCACGGAGCGTTTTCCAAAGGGCGCCGCGCTTCGAGACGCCCATGATGACTGCGTCCACCCCAAGCGTTGCGGCGTGATCGAGAATCAGATCGGCGGCAGAATCGCTTACGGCGTAAAGTTGCGCCATTGGCACGCCCAGATCGTCGCAGACTTTTCGTGCGTCGGCGAAAATCTTTTTGGCCTCTTCATCATTTCCCAGCGTCATCGTCTCGGACGCGACTGACTCGCCGCGTTCGCGTATCATCAGCGCAACTTCGCGCACGAACAGCACGAACACCGCGGCCTTCTTGTCTTTGGCGTAACTGGCCGCGAACTTGATCAATTTTGGACTGCCGCGCGTGGGCACAAGCAGACGCGGCGCGTTGGCCGGAATTGCCGCGCGAATGGCGCTCTGCTCGCGCCGCCGGATCTCCGTCTTCGACGTCTGCGGTTCGAGGATGATTTCAGCAGGCGCTTTGACCCTCCAATTGGCGACGCCGATGCCTGCGAGAATCATCGCGGTAAACGCGAAGGATTGCCAATGCGACACTTCTAGCTTAGCTGTGAGGATGCCGTTGGCGTGGTCGTACGGCAACACCATGAATGCCACAATGGCCATCCCGATTCCCGCAGCCGCAACGCCGACTTGCGCCCATTCGCGACGCGCGGCAAAACGGCCGGTCAATCCGACGGCCACCACTGACATGGCGAACATCAACGCTTTAGGCTTGTCGTAGGCGATGGATATTTCGATGAACGCGACGACTAAACCGACGACGAGCAGCACAGCCCGCTCCCAGCCTGCAAGCTCCAGGTCCTTGTTCGTGCCGCAGGCCAGCATATTTATCGTGATCGCACCGACGACGCCGATAGCGTAGAGGTCGGCCAGCATTTCGGTGTCGGAACCGATGAAAAGCAGCACCAGAGTCGGCACCACAGTCGCGATCGTCAGGCCGACCCACGGCATTCCGAATTTGTTCAAGAGCGTAAAGAAGGGCGGTAATTCCTTGTCGCGAGCAAGGAGGTATTGCACGCTCACCATTCCGCCGATGGCCGAGTTTGAAGCGGAGAGCAGCAGTAATCCAAAAAAGAACGAACTGATTGTTGCAAACAGCGGCCCTACATAGGCCGTGGACATGAGCTTGAGCATGTGATCCTGGGAGTCTTTGACGATCGATTTCTTTTCCTCCACAAGTTGGCGCTCTTGGGTGGCGATATCGGAATCGTTCACCTTGATCGCCGCAGGGTCGGTCAAATACGTGCGAAAGGTTCGTAGCCCGGCGATCTTCGATTCCATCCGCGTCAAATGTTCCTGCATTTCCGGGAGCACGATGGCATGGCCGGCGTTTTCGCCGTCGATGACGAAGGCTTTCGTCGGCAAGGCGTTCATCGCGCCTGCCATTACGAGATTGAGCACGACTACTTCAAGCAGCACGACGAAGATCGCCTTTGCCGCGTTCTTGGCCACCGGTTCGGCCATGACGCCGGTCATGTTGGCGATGGCCTCGACGCCGGACAGCGCAAGAATGACGCCGACGAAATGACCCCACATAAAGCTGATGGGTTCCGTCGGCGCGGTGATTTGGGCGGCGCTCAAATGCGGCACGCAGGCCACGCCCGTGATGAAATAAAAGACACCGGCGATGATGGCGACAATTAGCGCCAAGGTGCCGACGCGTTTTGGCCCAAAGATGTTGAAACAGCCAATGGCCATCAGCGATGCAAGCGCCAAATAAAGGGCGACATCTTCGCCAACGCCATGCGGCAGCATGTAGCGAAAACCTTCGTATGCACTTAGCGATGCGGTGATAATGTAATCAGCGATCAGCAGCAGCGCGCCGATCACGGCGAGCGATTTGGAGCGGTGTTTGGACGCCGAATAAACGCCGCCGCCGTCGGGGAAATGTTTGCAGATGATGGTGTACGAGAAGCCCACTAGCGTAACCAGCACGCACATTGCCGCCACGTACCAGAAGGACGCATGCGGCGTGGCCTCCCGTTTGAGCATGACAAACGCGAGTCCGAGCACGTAGAGCCGCGACGTGCCCCAATCACCAAACAACATCGCTCCCGCGTGATACCAGCGTAATTCGCGCGGCCGTTCACCACCTCCAGCGTGCACTCTGTTTGGATCCTCCTGAAAAAGCCGGCGAGGTTAGCTGACGGGTTAGGGAGTCCAGGTTCCCTTCGTTCACACTTCGGCATTGCATCATGCGATCAGTGTACGCGATACACCCCAGAATTTCGGTTCCCCCGTTCCGCCGCGATTACGGCGGATTTGGCATGTGTTCAATTTTAAAATCCCTGAAAAGCTACAAGACTGTCCTGAGATGTCAAAGGAATCGAATGAACGGTTGACGAATCGTTAAGAACTTGTATGAGAGAACCCGTGCGATTTGAATTTTTACATAAATTCAGGAGAGTCCGGCATGAGTGCAAAAATAACGATTCTTCCCAACGGCCCGATTTTGGTTGCCGGGGTCACGGAAGTTATTGGAGTCGATGGCAAGCCCATTCAATTGCCCGCGCCGCAAGTCGCGCTGTGCCGCTGCGGACATTCGAAGACCAAACCGTTTTGTGACGGAGCGCACCGGCCGTCCGGCTTTAAAGATGCGGCGCCGCCGACGGCTTGATTTTTTTCCGCGCCGGACTGCAATTTGCTTCAATTTTGCACTCAAGCATTCGTCGAAGTAGCCGATTAATGGACCACAAGACGAAATACCGAGTGTTATAGCGATTGCGGGAGGCTGAACTAAGGTGTCTGCAAAAATGGATGTCAAAGCGTACACGGAAGCCAGCATCAAGACGCTCTCTTCCACCGAACACATCCGGCTGCGGCCGGGCATGTACATTGGCCGCCTGGGGAATGGGGCGCACGCTGAAGATGGCATCTACGTGCTCATTAAAGAGTCGATCGACAATTCAATCGACGAATTCACGATGGGTTTCGGCAAGAAGATCGACATCGACGTCACCGGCCGCAGCGTCAAAGTACGGGATTATGGCCGAGGCATTCCGCTGGGCAAACTCGTGGAGTGCGTCTCCGTCATTAATACAGGCGCGAAGTACGACAGCGAAACATTTAAGAAGGCTGTCGGATTGAACGGCGTCGGGCAGAAGGCGGTCAATGCGCTTTCTGTTGAATACCGCGCTCAAGCCATCCGCGACGGACAGACGAAGATCGTCGAATTCGCTCAGGGCAAAATCAAGAAAGAATCCAAAGTCATCGCCGTGCCTGGCAGTGAAAAAAATGGAACGATCATCGAATTTACGCCGGACGAAGCGCTCTTCGGCAAGGACTTCAAATTTCGCCTCGAATTCGTTGAAGACATGCTATGGAACTACGCATACCTCAATCGTGGCCTGACACTCAACCTGAACGGTAAGCCTTTCCAGTCCGAATTTGGACTTCGCGATCTGCTTCAGAAAAAATTGACCGGTGAAGCGCTCTACCCGATCATTCACGTTGAAGCCGAAGACATCGAACTGGCGATGACCCACGGCGCGCATTATGGCGAAGAATATTACGCGTTCGTGAACGGCCAGCACACCACGATGGGTGGAACGCACCTGGCTGCATTCCGCGAAGCCGTCGTGGCAACGATTCGCAATTTTTACAAGAAAGAGTATGACGCCGCCGACGTGCGGCAGTCCATTGCCGCGGCCATTTCGGTTCGCGTCATCGAACCGGTGTTTGAATCTCAGACGAAAACCAAACTCGGCTCAAACGACATGGGCCCCAGCGGCCCATCCATCCGCCAGTTCATCGGCAATTTTCTGCAGCAGCAACTCGACAATTGGCTGCACAAGAATCCCGAAGCGGCCGAGGCTCTCAAGAAAAAAATCGAAGAGAACGAGCACGAGCGCAAAGAACTCGCGGGCATTCGAAATCTCGCGCGCGAACGTGCCAAGAAGGCCTCGCTGCACAATCGTAAGCTCCGCGATTGCCGGGTCCATCTGGATACGATCGACAAGCGCGGCGAAGAGAGTTCGATATTCATCGTCGAAGGCGACTCCGCGGCCGGTTCTCTCACCGCCAGCCGCGATGTTCAAACGCAGGCGGTATTTGCCTTGAAGGGAAAGCCCCTTAACACGTACGGGCTGACCAAAAAAGTGATCTATGAGAACGAAGAGTTCCATCTGCTCCAAAGCGCGTTGAACATTGAGGAAGGACTCGAAGGGCTGCGTTACAACAAAGTCATTATCGCGACCGACGCGGACGTCGACGGCATGCACATCCGCCTGCTTTTGATTTCGTTCTTCCTGCAATTCTTCCCTGAACTGATTACCAATGGTCATGTGTTTATTCTGGACACGCCATTGTTTCGCGTGCGCAACAAACGCGAGACCATTTATTGCTACTCGGAAGACGAGAAGCTACAGGCGATGGAGAAAATTGGCTCAGCCGCCGAAATCACCCGCTTCAAAGGACTCGGAGAAATCAACCCGAGCGAATTCAAGGATTTCATCGGCGAAAATATTCGACTTGAACCCCTGTCGTTGGCGAAACTTTCCAACAGCGGCGAGTTGCTGTCGTTTTTCATGGGCAAAAACACGCCGGACAGACAGGACTTCATCATCAACAATCTGCGAATTGAGAAAGACCTTGTTGAAGCCTGAGCAGATTTCGGTTCCACTTAATCAAACTCTTTTCCACAGCATGTGAACGCTTGGGTCCGCAATCAACCGATGGCAAAACGCAAATCTCCGAAGAATCCTGATCAGACAGAACTGCCGTTGCTGGATGGCGCCGATGCCGATCCCTCACCGCCCGTTAAAGCCGCATCATCGCCGGCCGTCTCGCCGCCGCCACCGTCACCGGTTGATGGAAAGGACGCATGGGGAGCGGGACGCACTCCTTCCGAAGGCCCTCTGGCCCGGCACTACCGCACTTGGTTTCTCGACTATGCAAGCTACGTCATCCTTGACCGTGCGGTCCCGTATATCGATGACGGCTTAAAGCCAGTACAGCGCCGCATTCTCCATACCATGTGGGAATTGGATGACGGCCGTTTCAACAAAGTCGCCAACATCGTCGGCGCGGCAATGAAGTATCATCCGCACGGCGATGCCTCGATCGGCGCGGCGCTGGTCAACATGGCGCAGCGCGGTCTCTTAATTGAGCCACAAGGAAATTACGGCAACATTTATACCGGTGACGGAGCTGCCGCGCCCCGCTACATCGAAGCGCGCCTGACACCGTTTGCGCGCGAAGTTGTCTTCAATCCAAAGACCACGGTTTGGCAGCAGAGCTACGACGGCCGCAATCGGGAGCCGGTCACGCTGCCGGTGAAATTTCCACTGGTACTTGCGGAAGGCGCAGAAGGCATCGCGGTGGGTTTGGCGACGAAGATTCTGCCGCACAATTTCAACGACCTCTGCCGCGCGTCGATCAATCATCTGCAAGGCAAACGCTTCCGGATCGTTCCCGATTTTCCAACGGGCGGAATCGCGGATTTCAAAGAATACAACGACGGCGAGCGCGGTGGAAAAGTGAAGGTGCGCGCAAAGATCGAATCGCGCGGCAAGTACATCCTGGCGATTACGGAATTGCCCTATGGCACCAACACGACGACGCTGATCGATTCGATCCTTGCAGCCAACGCCAAGGGCAAAGTCAAGGTCAAGCACGTCGACGACAACACCGCCAAAGATGTCGAGATTCTGATCCATCTTCCACAGGGCAGCGACCCCGAGCAGGTGACGCAGCAGCTCTATGTGTTCACCGATTGCCAGGTATCGATTTCACCCGCGGCGTGCATTATCGAAGACGACCGGCCGCAGTTTCTGGGCGTGTCCGAGATCCTGCGGCGCAGCACGGACCACACCGTCAAACTGCTCAAGCTCGAACTTGAAATTCGGCTCGAAGAACTCGAGCAGCAGTGGCATTGGGATTCGCTGGAACGCATTTTCATTGAGGAACGTATCTATCGGCGCATCGAAAACTCGGAAACCTGGGAGAGCGTGCTGAAAGAAATCCGCGATGGGCTGAAGCCTTTCTTGAAGCAGCTTCGCCGCGCCGTGACGGACGACGACATCAACCGGCTGACTGAAATTCGGATCAAGCGCATCTCGAAGTACAATCGGTTTCAGGCGGACGAACAGCTCAAGAAGATCGAGAGCGATATCAAAGAGGTGAAGCACCACCTGAAATACCTCACGGACTATGCGATAAAGTGGTTTGAGACGCTCCAAGAGAAATACGGCAAAAGCCACAAACGCCGCACGACGTATGACGAGATCGAACAGATCAGCGCGGCGTCAGTTGTCTCCGCCAATCAACGGCTGTGCGTCAATCGCGAAGAGGGCTTCATCGGGCTCAACTGGCGCCAGCACGAATTTGTAACGGAATGCACGATCCTGGACGACGTCATTTGCTTCATGGAGAATGCCACCATGAAAGTCGCCCGCGTCGCCGACAAAGTCTTCATGGGCCCCCATATCATTCATCTGGCCATTCTTCCCAAGGATGGCGACACCGCATTCTACACGATGATTTACCAGGACAAAGAGAGCGGCCGCGCATTCGCAAAACGCTTCCAGGTCGGCGGCGTGACCCGTGAAAAACTCTATGAATTGGCCCCGAGCGAAGGATCCACGGTCGTGTTCTTCGACGTTGCAAAAACCGAGGCCGCGATGCCGAAAACGGTGGAAATCGTCCTGAGTGGCCGAGCAAAGGCGCGCGTGAAGGAATTCGAATTCGACCTGTCGGCGCTCTCCGTGGGCAGCCGCGGGGCTAAGGGTTTGACGGTGACTAAATATGCGGTGAAGCAGGTGAAGCGACGGGGGTAAATGGCCCGGCCGCTCACCCCAGGGCCTTTCAAAAGTCCTCATTTTTCGTAGAGAAATAGCCGATCTTCTATTCAAAGGAGATCAGAAAAATGAGTGTTGCCGCTGAAATTTCGCTTTTCGATGCCTTCAAGCAGGTTCCCGATCCGCGCAAACCGCGC
>JBBRQD010000164.1:0-9983 GCA_038227045.1 Planctomycetota bacterium
GCGCGGTTTGCGCGGATCGGGAACCTGCTTGAAGGCATCGAAAAGCGAAATTTCAGCGGCAACACTCATTTTTCTGATCTCCTTTGAATAGAAGATCGGCTATTTCTCTACGAAAAATGAGGACTTTTGAAAGGCCCTGCCCATGGAGGCGCATGGACCCATGGAAGCTTAGAAATCGTTTAAGAATTGATCGAGGCGGCCGCGATCTCGTCGGCACATTCTTTGCGTCCGTTTCGGCTGCGGCATGGCCTGTTCGCGCACCAAGTCTTTAAGCGTTTCCAATGCTAATGCGATGCTGGGAACTGCCTGAATAAGCGTGATTGTATATCTGCTGGAATGTTCGCATTTAGGGCAAATGTAGTCGAAGCAAATGCCCGGTTCAGAATTCACTGGGATTCCGCATACGACAAAGTAAGCGTCTTGCAACGTTGACTTGCGTTTGTCGCATTTATGTATACCCAACCATTTCCGATTATTATTTTCACGCGCATTTTCATTTCTACGCCGCTGCTCCTGAAGAACCAAAATGGAACCTCTTCGCAAACCAGCGGCGCGCGGCACCGGCAATTGGCGTCGACACTCCAGAAAATTTACTGGCCCAGATAGCAAACTTAAGCACAGAGATCCTCCAATATTGGCACTGGTCGGAATTTATTATTGACCGAGTTTTGTCGATGCATCGGACGCGAGCCATTCTCTTGCAACATTTGGCAATGCTCGAGTCATTAAGGCTGTTTCCATACCTGTTTACCGCGAAAAATGCCGACACTGCTTACTTGGGCGCCGGTAGCTGGGCTGAGCTGAAAGACAGACTTTTTAAAGGCGCCTCGCCTTTGAATTTTAATAGACTCTCGCAACCATGAGGATCCAGAAATGGAGAAGAATAACGGAATCGATCGCACTTGAGTAGGTAGTTATCCAATCGTGTGCCCCAGATTGAGGCCAGTAACAGCGAGAAACAGATACCGGCCGCAATTACCCTGTGCTTCCCGATTTGACGGTAAAAATCCACTTCGAAAACAAGGGGCAGTGTACAAGCCAAAAGTGAATACCCAATCCCATTGTAGAAGCGTCCGCCGCTGGAATAGACCAGAAAAAACACCGGCAAATTGAAGAGGACAAGCGATCCCAGTAAAAACGTCTGCAGCCGTTTGTAGCCGATCGCTAGCGAAGTTGCGAGGATTCCAAAAAGGAGCCATACGAACGTGCCCCTCATCGCGCCGATAAACGGCAGGTTGTTGTAATTGACGCTCCAGCCCGGCCAGCTTTGGAGATAGACAAAATTGAGAAGCCTATGCCACAGCAGTGAAATCATGTATCCGGGAAAGGTCAGCCAAAAACGAAACACCTGGCGGGTTGCATACGAATTGTCCGCGGACGAAGTCGTCGCGTGGCCGGACTCTTTCATCCACTCCCAATAGCCGCCGTCGGACAACTCCCATTTAAACTGGTTCGGCACTTCCAGGAGCCCAACCATCGCCGAAGCGCCAAAACTATTCGTTGACATCACAAATTCGTGCGTGTATCGATATTTAAATATTCCCCAACTGCATCCAATCGCTAGAAATAGACAAAGCGGAATAAATAGCCTGGAAACCTTGCGCCAATGAAGCGCCAGCGAAACCAGCGCCCAACAGGGGACGATATCCGGCCTGATGAAAAACCACAGTGCGAACCCGCTGTGAAGGAGCAGATCGTGGCGAATGAGGATCGGCTCGTCTTGCGCCTTCCGGGCGACATAAAGACAAATTATTCCCAACAGATAAAGAACAACGGCCGGCATAACCGTTTCGATCTGCGTAAAAATAAACTGGTTTGGCAGGAAGGCAAAGAAGACCCCGAGAAATGCCGCGACCCATACCCGCATAATCCGGGTTGCCGCCCAGAAAAAAAAGCCGTTCGCCAGAGCAACCAGGAGCAATTGGAGCATAATCGTATTGATACTGATCAACAGATGGTCAGTCGCGGTGAACGAGAGCAGTCCAGCCAAGGCAGTCACAAACGCATATCCAGGCATGCGGTGCCATGGAGGTGATCCGGGAATGAGCACCGGACCGTTTCCCAGAAGCAGATTCGATCCCATACATGTGCCGTAGTTGAGGTTGCTTCCGGCACCCTCCTGCATTTGGCCTGAAGCAACTGTCATGCGCAAATCGTTGAAGTAATATCCAAGCCGCAGGCAAAGCCCGCCGGTACAAAGGGTCAACCCAACTATAAACAGCGCTCCGTATAGCCCTGAACGCCGGCCAAATATAGGTATAATGAGTACGAAGGCTGCTCCAAAGGTGAACAGGATAAGAGGCAGCATTTCGTTGTAATAGTCACGGTCATTGTAGTAATGAAGAAAAAAGCGGCAATCTCCGCGCAACCCATCGTCGCTCTTGAACAGCCCTATTTCCTTCAGCACGAGCGGAAATGGTTCTTTGGGTTTATTCGCGGATGAAATCTTCACTTTCAAATGTTGAAGGGAGAGCAAACCAGGAAGCGGTATCAATGAACGCAACGGACCCGCTTCGAGCGCGACCGCGCTCTCCGTCAGAGGTTCGCCTGATTCGCCCGAAACCGCAACCTTGAGATTGCTCGCGGAGTCATTGCGGAGCACAAGCACTTTCGGCGTGGCCGGTTCTTTCAGTTCGACATCAAGCTCAATGTCCTGACCGTTAAATTTATCGACGCCAATCCGAAACCGGCCGTTTCCCAATGATAGTATGGTGACGGGAGTTTGTTCTTTCTCCAGCGTGCCTCTGGCGAGGCAATGCGCCGTCAACACCGCATCAATTCCACCCGAACTTCCTGAGTATGTGTTGTGCGCAAGCTCGAATGCGGTAATGAAAATAAAAACGGCCGACGCGGCAAAGCCTCCAATGAGCGCATAATGGCCAATCGGAGTCAGCAACGTTACTTTGGCCGCAAGAGTGTTGGCGTGATTCCCGGCGATAGCCGCAGTGCGGTCGATGACTCCTTGCGTCCATTCCAACGCGTGCGCCGCCAGCCGTTGGCCATTTTCAAGAACGCGTTTTATAGCCTGCTTCATGTGCCGCTTTCTCTAACACGAAAACGTTGTACCGCCGGCGTCTCGCCGGCACGAATGAATGGAATGATGAATCGTGCCGGCGGGACGCCGACGGTACAATCAATCTCCGCGAAGTCAGCGCTGAGTGCTTAAGGAGTCTACAACAACACGACCGGTTCCGGCAATGGCACGATAAAACGTCCTTTAAATCCTTTCTGCTTTAACTTCGGGATCAACTCTTCCGCAATATGCCACGACAGCAGAAGCAGGTAGTCCGGCGGATCGTCGAACATCCGCTGCTCGTCGACCACGGGAATCAATGTGCCGGGCATGTACTTGCCCACTTTATACGAGTCCTTCACTTCCAGGACGCAGTCGAGTATCCCCGCGTCAAGCCCGGCATAGTTGATCAATGTGCTCGCGCGGGAAGGGGCGCCGACTCCGTAAATGCGCTCCCCCTTTTGCTTGATTCCCAGCAGCAGCGCATGGAGTTTCAACTTGGAAAGGCATACCTGACGCTTGAATTCGTCCAGGCGCTTCTCGTTGATGCCGGCCTTCTCTTCCTCGGCGAGCACCTGCTGAACGGTCGAACGAACCGAATGCTTTCCGATGCGCGCGGCATAGACGCGAATCGACCCGCCGTGAGTGCCAATGCGCTTGGCGTGGATGACCTCCAATCCGTGCATTTTCAACAAGTATTGCAGGCTGTGGAGCGAGTAGTATCTCAAATGCTCGTGGTAAATCGTATCGTACTGGAGCGTCTCGAGCAGGCTCATCAAATAATGCGATTCGGAGATGAACACGCCATCGTCGTCCAGCAGCACAAGCAGGCTCTTCACGATTTCGTGAATATTTTCGATGTGTGCGAATACGTTTGTCGCCGTCACAATCTTTGCGGGTCCGCATGCAGCGCGCACTTTGCTTGCCGCCTCGTGCCCAAAGAAAGCGATCGTGGTCGGAATGCCGCGGGAATTGGCGAGATTGCCCATGTCAGTCGGCTCGATGCCATGAACGCGATGGTTCGTCTTGAAATTGCTCAACAGAGTGCCATCGTTCGATCCGATGTCGACCACGAGATCTTCTTTGCCCAAGGGAACGATCGTCGGGCACTCCCGCGACAGTTCGGCAAAATTCTCGCGCAGGATTCGCGTGGTGCCGCTACTGTACGGATACTCTGGCGGGAAAAGCACATGCGGATCGACGGTCAACCCAATTTGCACCAACTGGCACTTTGGACAATACAGCCAGCCCGCCGGATAAGCGGGCTGCTCATGCGGCTTGGACCCGATCGTGCGCATTTGGTTGACCGGCGGCAAATACCCCAGAAAAATCGATGGACGCAGATCGGGGCTGTCGCAAACCTGGCAGCGTTCCACAACGACACTCGATCCCGTCCCGGCGGCTAGCCTTGCTTGACTCATTGATCTTACTCCCTGATAAAATGTTTGCGATGTGAGGGCCGGACACTCTTACTTCGGAGTCGCGGCTGGAGCCATGTGTGCGTTTTCGTCGTACCAGCCCGTCGTTCGGGCGACACTCTCCTGGAACGAGAATTTCGGTTGAAAACCCAGAGCCTTCAACTTTGACGTATCCGGGCACCGGCGCAGCGTGCCGCCGGCTTGCAGCGGGCCGGGTACCAGAATAATCTCCCGCTTGAAACATTTGGCCACCGCGCGCGCCAATTCGGCGATTGTGACCTCCTCCATCGTTCCGACGTGGAAGATATCCAAATGCCTGCCTGCGGCAAAGATGTGCATCAAGGCATCGATGCAATCATCGACATAAATGAACGAGCGCGTCTCGGAACCGTCCCCCTGTATCGGGAAATTAAGCGCCCCGGCAGTCTGCTCGGCCAAGCGCTTGATTCGGACTGCAAACTGTGGAATCACGTGCTCCCAGCCCATGTCGGGTCCGACGACGTTGTGAGGCCGGAAGATCAGGATGCGCTTGAAATGGCGGCCATAATTGAACGCCATGACCTCGCTGATGATTTTCCCCGCGCCATAGGAGTAGCGCGGATTGCGGACATCGGGCACCACCAGCGGCACATTCTCCGGTGTTGGAATAATTTGCGGCTGCTGATACACTTCCGAACTCGATGCCAGCACCATTTCAGCGACATTTTGTTTGATGCAGGCATCCAGAACATTCGTAATGCCTTTGACGCCGACTTCGAGCACCAAGTCAGGACGCGTATAAAAAAACTCGGTGCCATTGACATACGCCAGATGCCAGACGCAATCGATCCCTTCAGCCGCGCGAAGTACGTCCTGCGGATCGCGAATATCACCTTTAATCAATTCGACGCAGTCGATCACATCCGCGATACGGCGCCGCGCGCCGCGCGAGTCGTCGTCGAGCACCCGGACTTTGTGACCATCTCGTACGAGCCGCCGAACCAGTGCGCTTCCAATGAAGCCGGTGCCCCCAGTGACCAGAAGTTTCTTGCTCATCAGCGCTAACGCACCTCCAGCGAAGTGGACGGCAAACGGACCCTGACTTTGGGACGCGGATGTTTGCGCAACTGTATGGCTCCCCAAATAAACCAGCGCAGATACTCCCGAAACCAGCGTGTCAGGCGAAACGTCGATTTTCCGCCGTACAGGCGGTCGATCGAGATGATCGGCACCTCGCCCAGTTTCAGTTCCAAAACCTGTGCTTTGATGCCCATTTCGAATGCCACGGCCCAACCCACGGGACGCGATTCGAGGTGGAATTTCTCGAATACAGAGCGTCGAAACATCTTGATGCCCGTTGTCGCGTCGCTCAACACGGAACCCGCCAGCACATGAAACATTTTATTGGCCAGGCGCGAAAGCAGCCCGCCGATAAAAGAGCCGCCCAGGCGCCGGCCGCCGTAAGCGTAGCGCGTGCAACTCACGAAGTCGCAGCCATCGCTCATCAAATCGAGCATGTCTTGGAGCGCCAGCACCGGGCCCACTTCATCCGCGGCAAAGATTAACACAAATTCGCCGTGCGATTCCTGGACGCCCGCGCGAATGGCGTTGATCACGCCGTTGCCCAGCGTGTTGTGAATCAAGCGGACTTGCGGCTGATCGGGAATTATCGCGTTGACCACGGGAATGCTGGTGTCGTGCGGCGTGTCATGAACAACCAGGATCTCGTGCGGCACTTCGACCACCACACGCAGGATCTTCAACATGATCTTGAGGTTGACGCCTTCGTTCCGCACGGGCAGCAGAATCGACAACATGCCTTTAACCGGCTGCGTCATTGTCTTTTCCACCACGTCGCTAAAAGGGAAAATTCCCGGCTCTTTTGTCAATACAGCATCTTGCATCGGCTAACCTCGAAAAAATTCCCGGATATAGCCACAAACCCGCGCAATGTCCCCATCGCTGAGCGTAAACGCGGAGGGCAGCCAAAGTGCCTGGGGAATGATTTGCGTCGAGTGCGGAAAATTATTGTCTGGCAGCCGATAGGGTGGTTGTGTATGAATCGGAAACCAGAATCGGCGGCAGCCGCAGCCGCGTTCGCGCAGAAATTGATCCAGTTCGTCGCGCCGCGCAAGCAGCACGTCGGTCCACTGTGGAGTCTCACCGTTCTCCAGATCGAACGGCAGAATCGTAATGCCTTTTAAATCCGCCAATTGATTCCGATAGGAACGATTGATCTCGCGCTGGCGTTTCACGCGCGCATCAAGTTGCGTCAACTGCGCCAGGCCGACCGCCGCCTGAAGGTTCGTGAACTTGAAGTTGAATCCGATCGAGTGATGAACGTCGTCTCCGCCGGTGCCGCGAACGGGCCGTCCCTGATCTTTCAACTCGCGCAGACGCACATGCAGCGCGTCGTCGTTGACCAGCACCGCACCGCCCTGCCCTGTGGTGATTGTTTTATTCGGCGAGAACGATAGTGCCCCGGCGTCTCCAATAGTACCCAGGTAACCGCCGTGCGCACGGGACATAAAGCCTTCGGCGGCATCTTCAACTACATACAGCCCCCTGGCCCGCGCAATCTTCATGATCGTGGTCATGTCGGCGGCTCGCCCGGTAATGTGTACCGGCATGATCGCTTTGGTGCGCGGCGTGATCGCCCGCTCCATCGCGACGGGATCGAGCGTCAGTGTGTGGGGATTGACATCGACCAAGACGGGCTTGGCACCTGTCAGAGTCACCGCGTTGGCCGAGGCGATAAAGGTGACATCGGGAACAAGCACTTCGTCCCCGTGGCCCACTCCCAAGGCAGCAAGGGAAAGGAACAACGCGCTCGTACCGCTTGTGCAAGCCACTACATGTTTAACATTCAGACGACGGGCGATTTCCTGCTCGAATCGTTCCGCCCAATCGCCTTCATTGAGGTAATTGGCGTTTAAGACGTCGTGAATCAAGCCCTCTTCGGCGCCGGTAATTTGCGGCAACCACCAAGGTATCTTATTTTCCATCTGGCCTTTCAATGTTCAAAAATGCATCCAACTGCCGCGCCTGCCTCAGCACGTTCTCCTTGTTGCGCCTCTTAATCAAACGGAGCGGGGTGCCAGCATAAACCGACCAGGGTTTTAAGTCAAATGCAGTCGGGACGAAACTGAGTGCGCCAATCACCGTTCCCTCAGGTATGCGGTTGTCGGGCATGATCACGGAATTTGAGCCCACTCCGGTGAAGTTTTCCAGGATGACATCGCCGGAAACCGGCTTTGCGCCCAAATCGAGCCCCTCCGGAGTCACCACGACCATATCGTTGACAAAATCATTGCTGGTGCACCAGATCTTGACTCCTGCTGAAAGGCTGCAATAGTCCCCGATGATGCACTGCCGGGCGCCGCCGCCCGCAATACTGCAGCCGTTCGCGATATGCGAATAGCGCCCTACTTTCAACTGTGTTGAAAAATAACAGAAGTCATCCACTATCGAGCCTTCGCCGACAATGAAATGCTGTGGGTGGCGCACACGAATGTTCGCTGAAATAATCGGTTGTTTCATTTTCAAAGCTCAGACGTGAGGTGCCGGAGCGCGCTTTGGCAGGACGTTCCAAAGGTCGAGAACGTCGGTTTGGACCGGCACCGTGAGCGTCTTATACGCGGAGTGTGGAACACCCACAACCACCACGTCTGCGCATGCCACAAGTTCTTCTTTCGAAATAAACGTGGGATCCTTGGCAAACTCGTCTGAATAAAACACCTGTGCACCATGAAAGCGCAGAATTTTTCCGAGTTTGTAAGAGAGCGAATCGCGCGTGTCGTCAATGTCCGCCTTGAATGCCATTCCGAGCAGCCCGACTTTAGTTTTGGAAAGGTCGTGCTTCGCGCGCAGAAGATCGACCAGAAATCCGGGCAACCCCTCGTTGACCATCATGGCGGCATGGCCGAGCAGAAAATTGTTGTTGTTGAACGCGGCCAATTGCATGGTGTCTTTGAGCAGGCATGGGCCGGCGGCAAAACCTGGTCCTGGCAGATTCGCAGAACGGCCATAGCCTTCGACCATGGCGCGGCGGACTCGATTGAAGTCCGTGCCCAGGCTCTCGGAGATCATGTAAAATTGATTGGCGGTTGCAAACTGGATATAACGCCAGGCATTGGAGAAAAGCTTGGCCAGTTCGGCTTCTTCGATCTCCAGCGGGATCACCGTCGCGGCGATGTGGGAGAACAATTCGGTCGCATCCTCAATCGCTTTACGGCTGGTTCCCGACACGATCTGCGGAAGTTTTTCCAATTCTTCGATCGCATAGCCTTGTGCGATGCGTTCCGGGCAATAGGCAATGTGAAACTCGCCGCCATCTTCCTGCAGCAGATTGAGCACCTGCCTGCACGTGCGCGGGTAGACGGTGCTGCGAATGATAATGGTCTGCTCGCTGTTCAAGTACGGACGCAATTTGCGGAAGAACTCGTGCATCGAGCGCAACTTGGGATTTAGGTACTCATCCACGGGCGTCCCTACGGTCACGATCACATAGCGCGCGCTGGCCACGGACTTGATATCCGTCGAAACTGACAGCGTCTTGCCGATGACTTTTTCGAGCAACGGTTCCGAGCCGTACTCGATGAACGGCATTTTGCCACGGCTGATTTGAGCCAGGGTCTTCTCGTTGATGTCGTAAAGCACGACAGGCTGGCCTTTGGTCGCGAAGACGATTCCCAAGGGCAGTCCCACGTGTCCGGCACCACCAATGATGCAAATGGTCTTGTTGTCGTTCATGTCTTCGAAACACCGTTGAGATCGCTCAAGATCACCTTTTTTTGCATCAGCGCCAGGCTGAAAGCCGCCACATGCAAAGCGTGATCGAATTTGCCTTCGACAATGCTGTCCGCAAACTCGTCGAGAGGCAACCGTACAACTTCAATGCCAGCTTCCGCCCGATGCCCGGGGCGCAAGCGTACCTGTCCAGCAAAAAATATCCACAACCGATTGCAAAGTCTGCCTGTATCGGGATTCAAAACCGCGAGTTGCTCGAGTTCCCCGGCGGCTTCATAACCTGTTTCTTCCGTCAATTCTCGAGCCGCCGACTGCGCGGGCGTCTCTCCCGCATCGACATGTCCGCTGGGCAACTCAAGCGTGAATCGTTCCACCGCAGGGCGGTATTGTCGCACCAGAACCACTTCCAAGGCTGGCGTGATTGCCACCGTACAAACATAGTCAGTGGTACTGATGGAGTAATAAGGAGAATGGGTTTCGTCGTCCCGAAGAGTCTTTGCGATGAGATCGAACCACGGGGTTTCAAATACCTTTTTTCGCTCCGCAATCTCCGGCATGCCTGCTCCTATGCTTAGGCTACAATTTTTTGGCAAAATGTTCACCCAGCCTCGTTTTGCATTGTGTCAAGCGCGGTCGCGAAGATTACCGTATTCTTTATCAATGTCAAGGCGCCGAACTTAGAAAGTGTTTCAAAACCGAACGCGGCGTAAAACGGCGCTTTTTGTCCGGCTCTTCGTTGCGAACTTCAAGCGTTATCTCCTCTGGATAGCGCATGAAGTTCGCGCCTCGATCCGAACAAAAATCGCTCGTTTTCCGCTCGCGCC
>JBBRQD010000165.1:0-9978 GCA_038227045.1 Planctomycetota bacterium
AGCGCTTCATGCAGCGTGCCGGGAGTTTCTGGCCCGCGTCAATCAAGCCCCGCTGGCCATGGTCGAGCGCCTTTGGCCGCGCTGGGAACTCGATCCCGAAGAGGAAAAACTACGGGTTTCTGCTTAGATTGAGTTTAATTTGAATGACTTGATAGAATTTCAAGGATTTGCGCGAAATAATCACTTGACATTTGTAAAATAATAGGGTATTGTTTTGAGCGGGCTTATGGCTGAATGTAGCTCATAAAATAGCTTTTCGTGAAGATGATTTTGTGCACATGTGCAACTTTTGCAACGGAAAATGAGCTGTTTGAAGCCGCTTAAGAGGCTGAGAGGGGAATTCATTTACGCATTGTGCAGTTTTGGGAACGGTATTGGGCACTTTTTGATTGTGATTCTTAAATAAAAGCACCACATGTGCATCTTTTGGAACGGAAATTCGGTGACATGCACGAATGGCGCATAGTTAAGCCGCTTTTGGCGACTCCGCTCCCACGCATTGCACGTGTGCATCGTCCTTAACTATGTGCCATTCGTGACATGCACCAGACTTTCTAGAAACGCAGGGCGGATACATAAACTGCTATTGCAGGTCGTGGCCGAAATTGCCGCAGGTGTTTCGAAAAGGTCAATTGGCGGACGCTGAACCCGCATTGCCAAGATGGCTTATAGCAGTAGATGATATTTTCAAAGGGAACTAAGTGACAGCGCCGTGCACGTTGGAGTTTCGCACAAACTCTTCGAGAACTCGACCCCATGCCCTCAAAATCCCCATACCGCCTCGCCGAAATCACACTCAAAGACGTTCGCGCCACCAATTTCCAGGTCGCAGTACTCACCTTTGGCGCAACCGAGCCGCACAACCTTCACCTCCCTTATGCCACCGATAACATCCAGGTCGAAGCCATCGCCGACCGCGCCTGCGCCGGTGCGTGGGAGAAAGGTGCGCGGGTTGCCTTGCTGCCCAACATTCCGTTCGGGGCCGAGCAGAATCTTCTTGCATTTCCGATGACCATTCATCTCGAACAGGAACTCCTCAATCAGGTCGTCGAGTCCGTCGCAAAATCGCTCGAACGCCACGGCATCATGAAACTTGTCATCGTCAATGGCCACGGTGGGAACGATTTTAAGGCGTGCCTGCGCACCATGCTTGCTCGCACGAAAGTGTTTTGCTGCCTGGTCAATTGGTACCAAATGGCCACGGACAGCGCCAAGACGATCTTCGAAAATCCCGGAGATCACGCCGACGAAATGGAGACCAGCCTGATTCAGGCGCTCCGGCCGGAACTCGTCGACTTCCCGTCCGCCGACGCCGGCTCCATGCGCCCCTCACGCTTCGAAGCCGCGCGAAAAGGCTGGGCCTGGTATCCGCGCCCCTTCGACCGCCTCACCACCAACAGCGGCTGCGGCGACCCGCGCAAAGCCACGCCCGAAAAAGGCAAGAAATACCTCGATGCCATCGACGAGCGCTTTAGTCAGTTTCTCGTCGAACTCGCCGCGGCGAAGATGGACGACACGTTTCCGTTTCAACCGTGACACGGTCCCGAAGGATGAAGTATGAATGATGAATGAAATACTTTCTCGCGAATCACAATGTCTTCAATTCCTCCTTCCTCCTTCCTCTAATGCCAAAGAGCGCCTACAAGAAGGGCAATCGGTGTATTCAAGCCAAAGGTTCAGGCTGAATTCAATGATTAAAATTATCTACGTCCTCTTTGCAGTTATTCTCGCTTTGGCGATTTCACAAATCTGCGCCGGCGAAAGCAAAACCGTCGAGATCAAAGTTCGCGACATCGATCCCGCCGCCGCCGCGAAAATCAGTTATGCGCGCGAGATCAAGCCGCTGCTCGAAAAGCACTGCAACGATTGCCACAACGCCGACGAACGCAAAGGCCAGTTCGAAACAACGTCCGTCGACAATCTTTTCAAAAAAGGCAAGCGCATGACCAATCCCGGCGTCATTCCGGGAATTGCCGACAACAGCGCCATCGTTCAACGCATGCGCGGCGTGGGCGGCGAGCAGATGCCCAAGGGCGAAAAACCGCTGACCGAGGACGAGTTGCATCTCGTGCGAAGCTGGATTCAAGCCGGCGCGAAAGACGATTCCGCCACTGTCAAAACTGAAGCCGTGAGCAGTCCAAAAAAGCTCGCCGAACCTGCCGTTCCATTAAGCGAAACCGCTCGCACCGCGTTCGATTTCGCAAAATTCGTGGCGCTTCCCGAGAAAGAAAAGCTCCTCGAAGAACTGCGCGCCGAGCGTCTGAAATCCATGCCGCCCGCCGCATTGCCGCCGAAACAAAATGCGCTCAATCCGATCGATCAATTCATTCCAGCCAAGTGGCCGGCCGGCGTTACGCCAGTGGCGTGCGACGACGCGACGTTTCTTCGCCGGGTGTATCTCGACATCATCGGCCTGATTCCCTCGGCCGTCGAAGCGCGCCGTTTTCTCGATGATCACGCGTCCGACAAGCGCGCGAAACTCATCGACGAATTGCTCGCGCGCAACGCCGACTACGCCGCGCATTGGACGCCGTTCTGGGAGGACGCGCTGGGCAGCAACGATTCAGTCGGCGGCATCAAGGGCCGCGGCAACACCGGCAAGTGGGTGCGCTACTGTTTTGAAGTCAACAAGCCATTCGATTTGATGGTCGCCGAACTGCTCGACCCCGCGCTGCACAACGCCGCCAAGCCCGCAAAAGTTGCCAAGGTCGTCAAGGATCCCAAAGACACGAAGGACGCTAAAGACGGCAAAGACATCAAGGACGTCAGGCCTCCAACGCCTGCCACAGACGTTGCGACCGTTGCGAAAAAAATCCCTGCCGTCGATCCGCCCGGCAGCTACATCATGGCCGGCAGCCACAGCGAAACTACGCTCAGCGCCGCGAACACCGCGCAGGTTTTTCTCGGCACGAGCATGAAGTGCGCGAGCTGCCACAACCATTTTCTCAATAAGGAGTGGCCACAGGCGCGCTTTCTTGCCTTCGCCGGCATGTTCTCAAACACCGACCTCGAAGTGATCCGCTGCGAAAAGGCCAGCGGCAAAATCGTCCCGGCGCAGTTCCCGTTTGACATTCCCGGCGTTGTGGAAACCGGCGCCGTCAACCGCCAGCATGTGCTCGCGCTCTGGCTGACCGACCCCGCGAACCCGCGCTTTTCGCGCAGCATCGTCAACCGGCTTTGGAAGCGCTACCTGGGTCTGGGCCTTGTCGAACCCGTCGATGATTTTCGCGCCGATCTGCCGCCCAGCCATCCCGAATTGCTCGACTGGCTCGCCGACGATCTCGCGCGCCACGGCTTCGATTTGAAACACACGATCCGGCAGATTCTCACCAGCGCAACGTATCAATTGAAATACGACGCAAAGCTCGAAGACAAATTCGACGTCGCGAAACCCGGCGAACCGCGGCTGTTTCGTTCGCCCGCGCTGCGGCGCTTGACCGCCGAACAGTTTATCGACAGTGTCCGGCTGGGCATGGCGCAAATGCTCGACGAAAAAAAGCGCACGAACAACGACCGCAATTCCACGGCGCTCACGCGCGCCCTTGGCAAGGCCGCCGCGCGCGCCGAAATCAGCACCGGCCGCCCGGATGACGTGGCCGTCGTTCAATCGCTCGAATTGATGAACGGCAAAGATTTGCAGGAAATGATTTACAAAGGCAAGCTTCTCGCCGAAGCCGCGAGCGAAAAAGACGCGGCGAAAGGCGTCGAAAAACTGTACTGGTCCGCACTCAGTCGTCCGCCATCGAAAGACGAACTCGATCTCGGCGTGAGTTTCATCGCGTCCTCGCAAACCGGCGCGAAGCCCGCCGAAAAAATAGCCGCGCCAGCCGATGAAATCTGGCTCGACGACGACACGCCCAAAGGCGCGTCGCTTGCCGGAAACGCGGGTGCGGATTCCTGGAAATGGGTCGACAGCGCGGAACATCCCGCGTTCAGCGGCAAGCGCTCCCACACGCACGGCACCGGCGTGGAGGACGCGCGCAAAAACATGCAGCATTATTTCACCGGCGCGCAATTCAAAGCAGGGCCGAACGACACGCTCTACGTCTACGTCTGGCTCGACCCCAAGAATCCGCCCAGCGAAATCATGCTCCAATTCAACATCGCCGACGCATGGGAACACCGTGCCTATTGGGGCAAGGACATTATTCAATTCGGTGCGAACAACACAATCAGCCGTCACCCGGCAGGCGTACTGCCGAAACTCGGCGAGTGGGTCCGCCTGGAAGTCTCCGCGTCCGAAATCGGAATCGACAAGAACGATCAATCAGTCAACGGACTCTCCTTCGATCAGTCCGGCGGAAAAATGTTCTGGGACAGATCGGGAGTCGTCCACGGACAGAAGATTTCGGGAATAGAAGTGTACGGTGATATTCTCTGGGCGCTGTTTTGCAGCCCGGAATTTCAATACATAAAATGATGTGATGGGATCGGCAAAGAGTTAACGATTTGAACGATTGCAGTTCGATTTCCCCCGGTGTAGTCAATCCCATGAACACTCGCTCCTCGCGCCGCACCTTTCTGAAATCCTCCCTCGCCGCCGCCGCGGCGGGTGCCGGACTCTCGCGTTTTGCGTTCGGCGACGACCCCAGTCCCGGCGCGAAGGCCGCGCCGCAGAAAATTCCCGCCACCGCCGATTCGATGATTTTGATTTATCTTCCCGGCGGCGTCGCGCAGACCGACATGTGGGATCCGAAGACGCACACGCCGTTCGTCAAGGACATGAAGGGCAGCGAAATGCTCGGCACATGCCCGTCGATTCCGACGAGCGCAGATGGCATTCGCTTCGGCGAGGGGCTTGAGAATATCGCTTCCGTGATGAACAAAGGCGCGCTGCTGCGCACGCTCAGCAACGAAACGAAATTCGGCGCGGTGCATCTGAAGGCTCAATATTATTTGATGACCGGCTACCTCTTTCCGGCCGGCGTCAAAGCGCCCAGCATCGGCGCGATGGTCGGACGCTCGACGGGACGCCGCAACGAACACATTCCGCCGTACATTTACATCGGCCGCGACATCGACACCAGCGACAGCGAAAAGTTGTTCATCAGCGAATACCTCAGCCCCGGATTTTACGGCGTCAACCACGCGCCGTTCATGATCCCCGACCCCGCACAGGGCCTGTCCACGCTCGGCGTCGCTGCCGGAATGTCGCGCGAGCGCCTCGACCGCCGCCTCGATTATCTCAAGCGCCTCGCCGCGTTCAACGGCAAGGAATTCAACGAATCGGAGAAGGCCGCCGGCTACATGAAAGTCATGGAAGACGCGCGCGCCATGATGGATTCGCCGGTCAAGAAAGCCTTCGATTTCGCGCGCGACGAAAAGCCCGAAACGCTGCAAGCCTACGAACCCGAAATCGCCAAAGAAAAGCTGCTCGACAAGTCGTATTACTACGGCAACCGCTTCGGAAATTCGCTGCTGCTCGCCCGCCGCTTGGTCGAAAGCGGTTCGCGCTTCGTTCAAGTCGAATACCAATACGGCCCGTTCAAAGGCTTCGACATGCACGAGAACGGCTACCTGCGCATCGCCGAAATGAAGCGCCAGGTTGATCGCCCGATCGCGCAATTGATCAAGGATCTCGATCAGCGCGGACTGCTTGAACGCACGCTCGTCTGCGTGATGACCGAATTCGGCAGGACCATCGCCTCCGCACCCGCCGCCGGAAGCGAACCCGACGGTTTCGCCGAGCGCCATACGGGCGAGAAGCTGATTTTACAGAACGAAAAAATGTACGGTTTTCACGGCCATTTCAGCAGTTGCAACTGCGTGCTGTTCTTCGGCGGTGGCATCAAAAAAGGCTTTGCCTATGGCAAAACCGCTGAAAACCATCCCATGCTGCCGGTCGAAAATCCGGTGAATTTGAGCGACGTTCACGCCACGATTTTCAAAGCTATGGGCCTCCCCCCCGACATGAATTTCGTCACCGAAGGCCGTCCCTTCTATTTGACGAAAGACGGAAAAGGCAAAGCGATCGACGCGCTGCTGGCGTAGAGCGTTTCCCCTCTCCCTCAAGGGAAGAAGAGGGGAATTCGAATCCACGTTTTCGGTATTGCTGCCCGCGCTCTCAGTCACGAAATCGTGCCGCGCGGTGTATTCCAACCAGATTAAAAAACGTTTCCAAGACAACCGAATCAGGAATCCCCCTATCGTGAACGCTAGACGACTGCTTTCTGTTCTTTCCATTCTTGGCGTGGCACTATTTTCCGCGCATTGTTTCGCGGGCGGCGACCATGCCGGCGAAGCGCAGCCGCCGCCGCCGGCCTGGATGAAGATCCCGCCCGCGCCGCCGCTGCCGGTTGAAGAAGCGCTCAAGACCTTTAAGCTCCAGCCCGGTTTCCACCTCGAAGTCGTCGCATCCGATCCGCTTATTCACGATCCGATCGCCATTGCCTTCGATCCCGACGGCCGCCTGTACGTCGTCGAATACCGCGGCTACATGCCCAACGCCGACGGCACCGGCGAAGACAAACCCATCGGCTCGATCGCGCTGCTAGAAGACAGCGACGGCGACGGCCGCATGGACAAGCGCACCGAGTTCCTCGACAAACTCGTTATGCCGCGCGCGATCAATCTGTCGAACGGCGGCGTGCTCGTCGCCGAACCGCCGAAGCTCCTGTTCTGCCGCGACAAAACCGGCGAGGGAAAATCCACCGTCACCATCACGATCGCGGCCAATTACGGCAGCCAGGCCAGCCCGGAACACACGGCCAATGGATTGATGAATGGGCTGGACAATTGGATTTACAACGCCGATTTCCCAACCCGGTACCGCTGGCGGGACCGGCTCACGCTGAGAAGCGAACAGACGACGCAAAAAGGCCAATGGGGCCTCACGCAGGACGACTACGGCCGGCTGTATTTCAATTCGAACAGCAATCTGCTCTTCGCCGACTTCATCCCGTCACACTACATTTTTCGCAACGCGTTTTACAATTTAACGAACAAGGCCGAACAGAACGCCATGGGCATCGGCGTTGAAATCGTAAAGGACCAGACGGTCTATTCGAGCCGCGTCAATCCCGGCGTCAATCGCGGGTATCAAAAGACCACGTTGCGCGAGGACGGGCGGCTTGACAAGGTCACCGGCACGTGCGGAGCGGGCGTGTATCGCGGCGACAATTTTCCCGCCGAGTACAAAGGAAACGTGTTCATCCCGGAACCGTGCGCCAATCTGATCAAGCGCGAAATCATCACCGAAAACGGCATCAAATTGAGCGGCAAGAGCGCCTACGACAAAGACGAATTCCTCACCTCGACCGACGAACGCTTCCGGCCCGTGAATGTCTACACGGGACCGGACGGCTGTTTGTACATCGTCGATTTGTACCGCGGTATTTTGCAGCACAAGATTTTTCTGACGACGTTCCTGAAGAAGCAGTCCATTGAGCGGGAACTCGACAAGTACATCGGCATGGGACACATTTATCGCGTCGTCGCGGACGGCCACAAGCCCGGGCCGAAACCGCAGATGACCAAAGAGACGCCCGAAGAGTGGGTTAAGCACCTCTCGCACCCCAACGGTTGGTGGCGCGACACCGCGCAGCGGCTCCTTGTCGAGAGCAAAGACGATTCCGTGATTCCCGCGTTGCGCAAACTCGCCGCGTCGCCCGAACCTGAAAACACGCTCGGCCGCTTGCACGCGCTCTGGGCGCTCGAAGGCCTCGGTGGACTGGACATCCCGACCATCAAAGCGGCGTTGACCGATCCGCGCCCGAAAATCCGCGCCCACGCAGTGCGCGTCAGCGAAGCGCTGCTCAAGGCACCGCCGACACCGTCCGGCGAGACGCCCAAACCCTTCACTCCGCCGCAGGAATTGCTGGATGCTTTGAAAGATCTCGCCGCAAAGAACACCGACGACGGCGTGCGCGCACAGCTCGCATTGTCGCTCAGCGACATCGCGCATCCCACGGCGGAAGAAGTCATCGACACGCTGTTAAAGGAGCACATCGAAAATCCGTTGATTCGCGGCGCGGTCATCACCGGAGTGGGCGGGCGCGAATTGGAATTCCTGCAGCGCGTTTTCACTCATCCGGAATTTGCGACATCTTCGCAGATCACCGAGACGAAAATAACCGACAAGGACGGCAAGACGAAGATCGAAAAATCTGTTCCGGGCAAGCAGGCGTTTATCGCCGCGCTGGCCGGATGCGTGATGAAGCGGCACATCGGCGAACGCATCGAAAACCTGCTTGATCTCGCCGCGCAGCAAACTGGCGACGCAAGCTGGCGGACCGCCGAGATGCTCAAGGGCATGGCGGCCAACGGCCCCAAGAACAAGCGGCGCGTGAAAGTTCCGACTGAACCGGATTCGTTGAAAAAGCTCCTGGCCTCGTCCGACAAAGCGATCAAAGACGCCGCAACGCAGGTCGACGGTATGATCAAATGGCCCAACCGCCCCGGCATGGAACCCGAACCGCCGCCCCTGGCCGGCGAGCATCTGGCGAGTTTCGAGCGCGGCAAGGAAGTCTACAAGCTCTGCGCCGAATGCCACCACCCGCAAGGCTGGGGCATCGAAGGCAAAGCCCCGCCGCTGGTCGATTCCGAATGGGCCCTAGGCACCGAACAGCGCACGGTTCGCATGATTCTTCAGGGCATGGCCGGCCCAAAGAAAATAGGCGAAACGACCTTCAACGCAGGAGGAAATCTGGAGATGCCCGCAATGGGCGGCACGCTGAGCGATCTGCAGATCGCCGACGTGCTCACCTACATCCGCCGCGAATGGGAAAATTTCGCGCCGCAGGTCAAGACCGAAACAGTCGCCGAAATCCGCGCAAAAGAAAAGGAGCGCGACGGCCATTGGACTGAAAAGGAATTAAACGACCTGCTCGGAAAACCCAAAGATCCCGCCCCGGCAGACAAGAAAGACAAGAAAAAAGCAAGTAGCGGTAATGTCTGAGCCGGCGATGAATTCAAAAGCCTGCCTAAACGCAAGTGGACGCAGATGAATTTATTTTCTTGAATTTATCCGCATCCATCTGCGGCAATCTGCATCCATCAGCGTTAAATTAAGACGTTGATTGAAATGCAAATTCCGCTCTACTAGAACGCATGGATAATCCACAAACCATGTCCGCAAAGCCGAGCCGAAAATGGGGCCGCATCGCCTTCGCGGTATGGATTCTGATCGGCATCTGCGCAATCGCGTTTCTGCCGATCCGCGCCTGTCTTGAACAACTCGGAACCTGGATTTTGTCGCTGGGCTGGAAAGCTCCGTTCGCGTACATCGGCGCGTACGTGCTATGCTGCATCTTCCTGATTCCCAGCATTCTGCTCTCCGCTGGCGTCGGGCCTTTTTTCGGATTTAAAATGGGCCTGATCTTAACGGTTGTCGCGGCCAACTTGGGCGCAACGGTTGCGTTCTTGCTCGGCCGGACACTGCTGCGAAATCGCGTCGAAAGTTGGGTGCGCGTGGAACCCCGCTTCGACGCCATCGACGCGGCAGTCGAACAAAACGGATTTAAGATCGTCGCACTGCTGCGCATGTCGCCGATTTTTCCATTCACGATCTTCAATTACCTGCTCGCCCTCACGCGCGTGCCCTATTGGAAATACGCGCTCGGCACATTCTGCGGCATGCTGCCCTTGAACGCCGCCATAATCTACATCAGTTGCGAAGCGGCAAAAGCCGCGAAGGATCTGAGCGACGCTGAAATGAAAGAAGTCAACCTGATGCGTTTCGCACTGCGCATCGCCGGAATCGTTATGGCAATAATCGCGCTGGCAGTCATTTCGCGAATCGCCGCCCGGGCGGTAAAGAAAAAAGTAGAAGAGGTTAAATCCGTCGACCCTTCCACTGTGAACCTCAACAACCTTTATTGACCCGCGCGTTACTAAAGCGTCATTATCGCGCCGCGCCGGGCAAGTTGAACGAGGCGGTCGAGCAAAGGCGTATTGGGAAGATACGCCGTGCGAGACCAACGAAGTTCAACGCCGCCCGCCGCAAGCGAGAATGATGCTTTAGAAATGCGCGGGTCAATA
>JBBRQD010000166.1:0-9932 GCA_038227045.1 Planctomycetota bacterium
ATCATTCTCGCTTGCGGCGGGCGGCGTTGAACTTCGTTGGTCTCGCACGGCGTATCTTCCCAATACGCCTTTGCTCGACCGCCTCGTTCAACTTGCCCGGCGCGGCGCGATAATGACGCTTTAGAAACGCGCGGGTCAATAAAAATGCAGGATGTGCATCTTTTGTAACGAGAATGACCCACGGATCGTTGAATCGGGAAAGACTTCACGCCAGAATATCGCGAATGACGTGGCCGTGGACATCGGTCAGGCGGAAATCGCGGCCGCCGTAGCGGTATGTGAGCCGTTCGTGATCGACTCCGAGTTGGTGCAGGACTGTGGCCCACATATCGTAAATGGTGGCCTTTTTTTCGATGGCGTAGTAGCCGAGATCGTCGGTTGCGCCGTAGATTGTGCCGCCTTTTACGCCGCCGCCGGCCATCCACACGGTGAAGCCGTACGGGTTGTGGTCGCGGCCGTTGCTGCCCTGCGAGAACGGCGTGCGGCCGAATTCGCCGGCCCAGACGACCAGCGTTTCATCGAGCAGCCCGCGGGCGCGGAGGTCTTGAAGCAGCGCGGCGATCGGTTGATCGACCTGCATGGCCATCGCGGCGTGACCCTTTTGGAGATCGCCGTGCTGGTCCCACGGGTTGGCCGCGCCGCCCGCGCCGATGTTGTGCGTCAGGCAGCTCAGTTCGACAAAGCGCACGCCGCGTTCGACCAGGCGGCGCGCGAGCAGGCATTGGCGCGCGTAGGCTGCTTTTTGTGGAATCGCTGAATCGATGCCGTACATCTTTTGAGTCTGCGCGGTCTCGCCGGAAATGTCGCAGAGATCGGGCACGGCGGTCTGCATGCGGAAGGCGGTTTCGTAGTTGCGGATCGCGGCTTCGACTTGCGCGTCGCCCGCGGTCTCCGCCAGAAATGGGGCGTCGAACTGCCGCGCGAAATCGAGGCGGCGTGCTTGCGTCCGCGCCGGATCGCGCGGGCGGATGTTGTGGATCGCTTCGGAGGAATCGGCTTTCAAAATCGAGCCTTGATGTTGCGCGGGCAGGAAGCCGTTGCTGAAGAGGCTCACGCCGCCGTGCGGCGCGACGGCGCTGCCGCTTTGCAGCACGACGTAGCCCGGCAGATCGCGATTCTCGGTGCCGAGGCCGTACGCGGCCCACGCGCCGGCGCTGGGGTAGCCCATGATCGGAAAGCCCGTGTGGAGGAAGAAATTTCCCTGCGCGTGCTCGTTGACCGAGGAGGTCATTGAGCGGATGACCGCCAGTTCATCGGCGACTTTGGCGATCTCCGGAAACATGCTGCTGACCGGGATGCCGCTTTTTCCGGACGGCGTGAATTCGAAGGGACTGGCCATGATGTTGCCGTTGCTGTTGAACATCGTCCGTTCGATTTTCACCGGCATCGGCTTGCCGTGATCCTGCTTCAGGCGCGGCTTGGGATCGAAGGAATCGACGTGCGACACGCCGCCGGACATGAAGCACAAAATGACATGCTTGGCCTTGGGCGCGTGATGCGCTTTTTTCAGCGCCGCGCCGGGCGGGAGATCGGTCGCTTCCGCGCGGGCGGCATCGCCGAAGAGTCCCGCCAAGGCCACCGCGCCGAAGCCTGTCGAGCACGTCTGCAACATGCGGCGGCGGGAGAATTTTTGAGTGGGATGCGAGCAGTTCGACATCGGCGTTCCTTTCGGAAATTACTTTATGTAAATGAATTCTTTGAATGTAAACAGCGCGCGCGCCACGTCGGTCCAAAGCGTTTTGTCGTCCACGAAATCGGAGACCGGCCCGAGCTTCGCGATTTGAGCTTCGATTGCGTCGATGCGTTTTTTGTTGTCCGCAACTTTCGCGCGATCGGGTTCGGACAGCGCCGCGAGCACGTGCGCTTCGGAGACTGTGAATTTTGTCGATTGCGATGTGGCTCGAATTTCGTCGGCGGTCAGCGCGCGGTCGTAAAGCTGCGCGCGCAGAATGCGCCCGGAGAGTATCGCATTTCCGCCGCCGGTATGGCGGATGCCGAAGCCGATCACGGCCTCGCCCGCTTTGAATTCAACGGGTCCGCCGCTTTTGTAGGACGTGCCGTAAGGCTGGCCGTCGCGGTACGCGTCGATGCGGCCGTCGGCGTGATAGGCAACGGCGACGTGAACCGGGCGCGAGAGTGCGTCGTGTTCGAGCGGCGCGTTGAGCGATTGCGTGCGCTGGAAACCATCGCTGCCGGCGACCCATTGCCGCGCGTCTTTTTCGCCGAACACAATGGCGTCGAAGACGCCGCCGTTGAGCGTCTGGATCGTCATCACGCCGCCGCCGCGCTGGTCGAGCGTGTCGAGCTGCACCCACGCTTCCAGCGTTTTTTCTTTGAGCGTCTGTTTCAACGGCGCGGTAATCACATGGGCCTTTTTACCCACGACGAGCGTGTCGCTTTCCGTTCGAGCGCCATCGTGCGCGGTCCCGTGCGCCGTACCAACGAGATCCTGCAGCCCGTTCTTGAAGTCCCACCGGCCGATGGGCGCGAAAGTCTTTTGTTCGGATTCCTTTGGCTTCGTTTTCGTTTCCGCCTCAATCCGCGTTCGGACTGGTTCGACGATTTCGCGGATCGCCGTCTGTTGCTCATCGATCTGTCGGCGCAGGTCCGCGAGCTGTTTCGCGAGTTCCGTTTGGCTGCTTTTCGTTTCGACGAGATACGTTTTGAAACGGCTGATTTCAGCGTCTTGAGCGGGCCGCGCGAACGCCGTCAAAAACATGCTTCGAATGCGCTCGTCGTCGGTCGTTTGCTTTTTATCGGCGAGCGTTCGCGAGGCCCACGCGGCCGCAAGCGAGGCGACGGTGTCGTCGTTCATCATCGTCAGCGATTGTGCCGGAACGTTGGTCACGTCGCGCCGGCCGACCGCGCTGAAGGGTTCGGGGAAATCGAACGCGCGCAGGAATGGGTCGAGCGAATTTCGGCGCACGCCGATGTACACGCTGCGCCGCGGCGCATTGCCGCTGACCGGCCCGCCAAACAATTCCGGATTCATGGTGCCAGAGACGGACAGCAGCGAATCGCGGATGGCTTCCGCTTCCATGCGCCGCACAAACATGTGCGAGAGGTATTGGTTGTCCGGGTCGAGCTGCTGTGCTTTCGCAGACGGCCGCGACACCGCCTGCCAGGTTTTCGACGAGACGATGAAGCGGATCGTGTCCTTGATCGATCCATTGTGCTCTTGGAAACGCGTGGCGAGATAATCGAGCAATTCCGGGTGAGTCGGTTCCTGCCCGAGCTTCCCGAAGTTGTCCGGCGTCGGCACAATGCCCCGGCCAAAAAGGTGATGCCAGAGCCGATTCACAATCACGCGGCGCGTTAGCGGATTGGTATCACGGAGCACGTCTTCGGCGAGCTGGCGGCGGCCACTTTGGGTAGTCTGATACGGCGTTGCGTTGAGCGCTTCCAAAAATCTGCGCGGCACTTCTTCACCCGGTTTTTTGTGGTTTCCACGTTCGAGGAGCGGCTGATTTCGCGCGACTGTTTCTTCCAGGCCGGGGACGCGCGTCGGCACGACGATTTCTTCGTCAAGCCGGCGATATTCGACGATCAGCGGTTTTGCCGCGGCAAGTCCATCGAGCTTTTCAGGAAGGAACCCCTGCTTCAGGCACGCATCTAATAATAGAGCCTGCGCGTCAGTGACGGAACCGGCCTGCCACGCTTTGACTGCGTTCGTCACGGCGGTGACGTAGCAATCGGCCAAATCGTTGAACGACTTTGGCGGCGCGTTCACGACGGCTTCGAAAAGCGGATCGAGAAACTCGCGCGGCTCCGGCGGCGGCCCGGGTTCGCCCTTCTTGACGATGACGGCTTCGCGAACGCCGAACCACGAACGGGCTTCGTTGTTGACCAGCAGCGGCGCATCTTTTCCTGCAGCCAGTTCGAGATGAATTTCGTCGCCGTTCCAGTACGTCGCGTCGAACTTTTGCCACTGCCATTCCTTCGGCGTTTTAGCAGTCGGATAGACTGTTCCGTCGCGCGGATAGTCCTGGACCACGTACCGCGCGCTCGCGGTGCCATCGCCGATGATACGCAGCCAGACTTCGTAGTTGTCGTTCAAATGCACCGGGCCGGACAAAAGCCGCGCGGGATTTTTCGCGGACACAAGATGCGAGTAAACGCCCGACGGATAGATCCCCGCGATTGCATTTTCGCCGCTCGTCGAAATTGAGAATTCGCCGGCTGGATACGGTTTTTCCGGAAGTCCGTTTCCAGAGCGAAACCAGGTTGAGTAGTCCGTTGGGTTTGTCAGGTTCCAACGCCGGAAGTACGTGCGTTGAGCGTGTTCTTCGCGCAGCTTTCGGTCTCCATTCCACGCTGCAACTCGGCGCTGCCATCCCTCGCCAAAATGCGCTGCGTCGACGGATTCTTTATGCATGACAAACCAGGGATAAAGCAAAAACGTTGGCTTGTCCGCCTTTTTCCACGGACCGTCGCCGGCCAGCAATTTCTCACGCAGATGCGTCGTCGCGTCGAGCCACGAATCGGCAACGGCGGAACGAATCTGTGGCTTGAGCGCCAATAGCTTCTCGCGGTTTGCGTTCAGCTTTTCCGGCGTGTCGATGGCGACTCGCCCGGGCCGGCACGAACCCAGGATTCCAAACAACGCGTAGTAATCTTTCTGGCTGATCGGGTCGAACTTGTGATCGTGGCAGCGCGCGCACGACACTGTCAGGCCCAAAAACGCCTTCGAGAACGTGTTGATCTCGTCGTCGATGAAGCGCACTTTTTCTTCTAGCGCGTCGGTCGGAGCGTACCCGTGAAAAACCATGCGCCAATGCGCCGGGCCGATCGCCGATTCGTTGATTCCGAGTGCCGTGTTAACACGCGGCTGTTCCAGCAAATCGCCGGCGATGTGTTCGCGCACGAGCTGATCGTAGGGCACATCGGCGTTGAGCGCGCGAATCAAGTAGTCGCGATAGAGCCACGCGTTTTCGATGGTCGCATCGCCTTCCGAGCCGTGCGATTCGGCATAGCGCAGCCAATCCATCCAGTGACGCGCCCAACGTTCGCCAAAGTGCGGGCTGGCGAGAAGTTGATCGACGAGTTCGTCGAATCCTGTCGATGTCCCCAGCCGCGCGGTCCACAATTCAATTTCGTCCGGCGTCGGCGGCAGTCCGACCAGCGCGAAATACAAGCGGCGAACCAGCGTCCGCGCGTCGGCGGTTGGTCCGGGCTCAAGCCCCTTTTCCTGAAGCTTCGCGCACACGAAGCGATCGATGGGATGATCGGACTCTTTCCCGACGGCTTCGGGCACTGCGCTTTTCTTGACCGGCTGGAAGCTCCACCATTTCTTGCGCTTTTCGAAAACGGTTTCCCAGGATGTGGCCTTGTCCAATTCCGCGGCGGTCGGCGGTTTGTCGCGCGGATCGACTGCGCCCGTCGCGATCCACTTTTCAAAATCGGCGATGACGCGGTCGTCGAATTTGCCCCCGCCCTTCGGCATTCGGGTACCTTTAACTTCAAAGCGCAGAATCGGAAGCAAGCGGCTTTCTGCGGGTTTTCCGGGAACTACGATCGCACCTTCGTCACCACCTTTAAGCAGTCCCGCGCGATCGTCGAGCGCCAAGCCACCTTCCGCAGTCTTGGCTGCGTTGTGGCATTTGTAACATTGATCGACGAGCACGGGGCGAATGCGAGTTTCGAAGAATTCAAGCTGCGCCGCCGATGGCGGTTCGGCCGCCGCGCTCGTTGAGGGCGCCGCGATCGCAAACGCAATCAGCAGAGCGCAGAGCATTCTCATCACAACCTCCCGTTCGACTCTCTATTTTCGTACACTGTGCGTGCCGTAATCTGCCCGCTATTGCCGATTAAATTCGTCCGACGCCTGCCGCGCTCCGGCCCGCACGAAATGCCCGATGGCTTCAAACTGGGTTTCCGGGATCCTGGACATGGGCGCCGCAATCGTGATCGCACCCACGGCGCTCCCGTGCCGGTCGAGCACCGGCGCCGCGACGCAATGAATACCGGCCAGCCCCTCGGCCCGATCCAGGGCAAAGCCGCATTCGCGAATCAAGTCAAGCTCGTGCAGAAACGCGCGTTTCGACGTTATCGTGTTCGCGGTAAAGCGCTTGAAATGAATGCGAGTCACCGTCTCATCTCTTTCGTCTTCTGGAAGAAACGCCAGGATGGCCTTGCCGGGTGCACAGCTATAACACGGGCAGCGCGCGCCCAGATCGGCGGAATACTTAAATGGGTGGACGGACAACAATTGTTCGATGATGACTGCTTCAGTTCCAATCAAACAGCAGAGTTGAGTGGTTTCGCCGGTCGCCTGGCGAATGCCGCGCATCGCCGCGATCGCGCATTCGGAAAATCCGCGTGACGGCGAACTCGGCTGTCCGAGCAGTAAAAAGCTGTTCGTCAGAAAAAATCGCTTCGTCCCCTCTTCCCGCGAAAGGTATCCGAGTTCGACAAGCGTGCGCGCGAGCCGCAGGACCGATGCGCCCGGCAACTTGAGCAGATCCGTAATTTCGCGCAGCGTCGCCCCGTCTGGACGCGCCGCCAGCAGTTCCAGCACCGCAAGACCACGCTGCAAGCTGCTCACCTCCGGCGGCGCTTTCGCTTCCATCTGATCCAAAATCATTTCCATGCATCGCCCCTTCGATTTCACAGAGTAAATCACTTTCACTAATGCAATTTACACCGGTTTCAAGATTCGAGAGATAATATTTCATATTTTAAAATGATTTCATATATGAAATTTAGATAACGCGCTCGTAAAACCCGTCCGATTGCGTTTTCGGACGGGTCAGTTTGACGGATGGGAATGGTGTCCGCGCAGATTATTACGCGGGTTGTACTACTGCCTCTTCCTTCGTCTGCTCCTCTTGCAGCGACACCCAGCGCTCTTCGATCTCTTCGAGTTTCTTCACGACGGCGATGTGCTCGTCTCGCAGGCGTGTCTTCTCCCTTGGATCGGTGGCCGAATGCAACTGCTCGTCCAGCGTCTTTTTCTTCTCGGTATACTTGGTCATCTGCCGCTCGACCGACTGCAGTTGCGTGCGCAGATCGAACAGGCGGCGGTTGCGCGCCTTGCGCTCGGCTTTGCTCTGTTCCGTCTCTTCGGCGACAGGCGCCGCCGTGCGCGTTTTGCCGTCGCCGCGATGGCCTTCTTCAACTTCCTTTTTCACGCGATACAGGTACGCGTCGTAATCGCCGGCATAATTGGTGACGTTGCCGTCGCGCACTTCGATCACCGCCGTGGCCATGCGCTCCATGAAACTGCGATCGTGGCTGGTGAAGATCACCGTGCCGCGATAGCGCGTCAGTGCGTCCGCCAGAGCCTCGACGGTCTCGACGTCCAAATGATTTCCGGGTTCATCCAGAATCAGCACTGTGTGTTTTCCCAACAGCAGCCCCGCCATGCACAGGCGCGCGCGTTCGCCGCCGCTCAGCACCGAAATTTCCTTGTCCACGTCGTCGCCGCGAAACAGAAAACTTCCCGCCATGTCGAGCACGGTTTGCACCGTCGCGTCGCCCGTCGCCGCCGCGCTGAGGTACTCGCGCACCGTGTAATGCTCGGGCAGCGTCGTATAGACGTGCTGCGCGTAACAGCCGATGTCGCAGCCGAAACTCCATTTCAAACCGCCGGCCAGCGGTTCGAGCGAAGCGCTGACCGTGCGCAGAAACGTGGTCTTCCCCTGGCCGTTGTCGCCGACTACGGCGGTGCGTGTGCCGTGCAAAATTTCGACCGCGATATTCGAGGCGACGATGTGCTCGCCGTAGCCGATGCTCAGGTCCGTGCAGCGCAGCGCGGGGCCGGAGCGCGTCTCGACTTGCGGAACTTTCATGCGCACGTTTTTCTCGGCGCGTTCGATCGTTTTATATCCTTCGTTGAGACGGTCGAGTTGCTTGGACTTCGAGCGCGCTTGCGCGGCGGTGTTCGCGCCGACGCGATTTTTCGCGATGAACGTTTCCAGTTGCTGGCGCTTGACCAGAATCGCGGCGTTGGAGCGTTCGGCGTGTTCGCGCTGCTCAATTTCATAGTTCAAAAACGCGTCCACGTTGCCTGGATAGAGCGTCAATTTTCCGCGCGACAAACTAATGGTATGGTCACAGACATCGTTCAAGAACGTGCGATCGTGGGAGACAACCACGACGCCGCTGCGGAAGTCTTTCAAGAAATCTTCGAGCAGCAATTGCGTGCGCAAATCCAGGAAATTCGTCGGTTCGTCGAGCAACAGCAGGTTCGGTTCGTGAAGCAGTAGCGCAGTGAGTTTCACGCGCGTCTGCCAGCCGCCCGAGAGCATTTTGACAAGGCTTTCGAGCTTCGCGCCTTTGATCTCGAATTGGTCGGCCATCTGCCCGCATTTCCAATCGGGTTGGCCGGTGTCGCGCATCAGGAAATCGAGGACGGTTTCGCCGTCGTGAAAGGGGTCGTGCTGGCGCAAATAGCCGAGGCGCAGCCGGGGATGGCGGGTCACTTCGCCCTTGTCGAGCTCTTCTTCGCCGAGCAGAATGCGCATCAGCGTGGACTTGCCGGCGCCGTTGCGCCCGATCATGCCGACTTTGTGATCGTCGGTAAACTCCGCTTCCGCGCCGTCCAACAGCACCTGCAAACCGTAACTTTTGAAGGCGTTTTCGATCTTGAGCATTGTGGCCATAATTTTTATGTCTGCCGGGCGACTGAAGTTCGAAGCCGCAACCGGTCCGAGCTTTCCGCGTGTAAAATGATGCTTCCGTGCGTCTCTGAAAGGAGGCTGTCGCTCCGAACATTTCAGAGCGCAAAAGTGTACTCGATAAATCGAAAAATTCCAGACCCCTACTGCACGCGCTTCACATTTTGCTGGCGATGCGCGCGGGGAGAAGTACAGTGCGCTTATGAACCTGGACTCCAGCCTGCTGTTCCTCTCGCTGTTCATCTCGACCGTCGGATTCGGGTACTTCACGTATGGCCGAAAGACCCAGGCCAATGCGTTCATGGTGAGCGGCGCGGTGATGATGATCTACGGCTATTTTACAGATTCGTTCTGGCTGACGCTGGGGATTGGCGTGGTGCTGGCGGTGGTACCGTTTTTTGTGCGTTGACCGAGTCGCTCGCTTCACGCTTTTTTGCGCGGACCGATCCAGAACCACAGAATACCGTCTTTGACGGACACACCCAACAATCGAAAATCGGAATTGAGCTGTACCGACCACAGATTTCCGACGCGCTTCAAATGCGCGGAGAGCTGGCGCGGATCGGCTTTCAGAGCGTTGTACTTTTGATACAGCAGGCTCTGAATCTCCATCGGCAAGGCTTTGCAGACCTTCAGAAAGGATGCCGTCGCGTAATAGTTCACTGCTTTTTAGTCTTTCGCTTTTTATGCTCTTCGATCGCTTGAGCCGCCAATTTCATAATCGGCGAGTTCTCGTCGTAAGAATCCCGCTCAATCTGCTGGTCCCACAATTCGTTCTCGTAGTCGATCATCCAAAGTTTGAACGCGTCGAATTCAATTTTGGTGAGGGCCCGGACGGATTGTTCCAGTTGAGCGATTTGAGTCATAGCATTAGCGCGTCCAGATTTCTTAAAGAAGGCAGTTCACCCCGTAGCCGTTCGCTCAAAAAGTTTCGTGCACGTACCGCGCACTCCCATTTTCAGGACCCCGCGCACATTCGCTTACTTGTCTGGCAGTTGGTTGCTACTTTTACTGAGATATTGTCAAAAGTTGTGGATGAGCGAAATTGAAAAGTGCGGCATCTCCTTGGTGATCGAATCAAGATTACCAACCGGCCCACAGCGGGCCAGAAAGGATACGCCACATGAGTCAGGTTACGAATGTTGTGCCGTTTTCGCAAGCATCAAGCCGGGACATTTTGAGCGACATTCTCCACACGGGTGCTCAGGAATTGCTGGCCGCGGCGTTGGAGGCGGAAGTCGCCGAATACCTACAGCGTTTCGAGCACGTGCGAGACGAGACGGGAAAGCGTGCGGTGGTCCGCAACGGCCATAA
>JBBRQD010000167.1:0-9788 GCA_038227045.1 Planctomycetota bacterium
AAAGCATCATTCTCGCTTGCGGCGGGCGGCGTTGAACTTCGTTGGTCTCGCACGGCGTATCTTCCCAATACGCCTTTGCTCGACCGCCTCGTTCAACTTGCCCGGCGCGGCGCGATAATGACGCTTTAGAAACGCGCGGGCCAATAGACAGAATTTACGCCATGTGATTAACGCAATATTAACATGTCCGCAAGTGTTCTTTTGCAAGAAGATTCTTTCGAGTCGTGCGCTATTTTTTATTTGTGAGACAAGGGAGAGGTTTCTTGTCGCTTCGCGACCCAGCCCGCGGGCTGGGCCACCCGACATTCTGCGCGTTCAGCGGCGCAATACTCGGTGTACTCCAATGCATGAATTAGCGGTGCATTAGCGGAGGACTTTCAAATCAAGCTCTTTTGTACATGTGTGAAATCGGCATGCGTTTTTTTTCTGGGCATTTGTGCATCCAATTGTGCGGCGAACGCGGCTGCGGCGGACTGGCCCATGTTTCGCAGAGACGCGCAGCACAGCGGGGCGTCGGATGAAGACCTGCCCGCCAATCTTGAATTGCTTTGGACGATCAAGCTTCCGCCCGTCGAGCCGGCCTGGCCGGATCAGCCGCGCATGCAGTTCGATGCCGTGTATCATCCCATCATTTTAGACAACACGCTGGTGATTGCCTCACCGCGGGAAGATTGCGTCACGGCGTACAATTTGAGCGACGGTTCGGAACGGTGGCGTTTTTTCGCCGGCGGGCCGTTTCGGCTTCCGCCGGCCGCGGCGAATGGAAAAGTCTATGCCGGTTCGGATGACGGTTATTTGTATGCGCTCGATCTCGGCACGGGAAAGCTGCTCTGGAAAGTCAAAGGCGCGCCCAAGGACCGGCTGGTGCTTGGCAACGAACGGCTCATCGATACGTGGCCGGTGCGCGGCGGTCCAGTGGTCGATGACGGCAAAGTATATTTCGCGGCCGGACTCTTCCCTTTTATGGGCGTGTTTGTGTACTGTCTGGATGCCGACACCGGCGCTGTGGTCTGGAGCAATTCGTCGGACGGCTCGGCCTATCTGACGCAGCCGCACGGCGCGAAAAGCTTCGCCGGGATCGCACCGGAGGGCGCGCTGACGATCGCGGGAGAGCGGTTGCTGATTCCCAATGGCCGGGCGGTGTGCGCAAGCTACGACCGCGTCACTGGAAAGATGGAGTACTTCTCGTTTGCCTCCAAATCCGGCGGACATGACGTCGTGGTCTTCAATGACTATTTTTTCAATGGCGGGCTGGCCTACAAATTGGAGACCGGCAAGGTCGCCGGAACAGCGGTGGCGTCACCGGTGATTTCCGGCGGGTTTGCCTACGGCCTCCGCAATTCCGTTGGCGCTGCCTCGGGAAGCAGTACCGGAACCGGGGCGAATACCGTGACCGGAACGAATACTGGAACCGCGGCAATTGCCGGAATCCATGGCATTGTTGCGCTCGATCTTTCGTCGCCCATTGAAACGAAAACATTCATTCGGACTATATTTAAAGGCCCGCTCGCGTGCTTTAAGACGAGTGCAACGGTGCCGTTCCAAGGCGGCAAGACGCTGCTGGTGGCTGGCAGCACCCTCTATGCCGGCGGTACGGATGCGATCAGCGTGTTTTCGCTGCCCCTTGGCGATGCGCAGGTGCCGAGCAGACAGATTGCCGTGCGGGGGACTGTCGCGAATCTCATTGCGGCGCGCGGCAAACTCGTCGCGGTCACCGATAGTGGCGAACTGATCTGTTATGGCGCGGGCAAGCCCGTCGAACGCGCAGCGCAGACGGATGTTCCCGGCGCCAAGATTGCCGCCATACCCGATGATGTGAATGCGCTCGTCAAGGACTCAGGAGCCAAAGCGGGTTATGCGCTGGTGCTGGGCGCGAATTCTTTGCCTGCCGCGCTGGCACTGCTTGCACAGACTGAAATGGATGTGATCCTGCTCGAACCCGACGCGGAAAAGTGCGAGTTGCTGCACCGCGACTTGCAGCGCGCCGGGACTTATGGCAAGCGCCTGGCCGTGATTGAAGGCAGCCTTGCGTCCAAACCGCTGCCGTCGTACTTCGCGGATCTGATCATCGGCACCGATTCCGCGTCGCTCGGCGGTGGAACGCCGCTCTGGATGAATGCGTTTCGCGTGCTGCATCCCTACCATGGCGCGGCGTATTTGAAGCTCAATGACGACGCGGCGGCCGCGCTGAATGCTGCGGTGGCGCAGTTCGGCGACAGAGCCGCCGCCAAGCAAGCCGGATCGTTTACGCAGTTGCTTCGAACCGGCGGCGTGCCTGGCGGCGGAAAATGGACGCATGAACACGCGGACGCCGGCAACACCCGCATTTCACACGATCAGGTCGTGAAAACGCCGCTGGGCGTGCTGTGGTGGGGCGGTTCAAGCCATGATGGCATTCTCCCACGGCACGGTCATGGCCCGCAGCCGCAAGTGGTGGACGGCCGCTTGATCATTGAAGGCGTGGATTTAATGCGCGCGATAGACATTTACACCGGTCGCGTGCTGTGGGAATCGCCTTTGGCGCGCGTCGGGTCGTCATTCAATGTTCTGACGCATCAATCTGGCGCCAATGGTTCGGGCACGAATTATATTTCGACACCGGAAGGCATCTACGTCGCCCTTGACCGCAAATGTCTGCTGCTCGATCTCGATACCGGCCATGTCATTCGCGAGTTTGCGCTTCCGGACGACGCTCCGCCCGGAACCGTTTGGGGCTACATCAATGTCCTCGGCGATTACCTCATTGGCGGCGCGGGCATCCCGCGCCCGCAGAAACCCGCGGAGCGAAAACCCTCGGGGGAAGAGGATGAATTAGACGACCACGTCAGCGAAGTACCCATGCCAAAAGGCGGCGTGAGCCTGGCCAGACCGGTCGCCAGCAAGCAATTGTTTGTCTTCGACCGAAAGTCCGGAAAACAGCTCTGGTCCGTTGTCGCTAAGAACGAATTCCGCCACAACGGCATCTGCGCCGGCAGTGAAAAAACAGTGGAGGGCGGCATGATCTTCGCGATCGACAGGCCATTGCCGGATAGTTCAACGTCGCCGATATTTCCGCCGGTTGACATGACCGAGGATATTGAGCTTAACGCCTTTTCGCTTCCCACGGGCAAGCTGTTGTGGCGCTGCGATCAAGACGTTTTTGGCACGTGGCTGAGTTACTCCGAGACGTACGACGTGCTGGTCGAATCCGGCCGGCGTTCGCGCGACTCGCTCTTTGACGAACCCAAAGGCATGCGCGCGTACAAAGGCTTCAGCGGCGAAGTGCTGTGGCTGGATGCGAAGGCGCTGGGGCCCGCGATGATTCGCGACAAAACGGTGTTGAAGGAGAAGAGCGCGTGCGACCTGTTTTCCGGCAAGCCGCTGATGATTGACGACCCGATCACCGGCATGTCAACGGAGTGGACCTGGACGCGCATGTACGGCTGCAACACGCCGGCCGGATCGGAGCATCTGTTGACATTCCGATCAGGGGCCGCAGGATACTATGACCTCTGCCGCAACGGCGGGACGGGTAATTTCGGCGGATTTCGTTCAAGCTGCACGCACAATCTGGTGGTGGCCGGCGGCATTCTCTGCGCGCCGGATTACACGCGCACGTGCATGTGCAGCTATCAATTGCAGACGTCCGTCGCGCTGATTCCCGATGCCGACGTTGAAGTGTGGACGTATGTCGGAATGACCAACGACGTGAAAGACCCGATCAAAAAATTGGGGCTCAACTTCGGTGCGTGGGGCGACCGGATGGACGACGACGGCACGCAGTGGCTTGAATATCCCAGAACGGGCGGCCCGTCGCCCAAGATCAGAGTGACGCTGGACCCGGCAAAACCCGACACGTTCAGCCGGCATTCGATGTTGGTGAGCGGCGTGAAGCCGTGGGTCACGGCGTCCGGAATGCTCGGGCTGAAGTCGCTGGAGCTTCCGTTGAACGAAAAGAAAGAGTGTGCCTATACGGTGCGGCTGTATTTTGCGGAGCCGGAAGAATTGAAAGCCGGCGAACGGGTGATGACGGTGAAACTGCAGGGCAAAAAAGTGCTGGAGAATTTTGACATCGTGGCTGAAGCTGGCGGAGCGAACCGTTCAGTGGTCAAGGAATTCCGCGGCGTTCTCGCGAAAGACGTGCTGAAACTGGAATTCGCCGCGGTGACTGGGGCAACGCTGCTGTGCGGGTTGGAGATTATTGCGGAGTAGCGGTGACCGGTTCTGGCGGAATTGATTCTTAAGGAAATGAACGTGGCGGATTTAAAGGCAAATCTTGAAACCTGGTCGCACTACGACTGGAGCAAAGGCGGCGAAGAATGGTCGTCCGCCTGGGGATCCAGCGACGCGCTATGGCACAAAGTCCTGTTGCCCCGGATAGAGCGCTACGTTCCAGCGGATTCAGTCCTCGAAATCGCGCCCGGCCATGGCCGAATGACCCACTACCTCAGCGGCATCGCAAAGCGGCTGTCGATTGTCGATATGGTGCCTGCCTGCATCGACGCCTGCCGCAAGCGGTTCGCGGACAAACCGCACATTGCATTCTTCGTCAACGACGGCAAATCGCTCGATTGCGTTTCCGACAACTCCGTTGACTTCGTTTTCAGCTTCGATTCGCTGGTGCATGCGGAAGCGGATGTGATCGACGCGTATGTCCGGCAGTTGTCCCGCAAAATGACGCCGCACGCGACGGGCTTTATTCATCATTCAAATCTGGGCGCATATAATGCGCTGTTGAACAAGTGGATCTTTGGAAAGCCGACGCACTTCCGCGCGCGCAGCATGCGCGCCGAATTGTTCGTGAAATCGTGCCGAAACGCCGGATTGGTGTGCACGCATCAGGAATTGATCAACTGGGGCGGCGAGCAATTGAGCGATTGCTTCTCGACTTTCACGCGGGAAGGCTCGCGGTTCGCGGAGAAATTCAGCATCGTTGAAAACCCGAATTTCATGGCCGACGCGCACCGAATTTCCGCCGGTAAATGAATGCGCCGTCGTTCCCAGAATTCCACACATTGACAGATACGGACGCAGCCGATATGCGAAGAGGCAATTGATTCGCATCCATGGGTTCTGTCTGATAGCTCCTACCGTGGCCGCTTTAACAGGAGCTGCGGGTGATGAGAAATAGCGGTTGATTATGCCTCGAAAACTTCGACAATTGGTGGCGGATTTGGAACGCTCCGGATTTGTGGATCGCGGCGGCAAAGGCAGCCATCGAAATTTCGAGCACCCGAAAGGCATGAAAGTGACGCTTTCAGGAAAACTTGGTTCTGATGCGAAACACTATCAAGAGCGCGATGTGTTGCGGAAGATACAGGAATCTCAACGATGAACGACAGCGCGAATTACATCAAAATTGTCGAGTGGTCCGAAGAAGACCAGTGTTTTGTCGGGCAATGTCCGGGCATAATAGGCCCCTGTTGTCATGGGGCCGATGAAGCGCGGGTGTATGCAGAATTGTGCACGATTGTGGATGAATGGATTGCAATTTTGAAACGCGACGGAAAGCCGTTGCCCTCTCCGACAATCGGCAAGAACGCGGCGGATCGACTTTTGGAAGTCGCGTGAATCGGCAGAAAAGGCTGGCGCTGAGCGGCCAATGCCAGTGGACATTCAGCGACATGTATTTTCACAATCCAAAAATTCAGCACTCTGTCCGCCTGTCCCTTGAATTTTCATGCTCAAAAGATAAAAGGATGTGATGACGAAAAATGGCGAAGTTTCGTGCGCGACTCTGCTGAAGGTGCTGGCGGACGAGACGCGATTGAACGTCGTGCGGCAGCTTATGGATGGCCCCAAGCACGTTGGGGAAATCAATGAGTTGCTTGCAGTCGATCAAAGCCTGCTTTCGCACCATCTTAAAATTCTGCGCGATGCCGGGATCGTGACATCGGAACGCGACGGGAAAGCGGTCTTGTATCGCCTGGCGCCGAGCATGGAAGGCAAGCGCAGCGGCAAGGCCCTCAATCTGGGATGTTGCCGCATTTCCTTCGAATGACGAAAATCGATTTTACGAGATGTTACTTCGCTTCGAGACTCTTCATATCCTTGAACGGATAAGTCACTTCCCGGTCGGGTACATACTTGTGCACCGTCATCCATGAGAACGAACGTTGCTCTTTGTTGGCCGGGTCGCAATCCGGCAAGGCCACTCCGTCGGCTTCCGCGTAAACCGTGCGCACAACCGCTGCGCGCTGCACAGCCGGCGGTTCGAGATCGTAGTCCGTGCCGCGGGTTTGAATGAACCACGTGTTGTCCCTGAAGCCGTGCGTGAGGCGATCTTTGGCCGCTGTCGAAAGGCGCTGTTTTGCGGCGGCGTCCAATTCGGCCGACTTGGCGATTGCGCCCAGCATGTTCTGCGTCTCGGAGACGTCGAAACTGACCCAGCCATAGGGCGGCAGATATACTTCCATTTTGCAATGCGACGGGGAGTTCTTCGGAAACGTGTTAATTCCATACGTGACGCGCGTGGGGACGCTCAACAGACGGCCCATTGCCGAACAGAATCCGTGGTAGTCGCTGCAATGCCCCCGGTGCTGCTCCAGCGCGAAAACGGAACTGGCATGCAAGGAGGCATTCACGTGATCGTATTTAAAATCCTTGATCACCCAGTCCATGACGGACGACATGTCCTTCAGCGGATTGCCGCGCTGCGGAACGACCTGGTTGAGCAACTGCGTGAAGCGGTCGTCCGTCACGACCGCCTGCGACTCGCCTTTCAGGTAACGGTCGAATGACGCCGGCCACGCTTCTGTCTTGACGATCTTCTCCGGATCCAAGTTCCAATGCAGTTCGAAGACTTTGATTTTGAACTTGTGCCGAATGATCTGCGCGCCGTTGGGATCTTTGAATTCAAAATAGGCAAACGTGTTGCCGAAGACTTTTTCAGCGCCGATCTTCGGTTCCACGGCCATGGGAAATGCGGTGAGCTCGGTCTCGGCGACTTCCTGGCCGAAATCGGATTGCGGCAGTGGAAGCCAGACTTTGAAGACTTTTGTTTTGTACGGCGCGGTTACGACTGCGGAAAAGTCCACGTCGTACGTGACGGGATTGGAGCGCTCTGCCTTGTATGCGCTGGAGGGATCAAGTGCGGAATTGTCTGCGGCGAAACAGCCGATGGCCAGAATGAAACTAACAATTGGCAACGACATTTTCACGGGTTAGGACTCCTTGATAAATTCATTTTATGGCTAAATTTTTTCGTCACGCTTGAGCAGCATCCATAGCGGTACGGCCGCAATAGCGCCCAGAATGGGTCCGGCGACATAGAGCCACAAGGAATGCATGTTTCCGGACATCACGGCCGGTGCGATGGAGCGTGCTGGATTCATCGATGCGCCGCAGATCGGCCCCGCGAACATGGCTTCGAAACCGATTACTCCTCCGATTGCAATTCCAGCCAGCGTTCCCACTTCTTTTGAGCCGGTGGATACGCAGAGTATGACCAGCATGAGCAGGCCGGTCAGAATGATTTCCAGGACGAGCGATTGCATGTCCGAGCCCTTTGGCAACGTCGCGCCCAAATTTGCCTGATTGTCGAACAGCGCCAGCAAGATACCGCTCGCCAGGAATGCGCCGCAGAGCTGGCATAGCAAGTAGCCCGGAATTTTCGCAGCCGGAAAGCGCCCGGAGACCCCAAACGCAATGGTGACCGCGGGATTGAGATGAGCGCCGGAGATTTCGCCGAATGCGTAAATCATCGCCATCACGACAAGGCCGAAGGTGATCGCGATTCCCGGGTGCGTCACCGCGCCGCCGGAAACCTGATTGATGACGATGGCCCCAGTTCCAGCGAACACCAACCCAAATGTGCCGAGAATTTCGGCGAGATATTGCTTCATGCCTGCGCGCATCCTCCTTCTTGGAATTCAATGATTTGGAAAATTCACCACGGAGTCACAGAGAGCACGGAGAACGATTGTTAATTCTGTTCTCCGTGTTCTCTGTGGTATAGACCTGTTCACTTTCCGGCAAAGCGATGAAGGGGAACGGGGCGGCCGGGTTTGAAGGCTCGCAGTTCGCCAAAGTCGGCTTTCATGTCCGTCCCGGCCGATTCTCGAAGAGTGCTCTCCACCAGTTCGCGCAGAATTGCGGGATCGGTTTGGACGCGCGCATTGAAGATCAGCCGCGCTTCGCGCGACGGGCCTTCGTAGGTGCCTTGGACGACGAGGAACGGCTGGCCGTGCGTGCTGGTCAAATTGGCGACGAGCGCCGCGCCGGGCGCGGTTAACGAAAGTTTTACATGCGCCGCCTCGATTTTCTTCTCGAGCAGTTTTGTGCGGAAATTCTTGAGCAGGTCCAGGCTAAAACGCTTCCAATCTGCGGGGTTTTGCGCGCTGAGTTTTACGCTGGCGTTCAACCAGCCCAATTCTGCTTCGCCATCGGCGTAAATATCGTAATCGACATCGGCGATGTGCTGGCCCGCGGGTGCGCCCGACAGGACTTCTGACAGCCACGCATCCACGCCGTCGCCCTTGAGCGCGGAGATCGTCATGACTTTCGCTTGGGGAAAACGCCGCCGCAGTTCGGCGGTCAGCGAATCCGTTTCGGCGGCGCTGAGAGAGTCCACTTTGTTGAGCGCGATGATGTCGGCCTCTTCAAGCTGCTTGCCGTAGATGTATGTCACCTTCTTTGAAAGCGGATTCTCGGTGTCGCTTTTTTCGATCATGTTTTTCAAGCGATCGGGGTCCACGACCACGGTGAAAGGCGTGGCGGCGATTTTGCCGGAGTTGAATGCGTTCATCGGTTGGACGACGGTTGCCGCCAGATCGGTGCAGCTTCCAACCGGTTCGCCGATGAGGACATCGGGTTTCCGCTCGCTGATGAGTTTGTCGGAGGCGTTGACCAGATCGTCGAAGCGGCAGCAGAAGCATCCGCCGGCCACTTCGTTCACATCGAAGCCTTTGCCGCGCAGCAGCGCGGTGTCGACCAGGTCCGCGGCCTGATCGTTGGTGATCAAACCGACGCGCTTTTTATCGCCGGCCAATTTTCCCGCCGCCTGAGCCAGCAGAGTGGTTTTGCCCGCGCCCAGAAATCCGCCCACTAAAATCAATTTCACCGGTGTCATGGCGACCTCCAAAAATTACGAATGAATGTATGCTGGTATGAACCAGCACTCATACACTAAACCGCATTCCATTGCAAATGGGGAAAAGTTTTTGGAAAAAGCGTTGCATGAAGATTGTTTGAGATCAGGGGATAGTGCGGCAGCGCACCGATAGCGGAAAACGGGGACGCGCGCATCCCCGTTATTCGGATCAGGTTCTTACTTGGACGTTTTACCTGTTTTTCCCTTGGTTGCGGTGTAATGTTCCGTCAATGTCGATTGTTCGATCGCGCCGACAAACGACAGCGTCACGGGAATGGATACTGAAACGTTCTTTACGGTGTTGTTGACCAGTCCGTAAGGCAATAGAGCCGCTTCCAGACTGTCGGTAATTTTGATGGTGAACTTCGAGGTTTGCGTGGGCACAGCGCCCTTAACGCTCTTAATGGAGAATTTGCCCTGAGCGGTGTCCGTTTTGACGTGGCCTTTGACATCGAGCATAAACGCATTCGAATACGTTCCAATGTTTAGAAGCACCTTTCCTCCATTGAACCCGGCCAGAACGGGAACAGTTCCAGTCAGGGTCAGGCTGTCGGAGCTTTTGGCGAAGTTGAGATAAGGGGACAGACACGAATGGCACATAGTTAAGGAAAAACCAAAAGCGTTAAAGCAAAAATCCCCCCTGACCGAGGAAGTGTTTGCAGACAACTTTCCACGGGGGGAGGACCATTGTGAACATGAGCTTTATCGTCCGGTATGC
>JBBRQD010000168.1:0-9180 GCA_038227045.1 Planctomycetota bacterium
AAATCAATTATTGGCAGCGCCAGCGGAAAAAAGCAGCCGTCTCGCATCGACGTAAAGCCCTTCGCCTGTTACATACGAATGGCATATACTTATGGCAGCTTACCAAATGTTTCGGTGCTCAGTTAGCGTTGTAGTGTTAGACGTGCGCGTGAATAGGATCACTTCGATGAATCGTTTTTTCTTTCTCTGCCTGCTTATCTCCGTGGCAATACATGGCCCGGCCTTGGGCGAGGATAAAGTCCCCGATCAGACCGTTACCAACAGTCTGGGTATGAAGTTCGTTTGGATTCCTCCCGGCAACTTTATGATGGGAAGCGCGAAGGAAGAAAAAGAGCGGAAGAATGATGAAATTCAGCACAAGGTCACGTTGACTAAGGGATTCTACATGGGCATCTACACGGTGACCCAGGAAGAATGGAAGGAGCTCATGGGCAAGAATCCCAGCAAATTCACCGATGGAAAAAACCTGCCCGTGGAAACGGTCAACTGGAATGAATGCCAGGAATTCATTAAGAAATTGCAGGAAAAGGATAAGAAACACTATCGCCTGCCGACCGAGGCCGAGTGGGAGTACGCCTGCCGTGCAGGTACGAAAACGCCGTTTTACTGTGGCGAAACTATTTCTGTCGATCAGGCAAATTACAACGGAAATTACGTGTATGGCGACGGCAAGAAAGGTGTATATCGCGAGAAGACCATACCCGTCGGAAGTTTTCCCGCCAACGCCTGGGGGCTTTTCGACATGCACGGCAACGTCTGGCAGTGGTGTCAGGACAGTTTCTCGGAGTATCCCAAGACAGAGGTGACCGATCCGTTGGGCGTGACGGGAGAAACCCGCGTGATGCGCGGCGGTTCGTGGATCGACAATCCTCTGGAATGCCGCTCGGCGTTTCGGGGCGGGAGCAGGCCGCTTCTTCGTCACAACCTGGTCGGTTTCAGGATTTGCTTCAACGGCGAATGACTCAATGTGAATGAAACTGAAAGGAAAAGAACCATGAACACATCCTCTCAAACCATGTCCCGCCGGGCTTTTCTCCGCGCCAGCGGCGTTTCCCTGGCGCTGCCGTTTCTGGATGCCATGATGTCGCGCGCGTTTGCCGATGAGGCTGCAAAACAACCGAAGCGGATGATCTGTATCTGCACCAGCCTGGGCATGCACGCGCCGTTCTTTTTCCCCACGGGAACCGGGCGCGATTACAAAGAATCGCCGTATCTGGAAGTAATGAAAGAGCACCGCGGCGACTACACGGTTTTCAGCGGCTTCGCGCATCCGGGAAATGAGGCCGGCGGGCATGGCACCGAAGCCACGTTTCTCACGGCGGCAACCAATCCGCAGTTCCCCGGATTTCGCAACAGCGTATCACTCGACCAATTCACCGCCGACAAACTGGGCGCCGCCACCCGTTTTCCCTCGCTCATATTGGGGACGTCGGGAAGCAACATTTCGATTAATCGCAGCGGCGTGAATTTGCAGGGGGACACAAAACCGTCGAAAGTCTTCGCGAAACTCTTTCTCGAGGGCACTCCCGAAGAAATAAAGCGTGAGGAGGCCCGGCTGGCCGAGGGCCGCAGCGTGCTCGATGTCGTCAGCGATCAGGCCAAACGGTTGTCCGGAAAAGTCGGCGCCGGCGACCGCAACAAGCTTGATGAATACTTCACCAGCGTCCGCGAGATGGAGCGGCGGCTCGAGGCCATGCAGGAATGGTCGCGCAAACCCAAGCCAAAGGTAAGCGCAGAGATGCCGCACGACGTTCAGAACGCCGCCGACATGATCGGGAAGATGGATCTGTTGTTTGATCTGATGCCGCTGGCGCTTCAGACCGATAGCACGCGTGTCGCCACCATCTATATCAGCGGGGACGATTACGTTATTCCCATCGCCGGCGTGACCATGGGCCATCACGCTCTTTCGCATCACGGCCAGGAACCGGAGAAGATTTCGCAACTGCGGCGGGTCGAAGAAGCCATGATGAAATCGCTCGGCGGCCTGATCTCCAAATTAAAGGCGACCCAGGAAGCAGGCGTTTCCGTCCTGCGCAACACATCCGTGTTGTTCGGCAGCAATCTCGGCAATGCCAGCAACCATGCCACGACTCAACTTCCGATTCTGCTTGCCGGCGGCGGATTTAAGCACGGTCAGCACCTGGTTGTGGCCCCGAAGGGAGATCTCAAGAACAGTGCGCCGTTGAGCAATCTGTTCGTCTCCATGCTGCAGCACATGAACATTGAGACCGACAAATTCGGCACGAGCACCGGCACCGTGACCGGGCTCGATGCAGCCTAATGTATCTTTTTCGGCACGAGCACCGGCACCGTGACCGGGCTCGATGCAGCCTAATGTATCTTTTGGATTCGCCACAAGCCTGGGTAATGCAATGAAGGCACGCTTTTTCGCCACTCTCATACTTGCGTTCATGGCGGCCTGTTCGAATGCCGCAGAGTTGCCGAAATCCGCGCGTGCGTTTATCGACGCGCATTGCATCGACTGCCACAACGCCGACAGCAAGAAGGGCGGCCTGAACTTCGACGCGCTAACCACGCAACTCGACAACCCCGTGATTGAGGCGAAGTGGACACTCGCCTTTGATCGAGTGCAACGCGGCGAGATGCCTCCTCCGAAGGAAGAAAAACCACCGGCAGGCGAGCGCGACGGTTTTATCCATGCTCTCGGCGATTTCCTCAGTCAACACGACATGGCGCGCAAGTCCGCGACGGGACGTGTGGTTCTGCGGCGCTTGAACCGGGTGGAATATGAAAATTCAATGCACGAACTGCTCGCGATCGACACGCCGCTTGTCAGTTTACTTCCGGAAGACGCTTCGGCTCACGGATTCGACAACGTGTCCGAGGGGCTGCGGCTTTCGTCGTCGCAGATCGATTCGTATCTCGAGGCGGCCGAAAAGTCGCTCGATGCAGCGTTGAATTTCGGCCCTCAGCCGAAGGTGAAAAAACAACGCATCTCCCTTCTCGATTTCAAACAGATTAAAGAACTCCTCGCAAAGCCCACCGGATCGCTTAACAAGGACGGTTCCAGGTACTACCAGTATTTTCGCGCTATACCCGAGGCACTGGTGATCTTCCCCAACGAACTGTGGGAGGCCATAATTCGCGATTCACATGCGGAGGTCGCCGGCCTTTATAAAATACGCCTGTCCGCCTATGCCTATCAAAGCGACGGAAGTCCGCCCATCGTAGCCAAGGTGATGTTTACCGACTTTAACCGCAAGCGATTTGGCGCCGCGTTTGACCTTCCGTTAGACAAGCCGCGCGTGGCCGAAGTCACGTTGCGCATGGCGCAAAACGAGATGATCTGGCTGGCTGCGACGGGCTGCGATTTTTTACCCAATGGCACCCACGTACAGGACGTGGGAGGAGAAAAGTACACGGGTTCGGGCATGGCGGTTCAGTGGGTGGAGATTGAAGGCCCGCTGCTTGAATCGTGGCCGCCTCCAAGTATGAAGCGCGTCTTTGGCGATCTGCCGATCAATGCCATCGCCAAACCCAAGCGCCGCGAAATCGCCTACGAAGTTGCGTCCACCCATCCAACCGAAGAGGCCGACAAACTCGTCACCGCATTCGCGCAACGAGCCTTCCGACGCCCCGTGACGGAAGCGGACACGTCCGCCTATATCCAACTTGCCCGGCAGGCGCTGACGCAGGGCGGAAATCTTGAAAGCGCCTTGCGCCGGGCCTACAAAGCGATTCTCACGTCTCCCGAATTTTTGTTCTTGAACGAAAGTCCGGGGCGGCTGGATGACTACGCGCTGGCTTCGCGCCTCTCCTATTTCCTATGGAGCACGATGCCGGACGAGGAACTGCTGAAACTGGCCGGCGAGGGAAAGCTGCACGATCCCGCGACGCTGCACGCTCAAACCGAGCGGCTGCTGGCCAGTCCCAAGGCGAAATCATTCACGCAGAATTTCTGCGGCCAATGGCTGAACATTCGCGCCATTGCCGCCACCAATCCCGACAGGTCGCTGTATCCGGAATTCGACGACCTCCTGCAAGTTGCGATGGTAAAGGAGACAGAATCGTTCTTCGATGAAATGCTGCGCAACGATCTCGGCATTGCCACGCTGATCGACTCGGATTTCGCGATGCTCAACCGCCGGCTCGCCGAACACTACGGAATCCCCGGCGTAAGCGGTGACGAATTCCGCAAAGTGGCGCTGCCGGCCGGAAGCCATCGCGGCGGATTGTTGACGCAAGCGAGCATCTTAAAGGTGACGGCCAACGGCACGCTGAGTTCACCGGTCGTGCGCGGCGCGTGGGTGATGAAGCGCATATTAGGACGCGAGACGCAACCGCCACCCGCCGATGCCGGCTCCATCGAACCCGACACGCGCGGCGCAACCACAATCCGCGAACAACTGGCCAAGCACCGTCGCAACGCCAGTTGCAATGCCTGCCACAAATACATGGATCCGCCGGGATTCGCGCTGGAGAGTTACGACGTCATCGGCGGCTGGCGCGAATCGTATCGCACGCAGGGCAAGGGAAAGGACGTGGTTGATCCTTTGACGAAGAAGCGCCGGGACTATCGCCTCGGCGCTCCGGTGGATCCCAGCGGCGAATTGGCCGATGGCCAACCGTTCGCCAATATCGACGCGCTCAAAAAGCTACTGCTCAATCAACAGGAATCCATCGCGCGAAGTCTCGTGGACAATTTGGTGACGTATTCCACAGGTGCCGCCGTCACGTTTTCCGATCGAGCCCAGGTCGAGGAAATTCTGCGCCGCGCGAAGAAGCATTCGTACGGACTTCGCACGCTGGTTCATGAAATTGTTCAGAGTTCACTTTTTCAATCGAAATAACCCACCGCATTGCTTGCCCCATATTATTTAACCAGTTTGCCGGGCTTGCGGCCGCCGGGGAAATAGGTTGTGTTCACGTCCACCGAGTACACTGTGTTCGGCAGAACCGCGAAGACGCGAATGATCAGTGCTTCGCTTGGCGTATCGGCGGACAGGCTCAGCGTTGGGGCGAGATCGAGGGTTCGGAGTTTGGCGCTGAATGGCGCGTCGCCACCGACGAAAACTTTCTGGCCGGTTTGCGTGTCCCGCGTGGTTTTCAACTTGAGCGTGAGGGTTCCGTTCGCGATTTTGGACTGGCCTTTCGCGTTCAGCGGGAATTCGAGTTTCAGATTGCCGATGAAGAACGTGAGCGTTTTTCCCGCGGGCGTGAAGCCTTCGGCGAGATTGGAGAGCGTTCCGGACAGCGTCAGCGTATCGCGATTTTGCGCGGCGGTGAAGATTGCCGCTTTGAATGCGAAGACGTTCAGCGCGGCAAGTTCAGGCGTCGATACGGCCGTGTTGGGATCGGTGCCCGCGGCTTGTTCAAGGGCGTCGAGAACGCCGTCGTTGTCCGAATCGTCGCCGTTGAGGAACACCATGATCCCACCCCCGCCCGTGGAAACATTGACGACAACCGACACGGCACTGCTGACAGTTGCGCCGTGCGTGTCTTTCACGGAGACGTTCACGTTGTATGTACCCGCGGTTGCGAAGACGTGCTGGACGCTTGCGCCGGCGGCTTGGGTGCTGTCGCCAAAGGCCCAATGATAAGTCAATGAATCGCCATCGGCATCGGTGGCGGCAACGAAGAAATTGACGGGCTGGCCGGTTTGTGCCGGATTGGGCGTGGCCTGCGCGGCCGACTGGATCGCAGGCGCGTGGTTGGGCGTTCCAGCGGGAATGACGAACAGCGTGATGCTTTGAGCGGGCAGGTTCGCGTTGAGATTGCCACCGGTGACGCTCACGTCGGCGAGTCGCGTGATGGTGTTGGCGGCGGTGAGCTGCCAGACTTGTGCGGTTCCGGCGGGGCTGAAGTTGGCGAGCGTCAACTGAAGCGGCGTGCCGTTGGCGACTTTGTTGATGACGATGACGGTCAGCGCCCCATCTCCGGCACCGCCGGAATTGCGCAGGGCTGCGAACGCGGCGAGATTGTCCGGGTTCGCGGCGACTGCGGCAACGCTCGTGTCGCCGAAGGTCGATTTATTGCCGTCGTAGTTGCGGTAGAGTTTGAAGGCGTTGGCGACGGGCGTTCCGAGCGCGGGGGCTTCCCAGCGGCACGCCATGTCGATGCCTTCGCGGCCGAAAATGCCCAGCACATCGGCTTGCGCGGTCGCGCCGCTGATGTGGCCTTCGGCGCCCCAACTGTACTCGTTGAGTGCAAGCTGCGTGTTGGGATAGTACTGGTTGATCCAGCCTTTGACGCGCGGGATCAGATTGATTTTGAAGCCGTTGTCGCCCAGGTACGAGTCGTCGAGATAATTCGGATCCCAAAGCGACCGCGTGGAAATATTGCGCGCGAGCTGCACGGCGGCGGTCACTTTGTCGCTGAAGATTCCAGCGTTTTCATTGAAGCGATCCTGCGGGTAATAGTGCACTGCGAGAATGTCCAGCAGGCGCGCATTCCCGGCCATTTCGTTTTGGTGGAACTGATCCAGAATGTAGGGCAGATAATCCATGCCGCCATGAGCGTCACGGTCGGGATGCAAGTTGAAATCGCCGTGCTGGTTGGCGTATTGGGAATCGTAGCCGCTGGAGAGATAGCCTTCGAAATTCCATTCGTCGGGTCCGCAGACGATGGCTTTGGAATCGTTGGTTTTGATCATCGCGGCGTAGGCCATCATCTTGTCGCGGATTTCCTGCATCGTTGCTCCGGTGGGATGAACGTCGCGGTGTGACGCGTGCCAGATTCCGGGTTCTTGATCGAGCAGGTAATAACGCAGGCCGTTCGCGTCGGATTTGCCGAACTGCTGGACGATGTGATTGACCCAGCCGTTCTGGAACGCGACGCTGGATGGGACATTGGCGTCGTTGGGATCGTTTCCGGCAATGAAGGTCACGTGATCGGGTTTCACACCGGTGCCGAAATCTCCATCGGCGCCGTCCTGCGGGCCGTACTTTGCGACTGAAAAACTGCCGAGTGTATTGCCGCCCGCGCCGAGTTTGGCAACCCAGTCGAGCATGGGAACGGTGAGCATCGGTTCGGCGCTCGCGGCTTTGCTGGCCTGGATGAACGCGTCACCGGTTGCGCCGGGCGTCGCGCCACCGGAGGGAACGCTTTCGAAGAAATAATCATTGCCAGTGTTCATGGCATTCTGCAGCCAGTTGTAGCGGCTGGTGGGTGTGCCGCCGGAGCGATTGATGGGGGCGTTGATGTCGGTGAGTTGCGCTTGAGAGGCGTTGTTGACGCCGTAGATGCGCGGATCGATTGGATGGTTGTTCGCGGCGGCATCGATTGCCACCGTTTCGGCGAAGACGCTGGGTATGAGTAACAGTGCGAGCAGCAGAACGATCAAACGCTCCATGGTGGAAAGTTCCCTTACATTGTCCGTGGCCTCGATTCGGCTGCGTTTGGCTGCCATTTGACAATGGAGAACTGAACCATCGCGTCGAATTCAAGCCATCTAATTGACGAGCATAAGGCAAATCGATGATGGCGAGAATGGACAAATTGGCGAAAGTGCTGCGTAGCGCGACGCACGTGTGAATGGACCGGGGAATTGAACTGTTGTTGGAGGCGCCTTTTTGGCACGGCCCCAAACCGTTACACGTTGGATCGACCAGGAATAGTCGCAGCTCACTTCGTCTTCCCTATTCCGCTCTTGCCTGCTTTGGCCGTATACATCAACATCAAATTGGCGGTGTACGACTTTCCGCCGATCGTCATGGCGATTGGCAGCGTCACGGTATTGCCGGGCGACGGAACGTTCGTGTTCGTAAAGCCGAAATCCTTGAGCGGCTCGAACAAGGATTGCTTCCTGATGCTGAATACAAATGCGGCGGTATTTGATGCAAAAACACCTTTCTTGATTTTTAAGAACGTAATGGATTCGGTGGGACTTCCACTTTTTCCTGTCTTGTGCAGAGAGAACTGAAACGCTTGATTTCCCAGCCAGACCGTTACGAGCGTCCCCGCACAGGATGAGCCCATATCAACCGGCACATTTCCCGAAACTTGGGCCGCGTCGTTGGAATGTCCCGGCGCGAAGTTGAAGGAGATCTTCCCCTTTCTAAGGGGCAATGTGGAACCCGCCGGGACACTGGCGTCGTTTACCGCAATCAGCATGATGCTCGAAACACTCGCCGCACCATCGCTTAAGTTCAATGTTACGACATAGGCTCCCGAACTGGCATACACATGCGCGACACTTGCGCCACTGCCGGTGCTCCCGTCGCCAAAATCCCAAGCGTAAATGAGTTGATCGCCGTTTGCATCCGTCGCGACTGCGGTAAACGTCACGGTGTTGCCGACAACGGCCGCGCTTATCGACGCCGTCGGTCCAGAAACGATCTTGGGAGGCACGTTCCCTGCATCACCGGTATTGATAATTGTGATCGTCAATTGTTGCGAGGTACCTCCCGCATCGTTGGATGCCATGACCTGAACGGCATAACTACCCGCCGCAGTTGGAATTCCCGAAATCGTAGTGCCATTAAGCGTCAAACCCGGCGGCAAGGCGGATGCGCTGAACTGGATCGGCGCGGTGCCGATTGCGGTGAGTGCAAACTGGAAGTTCTCGCGCGCGTTGCCCGACGTGACCGCGGCGGAAGTGAACGATGCCGGAGTGGGCAGGAGGGTCACTGTTACGGTCGCCGGCGCGGAATCCACGGCGCCATCGTTGGCGGCAAAGGTGAACGTATCCGTTCCCGCCGCGATTCCCGATGGCGTGTATGTAAATGCGCCAGTGGCTGAATTGGTAATTTCGGCCACGCCTTTGTTGCCATTTACAACCACTTTGAAACTCAGTGCATCGCCATCGATGTCGGTTGCCTGCAGCGTTCCGGAGAAAGCTTTCGAATCGAGCGTGGACACAGTCAAGCTTTGAGCCACTGGCGCGTGGTTGACGTGGACTACAGTAATGGAGACCGTGGCAATAGTTGAGTCGGCTGTCCCATCGTTGACTTTGAAGGTAAAGCTGTCCGCGCCGTATGTCAGCACATTTGGAGTGTAGGTATAGGCTCCCGTTGCCGCATTGGTAATCGTCACCGTGCCTTGAGCCGGCTGATTCACAATCGAATATGTCAACGCGTCGAGATCCGCGTCGCTTCCCGCGTAGCCGTTCACGATGCTAACGCGGCAAGAAACGCTACGGATTAGATTGATGCAGGAAGCAAATGCGGTGCACTTTCACCGGTGAAGTAGGCTTGGACGGCATCTCGAATAAAATGG
>JBBRQD010000169.1:0-8919 GCA_038227045.1 Planctomycetota bacterium
CATTATCGCGCCGCGCCGGGCAAGTTGAACGAGGCGGTCGAGCAAAGGCGTATTGGGAAGATACGCCGTGCGAGACCAACGAAGTTCAACGCCGCCCGCCGCAAGCGAGAATGATGCTTTAGAAATGCGCGGGTCAATAGCGCGTTCATCAACTCTGCCAAATTGCTGTCGTGAAACGCCGAATAATCCGACGCGTCATAATGTTTAACCGCTCCAATCGCGAACGATTGAAGGTGCGCGCGCATTTCCCTCGCACGTTCTGTTCGATTCAACGTACTGGCAAATCTTCGAACTCGAACAGCGAATCGCTTAACGGCATTCTTCGAATCGGCTGTACACCTCCGATCTTAAATCTTATCCCACCACTTCCAACCCCATGCTCCGCGCCGTTCCTTCAATCACGCGCGAGGCCGCTTCCGGCGACGCTGCGTTCAAATCCTTTGCCTTGATTTTCGCGATTTCCGCCACCTGAGCCTTCGTCACTTTGCCGACTTTGTTCTTGTTCGGTTCGCCGCTGCCCTTTTCGATTCCGGCGGCTTTGCACAACAGCACGCTCGCGGGCGGGGTCTTGTACAGCAAGTCGAAGGACTTGTCCATGTACACCGTGACGATCACGGGAATGACCATGCCCTTTTGCTTCATCGTGTCGGCATTGAAACGCTTGACGAATTCGCCGATGTTCACGCCGTGCTGTGACAGCGCCGGGCCGACTGGCGGCGCCGGATTCGCTCCGCCTGCCGGGCACTGCAACTTCACCTTCGCTTTGATTTCCTTCTTTGCCATTAAACTTGATCTTTCAACGCTGAGTTCCAAGCTTCACGGTTCAAACCGCTGCGATCCATGCGCAGCCCATTCAACCGATCGCGTCCCGGAACGTGCCATTAAAACGGTTTCAGGTTCCAGGTTTCAAGTTGCTAACCTGAAACCTGGAACCTGAAACCGTCGCTCACATCTTCTCAACCTTGCCGTATTCCATTTCAACCGACGTATCGCGGCCGAAGATCGAAACCTTGACCTTCAACATCCATTTCGCGGAATCCACCGATTCCACCACGCCGTCGAAATTCTCGAACGGGCCGTCCTTGATGCGTACTTTGTTGCCCGGCTCGAATTCCACCTTCGGCTTGGGCTTCTCTTTCCGCGATTCGATATCGTCGAGAATGCGCCGCACTTCGCTCTCGTCGAGCGGCTCGGGCTGCATGCGGTTGCTGCCCACGAACCCGCTGATCCCCGACGTCTCCATGATCACAAACCACAGATTCTGCTCGACCTCGCCCTTCTCGTCGGTCTCGACTTCGATCAGAATGTAGCCGGGAAACATCTTCTGTTGAGAAACGCGCTTCTTGCCTTCGCGGATTTCAGAAACGTTTTCGGCCGGCACGACAATTTGAGTGACGTGATGCTCCAAGCCTTTCGCGCGGATGCGCGCGACGAGGCTTTCCTTGATCTTCTCTTCGCGCTCGGACTGAACGCGCAGCGCATACCACAGCTTTTTCGCCATACTCGATGCCGCTTCCCAAATCCACGGTTAGGTGCCAAGACCCGGTTACTTGCCTGAAAATATTACTTGCTGAAGAAAAGTGTCTTCGCGAACAATTCGAGAATACTGTCGACGGCCAGCACGTAGAATGTCAAAAACGCCAGCACGATCAACACCACGTACGTCGCGCCCCAGACCTGCGTCTCCGGCCGGAACCAGGGAGAGATTTTCGGCCACGTGACCTTGGCGAGTTCCGTGTCGGTCTTGACCAGGAATTCGGCGCTGTCGCGGCGCACATAAATGTAATAATAACCCATCGCCAGCCCAGCGCCCGCAAGCAGCAGCATTCCGCCTGTCTGCACGCCCGACTGGTAACTGTCCGTCCAGCCCAGCAAAATATCCAGGCCGAGGCTTTTGAAGAAGCGCGGGACGAACTTCCAATTGTAGTACCATTGGCGCGCCGCAAAAACGACGTAGGCCAGCACGACTACCATCAACCCCAGGCGCGTCGCATAGCCTTCGCCGGGTTTGAAGACAGTCCAACCGCCGGGTTTGACAAGTTCCGACCCGGTTTTGTTGCCGCGCGATTCTTCCGGCGCGCTCGTGGTTACGGCTGTGGACATATCGTCCTTGTCCTTGCTCATTAGTGCCTATCTTGAATTGACGCGGCCCCTACTTTGTGAAGGGGCGCCCGGCCAACTGCATGTTCGAGTGCAAACCCGCCCAAAGCATCGCAACCGCTAAAGCTGCACAAAATGTTCAACGGGTTTGACAGGAGCGGAGGGACTCGAACCCCCAACCTGCCGCTTTGGAGACGGCTGCTCTGCCAATTGAGCTACGCTCCTAAAAACAGGATTGAGGGAGAAAGGGACTAGGAATTAGGGAACGGCTTTTAATTCGCCGTGCTGTTCCCTAATCCCTAACCCCTAAATCCTAACCCCTAAAATCAGACCTTCCGGCTCTTATGAAGCGTCCGCTTCTTCAACCGCGGACAATACTTCATGACTTCCAGCTTCTTGCCGCCTTTGGTGTTCAAAGTCGTCATGTAGTTGCGGTCACCGGTTTCGGTGCATTCCAAAATGACTCGTTCGCGCATGATTTTACTCGGCGGGAGACAACGTTTTCAACACAAATCTTCTGCGTTACATTAATTGCACATGATGTGCTCTTTAATGCTTCCCCGACCGCTCCACTTTCTTTCAATGTTGATTCAAATTAATGAAGCGAGGAGCCTGACCCATGCCAAGCTCTCGCGCTTCATTTTCGTTACCAAACTTGCACATTGTGTTCATTCTTACTTAAGGATCTTCGTCACAACGCCAGAACCCACCGTGCGACCGCCTTCGCGGATTGCGAAGCGCAGATTTTCAACCATCGCGACCGGCTGATTCTCTTCCAGCACGACGATCATCTTGATGTTGTCGCCCGGCATGCACATTTCCGCCGGCTTGCCGTCGGCATTGACCAACCCCGTCACTTTTCCCGTCACGTCGGTCGTGCGGACATAGAACTGAGGGCGGTAACCCGCGAAGAACGGCGTGTGGCGTCCGCCTTCGTCTTTCGACAGCACGTACACCTGAGCTTCGAACTCGGTGTGCGGCTTGATCGAACCCGGCTTGCAGAGCACCTGTCCGCGACTGAGCTGCTCTTTTTCAACGCCGCGCAGCAACAAGCCGACATTGAAGCCTGCTTCGCCGCTGTCCAGGAGTTTGTTGAACATTTCAACGCCCGTGCAGGTCGTCTTCATGATTTCTTTGTTCAAGCCCACGATTTCGAGCGGATCGCCGACCTTCACGATACCCTGTTCGATACGGCCCGTGCCGACCGTGCCGCGGCCCTTGATTGAGAACACGTCTTCGACCGGCATCAGGAACGGCGCGTCCTTCATGCGCTTGGGTTCCGGAATGAAATCGTCGAGCGCCTGCAGCAAATCCTTGACGGGCTTGTTGGCCACCGGATCGGCCGGGTTTTCCAGCGCCGCCTTGGACTGGCCGCGGATCACCGGAATTGTATCGCCGGGGAAACCGTACTTGGTCAGCAAGTCGCGGATTTCCATTTCGACGAGGTCCAGCAAATCCGGATCGTCGACGAGATCGACCTTATTGAGGAACACCACCAGCGCCGGCACATTCACCTGGCGCGCCAGGAGTACGTGTTCGCGCGTCTGCGGCATCGGGCCGTCGGCAGCCGACACAACCAGGATTCCGCCGTCCATCTGCGCGGCTCCCGTGATCATGTTCTTGATGAAGTCGGCGTGGCCGGGACAGTCGATGTGCGCGTAATGGCGCTTCGCCGTCTCATACTCCGTGTGCGATGCGGCAATCGTCACCGTTTTATTGGCGTCGCGAACCGTGCCGCCCTTGGTGATTTCCGCGTACGTCTTGGCAGTCGCCAAGCCGCTGGCGGCCTGCACCGCCACAAGCGCGGCTGTCAAGGTTGACTTGCCGTGATCGATGTGCCCGATCGTGCCGACGTTCACGTGGGGTTTCTTGCTTACGTATGTTTCTTTGGCCATCTCACCTTTCTCCTCTTGTCGCCGACAAGAGTGTCGGCAAACCATTTTTTATGCACTTTTAAGCCGACTAAAATCGCCATGTTCCAGAGCCGCGCACGTAAGTAAGCGGCCAAGGCCGTTCCGTAATACAAAATCAAGCCGCTTACTGACGTGCGCGGCTCTGCACCGAATGCTCTTGTTCACCATTCAAACGACAAAAGCTTTGCCGTTTTTTGGACAAAGCCACGCTCTGCCCACACGCTTATACCAGCCGTTAGGCGCAAGCACCACGACCCCATTACGTTTACGTTCTCCGCGCCGATCAACATGCTTCCGTGTCCGTGAAGCAAGCCAGCCGCGCAAGAATCTCGAATCTCTCGACCACCGTTCTAAAAATGGAGCTGTGATTGGGGTTTGAACCCAAGACCTCGTCCTTACCAAGGACGTGCTCTACCAGCTGAGCTATCACAGCGCCCGCCGTTCCGCGCACTAAATGCGGACGTTTTCAAACACGGGCCGACGAGTATAGGCACAGCTTTGGCCCTGTCAAATGAAAAGTACGGCAATCCAGTTGTTTTTGTCTTTTTCACGGGGCCGCCGATGACCGCACAAATCAATTTAATCGAATCCATCGCAATAATCAATCAGCTTCGTTGAGGGTTCATCCGTACTACTATTTATCGAGTGGAGCCGCGAGCATTGGCGCGCACACGTGCAACCTTTTACCCGACAAATATTTCCCTTTGACGTTTGATATCCACTTTGCACGATGTCCAATCTATATATAGGCTCATTCATCGCGCCGCCAATGTTCTTATGCATTGGCCGTGATGGTTTTTAAAAATTGCATTGACTGTAAAGACAAGACTCAAATATTGATATAATATGTTGTTGATTTAAGCGCGTGTGAACTTTAGAAATTGACCTATGATATTAGGCATTGGCATTGATTTAATTGAAGTGGAGCGCATTCAAGCTGTTTATGCCAGGCATTGCGAACGGTTCGTCAATCGAATTCTGACCGGTTCGGAACGCGCCTACGTCATGCGCCACGCCGATCCCAGCCAGCGTCTCGCCGGGAGATGGGCGGCAAAGGAAGCTGCCTTCAAGGCATTGGGAACAGGAGTGGCGGAAGGAATCGGGTGGAAGGACGCGGAGATTCTGCCAGACAACCGTGGCAAGCCGATTTTGGTTTTTCACGGCAAGGCCAGGGAACGCGCGATAGCGATGGGAGCATCGATTTTCCATATCTCCATCACGCACTCAAACACGCTCGCAATGGCGCAAGTAATCTTGGAAAAATAAAAGTTCGCCACGGAGTCACAGAGGACACACACAGAGTTGGAATTAAATCGGATAAAGGACGGCATTCGGCGTAGTACGCTCTAAATCATTTCTGTTCCTTTCATTCCGTTCTCTGTGCCTCTGTGGTGCGGAATATTCCGAAAAGGCGGTAGAAAAAAGTGGGTTTGGGTCATTCGTTTCGGCAACGCACTCTCGGCGGTCTTTCGGCCTGTCTGTCATGCGGCAGCGCGCTGCCGGAAGACGCTGACGTCTGCCCGGCCTGCGGCAAATCCGTTGCGCCGCTCAAGACCATCAACTCAAACACACTCGACGGCCGGGTCGGCCCGCGCACGGACATGCCGCTCAGTTCCGCCTCGATTCCCAAATTCGATCCAAATCTCGCCGAGCTCCCCAAATTCTTGCCCGAACGCTACGAACTTGTAAAGCTGCTCGGCCAGGGCGGCATGGGCGCGGTCTACCATTGCATCGACCGGCAGTTGGAACGCCCTGTTGCCATCAAAGTCATGACCGACAAATTCCGCTCGACGCCCCAGGGCGAAACGCGCTTCATGCGCGAAGCCCGCACCCAGGCCATCGTCAACCACCCCAATGTGTCCACGATCCTGAATTTTGGCGTCAGTCCCGAAGGCAAGCTGTTCCTCGTCATGGAATACCTCGAAGGCGAGGATTTGCGCGAATTCCTCCGCAAACGCGGCAAGGTCGATCCGATGCTGGCGTGCGAATTGATGCGCCAGGCGCTCGAAGGATTGCAGGAGGCGCATACCTGCGGGCTGGTGCACCGCGATTTGAAGCCCTCAAATCTGATGATCGTCCAGGATCACCGCGCACTGCCCCTGGTAAAAATTCTGGATCTCGGTCTCGCAAAAATGGTCGGTGGCCAGACGGACTTGATGTCCATCACGATGGACACCGCCACGCAATTGATCGGCACCCCCGCGTACATGTCCCCCGAACAGGTCGCCGGAACGAAAGTCGACAGCCGCGCCGATCTCTATTCGATGGGCGTTGTCTTCTACGAAATGCTCGCCGGCCGTCTGCCGTTTGAATCCGAGACCCTGCAGGGATGGCTCTATCAGCACTTGCACGAACTGCCCGAAATGCCCTCGCGCTACAATCCGGATTTGGCGAAGTGCCCGGATATCGAACGGCTGCCGATGTGGCTTCTCGAAAAGAAGTCCGACAATCGTCCGCAGTCCGCGGCGGAGGTGGTCGCGGTCATCGTGAACGTCCTCGCCGGAAAACCGATCGGCGATTTGATCCCGAATTCGGTGCGTGGACATACCCAGGCGGATTCCCAGAATTCCCCCGGATCTGGAGCAAAAAAAGGCGTGGGGTCCGGACCCCGGCAAGGAGTAGGCTCCGGGCCAAGACAAGGCATAGGATCTGGAACAGGGCAAGGAATAGGAACGAGAATGGGTTCCGGCCCCAGAGCCGGCGTGCCACCGCCCGGAGTCCCCATTTTTCCCGGTTACCCCGCCAGCACATCCGGACTCCAGCCGCCCAAATCGAACCCGGCTCCGGCTCCGGTACTGGACCGCCCCCGCCCATCGCAGGGTTTCTCAGGCATGCCGCGGCGCTCCTTCGGCGGCGATCTGATTCCCACCACTCCATCCGCACCGCCGCCCAGTGCGCCGTCGCGCCGCCCCGGCAGCTCCCGGCAACCGGCCTCCGCCCCGCTCGCGCAACCGAACGTTTCAAATCAGCCGCCTCCATCCCCCAATCGCCCGAACGCGAAGCCGTCGAGCGCCAGCATCAATCTCATCTCGTCCATTTCCGGTTTGGACGCTGAACAAGCCCGCGAGAGTTTCGATCACGCCTGCGCCGACGGCACGAGCGCCGAAATCGCCGGGAACTGGAATCTCGCGCTTAAAAATTGGTCCCGCGCACAGGCTCTGGCGGAAATGTACGGCTTCCCGCCGGCCGCGGTTCAAGTTGAAGACTGCAAACAGCAGATCGAATTCGAAAACACGCTCGCCAGTTCCGACACCGCCGCGAAAGCCGGCGACTGGCAGACGGCCGACGATCTTCTGCAGCAACTCTCCGTGCCGCAGGAAATCTACCCGCGTTTGGAAGCCGCCAAAACAAACCTGCCGCGCCGCCTGGTAACGGCCTGGCTGGGGCTGGCCGTGCAAAAAATCCGCGCGCTCCCCGAAGGCGATGTGCGCCGCGATCTCTCCGAACGCTACATGATCGGCTGCGCCGCGTCAGGCGACATGAACGGCGCGATCAACTTCCTGGACTCCGCGCCGCGCCGCGCCGAAATGCGCATCATCTCCTTCGCGCAGGCCGTTGCCGCCGCCATCCGCCACGGCCACACCGATGGCATGCGCCCGTACCTCGACCGCCTCAAAGACGATCTGGCGCTGATCTCAAACCCCGCCGAACACGGCAAGGCCTGCCTCGAAGTCGGCCGCACGTTCGCCGTGTACGGCGATCTTGAAAGCGCCGCGGCGGCGTTGCGCGACGCCTACCTGTTTTTCGGCGAAGCGTTGAATCAGGGCATCCCCATCTCCGTCGCCGACCGCCCGCTGGGCGCCGACTCGCGCAGCACCCGCTCGTCTCCCCTTCCCTCTCAGACCTTGGGCTCGACCAAAACGCTCAGCGGCGGAAAAAGCATCCGCGCGTCCTGGCTGACGGCCATCTGCGCCCTGGCCGACGCGCAGGCCGAAGCGGGCTTGATCGACGACTGCCTGAGAAGCGCCGCGGCCATCGACGACCCGTGGACCAAATCGCTGATCCTGTCGCAACTCGTCCAGAATTTTACCCGCTCCGGGCGCCACGAATTGGCCGAACGCCAGGCCGCCGGGATCACCTTCGCTCTGCCCAAAACCCAGGCGCTGCGAGCCATCGCGATCTCCAGGATTTACCGCGAAGACGTGCAGGGCGCCGAAGAACTGATGGCGGCCATTCCCGCGCCCGCCGAGCGGCTCCCCATTTTCGGCGTGATGGCCGTCTTTTACGGCCTGAGAAAAGAACCGACAAAGCCGCGCACCATCATCGCGAATCTGCTCGCCGCGTCAAAACAGATCGTCGGCGCCTTGCCGCGCTTTAACGCGCTGGCCGCCGCCGCCGAACCCATGCTGAGCGCCGGTCTCAACGACATGGCGCGGGCCGTCTTCGACGAAGCGCTGCAATTGGTCGCGCTCATTGATGATCCCGGCGAACGCGTGCGCAGTCTGCTCTATCTGGTCAAATTGAAGGAAGTCCGCCGCGACGCGGTGCACAGCACCACCCGCACGGTCGCCTTCGGCGGCCAGCCCGCGACGCAACTGCAGGACATGCTCGGCCAGGCGCTCTCCGCCGCGCGCCAGTTGCGCACCGACCGCGACAAACTCGAATGTTTCGAAAACATGGCCACGCGCGTCGCCGCCGCATCCCTGCCGGCCCTGGCCACCGAAATGCTCAACGCCTTCCGCGACGACGCCTACCAAGCCGCAATCTACATCGGCCTCACCGCCGGAATGGTATAACCATTTGCCATTGGCAACTTTCCCCTCTCCCTTGAGGGCTTGTCTTTACCCACATCTTCGGAGGGAAACTGGACGAAATATAAGGGAGACCCTGATTAGAGGAGTGGCTCCCATGAGAAAAATCGAATCGGCTGGAAATTGGGCGGAGGCGGAGTTTGGTGAGGCGGATC
>JBBRQD010000170.1:0-8912 GCA_038227045.1 Planctomycetota bacterium
AGCGCTTCATGCAGCGTGCCGGGAGTTTCTGGCCCGCGTCAATCAAGCCCCGCTGGCCATGGTCGAGCGCCTTTGGCCGCGCTGGGAACTCGATCCCGAAGAGGAAAAACTACGGGTTTCTGCTTAGATTGAGTTTAGTTGACTATTTCTACTATGAAAAACTCTAAAAATAACAGAAGGTAAAACCGCTATTTGATGAAGGCCGGGGTAACCAAAATCGTCAGTCTGGCGTAACCGAAAAAAAATGAAAAATATCATTCGGCCTTGTTTTGCGGACGTTTTTTAATGATGCCGCGATACAGAAACGGTTGACTTTTTAATTTTGTCATACGAAAATAGGTGGAGAATTAACGCCTTATGTGTAAATCGAGCATGTTTATCATTGCGCTTTTCCTGACTGCTGTGGGCATGTGCAGCGAGGAAACCGCGTCCAATTCGGTCGACACCGTGAAACCCCAGCGACGCGATCTAACGAGGTGGATCGAGATTCCGGGAAACACAGAGGCGGCGGTGAATGTGGAATTGTATGCCAGGGTGCCGGGCTTTTTGCGCGATTTCAAACTGGATATCGGCGACACCGTGAAACCCGGCGACACGATCGCCAGGATTGATGCGCCAGAGTTGGAGCAAGACGTAAAACTGGCTGAAGCTCAAAAGGCATCGGCTCAGGCGGAAGTTAAAACGGCCGAGGCGAATGTGAAGGCTGCGCAGTCGTCTGTTAAGGCCGCTCAATCGCAGGTCGAACGCGTGCAGGCGCGCGACGCGGAAATCGACGCGAAAGAGGTCGGTCTGAAGATTGATGTGCTGAAGTCCAAGGCTGAACTGGCGAAGGCACAGAAACAATATGAACGGACTCAAAAGTTGTTTTTAACCAATGCGGCGACGGATTTGGAGCGGGAAAACCAGGAGTTGACGGTGGGAGTTTATCAGGCCAGCGTGGCGGTGGCCGAAGGCAAACTGACCGCATTGCCCTCCGAGCGCGCCGTTCTTAAGAAAGAAGTGGACGCGGCGAAAGCTGGCGCGGAGTCGGCGCAAGCCGCGGTCGAGTCCGCTCAGGCGGCTGTCGAAGCCGCCAAGGGCAAAGTGGGCATCGCCGAAGCAACGGTGCAACGCGCCAAGGTCTGGCAGACGTACACACAGGTCACGGTGCCTCCGCTTGGACTGGGCCAACCCGCGTCTCAGGCTCGCGTCCATAAACGATTTGTGAGCAACGGCGATCTGATTACCGCGGGAACTGGCGCGCGGAGCGGTATGCAGGCTCTGGTGCAACTGGTGGTCACCGATCCCATTCGCGTCGTGGCTGATGTGCCCGAAAGCGACGTGGGCAATGTGGGAATCGGAACGTCACTCCGGGCTACATTTTACGGCAAGGAAAAAGAGCCGCCGCACAATGGAAAAATCGTGCGAGTGGCGCCCATGCTCTCCCTGGCCACGCGCACACTGCGGATCGAAATGGATCTGCCTAATGCGGACGGCAAGCTGAGTCCCGGCACGATGGCCAACATTGAAATCGCGACATCGTTCAGTAAAAATATCCTGGCTTTGCCCGCGAGCGCCATTCTCACCGGCAAGCTGGGTTCCATTGTCTATGCAGTCGAAAATGGAAAGGCGAAGAGAATTGCCGTAAAAACGGGTGTCTCCGACCACGGCCTGGTTGAAGTTTCCGCAAAGGAGTTGACAGAAACCACTGAGATCGTCAAAGTGGCCAGAATCGGAATCCTGGATGGAGAAGAACTTGTCGTTACAAAAAAATAGTCGCGGCGTGGAGCATGGTATGATGAGTCGATTAGTGAAGCTTGTGGTATTGCTGTTGATTGTGCTTTCGGCGCGATGCGCGAAGCCGGCGGAAGCAGAAGAACCTCATCCAGCCACGAATGCCTCCCAATATCCGACTATCAAAATTCTCGATTTTGCCTTGGACGGAAGACGGTTGGCAATTGACTTAGGGGACGATTACAACTGCCCGCAAACTCTGGCCGGTGGATTGACGTTGAATAAGCCCGTCGAGCTCCCGATCGACCTGCCGACGGTTCTCAAGTTGGCCGGCTGCGACAATCTCGACATTCGGCTGGCCTGTGCGCGATTGGATGAGGCGGAAGCGCACACTCTTGCCGCAAAGATGCAATTCTTGCCAACGCTAACGCCGTTTTTAGAGAACCGATGGCACCACGGACGCGCGCAAAATACCAACGGAACCTTTATCGACGTAGACAAGCAGTCGAGCCGGGGTGGTGGTCTCGCGCGGTTGGAATGGCATTTGGGTGAATCTATTTTTCAGGTGCTCGCGGCGCGCCGGCGAGAGCAGGCGCATTCGGCAAACGTCGAAGTCAACGTCGCCCAGGCGCATTACGAAGCGGTTGCGGACTATTTCAATCTGGTGCTCGCCCGTACTGAACAAGCGATCGTTGAACAGCGTTTGAAACAAGCCGATGAAACGGTAAAGTTGGTCGAAAACCTGGTCGCAGGCGGCGCGGTGCTAAAATCCGAAGTCAAACGCGGTCAAGCTGTCCGCGCCGAAGTGAAACAGCGTGTGGCCGCGGCTCGCGACAAAGCGCGTCTTGCATCGCTGAAATTGACGGAAGTATTGCACATCGACCCGCTGGTGACGTTGGTTCCTCAACAGGATTCGCAGACCATGATCACAATGGTCAAGCCCGGCTTGGAACTGCCGGAACTGATTGCCGACGGTCTTGAGCGGCGCCCGGAACTCAAGGAATCGCGCGCTTATTGGAATGCCTTGGACAAAGAACGCAAAGCCGCGTTTATCGCGCCTCTGGTGCCAGCGGTCATTGTGGACGCGTTTGATGGACCGTTCGGCCGAGATTTCGCCAAGATGCACCACAGCGACGATGTCTCAGTCGGATTGGCATGGAAAATCGGCCCCGGCGGCATCGGCGATGTGTCCCGTATCCACATCTCCGAGGCTCAGTTGCGCCAGGAAGGAATTCGATTCGCCAAGATCGCCGACCGCGTGGCCAGTGAAATTGTCGAAAGTCAAACTCATGTCAAAACTTCGGAAGAACTGGTAGAGCTTTCAAAAGAAGAGATCGAGGCCGCGGAAGAATCGCTGAAGCTTTCCAACGAGCGCTTTAAAAGCGGCGCGGCGCTGACGCTTGAAGTCATTGCGGCCGAAGAAGCACTGTTTGCCGCCAAATCGCGCGCCGCGAACAATATCGCCGAATACAACAAAGCCGAGTACGGATTGTCTATCCGCATCGGCGGACTGCGCGAAGCGGATTGCGCGAACTCTGTTTCCACTAAGTAGGACGCCTTGCTTGAGCGTCTTTTCTCTCACGCATACCTTGGACGGACTGGAATTCCCACTCTGCCTGTTAGGAACAAGATTCGATGAACATTGTTAGTACGCATACAGCGCTAAGACGACCGGTCATGATTTCGGTTGCGATGATTGCGCTCACACTTGTCGGCATCTACTCGGCCCTGAAAATGCCGCGCGACATTTTTCCAGATATGGGAGTGCCCGTCATCTATGTTTCGCAGCCTTATGGAGGAATGGACCCGGAGCAGATGGAAGGCTTCCTCATCAATCATTATGAGGATCATTTCCTCTATGTTGCCGGTATCGAACACATCGAAACAAAATCGATTCAAGGCAGTGGTCTGGTAAAAGTTCAATTTCATCCGGGAACGAACATGGCGCAAGCCATGGCGGAAATTATTGGACAGGTCAATCGTTCAAAAGCGTTCATGCCGCCGGGAACGGTTCCGCCAACAGTGATCCGCTTTGACGCGGGCAGCGTTCCAATTGGAGACTTGGTCTTTTCTTCCGATACAAAAAATCTGGGCGAACTGCAAGACCTCGCGATGAAAAGTGTGCGGCCGATTCTTTCCACGCTGCCCGGCGTTTCATCGACACCACCCTTTGGCGCAAGTGCCAGAACGATCGTCATTCATGTCGACCCCGATCGCTTGCGCTCCTACAACATGTCGCCGGATGAAGTTGTGACGTCCTTGATTGGAGCCAATTCAATCGCTGCGGCTGGAAATGTCAAAATTGGAAATCTGGCCTACATGGCTCCGAATAATGCGACGGTTGTCAATATCAAAGATCTGGAGAAGGTGCCGATCCGCCTCGGTTCGACGAAGACCGTCTTCCTGCGCGATGTCGGCATCGTGGAAGACAGCACGGATATTCAAACCGGTTACGCTCTGGTTAACGGAAAGCGCACGGTTTATATTCCTATTACCAAACGGTCCGACGCATCGACGCTCGCCGTCGTGGAATCTGTGAAGAAAAATCTTCCCCGGTTTCAGGCGCTCCTGCCTGCCGATGTCAAAATCAGCTTCGACTTCGACCAATCGCCTTACGTCACGCGCTCAATCACCGGTTTGCTCAGCGAAGGCTTGATTGGAACAGTCTTGACCGGCATCATGGTGTTGTTGTTCCTGTGGGATTTCCGCAGCGCCGTGATCGTTGTTTTGAATATTCCGTTGGCTCTCTTCGGAGCAATTCTGGCCATGTGGATCGTCGGCCAAACCGTGAACATTATGACCCTCGGCGGACTGGCACTCGCCGTCGGCATCCTCGTTGATGTGGCCACGGTAACCATCGAAAATATCCATTCTCATATGGAAACCGGAAAATCCGTGGCGCTGGCCACTTTGGATGCGACGAATGAAACGACCATTCCCCGTATGTTGGCAATGCTCTGCATCCTTGCAGTATTCATACCTGCCTTTTTAATGGAAGGCGCTACCAAAGCATTGTTCATCCCGTTGTCGCTTGCGGTCGGTTTCTCGATGATCTCCGCTTATGTCCTGTCGGGAACGCTGGTGCCGGTCTTGGCTGCCTGGTTCCTTAAAGACACCCATACTTCCGCGAGTCATGGACAAAAAAAGCATACGGTCTTTTCGAAAATACAGGGGTTCTATGCGAGGATGGTTAAGACGACGCTCTCGCTGCGTTGGGTATTCATTCCGACCTATCTGGTTTTGACGCTGCTGGTGGTGCTTCTGCTGGGTCCGCGGCTGGGAAATGAGATTTTCCCGAAGGTCGATGAAGGTCAATTTCAACTGCGGATGAGAGAATTGACCGGCACTCGCATTGAGGCAACGGAAAAGACAGCCTTGGCGGTGCTGAAAATTATCAAAGAAGAAGTTGGAGCCGATAACATCGAAATAAGCCTGGGTTTCGTGGGCGTGCAGCCTCCGAATTTCTCAATCAATACAATTTATCAATGGTCCGGCGGCCCGGAAGAGGCCGTGATGCAAATACAGTTGAAACACGGCGTAAAAATCCCGGTCGAAGAGTTACAGGAGCGCTTAAGGCATACTCTGGCGAAGCGGCTCCCCGGCGTCGAGTTCTCCTTTGAGCCAAGCGACATTGTCAGCCGCGTCATGAGTTTTGGCTCAGCAACACCGGTTGAAATTGCCGTCGCAGGACCAGACGTGGAAGCGGATCGCGAATTCGCGCAGAAGATTCGCGAAAAACTCCAGGCCATCCCTTCCTTGCGGGACATCCATTTCGGACAAGCAAGCGATTATCCCGCACTTCGGATTAACGTCGATCGCGAGCGTGCCGGTGTCATGGGATTGACTTCGACTGAAGTCGTTCGTTCACTTATTACGTCCACTTCTTCGAGCCGTTATGTCGTCGCAAATTTCTGGGCCGATCCCAGGACTGGTTTGGGTTATCAGGTACAAGTTGAACTACCGCAAAACCAGATCAAATCGATTGAAGACATACAGAATTTGCCGGTGTCAAAACACGCCGGCGTCCAAATGTTGCTCCGAAATATGGCGAGCGTTACCCAGTCCACAGCGGAAGAGGAAATCGACAGCTACAACACGCAGAGGACCATTACAGTTTGCGCCAATATTATGGGCGAAGATTTGGGCGGAGTTTCCCGTAAGATTCAGAAAGCTCTCGACGAACTCGGTGCTCCACCGCCAAAGGTTTCAGTTGAAGTGCGCGGCCAGATTAAGCCCATGATTCAAATGATGTCCGGATTGAGCAGCGGATTTTTAGTCGCGATCCTGGTTATTTTTTTACTGCTTTGGGCTTACTTCCAATCGGTTAAATTATCCACCGTGATCGTCTCCTCCGCGCCGGCTGTGGCGGCGGGCGTCGTCCTGGCATTGTGGATGAGCAACACCACCTTGAATATCCAGTCTTTCATGGGCGCGATCATGTCGATTGGCGTCGCGGTGGCCAACGCGATTTTGCTCGTCATTTTTGCCGAACGCGCGCGGATCAAAGGTGCATCCGCTATCGATGCGGCATTGGAAGGCGCGAGCACGCGCCTGCGGCCGATCCTGATGACAAGTTTTGCAATGATCGCGGGCATGGTGCCGATGGCGTTGGGTTTGGGAGAAAGCGGAGAGCAATCCGCACCGCTCGGGCGAGCGGTGATCGGCGGATTGGCATTCGCGACCATTGCCACATTGTTTATTCTGCCGGGAGCATTTGCCATTATAATGGGAAAGACGGATCGGAAATCAGTATCGCTGAATCCGCACGACATCCTCAGCCCTCGTTTCGTGAGGCACGAAACCGCGCATATAGAGGCTGAACATGGAAAAATATAACAAGCGGATGGGTCGCATGGCGAATCGGAAAGCGGCAGAGGTGATAGGGTGGAATTGAAGCGGCGTGCATTTTTGAAATATTCGCTCGCGGCCGGGGCTGCGGCATTGTTGCCTGCGTGCGATCAACAAAAAGCAGTGGGTGGAAATGCGCCACCGGCTCCAGGCGGACCATTGCGTTTTCCCGAAAAATCGGCGGATTTGATCCTGCTGACAGACCGGCCGCCACAATTGGAAACGCCGATCCACTATTTTCGCGACGACCTGACGCCGAACGACGCCTTTTTCGTCCGCTGGCATCTCGCCAACATTCCCACGACCATCGACACGCGAATGTTCAGGCTAGACATCAAGGGGCATGTTCAGAACGCGCTGAGCCTTTCGCTCAAGGAATTGAAAACGCAATTCAGTCCGGTCTCTGTCGTCGCGGTGAATCAATGCGCGGGAAATTCGCGCAGTTTGTATCAACCGCGCGTGCCCGGAGGACAATGGGGTCACGGTGCGATGGGCAACGCGCGCTGGACCGGCGTGCGTCTTAAGGATGTGCTCGACAAAGCCGGCCTGAAGCTTGGCGCCACCGATATCTCGTTTCAGGGATTGGACGCGCCGCCGCAAGCCAAAACACCGGAGTTCGTCAAATCACTCGACGCCGCGCACGCAATGGACGGAGATGTGATGATCGCATACGACATGAACGGTGCCGCGCTGCCGATGCTCAACGGCTTCCCGATCCGCCTGATCGTTCCCGGATGGTATGGGACGTATTGGGTGAAGGCGCTGAGCACGATCACGGTTCTGTCCGAGAAATTTCACGGCTTCTGGATGGACAAGGCGTACCGGATGCCCACGGCGCCGGACGCGCAGGAACTGCCCGACAAACTGGCGGCAGAGACGGTGCCGATCGCGGGCATGAGCGTGCGGTCGATTTTCGTCACCCCGTCCCAGGGTGAGCAGATTTCAGCGGGCAAGGCAACGGAAGTCGAAGGCGTGGCGTTCGACGGCGGCAAGGGCATTGCAAAAGTCGAAATTTCCAGTGACGTGGGACAGAATTGGGTGAGCGCCAGGCTGGACTCGGATTTGGGTAAATATTCGTTCCGCCGTTGGCGTTACACTTGGACGCCCGCCGCTGCAGGAGCAGCGAAACTGATGGTTCGCGCAACCAACGCCGCCGGTGAGACACAGACCGAGAGCCAATGGAATCGAAGCGGGTACCGCCGCAACGTGATGGAATCTATCGAAGTAAAAGTGATCTGACACGAGGGAATGCGGTGAAAAAAATAGCGCTAGTTGCTGCCACCATCTGTGTATTAGCGGGAGTGTTCTTTTTCGTCTTCAAAGGCGCGGATGCCGACGCGACTGTAAAAAGCATTGTGCTGCCGATCGACGTTCCGGAGATCGCTGCGGGGCCGGGGCGTGACGCGTATACGAGCAAATGCATGGCCTGCCATTCAAGCCGCTACGTCACAATGCAACCGGAGTTTCCACGTAAAGTGTGGGAGAACGAAGTCACCAAGATGATTAAGGTTTACGGCGCCAGCATAGACCAAGATCAAGTGCCTGACATCGTGGGCTATTTGGTTTCAATTCGAGGCGCGCCGGAGAAAAGTGCGCCAAAATAACAGCGTACGATTCGGCGATGCGATCCAGATTGGGAACAGCGTGTTTTTAAATAATAGGGCAATGCTGGGTGTGAACGGCGGTTGAATACTGGAGCGGCGGGCGGGCGAAAAACGTAGCACTGCGCTCAATCTACTCCTCCGCGCCGAAGTTGTCTACTCCCGGCGCGGACTTCTTTATTCAATTCGTGCTTGAGGGGTGGTATCGTAGTACGGCAGACTCATGACGAAAAACAATACAAACGGAGCGTGATTGATTCGAAAGCCTTACGCAGTTACGACTTACAAAGACAACTTTAGACAAAAAACGCCAAGCTTTGACACGTCAAAGCGTTAAGCCCAATGTCCAAAAATCCGAGATTGACGTCCCTGGACACCACATGTCAATATACGACACGGCCGACGCGATGTCCAGCAGACAGGGAGCAGACGGAGTTGACGACCTCGATCACCACCGCTAATTCGGAGATGCAGTTAAATACTCCTTGGAGAACCCCATGGATAAAAACGTTGAACACGAAACACTCCTGCCGCTTGCCGATGCAGAAATGTCCGAATTCAACGAAGGATAACAAAATTTGAAAAAGTACGAAAATTTTATGAAAAATATGGTTCATCCGACTAACGCGTACTTCACGGTGTGCAATGCGAAGATCTTCAATCGGAAAAACTCCTGGTCCCGGTAGCCGTAGGCTTGACGCTGCATCGTCTTGATTTTATTGTTGAAGCCTTCCAGTTTGCCCGACGAGA